>JAUXTU010000120.1 GCA_030679145.1 Bacteroidota bacterium | reverse complement strand
GAGATCTCAAGACAGAGGATGGATGACGACGTTACATTCAAATCTTCAATGCTGAAAAAAACAGGAACGATGATTGAACTGAATTACGAAGGAAAATCTGCAAAGATTTTAGAAAAATAATTTACTCAGGTTGACCGTTTTAAAAAGTCGTTAAAACGACTGGATATATTTGTGTTTCGTTGTGCTAACCCACGACTTAAGTCGTGGGTTATATGCACAAAGTTCAAATCTAAACCGTTTTAACGGTTTCAAAAAATCCGGAAGGATGCCTCACACATAATGCGGTCAACTTGACGACTGGTTAGAACACACACGGTAGATATTAGAGTTAACACATTTGGATTAATTCGTTTTGAATTGTGTAATAATTTCTTTTGCAATATTTTCTCCTTGTCCAAAACTTTTTGAAATAATAGTACCATCTTGTCCAATAAGAAAGTGTGTAGGATATTGTTTGATTCGAAATAATTTTTGGATAACTCCATCTTCACTCTCGATGATTTGATTCCAATTCATATCGTGTTCAGAAATAAATTTTCTGACTATTGCAGAATCATTCCCACTATGAATTCCAATAATTTCAAACCCCTTGGAGTGAAAATCTTTGTAAGTAGAAACAAATATTGGTACTTCTTCTACGCAAGGACCACACCAGTATCCCCAAAAATCCAATAACAAAATTCTACCTCGATAATCAGATAAATGATGCAACTGCCCATTTAAATCTTTAAAACTAAATTCAGGAACTTGACTTCCCATTTCCAGACTTGGTCTCCCCAACAAATGTTCTGAAAGAAGTTTTAGAGTTAAACTTCGTCCATAACGGTCAATATGAAACCCATAACTGCTATCTCCAATATTTACGTAATTTTCACTAACAGCATAACTTTCTGACGAACTATATTTACCATCTTCGTTAAAATCAAAAGATACTCGATCTAAATCGGAATTATAAATTCCCTGGTCTCCTGTTAAAGTAAAGAATATTTTCTTTTTTCCAATTTGAATAACGCCATTGCGTTGAGTGATAGAATAATCTATCAATGCAAGTTGTTCTTCTGTTTTTCCTGATGAAACAACACGGGTAACTTCTAATTTTATTTGGACTGGATATGTTTCTTCGTTTCCATCATTATTTTTGGTTACATCGGTATGTAAGATTACAGAATATTTTCCGTTTACATAATTAAATTTTAACGGGGAATCATCATTTAGATCGCCATTCGCATTAAGGTCAGCATAAAGAATGTATCCTTTCTTTTCATCCCCATCTAATATCCAACCCCGATTGAAACCTCCAAAAACTAAACCAAAACCAAATCGAGCATTTGCACTCAAATGTATCGGTTTTTGAGATATTCTTACAAAAAATTTAAATTTAGACCGCTTGTCCGCAAGTTTATTATATTCGTCTTCGGACAGAGCCAAGTTTGTTGATGCTGATTCAAAGATAACAGGCGCACCAGTATTACCAGTATAAAGCGAATCACTGCTACTTCCATTACTGTAATTGAGTAGCATTATAAATATTTGTATTAACGATAGGGTTGGCATCTTATTCACCTCTCCGTTTTTGGATTATCGCCTTAAATTGTTTTGTGTGTTCTAACGGACTGGAATTAAGCTGCGTGGTAACGTTCCAGCGCGTTGAAATTGTTTTTTAATTTGAAAATGTCGTCGTATCATAAGTTGTGTGCGCCAAAGGCGCATCAACCTCTGGCTGATATTTAGAAAACTCAATTTTCAATTCAAGGCGCGGCGGTCTACGACTCGTAGAGCGGTTCACACGTCAGCAGCAGTAATTTAGCTCTGCTTCTCGATCACAACGAATGCAATCACGCTTGTGTCCGAATGGGACATGGAAAGGAAAATAGAATATCCTTGAAGTGTTTCGGCGGTTTTTCCATACAAAATAAAATCTGGCTTCCCAGCAGGATCGTTCTTCACTTCAACATTTTTCCATTCAAATTCACCTGACCATCCTGTTGAAACTGCTTTGCTGAATGCTTCTTTCGCTGCAAATCGCGCCGCAAAATGCTGCGTAGGAAATTGTTTGGATTTACAATATAGTATCTCGTTTTCGGTGAAAAGTTTTTTCAAAAAAATATCGCCGTATTGAGCAATGGAATGTTCAATGCGTGAAATTTCGATAATGTCGATGCCGATGCCGGAGATCATAATGATAGTTCAATTGTCATTGTGAGACTTTTTTATTTTTTGCCACTGATTACACTGATCTATTAAAAAATATTTTTTAATCTATTGCAAACTTAAATCTTAATTTTATTTTCGTTCATCACAATATCAATCAACTCTGCAATATCATTCACTTCGTAATCAGCATTTGTTTCGATCGTGCCAAACGTATCGCCGTACCGTGCGAAGACTGTTTTCATCCCTACTTTTGAAGCGCCAACCATATCCCGCTCCGCCCAATCACCGATCATCAACGCTTCGTATGGTTTCACATCTAGTAGCGAAAGAATTTTTACGAACGGAGCTGGATCAGGCTTTCGAATTCCGGTATCTTCAAATGTAACAACATTGTCAAAACTATGATGAAGATTTAAATATGACAATCGCAGCCACGCTTCCTTTGCAGGAGCATCAGAAACAACCCCGAGTTTTAATCCCATCTTCACCAGTTCCATTAATGTTTTATACACGTGTGGATAAGGAAACAATGCCGCTTCGCGTGCTCTTCGATATGCGATGACACCGGCGGAGAGAATTTTGTAATCTACTTTTTGAAACTCGTTGTATAATAACTGATCAAAGACATTTTGGAATTCTATTCCGTTGTCCTTATATATCTTATCGATACGCATCTGAATCTCTTCGCGATTCAATTTTAATCCAGCATCGATCATTGCATTGATCGCCGCACCAATTGCCTGGCGTTTCATCGCCATAAAATCAACAAGGGTATTATCAAGATCGAAAATGACTGCTTTGATCATTTATGCGCTGCTCTTACGATTGAGTAACATTTCAACAGCAAGGGAATATCCACTCGAACCAAAACCTGATAACTGAGCAACACACACCGGTGAAGTAACGGAATGACGACGGAATTCTTCACGCAAATGGATATTGGAAATATGCACTTCAATGGTTGGAATAGTCAACATCGAGATCGCATCACGGATAGCATAAGAATAATGAGTGAATGCACCTCCATTGATCACGATACCGTGAAAATCTTTTCCGATAGTGGATTGCAGGGCATCAACAATTGCTCCTTCGTGATTGGATTGAAAGAACGTGAGCGATGCTTTGGGGTATTTTTCGGTCAATTCATTCTGAATATCAGCAAGCGTTTGTGAACCGTAGATGTGCGGTTCGCGGGTACCGAGAAGATTTAGATTAGGTCCGTTGATGATAAGTATATTCATAATGGTTTCTAGCGTACCCGCACCATTTCGTCTTCAATAAACATCCGCACGTTCGGTTTCACAAACAGATTCTCAATGCCCATTTCACCAAGCGCAAGAGCAATAACACCTGCCTTACGCGATGGATGCAATTTTTTATTCACAACAATGATCTGCTGATCTTTTAAAATACAGTACCCACCGTCAAAATCTCCTTTTTCATAGCGGATTCTCATTCCCATTTCGGCGGCAAGTTCTTCTAAATCCGGTAAATAATCTTCTGCATTCATGGTTATAATGTTGATTTTCTAAATGGCTTAAAGATAACTAAAATCGGAATAGTATAATAGCATAACTGGCCAATGAATGGAAGTCCAGCAAATGCAGTCAACCGAAGTACAAATGCTTTGCGGAATTCTTCAAGCGGCCATTCTCCCCAATAATTCAGTCCCACAATTTTCCAGTCGAGCCAAAAACAATAAATTTCAACCGGTACAAACATAAACAGCAAGATGGTGCACATTAACAACCAGCCCTCATTTTTCATTGTTCTCTGCGTCGTCTTTAAATAACTGATTCCTGCGATGAGCACGAACGGATAGAAAATAAAAATAATGACCGATAACTTTGCAATCGTATCGTATGCAGTTCGTTCAACTTCAACAGTAAGTGTCTGTTTAAGCTCTACAGTTCCAAATTCAAGAAGATTTCCGATTTGAATATTCTTCATGATTCCTGCACCGAGCCAGCATATTGCACTCAGCGTAAAGATGATAAGAAAGAATTTCGATCTTGAATTTTCCATGGATTGAAGATAAGAAGTTATCGTGCAGTATTCAACGAACGGAATAAAAACAATCAGTTCTTACCTGACTATAAAACCGTTTAATCATATAACAAATATTTCTTTCGAACTTTCATAAATTCTGTAACATTGTTCTGCCATGATGCAATGATCGTTGATGCTGCACTACCATCCGATAATTTCTTCCGAACGTCATCGGTTCCTGCAACTTTATCGAACATACCGTTACGGTCTGAATCCGCGATTATAAATGGATTCTTATCAGGGTATAATTTTATGAGTGCTTCGATCACATGCACTTGAATATTTGTTAGATTGACCTTTGCATTATCGGTGATATGGATTTGCACTCCCGAAAGTTGTTTCCCAATCTGTTTTCCATAATACGGTTTAAATGAAAGCGGTCTGAAAATAACTCCCGGAAGTTTTTTAGTGTTAAGGACCTCTGCAAGCTGAGCACCGTTGATCCATTCCTGTCCTACAAGCTGGAACGGCATTGTATAACCAACGCCGATATTAATCGTTTCCAGTTCTCCCAGCATTCCAATTGCAGAATAGAATAATGCCGTTTGTGAATTTGGTATATGCGGCGATGTCGGCACCCATGGAAGTTTTGTGTTATCCCAATGCATCCATCGTTTCCAGTTCTCCATTTTGATGACCGTTAGTTTACATTTTTTTTTGTCTTCCAGCCATCCTTCGTTGTTCAAAAGTTCGGCAAGTTCTCCGCACGTCATTCCGTACACATATGGAATTGGGTATTGTCCGACAAACGATTTGAATTTCAAGTCGAGTACATTTCCTTCTACTCTGTTTCCGTTCAGCGGATTCGGACGGTCGAGAACGATGAATTCAATATTATTTTCTGCTGCCGCTTCCATCGCTAATGCCATAGTATTGATGAATGTGTATGAACGCGAACCAATATCTTGAATGTCATACACAAGAACATCAATTCCTTTCAACATTTCAGGGGTTGCTTTGCGCGTTTTTCCATACAATGAATAGACCGGAAGCCCGGTTGCTGTGTCTATAAAATTATCCACTTTCCCGCCGGCAGTAACATCACCCCGCACGCCATGCTCGGGACCAAACAATGCAACAAGATTGAAGCCATTTGCTTTTGCAAGTATATCAACTGTTGAAATATAATTCGATGTAATTCCTGTTGGATTTGTGATCAGGCCAACACGTTTGCCTTGCAAAAGTTGGAAATTGGATTCAGCAAGAACTTCAATTCCCGGTTTTGTTTGACTGAGTAGAATTAAACAAGCAATGATACTTAAGAAAAAAAAGCGTAATAGATTTTTCATAGGAAAATTCCTTTCAGTGCACTAAGGTAGGGAAAAATTGATTAACAGGAAAAGAGATTTCTTGCAGGGCAACGATTATGCAACAGCAGTTCAATGAACTGTTTTGTTTGAAATTAATATAATCGTCTTGAGAAAATTACATAGGCAATAAGACCAATTACAATAAGAATGAACAAAAGCTTTCCAGAGTGATTATTTTGGGATTGTTTATCCTTAAATCGTTGTTCCAATCCCGGATTACCACGAAGATATGCTTCAACCATATCCTTGGAATCTTTCAAATCCAAACCTTTTGCGGCACGGACTATTTTGATCGCTTCGATCTTGTTTCCCATTTCAAGCGCAGCAATTGCGTTGGATGGTATTTCTATTTTTTCGGTTTCCATAATTATATTGATTAATATGGTTCTTTGAGCGTTCAGTTTTTCCCGAGTATGATATCCTTAAATTTCTGATAGACAAATGAAACAGCAAGCAGAATGAAACCCAATCCCATAAAAGAAAATATTCTGAATAGTGTTTCCAAAAATGAAAGGTCATATATAAAAATTTTCAGAATTGTAATTCCAAATACGAATATTGCAACAAACCTCAATCCGCGGAGCCTGCGCCAAATTCCAAACGACATAAGTATGACAGAATATGTTAACCAAATACCCGAAATGGAAAGTTGTTGAAGATTCACCAGATTACTTTTGTCAGTTGTTGAAACTATATCTTTTTGAAAATAATCTCTCGTTTCACCGGTAAGCAACACCAACACAAGAATGACAGCTGCAACATTAATGATATTAACAATGTCATCCTTCCATTCAAGCAATACTTCCGAACTTCTAAACATCTTAGAGTGAATTGCCAAACCAATGACAAGGAGCACTAACGAAAAAAAGCGGATATTCAGAATAAATGTAAATTGTTCAACGGGATCAAATGCAATGCCTTTAATGGATCCAAATAACGCACCAATCGATGCAATAAACAAGCCTGATAAAACCATTGGTATTATCTTCTTCAAAAGACCAAACCATATCAACACTATGGAATAAACCATCCACACAACACTAAAAACTATCATTCGGGTGAACTCTAACGATACCTTCTCGACATCTCCACCTCTTAATTCTTTTAACTGATAAAAATCATTTGTTTCAATGGTTAACAATAAAAAAATGATAGCGATCCATATAAAATGGACAATTGAAATTTCATTTTGTTTATGTTCTCCCAATTTTTTCAGAGTCACGGCGCTGTACAGCAAACATCCTGCAAGTATTACGAAAGATGCCGCCCGTTGATTCACAATCAATAAAAATTCATCTAGTGGGATATAACCGTAAGCTCCTTTTGTAAATAAAAGGAGCTTAAATACGCCAATACCGAACAGCACCAAAGCTGCTTGCCTGAGGTAGGCTAATTTCCAACGTACCGCATAAAAAATTAATAATGCGGCTTCAATTGACCAGCAAATGACCGTATTGAAATCATCGAATTGAATTGATGTTGCAAGGACAAGAAGTATTACGGATGTCAGAGTATATCGAATACGAATAATTTCAGTTAATGTACCGGATCGATGGAACGACAGAAACATTAGCAGATAGACTCCGCCAATTGCAATCGTAATAGTACTCATCCATTGATGATACTGTTCATTAACAATAAGATATACTACAGAGTAATAAATAAGAATATTCAATCCCGGCACGATATGATTGATAATCTCTGTCGATACCGATGACTTTGAGCGATAGATATCAAGAAAAAGAAATATTCCCCAGAATAGACTAACAAAGAATGCGGTCAGAAATAGATCCTGCTTTGCATAGTATTCCTGATACCATGCAAAAAACATCAGCCACGTTCCAATAAAGGTCAATGGTTCAAGGATATTCCAACGCCTCTTTTTGACAATCAAAGCTACGAGTCCGATATCTAGAATAGAAATATAGCTGAACAAACCAATTTCATTTGCTTCGCCCGAACTCAATAATATCGGCGTTAGAAATCCGCCGGCCCACCCGAGCAATGCGACGGCTAGCGAATCATAGAACAATCCATTTGCAAAAGTAAAAGCAGTTATCAAGAACATAAGTCCAAATGCAGCCCATTGCGGTACGAGATGATAGAAATTGTATGACGCATAAACAGAAAGATAAAGTATCGAAATCCCTGCACCGACCAATCCTTGCGCAAAAATGGCAAAACCTCTTTTGTTGGTCAAATATCCACCCACAACAGAAATCAATCCAAAAGCTGCACCAATGAGAACCCGTACTGTTTCACTGATCCAATTATTATCAAACGCATATTTTAGAAAGAACCCAACACCAATAATCAACGCCAACGAACCGATCCGATTCATCAGCTTGCCCCCAATAAGAGATTCCCATTCTTCGCGCGTTCGCGAAGGTTTTGGCTCTTCAAAAATCTTTGCAGAAATATTCGGTTGAGGACTATCAGTAAGAATAACAGGAGAAGTTATGATCGTTTGTTTTGTTTCGGCTGAAATTACTTTGAAAGGAATAATTTCTTTTTCTTTTGAAGAAGCAGGGTTCTTCAGTTGTTGAAGTTCTAATTCAAGTTCTTCAATTCTTCGGGTAAGATTAGGAAGATTTTTAATTTGCCATTTAATATTCTGTAGTTGCGACGAATGATCAACCACTTTTACGACCACAACAACAGCAAAGGCCAGAAGCAGAAAAACTAGAAAGACCTCCATAAGAAATCCTCAATGAGTTTTTTACAATACATTCGAGTCATATGATAAAAAGAATTATGTTTTAGATTCCTCTCAACTTTGCCGCTTTTGCAACTCGTTCTACTGCAAGAATAAATGCGCCAATACGCATCGGCACTTTATATTTTTCTGATGTGTGAAGAACTGCGGAATAACTTGATGTCATGGTTTTTTCGAGTTCAGCCATCACGCGTGCATAATCCCAGCGAAAGCGCTGCACATTCTGTACCCACTCAAAATAACTGACAGTCACTCCACCGGCATTTGCATAAATATCAGGAATGACTTGGATGTTTCGCGATAAAAATATTTCATCTGCTTCGTATGTTGTCGGTCCGTTCGCCGCTTCAACGATCAATTTAGCTTTTACATTATTTGCATTATCACTACGCAATTGATTTCCTAATGCGGCAGGAATCAACACATCGCATTTTAATTCAAGTAGTTCTTCGTTCGTCAATTTTACGCCACCTTTAAGCCCCAGCACACTTCCTGTATTCTTTATCTGATTTACAGCATCGGCGTAACGAATTCCGCGTGGATTATACACTCCTCCTTTTACGTCACTCACTGCAACAACTTTTACTCCCATTTCTTGTTCCAAAATTCGCGCTGTATTTGAACCAACATTCCCGAAACCTTGAACTGCAACAGTGATCTTTTTTAGATCTAAATGATATGTTCTTGCTGCTTCGCGCAATGCAATACAAACTCCACGTCCGGTCGCTTCTTCACGTCCTAATGATCCGCCGAGTTCGATCGGCTTTCCCGTAACAACTGCAGGTGAGTAGCCGTGCGATTTACTGTATTCATCCATCATCCAAGCCATCGTCTGTGCATTCGTATTCACATCCGGCGCTGGAATATCTTCCGATGGTCCGATGATAAGATCGATCTTTGATGTGAATGCTCTGGTTAGTCTTTCCAATTCTCCTAAAGAAAGTTTTGTCGGATCGATTGTTACGCCCCCCTTTGCGCCACCGAAAGGAATATCGACGATGGAAGTTTTCCATGTCATCAACGATGCAAGCGCTCGCACTTCATCAAGGTCAACTTCTTGATGATAACGGATTCCACCTTTATATGGTCCGCGCGCATTATTATGCTGGACACGGTAACCAATAATAGAATGAAGTTTACCATCATCCATCATTACGGGAAGTTCAACACGCAGTTCCCTGTCCGGCGTGCGGATGAGCATTGCAAGTTCTTCGTTAAGATTGATCTTCTTCGCGGCAAGTTCAAAATTGTGGAGAACATCAAGGTAAGCGTTATGCTTAGTCGATTTCTCTGATATCAAAGATTGTCTCGCAGATGGTTGCGTTGTCGATACAGATATGTGCGCGGGTGTTCGGGAAATTTTTTTAACACGCCGTTGTTTCTTTGTCCGACGTACAATTGTTTTCTTTTTTTGTACTTTAGGTTTGGATTTTTTTACTGCGCGTTTTTTTGACTTCTTCGCCATACAACTTCCTTTCGAAAAACATTCTTTCTACAGAGAGGAACTTGAGAAGTTTTTAATGCAACCTCAGTGATCTCTGCTTGTAAGTACTTTCGTTAGTTTCGTTGATCTATTTGATAGTTCTTGTACCAGCCTAAGTCGTGAAAGAGCTGCATCAAGTTCTGCATCGTCAGTGTATTCATCTCAAGATAATTCCCTGCAAAGTGCGCTTTGGTCATCCCATCGGCACGGTCAAGAAATTGTTTTATCAATGCTTGAGCTTTTTGTATTTGATCAGAAAATTCTTTAGAAAGTTTTTCGTATCCGTTACCATCTTTGCCGATACGCTGCATCAGCTCAAATGATTTAACAATGAATTTCGAGGAAAAAGCAAGATCATCCAGCTGATCCTGCATGGAATGTTGTTCAGCTATCTCGATCAATGTGCCAATATCCATTGAACGCTTCAATGTTTTTCCGGAAGCATCATTGATCGTAGATAGCAATGTTTTGGTATGTTGGCTAAGAATCATAGGTCTAAAACGTGGGCTAATATAGAAGATGAGTGAACGAATTGCAACGGAAAACAGAACAGCCGATAAAAGGGCTATTGACAGCATCTTTATCGACTGTTTGGTCTTGCTTATTCAAAATTTGTCGGGAATTTTCTTAAAGAAATTTCTTCACCGCCGCATATACTTCCTCTGCTCCAATCTCCTCCATACACTTAAAATGTCCTTTGGGACAATCTTTTTTCCCGATATGAGTGCAGGGTCTGCAGTCAAGATTGTTGTTCTCTATAACAACAGCATCGGTTCCATAAGGAGTGAAACCAAATTCCTTTACTGTTGAACCAAAGATCGCTACGATCTTCTTTTGTTTTGCTGCGGCAAGGTGCATCAAACCGCTGTCGTTGGTAACAACCACATCACAAAACTCAAGTGCGGCAGCGGATTCAAGAAGAGAAAATTCTCCGGCAAAGTTTGACACTGATTGCTCTGAAACACGACGAGCGATCTCATCGCGGACAAATGTGCAATCAGCTTGTTCACCTTCTCCGCCAAACAGAAGAATCTTAGCATTGAATTCTTTCGCGATCCTCGCACCTACTTCTGCAAATTTCTCTTTCTGCCAACGTTTGGTAAAATGTTTAGAACCGGGGCAAATACCGATCACTTTTTCGAATTGATTCAGTTTTAGTTTTCCCATTTTTCCGGAGATCTCAAACAATATCGAATCCGGAATGAAAATTTCAAGACCTTTATCATCATCCTTTATTCCGTACTCTTCAACAGTCTCAATATAGCGTTCGGCAACCGTAAGATTGTCGTTATACGCATTTCGTTTTAGATTGACCAGAAGCCATCGTTCAAATTTTCTCTTGTCCATCACAACAACATCATTTGCTTTACACGCTGCCCGCAATAGTTTGGTACGAATACTGTCGTGAATATCTACCACAAGATCATATTTTTCTGTGCGAAGTTGACGCGCAAGCTCTTGCAAACCTTTGTATCCTGTTGCAATATCATATTCATAAACAATTGAAAGATGGTGGCTGTAACGAACCAGTTCTGCATATTCTTTTCTCACGACAAAATCCACCCGCGCTGCATTACCCACAGATTTTCTTAATACTCGAATCAGCGGAGATGAAAGAATAATGTCTCCAATGGAACTAAGTCGCAATACAAGTGTTTTATTAGGTAACGTGAGTGCCATTTAAGTAAAGTAGGACAGAATTTGGTGAAGCTATCTCTTTGCCAAATGTCTGTCAATATTATGAACGTTAATGGCCAGAGAACAATGCCCGCCTGCCAAAGCGAAGCGGCGGGCAGGTCTGACCTACTATGATAAAAATAACGTAACATTCCTCCAATTCCAAGAAATTGATTTTTGCATGTGGCAGAACTATATTGAATAAAACAAAGGAAGAAATAAATGAAGAACGCCAAAACGCTCGGTGAATTAAAGAATATCGGATACAAGGTTCTTTCTGTGAAGGATGAGATCAGGGTAAACCTTATAAAAAAATTACGAACAAAGGAACAATTGTTTCCGGGAATTATCGGCTACGAATCAACAGTAATTCCGGCACTGATCAATGCAATATTGGCAAAACACGATATCATACTTCTTGGTCTGCGTGGACAGGCGAAAACAAGACTGATTCGGCAGTTACCTGCATTGCTGGATGAATACATTCCTACGATAAAAGGAAGTGAGATCAACGACAATCCGTTCTTACCGGTGAGCAAATTCGGAGCCGATCAAATTGCAAAATTCGGAGATGAAACTGAGATCGAATGGATCCATCGCTCACAACGGTTCAGTGAAAAATTAGCAACTCCCGATGTGACCATCGCAGACTTAATCGGCGATATTGATCCGATCAAAGCAGCAACGCAGCGATTACATTATTCACACGAAGGCGCTATTCATTTTGGATTGATACCGCGAAGCAATCGAGGAATTTTTGCGATCAACGAATTGCCAGATCTTCAGCCGCGCATTCAAGTCGGTCTCTTTAATATTCTTGAAGAAAAAGATGTGCAGATACGAGGATTCAATATTCGAATTCCACTGGATGTATTTCTTGTCTTCACAGCAAATCCGGAAGATTATACGAATCGTGGAAGCATCATCACTCCATTAAAAGACAGAATTGATTCCCAAATTCTTACTCACTATCCTCGTTCGTTGGAAGATGCAATCGAAATTACTAATCAAGAAGCATGGGTGGAACGCGATGGACTGCAATTGCATATGCCGTACTATTTCAAGGAGATCGTTGAGAATATTGCGTTCGAAGCACGTAAAAGTGAATTTGTCGATCAAAAGTCGGGCGTTAGCGCGCGATTGACAATTGCTGCGATGGAAAATCTTGTGAGCAATGCTGAACGAAGAGCAATTGTCATGAGTGAAAAAGATATCGTTCCAAGAATGTGCGATCTCCCCCATGCTCTTCCGGGTGTAACTGGAAAAGTGGAATTGGTCTTCGAAGGTGAACAAGAAGGAGCAAACAAAGTGGGTAAAGCATTGCTGGGAAAAGCCACACGCGAAGTGTTCAAAAAATATTTTCCCGATCCGCTGCAAAAACCAAAACGAGTACCACAAGGACAAGAGCCAAAAGATACAAGCGAATATTCAAAGATCGTTCAGTGGTTTGAAGGGGGAAATTCTATTGAAGTTGCTGATGATATGCCCTTCATTGCATATTATACCGAACTCAACCGCGTTCCGAATCTTTATGCCGTAACGCAAAAATATTTTAAATTGGATCCAAACAATCAATTCGATCTTGCTTCGGCAATGGAATTTGTTTTGGACGGCTTGCATCAAAATTCAAAGATCGCAAAAGATGAAGTCGATCATATCACACATTATAAAGATATGGTTGGAAGTATTTTTTCGAATAAAGGAAAATTTGAAGATTATGACTAAAAGCAATTATTAATTGATGTTACGCAAAACCAAAAAAAACCAATCGTCATTCCCGCACGTTTTAAGCGGGAATCTAAATGATGGATGCCCGACTAAGGCATTCGGGCATGACGACTTTACTTTGTTAAGCGGTTAATATTTCTGCGTAACATCAGTTAATAATTATCCATCGTCAATTTTCAATTAAGAATGAAGTTTCTTTACAGCAAATGGAATGAAAATTCCGCGACCGATGAACAACGGCTTGAACAACTGACAAAGTTATTCAATTATCTTGTTCTGCAAACGAGCGGTGATGTTGAGGAAGCACTCGAATGGCTTCGACAACTTGCCAAAGAGTACGGCATTTTTGACGAAGAAATGTCCATTGATGACCTTGTTGAGAAATTAAAAGAGATGGGAATCATTGAAGAAGTAAAGAACAATTTTGAACTGACAACAAAGGGTGTTCAGAAAATCAGACAAGACGCTCTGAAAGAAATATTCTCGTCATTGAAGAAAAATCCGATGGGAAATCATGAAACTCCAAATACCGGCAGTGGCGTCGAGCGATTGAGTGAAACAAAAAAATGGAACTTTGGCGATAGATCTACAGACATCGATCTCACTTCCACAATGACCAATGCACTAAAGCGTGACGGCATTGATAATTTCAATCTACAGGAAGACGATCTGGAAGTGTATGAAACCGAAAATCTTTCTTCCTGTGCAACTGTATTAATGATAGATATTTCCCACAGCATGATATTGTATGGTGAAGACAGGATTACACCAGCAAAACAAGTTGCCCTTGCTCTTGCAGAATTGATCCAGACAAAATTTCCGAAAGATTTTCTAGCGTGTTTGACCTTTGGTGATGACGCTAGCTTGATCAGTCTGGCGGAGATTCCATTCTTACAAGTCGGACCATTCCACACAAATACGCGCGCCGGATTACAAATGGCACGAAATCTTTTGCGTAAATGTGGAAATGTAAACAAGCAGATATTCATGATTACAGACGGTAAACCATCGGCAATGTTCGATGATTCGGGGCGATTATATAAAAATTCGTTTGGGCTAGACCCGAAGATCGTTAATAAAACATTGGATGAAGCAGTCCAGTGCCGGCGCGAGAAGATTACGATTAGCACGTTCATGATTGCTCAAGATCCATACCTTATCAACTTCATTGAAGAATTAACCAAAGCAAATAAGGGTCGCGCATATTATTCATCTTTAAATAACCTTGGGCAGTTTTTATTCGTGGATTATATCCGCAATCGACGGAAAAAATTCTAGATAGAAAGAAATATGACTTTCCTCACGTCGTCGGCGCATAATATTGCAAATTACATCCGATAGTTATACATTACCGTAGATTAAATTGAAATTTATTTTATCCTTGGAGGAGTTCAATGAAACGCTCACCGCTGTTTCTAATTTCATTCATTATTCTTGCATTCCAGTTCTCCGAAGCATTGCCGAAATTTGCGACGCGTCAGGGAGCTAAATGTCAATCCTGTCATATCAATCCCACGGGAAAAGGTATGCGAAGTACATTCGGGTCTACGTATGGACGCGAAGAACTTCCTATGGCTTCATATAAAGAAGCCACCGATATCGACGAGTACTCTCCGGCATTGAATGATTTTTTCACTGTTGGAATGGATTACCGAACACTCTTCTTTTATCGCGAACAAAGTTCGTCATCCAGCTTCTTCCAAATGCAGGGGGATCTGTATCTCGACCTTCGTTTAAATAAAAAATTCCGTATCTATATTGATAAAGGATTGTATTCCGGTTTCGAAGTGTTCGGCCTTGCAAAAGTACTTCCATTAGATGGATATGTTAAAATCGGAAACTTTGTTCCGTCGTACGGATTGAAAATGGACGACCATACATTGTTTACTCGCAGCGGTCAGGAATATTCAACCAATCCGGGAGTGATTCAAGGAATCGGTGCATCGGCTACAGGACTCAATTATCCGAAAGGACTCGGATTCGGACAAGGTAATGAAGATACAGGTCTTGAAGTTGGTTTTAATCCAAGTATTTTCACAATCAATATTGGCGTATTCAATGGAATGAACGGCGGAAGAGGCGGAGCCGTTGACAAACAAACCAAAGCTGTGGTTGTAAGAGCCGATGCAAATATCCAAACCGATGTTGTGAACTTCAATATCGGCGGTTCGGTATATAATTTACCAACCGACGGAGGACCAGGAAAAACACAGATCCTTGGCGCGTTCGGAGTTATCTCGTATGACAACAATTTGACATTGCAGGGTGAATACGATATGATCACAACGCATAATAGTTCAGCTCCGTTGAACAGACTTGTCACTGGAAATATCTTGTATCTGGAAGCAAACTATCTTCTTTCAAACGGAATCGATCTAAAATTCGGTTATGAATTTTACGATCCAAACCTTAACCGAAAAGATGGAAGTGCAACTCGCTACACAATTGGTGCAGAGCTGTTCCCTTTAACAGGAGTTGAGATTCGTCCGCTCTATCGCATCAATCAGGAAAATCCAACCGATTTCAAAAACAATGAACTGCATGTTATGTTCCATTTCTATTTGTAAGAGGACTTGTACAATGAATATGAAAATCGTATCAACAATAATTGTATCTGCAATGTTTTTCATCTCTGCATGTGATGATCAAGGAGTTTTGGCTCCCCCAATTGACCCTCCTTCAAATGCTCCAACGATTGTATCGTTGTCACCGGCATCCGGTTCTGTTGGTGATACGATTACGATCAAAGGAACAAAGTTTGGAAGTGTACAGGGATCAAGTACAATCTCGTTTGGCTCGGTTGCGGCAACATCAATTGGCCCTTGGAGTGATACACTGATTAAGACAATCGTTCCAGTAAATGCGGCCACCGGGAACGTTAGCGTAAAAGTAAATGGACTTTCAAGTGCAGGAAAACAATTTACAGTGCTCGGAACAGTTCCAGCAGTGAGTTTTGACAGCGACGTGCTCCCACTGTTTACCACAACATACGGCTGTACAGGATGCCATGGAGGACAGAATAATTTGTTTCTGGAATCATATCCACAAGTAATGGCAGGTAACAGCATTAACGGTCCCGTAATAATTGTCGGAAACGCTTCGGGCAGTATCCTTGTTAAGAAATTACGTACTGCCACCTTACCATTCGGCGCACGTATGCCATTCGGAGCAACAAGCCAGGTAAGCGATGCTGATTTACAAAAGATTGTTGATTGGATCAATCAAGGCGCAAAAAATAATTAATTACGAAAGGATTATCGTTGTCTATGAGAAATTTAATTGTTGTTTGTTTAGTATTATCATCATTTGTTGTTGCTCAAGAAAAAAAAACGAAAGTATCTTTCAAAAAAGAAATTATGCCCGTGCTCATAAAAAAATGTATGGGATGCCATAACACTGAAGATGAAGGACCAAGCGGTCTGTATTTAGATGATTATAAGGAATTAATGAAAGGCGACAGCAAGCATGGTCCCGTAATTAAATCTGGAAACGGTCAAGAAAGTATATTGATCATGAAATTGAAAGGAACCGCGAAGTTTGGCAAACAAATGCCGAGAGGGAAAACTCCGCTGGATGATGAAACAATCGAGATGATCTCAACATGGATCGATCAAGGCGCAAAGAACAATTAATCGCAGGAATTTTTAATGAAATACATACTCCTTTGTGGTACACTATTATTTTTGTTGGGACGGACTACTGCTCAAGATAAAGATGAAGTATCATTTTCAAAAAATCTCTATCCTATTCTCAAATCAAAATGTCTAAAGTGCCACGAGAAAGACGATGAGAATCCAAACAATTATGCAATGGATAATGTTTCACTCATGCGTACGAGCGGCAAGACAAAGAATATTGTTATACCAGGAGATGGCGCAAAAAGCTATCTCATATTGAAATTGTTACCAAATCCTCCTAAAGGAGCGCAGATGCCGATCTTCTCTAAAAAGAAATTGTCTGAAGAAGATGTTGATCTGTTCAAACGATGGATCGATCAAGGGGCAAAAGATAATTGAAGACAACAAACTCCGCTTAAGCGGAGTTTGTCATTTACATCCCATCCTATTTTCCGTATTATTATTCAAAGGTAAAACAAAAATACTTACTGGAGTTTTTATGGATTTTATTCGTCTGACGAAAAACCTCTTTGCCCTTCTCACTTTATTCTGTTTTGTACAATTCAGTTTTAGCGGCGATCAAAAAAATGTGAAGAGTTTGATTATCAGTTCAAACAAGATCAAAACAATTTTATATAATACCGGTTCAATCAGCTATCCAGGTGTGCAAGGTAATGTTCTGGATTTAACATGGAATGGACTTGGTTATGGGTATGAATTTGGTTTTTTAGTAGGAGCAAAAGTTCCTTCTGCTCTTAATCCGCTCGATTCCTTAAACATAATAATCGATGGTTTTGGTGGATCAAATAAGTCAACAGCTGACGGTGATTTTGCTCCTGATGGAATAATAAAATGGGGCTGGCTGCCAACGGATCAATTTACAAATTCTTCAACAAAAGATATTGCAAATAATCAAAACCCTGCTTCGTGGCATCCAACTTGGTCGCATTGGCAAGGAAAATTTGGAGAACCAATTGCAGATATGGAATTAGTTTATGAAGTAGATGATGCTACCGATGCTGAATTTTCATATTATCCATTCCCAAACGATTCATTACACAGAGGTTTGGGGTTAAAAATGGAAGTACGATATTACCAATTTTCACATCCAAATATCGAAGATGTGCTGTACACATTTTATACTATCACCAATGTAAGCGATAAACCTTTAACAAAGATGGTTTCTGGTATGTTTGGCGATCCGCATATTGGCGGACCAAGTGATTACGCTGATGATGCAAATGGTTTTAACAAAGGGAGAAATATTTTATATAGCTGGGATCCTGATAACATAAGTGGTATTCCCAATCTCTCACCAGGATATTTTGGAATGATGATGTGCAAAACTCCAAATGAAAAAGGGGTTACTAGTTATAGGGCAATGGCTTTTGGCGGGGCAAATCGACCAAAGAACGATAATCTAATGTATAACTGTCTTGTAGAAGGAAATTATGACACAACATATTTATACTCAACAAATCAAAATATTGTGGGAGATTTTGTTACAATGCTTGGAACTGGATTTTACTCCCTTAATCCAAACCAATCGGAAGAAATTGGAATAGCGTATTTGTTTGCTCCGGAATTACCATCGCTTCTTGAAAGAGCGGATATCACAATGCGTGAATACAAGCTCCGTTTCTCTTTAAAAGGAGATCCCATTACAATTACTTTACCTTCCGCCGGCGATAAAATTCAAACCGCTTCAGTTCAGATAAAATGGAACACCCAAACGCTTGATAACGATACATCAGTCAGTTTGTATTATTCCAATACAGGAAATGAAGGTTGGAAATTAATTGCAACGGCAGTTCCAAATTCCGGAACATATTCTTGGGATATATCATCTTTACCCGACGGTATTTTCTATAAAATCCATATTCTCAATCAAAAGAATGAATCGCTTTCGTATGACTCAACAAATGGTAACTTCACCATTGATAAACCCGGTGATGCCTCTCCGGAAATCTATTTGACAAATCCGAAAAACATCTATTCAGTCTCCAAAACTATACCTATTCAGTGGATCGCTGGTGATGCAGAAGGCGATCCGGTAACAATAAAAATTTATTTTAGTGACAATGACGGGAGTTCATATAGCTTGCTGGATCAAGTTGCAAATACAGGATCATATTCCTTTGACACTAAAAAAGTTGCAAATACTCCATTGGCTAAACTGAAACTTGAAGCTGCTGCAAATGGAAAATCTTCTTTTGTCGAAACAAAAACTTTCCGTATTACAAATTTCTTTTTTGCATTAACTGATACAACAACACACAAACATTTATCCGGAAGTGGAACAGGAATGGTGTTCCCGGGAATTGCAGACAGTACGGCATTGACGGGGAATACTTATCAAGTATTGTTTGATTCTTTGAATGGGAGTCTGCGATATAATCTTAAAGACCTAACGACAAATCAAATAAAGCTAACTGAAGAGCCTTTGACAGCAATTACAGGAAGCGGCACTCTTGTTGACGGTTTGAGAATTTGGTTTAGAAATGATCGGCTCGGACTTGATACTGCACATAGCGGTTTTGCCTCCACAGTAAACAATATTTCGGCAACATTGCAAAATCCAACGGTTGGTACAATTTTTTATACGCCAATTGATCTGAAAGTTGAATTTGGCTCAATGGATACAACAATTACGGGTGATTATATCACTCCGCTGGATAGTGCGGGAACAAATAGTCCTACAACAAAAAATGTCAAATTGCCTTTTAAGGTTTCAATTATTGGTGATTCAACATCACTCCAGTTATTAGTAAGAGATTCACCGGCCACAGGAAAGAAATTGCGATGGGATATTGGTGAAGAAATTATAATTTTGACACCACCTCAATTCCGCATTTCTAGTAATAATGCTCATGCAGGAATTATTTTTAAACCCGTAAACGTACTAAATTCATATTCTCTTCCTAAGGGAACCATCTATTATGCCCGAACAACTCGTTCATTTACATCTAATGACGTTTTTGAATTTACGGCAGATGCTAAATTTGGAAAACCAACATTGATATCTAAAAATGAGCAAACTCCGCGAGAATTTTCACTTGAACAAAATTATCCAAACCCATTTAACCCTGAAACCAAAATACAATTCTCACTTGCTCATCCCGGACAGACAACGCTGAGAATATTTGATGCTATCGGGCGAGAAGTACAAACGTTGATAGATGAGGAACTTCCCCAAGGTGTGTATTCAGAAGTATGGAATGGAAAGAATAAGTTCAACCAAGCGGTCGCTTCCGGAGTTTATTTTTACCGTCTTCAATCAGGCTTTTTTACTCAAACAAAGAAAATGCTTCTTTTGAGATAATGTTTATTTCTAACCATAACAGAACAAAAAATCCTACTTAAGTAGGATTTTTTGTTTGATAATTCTTGTAAGCAAAAATTGAACAGACATTATTGAGTGCTCTTATTTGTTGGAATGACCACGATGTGAATAGTAACACCAATGGCAATCACCGCCAACAATAATTGCACGATAAGTGATTGTGTTACGATTATAGAATAAAGAATCCCCCCCCACAATATCACGATTATAGAAATCTTACCGGATGTTGTTATACCATTCCCTTCACGATAATTCTTCAGATATTTTCCGAAGGCTTTGTTATGGTGAAGCCAGTCGTAGAACTTCTTCGAACTGCGGGCATAACACCACGCAGCCATTAAAAAGAACACGGTCGTTGGTAACAGCGGTAAAAATATACCAAGAATGCCGATACCGACAAGTACGGTTCCGGCAAACATCAATGTCCACCGAACATACGGTCTGTGTGATATTTTAATTTCTGAAATTAATTCTTCATTCTGCATAGATTAAGTATTGATTTGATGATTACAAGAATTGTATCAGACAATACATTCCGTCTTCAACAATACTGCATGTGTTATAAATTATAAAACTTCAAATCTTTTCCTGTTCGCATTTTTGTTATATAAACAATTTGCCCTACATGATAAGAAAAATGTTCGGTAATATGAAGGATTGCTTCAAGTCCGGTGACGGAATATCCTTGAATAGTGTATAGATTCCGTAATTTTATGGTGGGAAATTGTTCAAGTACAGAATCAACATCAGCTATAGAATTCTGTAATTGGTGAATGAGGTCTGCTTTGGAAATATGATTTCGTTCAGCAAATTCCTTATCCCGTTCCCGCTCAAATTCATTTCCGCCAAGGTGATGAAATATCCATTGTCTGATATTCCCTGACAGATGAAGAACAAGATTCCCGATGCTGTTGTTCGTCTCGTGCGCTCTCCACCAGATATCTTCATCGGTGAGGATCGATAAACAATCTTCGATCTTCTGGAGATATTCTTTCTTCAATTTAGTTCGGCAGCATTCAATAAAATAGCGTTCGGTGTCGCCGTGCAAAGGAGTTGTAATCATTATCGTTCAAACCAGCTTGTTCTGTTTGTGGAAAGGTTGGGGGCAACCACTGGAACGCCATAGTTTTTTGTAGCCGCCGTGATCCATGTATCTGCTTTGTATGTCGGTAAGTTCCACCCTTTTAATACAGCATCGGAAACAATCCACGTAGTATCTGTTATTATATTTTGTATCGTCCCATCTTGTCCTATAATCTCACCCATAATATTGACGCCTGCAAAACCTTTTTCTTGAAAGTTTTGCGATTCAACTGCCACAATGTTTGAAGAATCGTTGAGAAATGGAAGAATATCAAATATCTTTGCACGTTCCATCTCTACCATTAATGAAAGAGAACCTCGCGCAGAGACCTCGCCGACAAATTTACTATTTACATATAATTTTGTCCACGTATCGCCAAGCAATTGCACTTTTGCAGATCTAATATTTTTCGGTACTGTAATATTCTTTCTAAAATATGCTTTCGATTGTTGGGATGAATCTTTTACGCCTGTTTGAACATTGGGATGATAAATCCACAAACTTTTAAGTTGCGGTGAAATGACAGAATCACCGCGCTGAATTTGTTCTGCCAATTCATTCCAGTATGATGCTTGACGTTCATATCTCAATAATAGGCGGTCAAGACCCTGCGGTCTGTTTGTTGTAAGCCATACTTTTTCAAATTCAGTTCGAACGGAAGCCAGTTCATCAATAATATTTTTGCACAATAATAAGCATTGTGATACAATCTCATTTCTTGTTTTAATAGTGTCCTTTAATAATAATTTTATTTTTTCCTGTGCTTCAATTTTGTCAGCAAACCAAAGATTTAATTTTGTAATGAACATCAAATACTGCAGATGATCATTGTTCTTGATGATTTTTCCTTTTGCTTCGTTCAATATTTGTTGAACAAACGGCATTGACGAACGAATGCTTTGCATTCGTTGTATCAACGGCAGGCGTTTTTCCCACACCATATCCTCGCGGTTTGAGAGCATTGGATGGCGCCATAATTCGTACCAATGAAATTGATTAGCCGGATTTGTGAGAATAGTATATACAGTGCGCAATTCATTTTGCTTATGATCGAAGAAGTGTGGAAAATATTTCTCGTCGAATAATCGAACATCCGCCTTCATCGGATTCCATGCACACTCCGCTGTCCACGCGTATCCATAATAATGTAATTCACGCAATGCTTCCCCGCCAAAATCATTCCAACCGGAACATAATAATCCCTGCGATCCATTGGTGAATCCATCGAGATTAAAATTTTGGATATTGAGAAATGTATTCAGGTAATTCGGAAACGGACCTGTAAAACTCCAAACCGCAGGAGAGACGATATACGGAAAACCCGCATTCTTAAATACCTCCGGACTTGAATAATCAAATTTGGCTCCATACTGCCAATCCACAATAATAACATCACGCGGGATCTTTTTGAGAATATCGGGATGATTCAAAATAATGTCGCCGTACATTATCGGTTTCTTTCCATATTTCTTTACGATCGTGAAAATCCGTTTATAATGTTCCGCATGAACTGTTGCAAGATCGCTTTTCGCCACACGCTCTCTGTTTACACCCAATCCAACATCCCACGATTCATCCGCGGCAATATTGAAATAGGGCGAACTGAAACAGGATGCGATCTCACCGATCATTTCATCAAGCATTGAATATACTTTTTCATCTGAAATGTTCACTGTATGTGCACCGGGAAATTCTCCAAACTTTTCGTAGTCCGGATGGATGAGAATATTTTCCCAATGACCAAGTGTTTCAAATATGGGAATGATCTCAACGAAATACTTCTTTGCATATGCATCAAGTTCTTTACATTCCGCAGTACTCAATGCGCCGCGGTTTTTTCCGATCTCCGGATGTCTTTTGAATTGAAAAACATCCTCGATATACGGCGAATAGACATTCATTTTTTGTGAAGCACAAAATCGAATGATCTTCTTAAAGTTCTCCATCGTTGAAATTTGTCCCCGGCTGATGTCATCCGTAATTCCGCGTATCTTTTGGGAAGGAAAATCATGGATCGTCACTCCGGAAACCAATAAACTCCGTTTATCAATTCGAAGCAGTTGAAGCAGCGACATCACCCCGTAGAACAAACCTTTGTCTGATTCTGCAATAATGACAATACCTTTTGCATCAACATCCAAAAAATATCCTTCGGATTTCATCTCCGAAATCAGTTTCCCTTTTCGCCCCAAAAGAAATTTCTTGCCGTATTCTGTGGTCGGTTTCCCGATGAAAATGAAATTCGATGTCAGTTTCCTCACTGA
This sequence comes from Bacteroidota bacterium, assembly GCA_030679145.1. Classification (GTDB taxonomy): domain Bacteria; phylum Bacteroidota; class Ignavibacteria; order UBA10030; family UBA8401; genus UBA8401. The sequence continues at coordinate 11,176 of JAUXTU010000120.1, read as the reverse complement.
TTTTTCATCCACAACTTTCAACGGTATTTCTTTCTGAACGGAAAGTTCATTGTTCAATTCTTGAGCGATGAATTGTTCCGCTTGATCGTCATTTCCGATGACGATCTTTGTTGACGATGTTATTTTGAATGACAGGTTTTTTTCAACAATCGTTTGCGGCGTGGGTATGATCTGCGGAATTTGAGCAGAAACCAAGGTCGAGAGAAAAAGAATGGAACAGATCAGCTTCATGGTCATCCTTTGTTATTGACAGACAAAAGATAACCGTTATGTTCGTGCATTTCAACAAAAAAGAGAGAATTATATTTACCTAATGGCAAACATGGATAATTATTGCTCTTTGAACTTAGAAAGAACATTACCATACAATGATTTCATGCAATCCGGACAGATTCCGTGGGAAAATTTAGCCTCACTATGGTTTGTAATATATTCTTCTAACTGTTCCCACGCTCCGTTATCATCCCTGATCTTTTTGCAATTGGCACAGATCGGAAGCAGTCCGCTCAAAAGCTGAATTTCGCTTACCTTAAGGTTCAATTCATTATTCAATAATTTCAATTCGTCATTCTTTTGTTCAACAATTTTTTTATTCTGCTGGATTCGGCGGTTGACATAGAAGAGAAATCCTATGACGACGACTGACAAAAAAATACTCGCATAAAGGATTTTAGATTGAATACTCTGTTTTTCAAGACTTAAATCTGAAATAACTTTTTCTTTCTTTAACAGTGCAATCACTCGTTGTTTTTGATCTACCTCATGATTAATGACGATCTCGGCAATTTTTTTTGACTCATTAGAATTCATCAATGAATCTTTTGCTTCAGAATATAACTGGTAATATTGATACGCTTTCTTTAGAGGTCCTGTCTTATCATAAATAGAATAGAGCATTTCGTAGCTAATTTTTAATTGATCCGGAGCATTGATCTGTTTTGCCAATTCCACGGCGCGCTCAAGATATTGATTTGATTTTTTATATTGTTCTGTTTTAAAATACATTGTTCCAAGAGCATTCAGTAATTGCAGAATACCATATTTTTGCCCAAGCTCTTCATAGCTCTTTAACGAATGGTGCAAATAGCCGAGAGCTTTTTCGTATTCTTTTTTTTCGGAATGCATAATGCCAAGATTGAAATAGATATATGCTAACCCGCCCACATACTGTGTAGATTCTGCTATGGCAAGTGCTTTCGTATGGTAACTCATCGCCTCATTAAAATTTCCTCGCTTGAATTCGGAATAACCGATATTCGTAAGAAATCGTACATTATTCTGCCCGTTTAAAAATGGTTGTTGCATATCCTGAGCGCGTTTGTAATATTCGATCGCTTTATCATATTGGCCGATATTATGATAAACAATTCCAATATTGTTTAATGTTCTCGATAACGGAAGGGTCAGTCCCAATTCCTCACGAATACGAAGCGCCTCTAGATGATGTTCAAGTGCTTTGCTGTATTGACCTAAATAAACATAGGTGATACCAAGCGTGCTATTGGCACTTGCAATCTTAGTTTTATTATTAATTACCGTACTTACTTCAAGTGATTGAGTTCCATATTTTAATGATTGTGCAAAATCTCCAAGTTCGCTGGAACTGAATGCCAGGGATGAATACAACGTTGCTAATGATGTTGAGTCACCTAATTGTTTTGCGATTAATACACCTTCTCGACCGAATTCCAATGCTTGTTTCGGATATATCCCTTCTAGTTGATTTGAAAGAGCAAACAATACGTCAAGTTGGGATTTGCCGCTTACAGTAGGAAGTATTTTTTTCAGTGAGTCAAGTTGTCTCGTCTGTGCGTTGGCAATAACCAGAATAAAAAAGAATAAACAAATTTGAATTTTTTTCATCTACTTTAAATTTGATTTTGGTATCGAAAGTTTTGAGGATTGAAATATTATTTGACTCAATATAGATTGATTATTTGTTATCAGCAATCAACAAAATAATTGTTACAGCTCAATCGCAAATCCTATTGTATTAATCATTCTATGATGCGGATAGAATTGTCCTCTTTCATCTAATCCGGTTCTCAATTGATATGATACTCGAAGTATTTTCCCTTTTTGCATTCGTGTAGCAATCCCACATTGGATGGAATTCGTTGCAGCAAACTCCGCTTCCTGACGTATTTTACAATCAGCCGCGGCATAAAGAATAAAACCGGAATATAATTCAGCTAACGTTATTTTCCCGCCTGTTTGAAAAGTCCACCGTTTATTTGTCCGCTGACCGTTAACGGTAAAAATATATGCAAAATCTGCACCAATATAGAGTTGATCGTTCATTCCCGATTCACGGATTAAAAATAGTTTCAGGTAATCACGTGAATAACGAACGGCAGCGGTTAATTTCATTTGTTCATACCAATTGTCACTAAGATGATGGCTTGTATGTCCGGCAACACCGCGTGCAAAATATTGTTCAGACACAGGAACATCGAGTGTCACAAAATCAACATAGTAATCATTTGAAATAACATGTACTTGTCCATAAGGATTTAATTCGAAATGAATCGATCCGCTGATAGCCGCCTGAGTTTTCGCTCCAAACAAATCAATATTCACTAACGGAAACATCCCTCCCATTGTCGTGCGGACATTTTTTGTGAAAAGGATGTTTTCAACATTCACACGATGGGCATGACCATCTGCTGCAAAGGGTGAAACATACGTTGTTTCCGGAAAGAAATGGATTCGTTCGATGAATTGTGCTGAAGCAGTTTTGATGAAGAGAAAAAAGAAAAGAGAAAAGAGAAAATAATTCATGCCATATCTTTCATCCAGCGTCCATGAAATTGTATATGTGCTTCCTGGTCATGCAACGGTTCTTTTGTAAAATCGATTGAATCAATAACTTCCTTTGGATATCCGCTTTCGATCGCGAAAATCAATACATTTTTTCCTGTGATGGTATATCGTAAACGCCACGATTTGATCGCCATGACAAATCCCCCATTCTCATCACTCATGATCCTTCGGTACGAATGAGGTAACGGATCGAACGAAAGAATATCAATCGCACGATCGATGAGATGAATATCATATTCATTTTGCAGCCATGCTGCCTGCTCGTTGGCACTGTTAGAAACTTCAATATTATATGGGGTTTCATCCATATTCTCAATTTCTGCCAGCCATCCAATTTCAGAATCAGGAAATGCTTCGGCATACGGAATATACGGCTTGATATCAAGAATGGGCGTTCCATCAAGCAGATCGGGATTTTCAACACGGATAATTCTTCCCTTCACATCAATCAATTTACATAACGACAGACCGATCGGGTTGGGACGATGAGGTGAACGTGTTGCAAAAACTCCGCGCTTTGTTCTTCCGCTTCGCGGCGGCAATACTTTTGGTTTCCAGTCATTATTTTTGTGAAACCATGAAATGATCCACACGCGTTCAAATCCTGCAAGATATTCCAATGCTTGATCGAAATTTTTATCTGGATACAGTTCTATTGTACCGATGATTTCTTTTTTATCAACTCCCGGCTGGCGCGGTGCATGATATTTTTCCTGATACGGCGTATGGATAACTCCGATAGGATGTAGGGTAAGCTCTTGCAATGGAAATATTTCTTTCTTCAATGACGACTAAAATCCATCTCAAAAATAAATTTTATGCCCATTCCGAACGACCTGCCCGCCAGCGGTCAGGCGGGAGTGAGGAATCTCGTTTTATCAATTGAAGACAAAACTGAGATTTCTCTCCCGCTAAAGCGGGATCGAAATGACATTGATCAGGAATTTTTGAGATGGCTTCTAATCAAAACTTATACCGATAACCAACAAGGACAGAATACATCTGAACATAATCACCTAATTTAAATGCCACTTCTTGTTTAGTGTAATCTAAACCAATTGTCAACAGCGAATAAATTCCAAATGGCTTTTGCCATCCCACACCAAACGATTGAGCATTAAGAAAATAGACTTTTCCATTTGATGGATCATAATTTCGCTCGTCGGGAGAGAAGCCAGTGCCGGCTCTCATCGATGCATACTCTTCCGCAGTTCCTCCATAGTACCAGCGCGATGTTATATTCAATGAACGGGAAAAACTTATATTGTTGGATGTTATATATGGTCGCAGAGAAAACCAAAAATCCTCATAATAATACTCAAGTGATCCAGTATAGATCGCAATATCATTTCCAAGACCAAAATTTAAATAGCGTCCGCCAAATGAGCTTTCAAAACTTGAAGGCAGTTTAAAAAATACTTCTAAACCTGCTCGATGTTCAGGAAACAATGATGACGATGCTGAACCCGCAAAGCCATAATTGACATAGCCGTAGATACCGTTGAGGATGAGTGGATAGGCATCTACTTCAACTTGGAATCCATCCCTACCTTGTGTGTTGCGATAATTCAAACGCCCGATAATGGCACCAAGATATGTAGAACGATTGTATTGAATCGTAAGCAGATGATTGGAACCATAATATTTATTGTATCCATCATATTTTTCGCTTACCTCAATCCCTTGCATGATAGAATGTGATTTTATTGATTCCCGGATCTTTGGAATTTCCGGATTTGACCGATTAATATCTTCTAAGATGCTCAACGTGACCAATGCATCTTCCTCACGATTCAGTGCTTGAAGAGTTTTTGCTTTTTGAATAAGGAATTCTTCGTTATTTGGAAATTTTCTCAATGCAGTGACGCATATCTTTAATGCTTCAGTAGGTTGTTTATCCCAGAGTTCAACATCTATTGCAAAAAGAAGCGCTTCAATATTGAATGGTTTTTGACTAAAAACCGTTCTTAGTTCCTTGCGTGCTTCATTTCGCATTCCATCCCATGCAAGCGTTCGCGCATAGAATATTCGTATATCCGCGTAGGTTGGACTTTCTTGCATCGCAAGTATTAAAAGCTGTCGTGCTGAATCGCGTTGGCTATTAAATGCCAGTACGCGAGCCCGAGCAAATAGCTCCTCCGAATCCAATGAATCGAGAACGGTTTGCGAAATAAGCGTTTGAGAAAAAAATATTACAAAAAAGGCAGTGGATATTTTCCAAAAAAAATTATTCTTACGTTGATTTGTCATTGATTCACCAATACGATTTTTTTTATGTAAATAAATGGATATCCAAAATATAGTTGATGATGCGCGCTTCACCGTTTATCACATCTTGTGATGATTATTTTTTGAAACCGACACGAGTCATTGTACCCCATGTTGTAACGCCGCGCCAATAATCCCAGAATGCTTTGATTCTCCACCATACTGTTATCTGCCGATAACCAAAATTTTCAACTATTCCAAGAACCAATAATTTAATCAGATCACGAGTTCGAGGATAACGATGGAATGATAATTCTTCCAGAATCACCGCACTGACGGAGAACATCACACCATATATCACGGATACCACAAAAAATAATGTGAAGATCTCTAGATTGACGATGCCTAAATAAAATCCGATACCAACTGCAATGTATCCGACCGCTTCAATCACCGGACCGAATAATTCTATAAATACAAAATACGGTACACTTACCAATCCAAGAACACCGTATCGTTTATTGAAAAACATTTTTCTATGAATCAGCAACGTATCCAATAATCCTCGATGCCATCGATTTCTCTGCCGACCAAGAATCTTTAATGTTTCAGGCGCTTCAGTCCAACAGACAGGATCGGGGACAAAGTCCACACGATACGGAATATCATTCTCTCTGCAATACCGATGCATGCGAACGATCAGTTCCATGTCTTCTCCTACGGTATCGTGTTTGTAACCGCCGCACTTGAGAACGATATCTCTTTTGAACAGACCAAACGCACCGGAAATGATCAATAGCCCGTTAATTGCTCCCCAGCCCATTCTTCCTGAAAGATACGCACGATAATATTCGATAACCTGAAATGAAGGGAGTAATTTTCGAGAAAGCCGTACCTCGGTCACTTTCCCGCGATCAATCGAGCATCCGTTTGCAATCCGAACAATTCCTCCGACCGCGATAACACTTTCATCATCCAAGAAAGGTTTTGCCACTTTTAACAGCGCATCATCTTCCAGAATCGAGTCTGCATCAATTGCGCAGACAAGCGGATATCGAGAAACATTGATGCCGACATTCAACGCATCAGCTTTACCGCCATTGTACTTATCCACAACAATCAGATTTCGATATTGCGGGTTTTGTGAAACATAAATTCCACGCACAGCTTTGGTTGCAATTGTTTGAATATAGACCCGTTCCGTCTTGACCATATCGAATTGTTTGATCACAACATCGAGCGTATTGTCTTTACTCCCGTCGTTGATGAAAACAACTTCTGCAGTTGGATAATTCAATTTTAAAAGTGAATTCACGCTTTCAACACAGGTGGCAGATTCGTTGTATCCCGGTGCCAAGATTGAAACAGCGGGGGTTAGTTCTGACTGTGTGATCACGCGATAATCACAGAACATATGGCGGCGAAGATATGTGATGATGGCGCCGAATGAAATGGTGTACATGGAGAAGTAGAACACATTGACAAAGATAAAAAAGCCAATGATAAATTCAGAGTATACATTCAACAAGAAATTTATCAATCCAGAAAGAAATTCCATTACCGTTCCCCCTGAGGTTGAGATGCTTGCACTGGCACTCCTGCTTCGTGTAGAAACTGCAGCGCCACCATTCGTACATTTTCATCTTCAAGATTTATTGCATATTGGAGACTTTTGACTCCCAGTTCACCGGAACGAGCCAATGCTTCTCCCGCCGCAAGTTTTACATTCATTGTATCTTTCACAAGCATCCAATGAAGATCATATGCCAACAACGGAGAAGAAAGACTTCCGGCTGCTTTCGACGCATCGATACGAAGTTGTTCATCAGGTGAATGGAGGAACTTTTGAATGATAGGAATGCTCCTTGTGTCGCCTATCTTTCCGAGCGCGATCAAACTTTTGTGTTTCACATAGGGAACCGCATACTCGATGTATTCAAGCAGTGTTGGAACAGCTTTTACATCACCAAGCATTCCTAAAATTTCGACACAGAATCCTTGGACCTTAGGATATGGCGACCTCATTGCCTCGACAAGATGTACAACAGCATGCTCACCAAAACCAAAAATCGATTTCGAAAGCCGAACCTGCATCCACGGTGACATGTCTTTCAATCTCATCAGAATTGGAGAAAGTGTTTGCACACCGCCGATATCGAGCATTGACTGCGCTGCTTCAATCCTCACATCATCGTTGTCATCATCCAAACAACGTTCAAGAAATGGTAAACAAGATTCGTTTCGCATCAATCCTGCATTTTTACACCCTTTTGCACGCAGCCACCATCGTGAATCTTGCATTGCTTTGTTCTCTTCCGCAACAAAATCAAAATATTCAAATGCAAGCGTTAACCGAAATCGCGTCTCGCCGGTCACTTCGGTTGTTAACTTTAACATTACCCGTTTTAACGAATGACGACGTGTATTGTTGTACGAATTCTTTTTGATATCCAGTTCAAAACTTAAGTTATTAAGCAATTCCTCAAGACGTTTTGAAATACTTTCAACATGACCTGATGCATCTTTCCCTGGCATTTCGGTGAAGAGATATTGATTCAACGCCGCATGAGTAGCGATATCGCGTTTAGTCTTTTTGGTTTCAATTGTTGCGGAGCGAACTTTAGAAACAATTAAACCAATCGATCCAACGGCGATCAAAAAGAGTGCGAAAAATGTAGTAACGAGAACAAAAAGAAAAAAAATGGCTGTATTCCTTTTTATTTGTTGTGGTCGCTCTGTTTCTCGACCAATGTTCGATTGTAAGATTGACCCAGTATTTCTTTCATCAACGGAAGATAGAATTTCCAAAAAAATCGGGTCTGGTCGGATACAATATAGAATGAGAATAATTTACCGAGTAAAAACTCCGCATTCCAATACCGAGTCAGTAACATCTCCACTTTATTATCGGTAAAATCCCCTGCAAAATAAAGATTGTGTGCGGTAGAATCGGATATAACGACAGCGGGAAAAACAAATGGAAGTCCGGCTGACAGTATTTTTTCATTGCCGGAAGGCGTGCACTGCATTTCAAACTGTGCTATAACCCTTGCCGAAGGATCCACATCGACATATTCAAAAAAATTAAAATATGGAACTTTGTCATCCGTCTTGCTCAATAGATCATAATCGCTGTTCCGTAATATGACAGGCGACAATTGAAGATCGGATGATTCCAACACGATCAACCCCGGTTTCGTATCACCGATTTGTCGTTCAATGGTAATTATGATTCCTCTGCCGGAATAATTCCATGTTTTTCTGCCGGATTCCTCATACCTTATTTTCATCCATCGCGGTGCGGCATTCAAATCATCATAATATTTCCCCAATGCACCGGCATATCGAACGCCAAAGATCGAACTGATTCGTTGTTGTATAATAGTATCACGCGATTGTGGATCTTGCAATGTATTAAATTCAGCAATGGACATTCCACCGTACTTTTTAAAAGCTTCGATACTATCAAGTTCAGCACTCGTCAAGCCGCCATATTTTAATTGCATCGGTAAATATTTATCCGAAAGTATTTTTTCGTAATTCTCAAATCCGAGAGGGTGGGTATATACACCGTATGTGTCGGTGATATACAGAAGGTCTGCATTCGAGAGCCGTAATTGCGATGGATCGCTGTAAGAACTATCCTGAGGGAAAAAACCGTAATAATCTTCTTGGTGGTTGTAATAGTTTTGTGAATCCGGTTTTGTATACTTCCAGTGATGCATCAGCCAAAAAAAAGACCGGTGTTCCCGAAAATCGCTCCCTGTAGTTTTATCGACAACAACTATTGAGATCGGGCGGGTGGGAATAAAATACCAAACAATGAATGGAACAACAAACACAAGCAGCAACAGCAATACTATTGCGGTCAAAATCTTCTGAGCATCATTGAACCGCTTTTTTGAATGCGTCATAGAGCTGCAGGTGAGGACTTACTACGGGCAAGAACTGTTTTTATCCGTACGATCAGTTCTTGTGGGCTGAATGGTTTTTTAATATAATCTTCAACGCCAAGTGAAAAACCTTCAACAATTTCTTTTTCCAGTGTGCGGGATGTAAGCATGACAACAGGAATTGTCTTTGTTGCCGGATTTTTTTTCAACTCAATCACCAACTCTTTCCCCCCCATAATCGGCATCATTACATCAGTGACAACAAGATCAACAGTATTCTTCTTCAAAAATTCCAGAGCTTCAACACCATTGTGTGCAATATAAACCTGAAAACCGGAATTTTTAAGTTTAAAGGTGACAAGCTGCTCTATATTGGTGTCGTCCTCAACGACAAGAATTTTCTCTGCCATATGTAGAACAAATATACAAAAGTTCACGGATGAATGACATCATAAAAAAAGGAAAGCCAATTGGCTTTCCTTTACTGTTCTATGAGCGGGTGACGGGACTCGGACCCGCGGCATTTTGCTTGGGAAGCAAATACTCTACCAACTGAGTTACACCCGCAATTGAAACTACTAAATTCTCTACACTTTCTAAATATTATTGTGAACAAAAACCATTTTATCCACAAATCATATCACTTCACTAAGAAGTTTACTAAGAAGATATTTAACACTTCACAATTAAAAATCCATCAAAGAGAGGACTCCGACCACTGAGGGCAATCCTTACGGATTAAAATTTGATTTAGTTGGAAGCCTCGTTTTATTTCTTCCCAAAGATACAAATCATAATTTTTGTTTGCAATGAATTATTGTTTCAAACATTGAAAAATGTACCTTTAGAATTGCCCTTATGTCAATCAATATAAAACGGAATATCAAACAATTTTATTTATTTCCAAATGCGGCTGGGTGTTTAATTTCTAGTATTTTTCAAACTATTTTTTTTTAAGGATACCGACTTTAATTTAAAAACTATACTTCATTACAGTATGAGAAGTTCAGAAATAATAGTTTAACGTCAACAATGAATAGGTAATGCCAAGATCAAGTCCTAAATCGATTTTATCTCTCGTTTCAACATCTTGATATTGATACCCGGTTTGAGATGATCCTACATAAACTTTTTCTGTATTTGTATCCTCTTGAACATATGATGTTGTAAAAAATCGAAGACCAAATTCACCGCCAAGACTAAAATTATCACTGAAAAAATATTCACCACCAAAGCCGCATTGGTAGCCCATAACACTAAGATTGTCAAGATACTTTTGGACATCTTCATCTTTGCCATTTGTAGATGCTTTTGCCTTTATAAATGGTTTGGAAATTGCTGCAACAACGTATGCATCCATATTTTCAGGACCGCCTAATAACAGTTTTACACTGATGCTTGGCGCATAGATGTTCACAGAAGCCTCATACTTATCGCTGTACGGATTTAGCTGGTAGCCATACGTATAAACCCATCCGTAAGGAGAAATAAATTGAGAATTGCTCGTCCATTGCACTTCTGTTCCGCTTACTTCCGTAGTGGAAGACACACTTATATAATCAAGACCGCCGGAAAGAACAAGCGGACCAAGTTTAATCCCAAAGGATGCACCGTTCAACGCTTGTCCTGGTTTTACGGAAAACACTAATTGTCCCCATGCTGATATTGTTATGGTGAATAACATTAACACAACGATGTTCATTTTTCTCATATGGAACCTCTCTGGAGTACTATATAGTTTGTAATTTGTTATGGAACTTTTAATTCTGTGTTTGTGGGTATTGCACTAGCAGTTTCCAACAGTGTAAGTTTAGTTTTTTTCTTTCTGAAATTAGAAGTTCAGAAATTAAGACTCAAAGATTTTGTATTTTTCCACTTCTACTTACATTGTTTATTTGTGCAACAAGGTATGCAATCATGAATAAAACATCAATGTAATATCCTTACAACTCAACACTTCCGCCGAATCCTAAAGACAAATTTGTCTGCAATCGAAATCGATTTAATTGATTGAAATCTGAATTTTATTTATTACGCTCTGAGTTGTTCGGATTGGAGGTATGAATGCATTTAAAAGTTACCATTATTTTTAGAACGCATTGACGAGGATTTGCTAAGAGAAGAAACTTGCTGAAAGTATATTTCAAATAATCGAGTATTAATTTTTTGACCTGGATATAATAAATCAACAAAGGGTATTATAAAGTGAATGTATTGCACTCCTCTTTGCAAGCAAATCTTAGAACATTCTA
>JAUXTU010000119.1 GCA_030679145.1 Bacteroidota bacterium | reverse complement strand
CCAATAAGGATTGTCAGTTTCTAATATTGAAATAAGAAAATCTCGGTTTTTCTTATTTAAGTCTTTGGTAATTGCTATGCGATATTGTTTATCGTTCGTTTCCGTCCAAATACCTTCGATGGGATCAATTTTTGAAATATTTGAATCTAAATAATTTCTGATCTCCACTTCTGTTTGAACAACTCTTTCCCAATCCTTATATTGTTCTTTAATTTTTTTAATTGGGTCATAAGCGTATTTTGGGTTATAAGAATGTCTATAATTAGAAAAGCCACTAAAGGCATTTGATATCCCAGCATCATAATTACCATGGAAGGAATCAAAAGTCCCTGCATTTTCTCCAAAACCTGAATAAACTTTCTGTGCATCTATTGTTGTCAATTCTATCCTCGTATTATCATAGTCATGACTTATGTTACATATCAAAACTAAGCCCTGCGCACTTAGAGATAATTTCCTTACTTCATTTTCCTCAATTACAAGAAACCCTTTTGATCGCAAATATTTAGTTGCTATTACTCTTACACCATATATATCCTCTCTTTTTCCTTCATCATAGAACAATTGTGGAATGTGAACATATTGAAAACCTTTGATATTATATTCATTTGAGAAGTAAAACTCTTTGTTTGCTGCGCATCCAACCAAAAATAAAATGGTAAGAAAAATAAGTTTATTTAATATTTTGTTCACGTTCTCTCCATACTATTTTATTTGTACGAAATGCTACCTAACCTGTCATTAGATCGAATAAAGATAAATTAAATTTTTCATTGTAAACAATCTAACGATACCGCGTAAATCATTATTGATGTCAAAATATTACATCAATCCCCTTTCCATCATACTCGTAAACCCATTCCCCCCAATAATGATATGATCGTGAACAGAAATGCCGATGATCTTTCCCGCTTCAACAATCTGTTTTGTAATTGAAATATCCTCTCTGCTTGGTTCAAGATTTCCGCTCGGATGGTTGTGCAACAATATCACACTCGCTGCGTTCTCCAATATCGCTTCCCGAAAGACTTCCCGCGGATGTGTCAGCGAAGAATTGAGGAGTCCTTTTGTTATGATCCGTTCGTTGATGATTTTATTGGAACTGCTGAGACAGAGTACCATAAAGACTTCTTGCTTCAGATCGCGAAGTTGGGGACCAAAACGCTGTGAAATATCTTCAGGGGAACGGATCGGCGCATCATTCTCTCTTTCAGATTTGGAAATTCTGCGCCCAAGTTCAAACGCAGCAGCGATTGTAACTGCTTTTGCAGAACCAATTCCTTTATTCTTTTTTTGTTTCAGATCAGCAACAGAAAGTGAAGCAATGTTACGCAACGATTTATATTCCCGCATCAGTTTTTTTGCAACATCAACCGCAGAGAATTTTTTCGTTCCAATATTGATAAGGATCGCCAGAAGTTCAGAATCAGAAAGTGACGCCGCACCATGTTTGATCAATTTTTCGCGCGGACGTTCAACTTCGGGCCATTCTTTGATCGTTGAATACTGCACTACCGGTTCCGAAGATTCATTACGATTCGGTTTATCCATTGTCGTAAGTTTTTTGTTTTAAAGCATACCGTTCGGTTAGAACGAACGGTATGCTATGGAATTTGAATCACATACTCTATTGATACGAAAAAGTTTGAAGCTTCGATACAACTCCATTCTTATATTCCAGAATGTGCATAGAACTATTAACGCGATCTTTTGTGAGAGAAATGGTGTTTCGTATTCCTGTAAATTCGGTAACATTCTTCAATGCTTCAGCAAGCTGTTCGCGCGTTAACGCTCCATCTTTGAATTGACGGATGATCAATGTCATCACATCATAACCGAACATCACATTCTCGGACATTGTTCTTCCGTATCGCTGTGCATATTTCGTAAATATCCTGTTTGTTTGTTCATTCCTATCGACCCATCGGTCGCTTCCAAAAATAATTCCGTTCGTATATCGTTTGTTCAGATCAAGTTCATTCGCATCATACCAATCGCCGGATCCAAGTACTGTTGCCTTTATGTTATAGAACGTCAACTGCGATGACAACACGCCAATCTCATGGCTATTCGAGATCGGACAATAGACCACATCGATAGACGTAACCGGATATTGTAAACTGTCCAGATATGGTATCACACGTTTCACCGTAAGTTTTAGTTGGTCGGCAACTTTTTGTGCGCTGTCGCCAAATATCGCCGTAAGATTTAAGCTCGCTCCCCTTGCAATAATGGAATCGATCAACGAAAAACGAATACCAAGCGAAACCAATCTGCGGGTGATTTCCGTTGTTTCTGCCTTTCCACGCAGTGCTACAATATATTCCGGTTGAAGATTTGCAGCAGCATCACGAATTGCCCGCACATACGACCGAAGATCGGATTCACCTTTTTTGTATCGTCGGTCTATCACAATGCGAGCACCAAGCCGTTTCGCTTCAACAATAAACGAATCTGCCTGCAATGATGTATAAGGCTGTGCAGAACCAAGGATAGCAATATTTTTTGCACCTAATATATTTACGGCGTATTGAGCGAGAACTTTTCCACGTGACCCATTCGTGGAATTTGCCTGGAAAACAAATTGACCAATAGAAGAAATTCCCTCATCTGTTGCCGTTGGAGAAATGATCGGTATTGAAAATGCCTGAGATGTTTTTGCCGCATGGATCGTCTCGTTACTGAACACCGGACCGACAATTCCCACAAGATTATTATTGACAGACCATTCGGAGATAATTGAAAGGATCTTTGCAGAATCTTTTTCTGAATCCTTAATATCCAATTCAACAGTCACTTGTCCCGGCACAGTCCGTTCCTCATAATCACTGATAGCAAGTTGAACGCCTTCAAGAACTTCCAGTGCAATTTTTTTCTCGCGTGTTTCAACGGATGTTGAACTTAACAATGGCAGAAGCACACCTATACGGACTGCATTCCCCTTTTCAATTCGGGATTTGAGACGATTGATACGGAAAATCAACCGTTGTTCAGCAATGTTCGGATTAAATTTATCGATAAGGTCTTTTGCTTCGTCAATGTTTCCGTTTTGAAATAATCGCTCAGACTGAACGACCATTAACACATTTTTGATCTCTTCATTTGTTGATACATCGAGCAATGAATCGATCTGAGGTATAGAGAAAAATTCCGTCGCGAGATGTTCGATAACCTTAATAGAATGTTCTTTGTTAAGCCGCTGTTGAGCCACAAGAACAACATTTTCCATTTCTCGATATGTCTTTTCATAGAGGGTTTGGTTGTAATAGCACATTCCCCTGGTGAACAAAACATCTTCCATATACAGTGAAGAAGGAAATTGATTAACAAGAGAATCACACACTTCAGTGGCAAGCTCATACTCTTTTAATGCGTATAATGTTTTTGCCTCCATGATCATTGCCGCGGTGATGCGATGATTCATTGGAAAGCTCAATTTTGACTGCTCAAATGACTGCAGAGCAGTTTTAAAATCTTTCTGCGCGTATTGCCGCATTCCAAGTAAAAAATTATTTTCCGCAACTTGATTAAAATATACTTCCACCTCTTGCGAAAAAAGAAGTGAAGTAAAAAACCAAATAAATATAAAAAACTGTTTCATCAATAATCTCTTCTTAATGAACGAATCCCAAGCAAATGAGAAATGCCTATGATAAAAAATGAAGGAACGGTAATGATCAGAAAAACAATGCTCAATATGCTCCAATTCACTACAGAATTTTTTGAAGCGGAGACAAACATCATTGTTGTTGGAAGATAATATACCCCTAAAATGATCACCAAATAAACAACGCTAAGCAGAAAAGTCATGGTTGCACCCTGCGATGAAGCTATGCGAATTGGATTCTTCTCGATAAAATTAGAATAGACCGAACCCAAACCGACATTGATACTTACCAATGTTGCCGTGATAATTGGTGTGACGATAATAGAATAGTACGCGAGTATTTTTATGGATGGATGAGGTTCCACAAATGAAGACGGAAGTGGAAATTGATTGATCACTTTTTGAGCATAGAGATATGGAATATTTGACAGCCAAGCGATTACAATACTAAGGACGACAAGAAATATCATAACACTGGAAAATTTTATCCAATACATTGTTGATGCAGAAATTGGAGCGCTCCGAATAGACCAATATGCATTCCCTTCAAGGCTGACCATCGGGAAACCAAATCGAAGCGCAATTGAATTGATCAAAAAGATATTGAATACGAACACGACCAAATAAACGACCGCTTTTAATTCAGGTGATTCCAATTTAATGCTCAAACTGCTTACACTCATAAGGAACACGATCAACAGTGCCATCATTACGGAAAAATGGATCCATTGACTTGGTTCGCGCAAGAATTGCCACAATTCTTTTTTAAGCAATACTTCGGTTTGCGGGGAAAACCAGGAACGTTTGCCGAAACTAAAGAATGTATTCTTTAATTCAAGTGATCGCACGGTAAGTGATTTGATAGAAAGTGACGTGATCCACGTTGAATAAAAGACCCCGTTTGCGACAGCAAGTGCAACAACAAATAATCCCGCCGTCGAAAGAATAAGCAATGACGTATATTGAACTACCGATAAAAAATTATTTGTAACGTAAAAATACATGATCTCGGAGACCCAAAAATTTGGCAAAAGCTTTATCGCGAGAGGATCAAGCATCCCAAAATAGAGATCAACATTGGGGTAATATTTCATGACTTCCTGAACAAGATGCACAGGACTGGACACTTTAAAATAAAAATATATCTGACTGATGTACACAAGCACAATTCCGGCGGCAAGCAATCGGAAATTGATCTTTGCAGCAAGTTTCATCAACACCAATAGAACAATGACCGCAACACAAGCAGCAAGGAACATAAATGGCACCAGCACGCCGAACATCATTACCAAATAAAAATGCCACGGAAGATCAAAATACGATCCATACCCTAACAAAACAGAAAATCCAACCATGAACAACGTGCCGGAACTGTAGAAAAAGTTATCAAGGAATTTTATAATGAAGATATTCAGAAATGAAACCGGAGACGAAAGCAGAAAACTCATTTCCGGTGAACGATACAATGTTGAAAATGAAACGACCATGTTTCCGAGATTAATCGTAATAAAGAACACAAATAACAACATTCCGATGAAACGGTGAAAAAGGAACAAACCTATTTTAACATTCTCCAATAAATACGCGGTTACGAAATTGGAAAAATAAAATGCTCCCACCGCAAATGAACCAAAGACAATAAATGATCCAATATTTCGAATGGCAGTTCCAAAATCCTGCTTAAATGAAACCTTCCAAAACATCAGATTTTTGAACCACAGTATATGGAAGAATGTGCTCACAGCTCTTTGTCTTCTTTTGTCAATTCAAGAAACACCGATTCAAGATTTCCGTCGTATTTTATTTTATGGAGATGAAGATTCTCTCTTGTGTCAAGAAAAATTATTTTACTTTTGTTGATAATGCCGATCCGATCACATAATTCTTCCGCCATTTCCAAAATATGTGTGGACATAAAAATAGAAGCACCATCTTTTGCCTGCTGCTTTAGAGAATCTTTTACAATACGCGCACTTCGAGGATCGAGACCAACCATTGGTTCATCGATAATTACAGTTTTTGGTTTGTGAACAAACGCAGCAGCAAACGTAACACGTTGTCTCATTCCTTGGGAATAATCTTCTGTTTTTTTATCAACCCAGCTTGCAAGCTCCAAAAGATCGATCACACGCTCAACATTTTCTTTCAGATCATTCTTTTCCATTTTATACAATCCGCCCATATAATAAATAAACTCGCGTCCGGTAAGTTTATCGTACAAATATGGATGGTCAGGAATATATCCGAATGTTGATTTTGCTTCTAACGGCTGCTTCACAACATCAAATCCATTGATCGTGATCTGTCCTGATGTTGGCTTGAACAATCCCGTCATCATTTTAATTGTTGTGGTTTTCCCTGCACCGTTTGGTCCAAGAAATCCAAAAAATTCTCCCGACGGAATGGAAAGTGAAACATCATCT
Source organism: Bacteroidota bacterium (assembly GCA_030679145.1). GTDB lineage: Bacteria > Bacteroidota > Ignavibacteria > UBA10030 > UBA8401 > UBA8401. Next base: position 16,657 of record JAUXTU010000119.1, on the reverse strand, counting down.
ACCGCAACAAATGAACCGAATTTTTTTGTAAGGATTTTAAGTTCAATCATAAGAAAGAATTACTCCCACTCAATTGTTGCCGGCGGTTTTGAACTGATATCATAGACTACACGATTGATACCGCGAACTTCGTTGATAATTCTATTGGAAACGTGGGCAAGAAATTCATACGGTAGATGTGCCCAATCTGCGGTCATTCCATCAACGCTTGTTACAGCGCGAACGGCCGCGACATTTTCATACGTCCGTTCATCTCCCATTACACCAACCGATTGAACTGGAAGCAACACAACAAACGCCTGCCAAACAGTATTATAAAGATTTTGTTTTCGCAATTCATCAATAAATATTTCATCTGCATCTTTCAGAATCTCTAAACGCTTTTGTGTGATATCGCCCAACACACGAATAGCAAGTCCCGGTCCTGGAAACGGATGACGTTCGATCAAATAATCCGATAATCCCAACTTTCTTCCGACTGCTCGAACTTCATCTTTGAACAATTCACGAAATGGTTCAATCAATTTTAGGTTCATTTTTTCAGGAAGTCCGCCGACATTGTGATGCGTTTTGATGGTCTGTGAAGGACCTTTGAATGAAACAGATTCGATCACATCAGGATATAATGTTCCCTGTGCAAGAAATTCTGCACCGGAAACTTTCTTCGCCTCCTGTTCAAATATATCAATGAATGTTTTTCCAATGACCTTTCGTTTCTGTTCAGGGTCGGAAATTCCTTTCAATCGATCAAGAAAGAGTTTTGTTCCATCAACAAAATCCAATGCGATGTGGTATTCATCGCGGAATGTTTTTATTACTTGCGCGCTCTCACCGTGACGCATCAATCCATTATCAATGTGGATGCAGAACAATTGATCGCCGATCGCTTTGTGAAGCAACACTGCAGCGACAGACGAATCCACTCCACCGCTCAATGCACAAAGAACTTTCTTGTTTCCCACCATTGCTCGAATTTCAGTGATTGCACTTTCAATAAATGATTCTGCATTCCAATTTCCGGAACATCCGCAGATTCCTTTAACAAAATTATTGAGCACCGCTTTTCCATCTTTCGAGTGAACCACTTCCGGATGGAATTGAATTCCAAATATCCTTTTCTGGACATTTCTGATCGCACAAATTCCCGCATTTTCCGAATGTGCAATCTTCTCAAATCCTTCGGGAATTTTTGTTGCTTCGTCTCCGTGACTCATCCACACTTCTGTTGATGAAGTGAGTCCTTTGAAAATATCTTCATTGTTATCGATCAATAACTTTGCACGGCCGAATTCACGACGAGGAGCTTTATTTACTTCTCCCCCATTTTGAAATGCGATCAATTGAAGTCCGTAACAAATTCCAAGTATCGGCACACTGAGTTCATAGATTCGTTTATCCGGAATTGGAGCATCACTCGCATATACGCTTGATGGACCTCCGGAAAGAATAATCCCTTTTACATTGAATCCTTTTATTTTTTCAAATGAAATGTTGAACGGATGAATTTCACAATATACATTCAACTCACGCACACGCCGTGCGATCAGTTGAGTGAATTGTGAACCAAAATCGAGGATGAGAATAGATTCGGTGTGGGTCATTGATGGTCAATCACAAATTAGATGGATCGTAAATGGTCGCTATAGTTTGTAGATAATTGTACACCAAGATAACGCACAATGATTGTTTTTCCAAGATTGATTTCTATTTAGATTCTATTGTAAATAGAGCATGTTTTCGTTAATTTCTTATACGAAAATGGAAAACAAAAGTGAAGAACGTATCGCGATTTCCAACCGTAAGGCTCGTTTCGAATATGAAATACTTGATACATTCGAATCTGGAATTGTCCTTGTTGGATCTGAAGTAAAGTCTCTCCGACAGGGAAAGGCAAATTTGCAAGATAGCTACGCATTAGTGAAAAATGGCGAAGTATGGCTGTTGAATATGCATATCAATCCGTACGAACAGGCAAATCAGTTCAATCATGACCCTCTTCGCACGCGGAAATTACTCTTGAATAAAAGCGAAATTGCAAAGTTACAGATCAAGACCAATGAAAAAGGATTAACGTTAATTCCGTTGAAATTATATTTCAAAAAAGGAATTGCGAAAGTTGAACTTGGAATTGGTAAAGGAAAGAAACTGTACGATAAACGGGAATCGATCAAAGAACGGGATGTAACACGGGAAATGCAAAGAGCGAAACATGTTTAATGAGACATCTGAAAAATCTATCCTCAATGTCATTCTGAGGAGCGAAGCGACGAAGAATCTTGCTTTCTCACTCAAAATTAAAAACGAGATTCTTCACTTCGTTCAGAATGACAATAGACAACCAATTTTTCAGATGTCTCTTAATATTTATTCATTACATACAATTGGATTACAATGAAGTTTGCACCGCTGAATGAACAAATGGATGTCATCAAACGAGGAGTTTCGGAGATCATTCCTGAAGACGAACTCGTTCGAAAGATTGAAAAATCAATCAAGACAAATAAACAGCTAATTGTGAAACTTGGATGCGATCCAAGTCGTCCGGATCTTCATTTGGGACATTCGGTTGTATTAAGAAAATTACGTCAATTCCAGGATCTCGGACATCTTGCAATCTTGATTGTCGGAGATTTTACCGGAATGATCGGCGATCCTTCCGGAAAAAGCAAAACTCGTCCTTCCCTTTCTCTTGAAGAAACCCGAAAGAACGGTGAAAGCTATTTTGATCAGGCAAAGAAAGTTCTGTCGGATAAAAATATCAAAATGATCTACAATTCCGACTGGCTTGGTAAAATGAGCTTTGCTGATGTAATTAAATTGACAAGCAAATATACCGTTTCACAAATGTTAGAGCGTGAAGATTTTCATACCCGATTCAATAAAGAAGAACCGATTTCTCTTCATGAATTTTTATATCCACTCGCTCAAGCGATGGATTCTGTTGCAATTGAAAGCGATGTTGAACTTGGCGGTACTGATCAAAAATTTAATCTGTTGGTCGGACGTTCAATCCAACGTGAATTTGGAAAGGAAGCTCAAGTAATATTAACAATGCCGATACTTCCGGGAACAGATGGTATTGAAAAAATGAGCAAATCATTGGATAATTACATCGGGATTAGCGACTCGCCAAGAGAAATGTTCGGGAAGACACTTTCCATTCCAGATAAATTGATGTATGATTTTTTTCTTTTGGCTACCAACGTACCAAATTCAGAATTGACAGAACTAAAAACTGAGATTGCAAATAATCCACGCGACACCAAGCGCCGATTGGCAAGAGAAATTGTGACACTCTATCACTCGCAGGAAGCGGCAATAGCTTCTGAGGAAGAATTCGACAGGATCTTTGTTAAAAAAGATGTTCCGGATGTGATTGAAGAGATGCAATACTCAACAACCGGTAGTTCGGTAAATATTCTTCAGCTTCTTACCGAAACGAATCTTGCTCCTTCAAAAGGTGAAGCACGTAGATTGATCGAGCAAGGAGGCATTTCAATAAACAACGAGAAGATTTCCGACGCTAAATCTGAGATTTTGATGAATGAACCGAAGATCATTAAAGTCGGGAAACGAAAATTTCTAAAAGTGATTCCCGGCTAAACTAAATTAATTTTAACAATTTTTCTATTTGTATTTTTTGTAACTATCTGTATATTTCGCATCGCTCAAACGGTCACAATACACTTTCGGATGATCTGTGAACAAAATTTTCTACAAAACTAAAATACCTTAATTTTCTATTTACTAATCTCAAAAGGAGATACAACGTTGTCATTCGTCCCAGCCAAAATGTTCTTCACCAAAGGCGTAGGCAGACATAAAGATTATCTGCAATCGTTTGAACTTGCCCTTCGTAACGCCGGCATTGAAAAATGCAACCTTGTAACAGTTTCCAGTATTTATCCCCCAAAATGTAAGCGTATACCGGTCGCCGAAGGATTAAAATTTCTCGAACCGGGTCAGGTTACATTCTGCGTTATGGCGAGAAATGCTACTAATGAACCGAATCGACTTGTCGCATCATCTATTGGAGTAGCAATGGCTGCAGATGACTCACAATATGGATATCTTTCAGAACATCATCCTTTTGGCGAGACTGAAGAGAAATGCGGTGAATATGCCGAAGACTTAGCTGCAACAATGCTTGCAACAACTTTAGGTATTGAATTTGACCCAAATATCGAGTGGGATGAACGGGAAAAGCACTTTAAGTTAAGTGGAAAGATCTTAAAAACCTTCAATGTTACTCAGTCTGCCGAGGGTGATAAAGACGGTAAGTGGACGACTGTTATTTCTGCGGCTGTTCTTTTGCCATAATATTGAAGATTACCAAATAAAACGGACGACTTTTGGTCGTCCGTTTGCCTTCATCATGACGCAATACGAAAGGAAAAAGATTGCGCCATTGCTTATTTTTTAGAACATCATTCGCAAATTCATATACAGGCGATCAACTGTTTTTACCGTTGATGGAACGTCGGTCAAATCTGCTTCATAATAAATTGAATATCGCATGTTTTCGTTGAGAATGTAAGTTACAACAGGGACAACTCGTTGAAAATTCAATACTGGCTTTCCTGTCGCTACTACTTTATCTTCAGAAGAATAATTATCGTAATGCGCACCTACGTGCCAGCTATTACTTAGCAAATATCCAGCATCGAAAGCTAGTCCTGTAAATTTGAAACTCTTAGCTGGGTTTGCAACAAGCGACCAATTATTATCTTCTGCAATAATATAACCAGCTTGGATATCCAGTTTTTCAATGTAGCGAATGTTTATTTGTGGTGAAAGTCGTGTCCATGCGTTCGTTACCTGAGATTTTTGAACAACCGTTCCTGTTCCTGTTTCCTGTCCTGTATTTTTTGTATCTGTTCCCGTCTGATAATGCAGCGTTGCGTTTGATCCTTCAAATCCATCAAGCATACCGCTCGGCATTTTCCACACAGCACCTCCCCAGAATTCATTAAATTGAGTCTTTGCTGTTCCTGATACTCCAGGGGATGCACCAGCATAGAATAAGAACGACTCATAAATTCCAAAATACTGAATTCCTGGATGAGCACTACGAATGTTGGTCGAATTTTCTCCGGCACCATTCGAGCTCTTTAATTGAAATACTTCACCTTTAATATTTGGAAATTGCGGTAGTCGATCGGGATAGGATGCAAATTCCAATGGGGAAACATTTCCAACCTGGAAGTTTGCCAGTGAAGTGCCGCCAAGGTTTGTGAAATTAAAATAGAACCAATTAAATTTGAACGATCCAGCCGAGTGTTCTAATTCAGAAAAGAAGGATATATCATCGTAAATGTTCCCCGCAACAAAGAATTGAATCCAAACCGGATTGCCAAGAGTTAAACGACCTTCTTTTGCAGCTCCGGAATCTTTCTGAAATGTATTTGTCTCCCACATGATTGGAGTCATGTTCAATCGGAAGCCGAGCAGGTTTTCTACTTTTTCAAGTTGAATTCCGCCCACTTGTGGCATGTCGCTTGTACCTGCTTCGCGGGGACTTGTTAATTGATATCCATTTCGAAGATATTCATCTCCGAAAGAATTCAGTCGTGGAAATACTGTATGGCAAGCATTGCAATTCATTCCGGTTTTTCGAGCCCATTGTGAAGTTGCATTGGCGGATGAAGAAAACAACGCTGTTGCCAAAAAGAAAACCGTAACGAACCAAATTGAATCTATTCGTCTCATATCTAAATCTCCTATAAATTTGTGAATAATTAACTTTGAACACATGTTTATGTGTTACAAACTTCTTGCCAAAACAAAACCGCTGAATATCGTGCAAATATCAAAAACCTTAAAATCTTCTCTATCAAAAACAAGATGAAATAGTTCTATTTCTTATGTTTAATAATTCTACGATGAAATATTCGGCATGTTGAAGCAACACAATATTGTGAAGAATTTGCCGCGAGAACAACTTAAGATATCCTTAATTTTTCTTAAGGTACGATGATCTGCTTTAGGTTAGGTCAGACACTGTCAAAGGATGGATTTTTTTTAAGCGTGGTTTTCTATCTCTATTCATAAATAACAGAACGCAAAATAAAAAGCGAACGATTGCTCGCCCGCTTTTCTTCATCAGATTGCGATTATGAAAGGAGTTTATCGCACCTGCATTTTTTATTGATATATTCGATTTTTACTTTTCTATCGCAACAATATCATTTTTTTTGTTGTCGAATTAAATCCTGTTTCGATCTTGTATAAATAAATTCCACTTGCAAGCCGATTTGCGTTAAATGGTATTGCATGGCTTCCCGCTTTCAGTTGCATATCATCAATTAATCGTGTCACAGTGCGACCTAAAGCATCATACACCGTAAGAGTAACTTTAGAAGACACAGGTAAATCGAACCGAATGACTGTGCTTGGGTTGAACGGGTTTGGATAATTTTGATCCAACGCGAATTTCTTCGGAACATTTTCTGTTGAAATAACATTGGTCGGGTTTAGCGTTGCTCCTATGAGATTTCCTTGATAGTGACACTTGTTCGCACACGACGTTGTTTTATTAGGCTTTTCAATATTGTGTGGATACCAACTTACCGCTTCATTATACTTCATTGCAAGCGGACGCACTCTTCCAGTTGGTTTGTTTTCAAGACGCCAAACATCGTGACCTACCTGACCGCTGGTTTTTACAAATCCTCTGAAATGACAGGATATGCAATCAACTGTTTTGTGCTGTGCATATGCCCCAAATGTCGAATGACCTTGTCCGACGTGACACTTCTGGCAAATCACATCTCCTTCTGTCTGCCAATCAACTTTTCGTGTTCCCGGAACTGAATGAACATCTGTGTGGCAGTTTGCACATTTTAAGTTTTTATGAACAGCACTTTGTATTCCTTCTTGTAATTGTGGATGTCTTCTGATATTTGTTCCATACGCTTTAGGAAAGGGTGATTCAAGTGAAAGAAAACCATTCATCGGCGGTTTGTAATAACCAATGTGACAAGATTGACATACGTCGTTGTTCGCGCGGAGACTGTCACCGTTGAGAAATGTGTGCGATTCAACATTTGTCGTCCAGTCCATTTGATATTGAGTAAGGTCATTGGATTGTGTTTTTAATGGTTCTGCTCCATCACCTTTTATCTGGAGGCTGTCCCAGATGGTAAGGATATCACCTGCTGTAAATTGTTTCACCGTTGCTTTAAAATGGCAAGTAGCGCATGTCGTGTGACAGCGATTACAGTCATTATTAACGTATGCTTCACCAACACTTTCGCCATTCACGGAACGTACAGAAGCATGTTTCTGCTTATAGGTAAGATGGTGTGTTGAAGAGTCAAACGCTGCTTGAGTCGCATGGCATCCGTTTTTGTTACATGACAATGCGGCTACGGTAGTGTAGTTACGAGTTTTTTCTTTTGTCGCAATTACGGTATCGTTCTTCGCTGAAAATCTCGCCCACCCGCCATATTGTTTTGTTAGCAGGTGAGAAAGCTTATTTGCATCGGTAATATCCGTATGGCACTGTACGCACAACAAAAAACTATGCTTGCTCACTTTATACTTTGTTGAATCGACATATAACGGAACAAACTCCTGTGTTCCATTCGTCAATGTAATCGTCTTCTTCAGCGATATATTAGTGGAATGACATTGATAGCACGTAGAATTGGCAACCTGTGCTTGTGCGCTGAATGTAAGCACCCACAGTGCTATAAAGAATTTGGAAAAGGAATTGCAAAAACGTAATGTTCTTTTCATGATATCTCCTGCAAAAAAATAGTTGGTTTGTAAGTGGGTCGAAAAAACCATCATGTTCATGATTAGCTTAAACGATAATTGGACATTGGTGGTGTGAATTGATAACGCCAAAAGTTCAAGAGATATTGCGCTGCATGCAACTTAAGTTATCCTTAGTTTTCTTTAACGGATAATTAAGTCGGCACTATGAGGGAGTGAATGAAATAAGAATTTACGCTATACAGGTGAGTTAAGAATACATCGTAGGAAATTCGAGGATGAATATGTTTCCTTTGACGGAACTTTGCAATGTAACGTTTCCCTGATGAATGTCCATGATCCAATGAACAATGGATAATCCTAAACCTGCACCGCCGGTTTCTCGAGATCGATCCTTATTAACCCGATAAAATCTATCAAATATTTTTCCGTGATATTCCAAAGGAATTTCGGTACCTGTATCTTTTACTTCAATTCGAGCGTGCGATGAATTTAATTGAGAAACGGTGATAGTAATTGAACCGCTTGGCTGCGTGTATTTAATTGCATTGTCGATCAAATTTAGAAACGCTTGACGAAGCAACGTTTTATCTGCATAAACAATAATTCCGCTTTCTCCATTGATGGTAAGTGTCTGCTGTTTTTCTTCCGCAAGAATAACAATAACTCCCGAACATTCTTTTGAAAATTCTAAGAGATCGAATGATTCTTTTTTTAGTGTCAATTTTTCTGCATCTGTCCGAGAGAGAAATAATAATGAATCAACAAGATGAGTAAGTCGGGAATTTTCTTCCAACATACTTCCAATCACTTCGCGGTAATATTCCGGTGATTGTCCGTCTTGCAAACCGACTTCTCCGACACTACGCATAACGGTAAGCGGCGTTCGTAATTCATGAGAAGCATCTGATGTAAAATTTTTTAATTGATCAAAAGACCGTTGAATGCGTTCAAGTAATTCGTTCATAACGCCGGCAAGATTTCCGAGTTCATCATTGGGATTAATAATGGTCAATCGATTACGTAAATTCTCCATTCCAATCTTTTTTACTTGTGCAACCATTGTGTCTATCGGTTTCAACGCCTGCCGCGCAAGAAAGTATCCCGTAATAATGGCACCTATTAAAAACAGTGGTGTCAAAAAACTCATGAAACGGAAAATCTCCATTAGCTGATTGAATAAATGTTCTTCGCTCATTGAAATACGCACGATGCGATACCCTCTTGGGGTAACTACTATCACTCCAATCGTTCTCCATTTTTCGCCAGATGGGAATTGTAATGAAAAATAATGCGGCTCAACAGTGTATCGTTCCGAATTTGGCGGTGCCGGAAGAAGTAATGATTTAAATGCACTGCTATGATAAAGAACTTTTCCACTGTCCGACCATATTTCCACGAACCGTTCATACGGTTTGGGTTGATGATCGGATATCGTTTCCAACGGATTGATAATCACATCGTTGGTCAGCAAAATCTCCTGTATAATCTCCAGGTCTTCTTTTAAGTTAAGATCGACCTGTTTGCTTAAATAATAATATTGATATCCAAGATTTACAGCAGAGTACATCAACATTAACAACGCAACCACAATGGTGTATTTAACCGTAAGAAGTGTGCGAATATTTTTTGAAAGGAATAACACTATGGCTGTTCTTCGCTAATCATAAATCCGACGCCGCGCAACGTATGAAGAAGTTTTACGGTAAATGGATCATCGAGCTTTTTTCGTAAATGAGTGATGTGAACATCAATAACATTATCTAACGGCGTTGCGCGCCCGATATCCTGCCATACATCTTTGCTCAACATTTCACGAGAAACAATTTTATTTTTATTTTTCAAAAAATATTCCAAAAGGTCATACTCTTTAGATGTAAGGTATACAGCTTGTTTTCCTCGTATCACTTTGCGCGTAAGAAGATCCATTTCTAAATCACCAACCATTAATAGTGTTTCTTGATCCGATTTCCCGCGCCGGAGAATAACGCGAATACGTGCGATCAATTCAGGAAATGCAAATGGCTTTACCAAATAATCATCTGCACCGGTTTCAAGCCCAAGTACGCGGCTTTCTACAGAATCTCGAGCAGTTAAGATAAGCACCGGCGTAGATACTCCTTTTTGTCTTATCGTTTTAAGAATTTCAATACCGTCTCTGCCCGGCAAGTTAAGATCAAGAATTAACAGATCAAATTTTTCAGTATTTAAGAGGAAAAATCCATCTTCACCGTTATAGGCTATTTTGGCAGTAAAATTTTCCCGCTCTAATCCTTCTTTAAGAGCCTTTGCTACTTTTTTTTCGTCTTCGATAATTAGAATATTCATTGTCATAATTTAATTAGAGAAGAATAATTTGTTAATTCAACTTAATGTTTATTAAGGGAAAATAAAATGCAATTGCTTGAATTTCTTAGCTCCCTCTCAAGCGTGTAGCGTATTTTGGAAATTCAACTACAAAAGCCGTTCACAATTTCATAACAGAATTTACGTAGCAGGAAGCGAGGAATATCCAATAAAGAATAAAACAAAAAAGGGACGCTAATGCGTCCCTTTTTTTATTCACCCCTGAGTGTTTACTTAAACCTTTATATTAAATACCTTTTTGTAATCGTTGTAATAATTCATTACTGATTCGACATAATTTGAGGTCTGTTTCCAGTCCTTAAAATAGCCATACGATGGTTTTTGTTCTACCCACACAAACTTATGTAATGACGAGTATTTCTTTGACAATAAAGAAAGGGAATTTTTCACTGATTTCCATTCTTTAGGATCATCATTTACGTATGTAGCCATTTTTTGAGCATCGTTAATTCTACCTGGTCCGGCATTATATGCTGCCAATGTGAATTTCAATTGATTTTCTTCACTTAATCCTTCATTTTCAAATTGCTTATGAAGTCTAGCTAGATAAAATATTCCACCGCGAATATTACCGTGTGGATCATCAAATGCTTCTGTTTCTAGTCCAATTTTATCCGCAATTTCGCTCTGTGTTGCAGGCATTATTTGCATTAATCCTTTAGCCCCTTTTTCACTTTCAGCAGAATGGTCAAATCGGGATTCAACTTTCATTACAGCAACCACCAAACGCCAATCTATTCCATATCGATTAGAATAGGTTCTGATGGTTTTCCCATATTTATTCAGTATTGTTAAAGATTTTTGATCGAGTTTTGTTCTGACTTCTTCTTGAATAAAGATTGTATCAGACTTTCCGGTAAATGAACCATCGAAACACCCAAAAATTACAATCGGCACAAACCAGAAGGCATTGAACAGAATCTTTCTCATTATTCCCTCAGATTATTGGAAAATCCCTTCCTTAAAAAGAAGGTGTATTTTACTTGTTCAACGATGAAATGTAATTCATCATCTCACACTGTAAAGATACCCAATATTGGATATATGAGGCAAATTAAAACATTCTAATGATTACTTAGATAGGTTACGATTTTTTAAGAAGGAAAGAATTACAGATGTTGTAAGAATACACAGAATAACAAGGAGAGAGACCAATGTATCAATCTTGAATAAATCCATAATAAGCATTTTAACTCCCACAAAAGCCAAAACAACACCGACACCATATTTTACATATTCAAATGATGCATGTACTTCAGCAAGCACAAAATAGAGCGACCGAAGCCCTAAAACGGCCATTAGGTTGGATGTTAGGATAATAAATATATCCGTAGTTATTGCAAAAATAGCTGGAATGGAATCTATTGCAAAAACAACATCAGTGGTTTCAATAACTAATAAACAGACAAATAGGGGTGTTGCGACCATTTTTCCTGCTTTTTTAATAAAGAAACTATGTCCATGATGGCTGTTATCGACAGGAATGATTTTACGAAATAATTTAACAGCAATATTTTTTTCAGGTTCAATTTTAGCATCCTCTCCATAGACAACACGATACCCTGCATAAACCAGCATCGCGCCAAATATATAAAGAATCCAATGAAATTCTTTAACAAGTGTAGCACCTAAAACAATTAAAATACCCCGAAGAATAATGACACCAAAAATTCCGTAATTTAAAACCCGTCGTTGATCCTTTAATTCTACGCCAAAGATGGTAAAGACAATGAGGAATACAAATAGATTATCAACGGAAAGTGATTTTTCAATCAGGTAACCAGTGAGAAATTCGAGGGCTTTTTGTTGTCCATGCGTGTAGTAGAGAACTACATTAAACGACAAGGATAACGCGATCCAGAAGATACTCCAATAAACAGCTTTTCGTAAAGGCATTTAGGCTTTAATTTCTTATATTCTTCATTAAGATACTAAATCTGTGCTTCATTACAAATGAGAATCTTTTAAGATGGCAAATACCTTTTTTCAATTCAGATATTTTACTATAATTTTGACTTTTTCATTTTTGTCGCTCCTTTTTAATAGTTGTGACCAACGATCATCAGAAAAACCGATAATGCCTCAACAATCCACTAAGAAAATGACAAAACAATTCCCGACGTTTGACGGAAAAAATGCATTTAAATACCTTCTCAAACAGACGGATTTCGGTCCCCGAAATCCAAACTCTGTCGGTCACCAGCAATGTCTACAATTTTTAGAAATTGAGTTGAAAAAATTCGCTGATAAAGTGACATTGCAGAATTTTACTCAAAAAGGTTATAATGAAACCCTTCGAATGACAAATGTGTTCGCCCAATTCAATCCGGAATTAGAACAAAGGATATTGCTCCTCGCTCATTGGGATACCCGACCCCGCGCCGAACAAGATCCAGACCCTAAAAAACAGAATTTACCGATTATAGGAGCAAATGACGGCGCAAGTGGTGTTGCTGTATTACTCGAGCTTGCAAGAATTTTCAAAAGCAACCCTCCCCCCGTTGGTGTCGATATATTGTTTACTGATGGAGAAGATTATGGCTCTTCAAGCAACGATGGAAATACCGATCTGTATTTTTTAGGAGCAAAACATTTTGCAAAGATAAAAAGCGCTTCATATACACCTGAGTACGGAATTCTTTTAGATATGATCGGGGATAGAGATCTTCAAATACCATTAGAACAACACTCCCTCCGCTTTGCACCACAATTGTTGGATATTGTTTGGACTACTGCGGAAGAAGTAGGGGTAACAAATTTCATTAGAGTTCCGGGCGATTCAGTTTCTGACGATCATTTAGCTCTTAACGAAGTTGGAATCCCTACAATTGATTTAATTGATTTCCAATATCCACATTGGCACACACACCAAGATACACCGGATAAATGCAGCCCTGAAAGTTTAGAAGCGGTAGGAAAAGTATTAGCAGCAGTCATATACACAAAACTCAAAAAATAATATGAATACTTCTGCATCTCGTTTCGCATCATTTGAGTTGATCCGAATTATTGTTCCGGGGTCATACTCAATATTGTTGATGTTTGCATTATATCATGCATTCAATATGTCTGTGTGGCCATTTGTTTCATTAGAATTTGGGTTACCTCTGTTCATCCTGGGTTCTATTGTTGCGGGATTAAGTTTCTATTCAAAAGAAACTCCAAAAAAACGGAAAGCGTTTCAGACCAATCAGCCAAGCATGTATATTCTTGATCGTTCAAGAAAACTTCTTCCTGCAGATCCTCTCACTGAAGATGAAGCACGACGTCTCTATTTTTATATTCTCAATCACAATATCCCAATAACGATGCATGACAAGGTCTTCTTTTTTGGAATGATCTACCATATAATGATCAATATTCGAAGAACTTCATTCTGGTTTGGAGTAATTGGGATTATCGGAGTGATCATTCAAATTGCAGTATTACAACAAACAAATATAACAGCAGTTTCAACGGTTCTTATCATCTGGCTCGTATATGCATTGAATGTTCGATATAACAAAGCAGATCGAAAAATGCAGGAAAACTATCAAGACCAGATTTTTTGGCTCGAAATGAACAAAGAGATCGTCGATATTTTAATACATAAACGAAAAAAATAATAATGAGTGATATCTATCTGGATTTCCATATTGCCGTTTCGCCGGATGAAAGTATTCGTGAAATCGTTTCAGCAACTCTAAATGAATTTTCTTTTGAAGGATTTGTTGAGGATGAACTAGGAATTCATTGTTATATAAAAAAAAATGATTGGCATGAAGATATTGAATCAATAATAAAAATAATCGCAGAGCAGTATAATCTTCCATTCGTCCAATATATTACAACTACTGAAATTCAACACAAGAATTGGAATGAAGAATGGGAACAATCCATCCAACCAATTCAGGTTTCTGAGCGTTTCGTGATCGCTCCTTCGTGGAATACCGGCAACAATATTTCAAAAACTGTCATTATCATCGACCCAAAAATGACATTTGGAACCGGTTACCACGAAACAACCCGATTAATGATCCGGTTAATGGAGAACTATATAACAACAGGCAATAGCGTACTTGATGTGGGGACAGGAACAGGTATTTTAGCAATTGCCGCGGCTAAAATGGGGGCAAAACATATCATCGGGGTTGATATCGATGAATGGTCACTTGAGAATGGAATTGAAAATACCCGGCGAAACAAAGTGGAAGAAGATATTGTTATTCGTATCGGTTCACTGGAAGTTGTGCCAGAATCCAATTTTGACATAATACTTGCTAATATTTTTCGCAATACCATTTTGGATTTATTGGTTGACATGTTACAAAAACTTTCAAAAAATGGTAAAATAATTTTTTCAGGATTGCTGATTGCAGATCAGTCCATCATTGAAGAGGCATTGAGCAAAAGAAATTTTAAATCCATTTCTGTCCTTAGAGAAAATGAATGGATTGCAATCGCCGCCGAAAGAGTATGAGAATTGCATCCATCGACATCGGAACTAATACTATCCTTCTGTTAATTGCGGATGTGAACAAAGATGGAATTGTAAAAGTTGTGCACGATGAACAGGTTATCGCGCGACTTGGAAAAGGTGTTGATGAAAATCGAATCATTAGTCAAGAGACCTTTCTCCGCGCGAAAGGATTTCTCGTCCATTATAAAGAAGTGTGTGCTGCTTTTTCCGTCGACCACATTGCAGCAGTTGGAACAAGCGCCCTGCGTGATGCACGAAATAACTATGAGTTCATCAGTTTTATCAAAGATTCTATCGGCATTACGATAGAAATCTTCTCAGGTGATGATGAGGCAAAGTGGACATATATCGGTGGTATTTCAGATTTTATCGGGCAATCCGAAAATTTTTCCGTAATTGACATTGGCGGCGGAAGCTCTGAAATCATTTCAGGAAATTCTACACAAATACTATCCAAAGTAAGTCTTGATATTGGAAGCGTAAGGATCACGGAAAGAATCCTAAAGAATTCTCCACCGGAGATTTCTGATTTGATGAAAGCTCACGAATTCATTCTTTCAACCATTCCTTCAGAACAAATCAAATCTATCCATTCTACCTTTGCCATTGGGGTTGCAGGAACGTTGACAACGCTTGCCGCACTTCATCAGCAGCTTCCAAAGTATATTCCAGAAAAGATCAGTGGATATGTTTTATCGATCGATGATATCCGTTCTATGTTTGCAGTATTGAAAGATAAATCACTTGAACAGATTGTGGCTTTCCCTCAAATATCTTCAGGACGGGCAGACATTATTCTTGCTGGAATTATGATCTTGATGGGATTTATGGAAAAAAGCGGTCTCAAACAAATTACTGTCAGCGACCGCGGATTGAGATTTGGAATTGTCTTGAAGGAGATCGACAGATTCTTTTAACGAAAATGTATGCTAATTATTTTTGCATCACATTTCACAAACAGTTCCTGCAAGGTACCGGGTGTAATATCATCAAAACTAGCCCGGGTATTTGGTTCTAGCGATGTTTTAACATCTCCGACTAATGTTGTAATAACGTTACCGGCTTGATTGTAATACGTAAATTCAATATTGACAGAGTTCACCGTCCTTCTTGAATTGTTCGTCAGTGTAATCGTATGAATTGGTGCTCCTGAAACACTGTCAGTTCTATATTTATTTTCAACGAGGATTATTTTTGATGCCCCAACAGAATCACTTGCAACAATCTTCCATTGCTCTTTAACTAAAGCAATCGCATCCAACTTTTTTTGTGCTTGCCGATAGAATGGACTTTCTTCCGGTATTTTGTCGTAATAATATTCAGCAACTTCATACTCATTTTTTTCAAAGAAGCTATCTCCTTTTTTGAGATTCTCACTTGCTTTGTCTCCAGGATCAGAACAACCAAATACTAAAAGCACTAAACCTAATATAAATTTTTTCATAACTGTCTCTTTACTCCGGTTTATTTTTAGGAAGCGATTGTACAATCGAGCAGAAAATATTTCCTGCTCTCTCAACTTCCTCAATTGTTGTGAATTTTCCAAATGAAAAACGTATTGTCGCTTGTGTTGTTTTTGGATCGCGGCCCATGGCCAATAAAACGTGTGAAGGTTGCACACTGCCCGAAGTGCAGGCAGAACCGCTTGAAACTGCAACTCCCTTCAAATCCATATTTAAGAGCATTGTTTCGCTTTCAATATTATACTTTGAAGAATCTACGGAAACATTAAGTATATGTGGTATAGAATTCTCATCTGAGTTATTGAAAACTATATTTTGAACTTTGTTCTGAATAATATTTTTAAGCAATGAACGTAATGTAGTAGTGTGGTGAAATAATTCTTGGCGCCCAGCTATAGATAATTCAATTGCCTTTGCGAAGCCTGCTATCAATGGAATGTTTTCCGTCCCAGCTCGATTATTCCGTTCTTGTGCTCCTCCGTGCAAGAACGCATCTATTTCTGTCCCTTTTCGGATATAAATTGCGCCAATTCCTTTCGGACCATAAATTTTGGGTGCTGAAAATGCGAGAAGGTCTATTCCAAGATCATTAACATTTACAGGGATTTTTCCAATAGTTTGAACAGTATCAGAATGAAAAAAAATGTGA
>JAUXTU010000108.1 GCA_030679145.1 Bacteroidota bacterium | reverse complement strand
TCACGGTCAATTTGCTTTAAACGATATAATACTTTTCCTGATGCGGATGCATCAACGAACGAATATAATTTTGGTGCGTTGGTTGTTCCGTTTCCCTCCACAAATCCAATTTTCGTCCACGAAAAGTAACCGTCACCTTGAAGGTGACGGTCACTTACCACGCTGCGTTCAATTTCAAAACCATAATTATTCACTTCGGTTGCAGTGTTCCATTTCAATTCTACATTCTTTCCTTTTGCTGTTGCAGAAAATGATACAAGCTCTACGGGAAGTGCCATCAGACCCCACTCTGACGCTGTTCGTTCGTTATAAATATATGCCTGCGAAGAGAATCGGGGAGCAACATGCAAGATCATTTCCGTTAAAGAAAATGGAAATTCTTTCACTCTCTGCAAAAGATTTTCTGTACATTCCGGTGCATCAAAATCCGGATTAATCCATAACTTTGCTATTGCGGAATTTTTCTCATCACGCCTATCATGCTCATTACGATTTTCAATTGAGAATGCAATAGTATAGGTACTATTAACTGATAAATTTGTTCCACAGAATATCGCTTTATTAGACCTCGTCCCGCGAATGCCTAGTTGAAATGTATTTGACTGCTTTCCGCGCCGAGTAACCACATTGAGATAGAATGGCTCTTTTCCTTTTGGAAATTCTAAACGGATGAGATTTTCACCCCTTTCTGAGTCGTGATCCGGAACATCATTAAGATCGGTTATACTCATTGTAAACGATGCATACAATTTTGATTCAGCATGATCCTGATCGCCGATCAACAAACTCATTCCAATGATCAATGCGATTGCTATGGATGATATTTTTTTCACAATTTTATTCATTAAAGATTATTTTGACCTGTTTTCTGATTATTTATTTTTACTATTATAACTTCACATTAAAACATATTGAATGCAAGGAAAGAGTCGTGAGAATATTCTAATTGATTACGCGTTGCACAAATTGCAATGGTATAATAACATTGCCGCCGGTATTACTATTGGTGTACAATAAAAAAGGACGACCTCCCGACCGTCCCAGCTAAAAACTAATCATAAACCTTGCGAAGGTTATGCAATATTTTGAGAAACCTTCGCAAGGTTCTACAAACTATTTCATCAGCGTTAATTTTTTTGTTGCGATGAAATTACCGGCTTGAAGTGTGTAGAAATATATTCCGCTCGAAAGTTTTGAACCGTCGAATTTTGCAGAATATGTTCCTGCTTCTTTTGTTTCATTCACCAACGTTGCCGCTTCTCTTCCTAACGCATCATACACTTTCAACGTTGCGAGACTGTTTATTGGTAATTGATAATTGATCATTGTAACAGGATTGAACGGATTCGGATAATTCTGCATCAGCGAAAACATCTGCGGTATCTGCGAAATTACTACTTCAATTTCTTGCGAGTACTCAAATTTCCCATCGCGGTCAATTTGTTTTAAGCGATATGCAGTTTTACCTTGCGCACTCTGATCGACAAACGAGTAAGCCTTCGGTGAATTCGTTGTTCCATTTCCTTCCACAAATCCAATTTTTTGCCACGCTTTTGCTGTATTCTGACTACTGACTTCTGTATTCTGAATTCTGCTCTTCTCAATTTCAAACCCAAAGTTGTTTATTTCCGTTGCAGTGTTCCATTTCAATTCTACCAAATTATTTTTTGCTGTTGCGGTAAAAGAGGTGAGCTCTACAGGAAGCGTACCGAAAGTAAATGTTGGAACAGGAAGAACACCCCCGTAGACAGTCGTCCATCCAACGGTAGGCGGAGTGGGAGTATCACTATAATTGATATATTGTGCCCAAACACCATCAATCCAATGTAACCACCATCCGGCTCCATCCAAACCCCATATTATTTGGTGACTGGTTCCCTTTGAGTAGCGTGGTCTACCATTTGCCGTTCCGTTTTCAATGTACACTCCATCAAAATGACTTGTGCCGGCTCCAGAAACCGTAATTGTTGTTTGAGCAAAAATATTATTGTTAAATCCAACCATTAGCAACAGCAATGTTGCAGTGAGTAAAAAAATCTTTTTCATATTTCCTCCTTTTTGATTGTGATGTATTCAAGACAAACTGATATTATTTAAAGCAGAAAGGGCGTCCCGTTTACCGGAACGCCCTTTGTTCATTAGTGTTCCCGATCTTCGATCGGGAACAATGCACGGATGATCATCCATGTCTACAAAACTATTTAACGTACAACTTTGTTTTGGCTGCACTGTAGATAAAAATTTGTAACGCGATAATGGAGAAAAATTATACGCAATATCATGCAATTTTGAATTGACAGCAAGGAATTATTTTGAATTGTATTGCTTGTCACCAAAATATTCCACCAAATAAGAGAAGGATGTCTTGTTTGCTTTTTGCAACGTTATGAATGAAATGACCCGCTAAAATAAAAAAGGACGGCAAAAAGACCGTCCTTGTTAAAACCTTACACCTAAAATACTAACCTTGTCAAGGTTATGAAAAAATTTTGCCAAACCTTGACAAGGTTCTACAAGTTCTCACTACTTCATCAACGTCAGTTTCTTTGTCGCGGTGAAATTACCTGCTTGAAGCGTGTAGAAATACATTCCGTTAGAAAGTTTTGAGCCATCAAATTGTGCAGTATAACTTCCTGCTTCTTTTGCTTCGTTCACCAATGTTGCTACTTCTTTACCGAGCATATCATAGACTCTTAATGTTGTATAGCTGTTAGCTGAAAGCTGATAGCTTATAGTTGTTGTCGGATTGAACGGATTCGGATAGTTTTGCATCAACGAAAACTCTTGTGGTATCTGCGAAATCACTACTTCAACTTCGTGCGAATATTCAAATTGTCCATCACGGTCAATCTGTTTCAGTCTGTAAATAAATTTTCCTGCTGTAATATTTTTATCCAAGAATGAATATTCTTTTGGTGCGTTCGTGGTTCCGTTCCCCTCCACAAATCCGACCATGCTCCAACCACCCCTTACGTCCCCTCCTTGCAAAGGAGGGGAAACAGGGGTGGTGCTCCTTTCAATTTCAAAACCATAATTATTTATTTCAGTTGCAGTTTTCCATGTAAGTTCAACGCCGCGGCCTTTTGTTATTGCGCTGAATGAAATAAGTTCAACAGGAAGAAGTGCGCTGGGAATCAATTGCCCACGTATCTCTCCTCCCGGAAATATTGACGTGTGAATATTAATATAGAGATTTCCAGTCATAAGGCGCGATGAATCGGTTGACGATAAAACGAATGAATTGGAATATGCTCCGGCTGTTACCCCTGTTGGAAATGAGGTTAATGGGATTAATACACCATTGTTTACGCCCGGAAGCGCAGGTCCGTGAATATGAGATGCTGTTGTTACTGCCGTTAATCCGCTGAATGTGAACGATACGAATAATTCTTTTGTCGAAGAATTGAAATACGTTCCGCTATATCCAACCCCCGCATCAAACCCCAGAGCCGTGGATCCATTGGATGGAACCTGTTGTCCTGCGTCCATGGATAAGTCTATATCATAATCTTGCGCATAGATAGTTGAGCACATCAGAATAAAAGCAAGAACAGAAATGTTGAATCTGAACTGTTTCATTGAAACCTCCCTGCGATGAATGAAAAATATTGTGAATTTTGCAATTCGATTTTATCGACAGGACTGGAAGATGAGAAATCGTTGGTGACGATATGACCAGAAAAATGAAACCGGGAAAAACAGAAGCAATGATTGCATTGGCACCCTCCTCCATGGAAGTAGCCGTATTGTAACTTTTTCCACACTCAATTACAAGAGAAAAAAGTCCGATTTAAAAAGACTGCTTTAATCATAGCCATTTTTAAACGATCAAGATTCTTAGACTTAATAGCTCTCTTATAAAAAAAAATCCCGTCACTAAGGACGGGATTTATTTCTCAAATATTTATTTGCTCTGTTCTTTTACAGTGAACCGAACGCTCTGAGCGTTCGGTTCACTTTTTAAAGCTACGGATGATCATCCATACCTTTTTTACTTCATCAACGTAAGTTTATTTGTCGCGGTGAAATTACCTGCTTGCCCGCCGTTTGTTTGGTGGGCTTGAAGTGTGTAGAAATATAGTCCGCTCGAAATTTTTGAACCGTCGAACATTGC
>JAUXTU010000106.1 GCA_030679145.1 Bacteroidota bacterium | reverse complement strand
CGCTCAAGATCGCAACTCTGTTTCCTTCTTTTACGAGACCCATTGCAATACCGGCGCATGCTTTTTTCAACGGAACGCCAGCATCAAACAGTGCAAGCGAACCGGCACAAACCGTTGCCATAGAAGATGAACCATTTGATTCAAGAATATCGGAAACAATACGAAGTGTATACGGAAATTCTTTTTCATCTGCAATAAGATTCTTTAATGCACGTTCAGCAAGATTGCCATGCCCAATTTCACGTCGACCAGTTCCTAATCGTCCTACTTCTCCAACACTAAATGGAGGGAAATTGTAGTGCAGCATAAAGCGACGGGGTTGGAATTCAATTAATCCATCTGTTTTTTGTTCATCATCCTTTGTGCCTAACGTTACTGTGGTAAGGGACTGTGTTTCTCCTCGAGTAAACAGTGCAGAACCATGTGCGCGCGGAAGCACCGCTGTTTCAATCGTGATTTTACGAACATCTGCCAAACCGCGTCCATCAAGGCGTTTCTTTTTCTCAAGAATCATTTCACGCATTTCACGTTTTTCGATATCGTGAATGATTTCCTTAATGACACTTTCTTGTTCTGGAAATTTTTCTTTCAACGCTTCAAGAACGCCAGAAACGATCTCATTCCGTTTTTCTGCACGTTCTTCTTTAGCAGATACTGTGTTTGCTGCAATGCGAAGTTTTTCTGTTGAGAGTGTTTCAACTTCTTTAAGAAGTATTTTATCATACTCTTTCGGTTTCACAATCCGTTTTGCTCTTTTCACTTCAGCAGCAAATTCAATCTGCACCTGACAAATCTTCTTGATCACATCATGACCAAATGCCAACGCTGCGAGCATATCTTTTTCGGAAATTTCTTTCGATTCGCCTTCAACCATCAAAATGGATGTCGAAGTACCGGCAACGGTAACGTCCATATCGCTTTTTTCAAGTTCAGCGAATGTTGGATTGATGAGAAATTCACCGTTCAGACGAGCTACGCGAACTTCTGCGATCGGTCCGTCAAACGGTGAGTCTGAGATCATCAATGCTGCAGATGCAGCGCATGCGCCGAGAACATCGGCATCATTTTGCTGATCAGACGAATACACAGTAACTAAAACCTGCGTTTCGCAGCTATAATTATCGGGGAACATCGGGCGAATTGGCCGATCGATTAATCGTGCTGAAAGAATTTCCTTATCAGAAGGTCTTCCTTCGCGTTTCAGATATCCGCCGGGAATTTTTCCTGCAGCCGACATCTTTTCACGGAACTCGACCTGTAACGGGAAATAATCTGCTCCAGTTTTTGGTTCTTTTGCAGCAACAACAGTTGCAAGAACCATTGTATCTGCATAGCGGATCATTACAGCACCGT
The DNA here is from genome assembly GCA_030679145.1 of Bacteroidota bacterium. GTDB lineage: Bacteria > Bacteroidota > Ignavibacteria > UBA10030 > UBA8401 > UBA8401. The sequence continues at coordinate 11,050 of JAUXTU010000106.1, read as the reverse complement.
CTGCTTGTTTTGCAAAACGACCTGTTTCAAATTCCAGTGAATAATTTCCTATTTGTACACTCTTTTTTACTATCATATTATTTTTTCTTCTTTTCGATATACTGTGAATACAACTTATTTACGTATTTGCAATTCTGCGATGATCTTACGATACCGCTCGATGTTGATCTTGATTAAGTAATCAAGCAAACGGCGACGCTTACCAACCATTCTGAGAAGTCCAACACGTGAATGGTTATCTTTTTTAAATTTTGCGAAATGCTCAGACAACGAATTGATATTCGCCGTGAGAATAGCAATCTGAACTTCCGGTGTACCTGTATCATTCGCATCTTTTCCGTATTTCTTTACTAATTCGTTCTTTTGTTCTTTAGAAATAGCCATTGTAGCTCCTTATGAAGATATTTGTTTATAATGATCTAAAATTTTCTTTATTGCTATTTTATCGTTCCCTATTTCTGTAATTAATTCATCCACTGAATTGAATTTCTTTTCATTTCTAGTACGTTGAATGGTTTTCACTGTCACTGTTTCATCATAGATATCTTTATCAAAATCAAAAATATTTACCTCAATTGTTCGTATGTGAGCATCCCCAAATGTTGGATTATGACCGATACTCATCATCCCGCCGTACCATTTTCCTTCAACTTCGATCTGAACAGCATAGATTCCAATTTGGGGAACCAATTTTTTCTTATCAAAAAGAACAATATTGGCAGTGGGATATCCTAATTGTTTTCCTCGACCATATCCTCGAACTACTGTTCCCGTAAAGCTATACTCATATCCCAACATCTCATTCGCAAGAACAACATCTCCTGAAAGCAGTGAATCGCGGATAGTCGAACTGGCTATAACAACATCTTGCTTTTTCATCATTGCAATCGCTTCAACAGAAAAGCCATGTACTTTACCAAGTTCAAGTACTTGGCTCATATTCCCTTCTCTATCCCTACCAAATTGATGATTAAATCCTTCCACAACCTCGGAGACACCGACTCCGTTAACAATGTACTTTGAATAAAATTCTTGAAATGTCAACCTCGAAAACTCAAATGTAAAGGGGATTATAAAAACTACATCAACTCCTAATTTTTCAATCCGTTGCAACTTATCTTCTAATGTTGAAAGTATCGCTACATTTTTTGTCCCTTTTGACACAACCTCACGAGGATGTGGTTCAAAAGTTACCACTACATTTCTGCCACTGAGATGTCTTGATTTTTCAATTGTTTGCCGAATAATTGTTTGATGAGCAAGGTGAACACCGTCAAACATACCGATAGTTACAACTGAATTTTTATTGTATTGAACTTCTGCAAGCGAACGATAGACAATCATGATTACGAAATCGCCGGTTGTTGAATTTTTGATTCAAGTAGATGCAATTGAGTAACATCATATGCATCGATAATTTTAAATTCTCCTATTCGAGTCCGTGTCAGCCGTTTCAAATATGCGCCACACCCGAGTTTCACGCCGGAATCATTTGCGAGCGAACGAATATATGTTCCCTTTGAACAAACAACACGAAAACCGACAAGTGGAAGATCAAAGGAAGTCATGGAAAATTCTTTGATGAAAATATTTCTTGTTTCGCGAGCAATTTCTTTCCCTTTACGCGCATCCTTGTATAGTCTTCTGCCGTTTTTTTTTATTGCTGAAAACATCGGTGGTAACTGTTTTTGCTCTCCAATGAAAGAAGAAAATACTTGTTCTACTTCACTACCGGTAATCTTACTAGAATCTTTCTTTTCAATAACTTCCATCTCTGAATCAAAACTTTTTGTCACAGCACCCAATTCAATAATTCCGGTGTATTCTTTTTCCAGACCAACAATCTGGTCAATTTGTTTTGTCATTTTACCAGTGCATAAAATCAATAATCCTGTGGCTTTTGGATCCAATGTTCCTGCATGTCCGATCTTCTTAATATCGAACATCATTTTCACGCGTGCTACAATATCAAATGATGTCCAATCTAACGGTTTATTGACAAGGATAATTTCTCCTTCATCAAAATTCAGCGATTGTTTCTCTCCCGCATGCTGAAACATCATTCCTCTTTTTTATCATCCTTGTGTATCTGTTTGATCAATTCTTCGATATGCATCGCATTATCAAGGGATTTATCGTGATGAAATTCCAATGTGGGAACAAATTTCAAGTTAATTCTTGAACCAAGTTCTGATCGGTAATACCCTTTTCGCTTTTCTATCTGCTGCATCGTTTTTTCTTGCTTCTCTTTGGAGCCTAACACACTGACAAATACCCGGGCAATGCGAAGATCCGGTGTTACACGAGCTTCTGTAACCGTGGCAAACCCAAATTCAGAGCTTCCACTGAATGCACGACTCAGCATGGTTCCAAGTTCTTCACGTATCAATGATGCCACTCGTTCAGTTCTGATTGACATTAGATCAACTTCCGTTTCGTTTCAACAAGTTTATATGCTTCAATAATATCGCCTACTTTCATATCATTGAAATTCTCTAATCCGAGACCACATTCAAATCCTTTTTCAACTTCTTTTACGTCATCTTTAAATCTCTTGAGAGAAGCAAGACCACCCGTAAAAATCGAAAGTCCATCACGCACCAAACGAATTTTGCTGTTCCTTGTAATCTTACCATCAAGAACAAAGCAGCCGGCTACAACGCCAATTCGAGGAACCTTGAATGTATCACGAACTTCCACTGTAGCAACAATTTCTTCAGTAACAGTTGGTGCCAACAATCCTTCTAATGCATTTTTAATTTCATTGATTGCATCATAAATAATGCTGTAAAGTCGAATGTCAACTTTTTCAGTTTCCGCTAACCGACGTGCATTCAAATTCGGACGAACGTGAAAACCGATGATGACCGCTCTCGATGCTGCAGCGAGAACAACATCAGTCTCAGAAATTGCGCCGACACCTTTGTGAATAACACGAATTTTCACTTCGTCGGTGGATAGTTTCATCAACGAATCTGCAAGAGCTTCAACAGAACCATCCACATCGCCTTTAACAACAATAGACAATTCACGGACTTTAACACCTGCTTGAATCTGTTGTGAAATATCATCAAGCGTTACCATATGCACCTGACGGAAATCTTGTTCACGTTTTAATTGTTGTCGCTTCAAACTTATTTCACGTGAGATACGATCGGATTCGACTGCAATGAATTGATCGCCTGCAGCTGGAATTCCATCAAAGCCAAGAATCTGAACAGGCGTTGATGGTGTAGCGAACTCCATCTTCCGTCCACGTTCATCATACATTGCTTTTACTTTACCACTATGAATACCACAAATAAATGGATCACCGATACGTAATGTTCCTTTTTGAACAAGGATGGTGCCAATCGTTCCTTTTCCTTTATCAACCTGAGATTCAACGACAGCTCCACGAGCAAGCCTGTCAGCATTTGCTTTAAGGTCGAGAACTTCTGCTTCGAGTAAAATTTTCTCCAGCAACAATTCCATGTTTTTTCCAGATTTTGCCGACACTTCGACTGATTGATATTTTCCGCCCCACTCTTCAACCAATACTCCTCGATCAGAAAGTTGTTGTCGAATACGATCAGGGTTTGCTTCAGGCTTATCAATTTTATTGATTGCAATGATAATCGGAACATTGGCTGCTTTTGCATGATTGATTGCTTCAATTGTCTGTGGCATAACATTATCTTCTGCAGCAACCACCAAAACAACAATATCGGTTACTTGAGCACCGCGTGCACGCATTGCTGTAAATGCTTCGTGACCAGGAGTATCAAGAAACGCAATATGCTTTCCGTTTTGCAATGTTACTTCGTATGCACCGATATGCTGCGTAATTCCACCGGCTTCACCTGCTACCACGTTAGCATTTCGGATATAATCCAGCATTGAAGTCTTACCGTGATCAACATGTCCCATGATTGTTACAACCGGAGGACGAGTTTTTAATAAGTGATCGGGATCGGGAGTATCAATGAGGATATCAACAGTAAACTCAGATTCGAACTCAACTTGTTTTCCATATTCATCTGCCAACAGAATGATCGTATCTTTATCCAAACGTTGATTGATAGAAACCATCATTCCCAATTTCATGGATTTTGCAATAACATCAGCTGGGCTGACTTTCATTAAATTAGCCATCTCGCCAATTGAAACAAATTCCGTCACATGAATCTTATTTGCATCAAGTGCTTTAGCTTCTTCTTGAAGTGCCTGTTCTTCTTCACGTTCCTTTTTGCGTTTCTTGCGGTGTGCAGCTCTACTGCTCACTATTGTTTCAGTGCCATCTAATTCTGCAAGGGTTCTCTTAATTGTTTCGTCAACCGCTCCCTGGTCAACAGCGTACGGACGGAGTTTATTTTTTTTCTTTTTCTTACCTTTTGCATCAGTTTCAGCTTCAATGGGAAGAGTTTTTGTATCAGCGTTGCCCGAAACTTTTTTCTTTTTCTTTTTTTTCTTTTTTATATCTTCAGATTCAGTCGTCAAACTAACAGGTTTCACGTGATCTTGTTTTTGCTGTTGCTCGGCTCTTTTTTGTGGTTTTGGACGGGCAAGCTCCATCTTTCCTTTTACGGTAAGACCTTTCATTTGAGCGCCTCGCCCAGAACGAAGTGCTTCTAACGGAGAATTCGATTTTTCTTCTTCAATTTTTGGTTCATCAGTTTCCTGTTCTTGCTGTTGCAGGCTTTTTACTACACCAACTTCTTTGACCTTTTTGTCCTCAACATCAATTGATTGTTCTTCGACAGGAGTCGATTCTGGTTCCGGTTGTTTCTCTTCAATCTCTTCTTCTTTTGGTTTTACTTCGGTGATTTTACGTCGTGTTTCTTTCATTTCAGCAATCTTACGCTGATGTCGTTCAGCACTATCTTTCTCTTTCTTGAAGTGAGCGTTAATATCCCGCATCATATCATCATCAACTGATGACATAATGTTTTTAACGCTTGAGTGACCTTTTTTGTTCAAAAAGGCAACAACATCGCTAAAACTGATATTTAGATCTTTGGCAACGTCTTTTACTTTTATTTTTTTTGCTACTTCCGACATTATATTCCTTTAGGACAAAACATATTAAGATGATGACTTTGTGTTATCTGCTTTTTCAGTTTGTGATTCTTCGTCTTCATCAACTTCGGCTTCTTCATATTCCTTTTTGATCAACGTAACTATTTCTTGAAGTTTTTCCGCATCAATGCCGGTTTCTTCCACAAGCTCTTCAATATCGGCATCGATAACAGCTTTTGCCGTTTCATATCCGGCATCAAAGAATTTTGTGTAGATCTCATCACCTAATTCTTCTTTGAATTCTTCAAGATCGATATCGTATTCACTACCTTCTTTTACTAATTGGATATCAAAACCGGTTAGCTTACTTGCCAAGCGGATATTTTGTCCCCCTTTTCCAATTGCCATCGACACTTGAGATTCTTCAACGGTAACAATTGCTTTATGATTTTCCTTATCTAACTCAATATCCTTTAATTTTGCAGGAGCAAGTGCTCTTGTAACAAATACATTTTGGTCATCACTAAAATTGATGACATCAATATTTTCATTATTAAGTTCACGAACAATGGCGTGAATTCGAACACCTTTCATTCCAACACATGCTCCAACGGCATCAATTCTGTCATCCGATGATTCTACGGCAACTTTAGCACGTTCGCCGGGTTCACGGGCGATACTCTTGATCTCAATAATTCCATCATAGACTTCAGGGATTTCAAGTTCGAACAAACGTTCTAAGAAGCGCGCATCGGTTCGAGAAATGACAACCACAGGATTGCTAGCGTTCTTGCGGACCTCTTTAACAACTCCGCGAACGGTATCACCTTTTTTAAAACGTTCTTTAGGAATCTGTTCTCCACGCGGCAACAACAACTCATTCTTGTTATGCATAATCAACAAATCACTATTGCGAATTTGATAGACTTCACCGACAACAATTTCACCGATCGAATTTGAATATTCACTGAAGATCAGTTCTTTTTCAATTTCTTTGATGCGTTGAGTAAAATTCTGCTTTGCAGTTGTAACTAAACGGCGACCAAATTGAACCAAAGGAATGATTTCAACATATTCTTCGCCAACAGACAATTCCTCACCGGAAAGTTTACGGGCTGTCTCAACATCAATCTGTGTAGCAGGATTCTCAACAACATCCACTACTTGACGCTCCAAGTAAATTTCGATATCACCTTTGTCCATATTTACAACAACATCGAATTTAGCTTCTAAACCGTATTTCTTACGCACCATCATTCCAAAAATATCTTCGACGATTCCGGCAAGAATATCTTTGTCAATACTTTTATCCCGCACTAAACCGGAAAACGATTCGACAATCTCATGATTCATTGTACTTCTCCAAAAAAATGTTTACACTTACTTAATTTTAGGTATAATAACTGTTTCGCTAATAGTGGAAAACAAAATCTCCTTTGCTTTCCCATTCTTTTTAATAGTTATTGAATTCTCTGATACTGATTCAAGATTTCCTTCTTGTGTAACTGTTGTAACATTCTCTTTGTATTTTATTTTGCAATTTCTTCCAATATTTTTTTGATACTGACGAAGTAATTTTAAAGAACGATCCAATCCCGGTGAAGAAACATCAAGCCGATATCGACCGGTGATCAAATCCAATTCATCCAATTTTTCTGAAAGTTTTCTGCTGATATCCGAACATTGATCAAGTGTAATTCCTGAATCGGAATCAACATATACTTCGATCACTTTGCTTGTACGCTCACCCCGAAGAACGACCTCAACAATGTAAACGTTAAGTTCTTCAGTGATTGGTTGAAGAATTGAATGTATTTTATCAGGAATTGAGGACATTTATACGGATATCAAAAAAAAGTCCCGCATTTCTGGCGGGACTTAACTGTAATAATATACCATTGTTTTCCAATAATCGCAAGTTAATAAATGTTATTAGAAAAATGCCTTTACTTCTATTTTTCCGGTATGTATTACTTTGGATCGAGATGTTGTCCGTCCAGAATATTGCAATGAAAATTGCACATTGCCGCCCATTCGATATTCTGATGTTATATTCCATAAATAATTTTTCCCAAAATCTCGCCCACCTGTTAGTTCGTATGGAGCGATATACGCGGCAGGTTGACTGCCAATAATGATTTCCTCTCTTGCTACTTCAGATCTAATTTGCCCATTTCCTAAAAATCCATAAACAACACGAACTGTCTGCCCATTAAAATCCGAGACTATTGGCTTGCTGGAAAATTGATCTTCTGTCTGACTGGTTTCAAAAGCAATTCCCAACTCAATATTTGTTTCCGGTCGATATGACAAATCTGTAGTTAGTCCAACACTGGAAAGTTGTCTTGATTGGTTGATCGCTGAAGAAGAAACAGCATTATCATTTTTCAAAACAACATCCGTTTGGTTTGAAATGTCATTTGAAATCTGAAAACGGCTTCGGATAGATCTTTCGCGTAAATAATTTTTTTCATTCCCCGAAGCATACTGACTCAACCCGATGCGCTGATTGAATCGAAAACGGAATGAGTATTCAGGATTATTCTCAAAGAAGAACAGATCTTGCTGAATGAATTGGAATCCAAACAATGTTGAAGAAGGTCGAAGGAAATAATTAAGGTCCAATAGATAAATCTTGCGCGTATCTATCTCTTGACTTCTCTCTTCAATTCGAAAATATGTTTCCGTCGAAAGAGTTGTAATAAATCGTTCGAGCATCGTACTCGGCATACCGATAAATCGATCGGGACTGATTCGCAGTCGAGATGAAGCTTTTAGATTGATAATGGGAATAAGATTATCGCTGTTCAATGTTAACGCAATATACTCCCCCTCATACCGATCTGGCTTGAATTCATTTTCATCATTCAGATCAGCTATTCCATTTCCATTATAATCGATCCATGCATATTGTCCTTCACCTTTACGGACTTTAAAAAACACACGTTCCAATTTTGCTGTTCTTTGTGTTGCTGCATCGTAGTATACATCGATATCAAGCCCGCGTGAAAATGGACGATACCGTGATTGCAATTTTATTAACGTAGTCTGCTGATTGGTATTATTAGCCTGGAAGATTTTTTCATATTTTTTCTCTCGGAATGTAACAATGGTTGAAGCTGAAAAATTTTGAATCTCACGGAGAGATAATGAATAATTCTGCGTCAGTGAATTGGATTGTGGAAGCAACGATCCTGCATTTACAGCATCATCATTTCGCCATTCAAATTCTGTTGATGCATCTATACCGTAAATATTTTCTACGGCAACCTTTGGTGAGTATGATGAAAACGAATAACTTGATGACAATAGTGAATCGTTCAATTCATTATTCACTGTTCGATGCTCATTTTCATATTTTATTGAAGGCGTAAAATTAGAAAATGTATATTTTGTTTCTCCTTTTTGTCGAATCCAATCATTTGTAATTTTTGTTGTGTGTTCTTTTCCAGAAATATTTTCAATAAAATATAGTAACAATGGATATTCTTCACTCTTGATTTCAATTTGTCCGTCATATCGTAAGGATGAAAACTGGTGAGTTCGCTCAAGTGTACCAAAGCCAGTTGATAGAATGATATCCTGAATTGGGGCATATGAGATCTTTCCTTCTCTGATTTCTTCATCGGATTGAGTTTGAGCAGTTGTTACTAAACTATCTGTGCTCCACTTCCTTCCGAATTCGACTGCATCGATTCGATCCAATGAAAGAAATCTGCTTTCTTTGTATCGCTCAGAGAAAAAAAGATCGAGACTGCCCAATTTTGAGTCCCCAATTTTAATTTCTTTTGGATTATATCGAACAGAAAACTTTACTGCAGCACCGTTATTTAGATTGTCTTCGATGGCGGAGAATCTATTTTGGTCAAAGCTACTTGCAGCATATTCACCTTCAAGAGTAAGATTGTTTGTCGGTGTAAGATTTGATTGAAAAGAAAAAAGTTGGTGAAGCTGCGGAGTCGGGAGAAAAATAATTGGAGCATATTGTCCCCGTTTTCTACCGACAAATTTGTAACGCCCAACAGACTCTCGTATGTAATCACCATTTCCTTGTCCAACCGGGGAAAATGCAACATTGTAAATTGAAAGTGCAGATCCTTGTTCGAATTGATAAAATCGAAGAGGCTTGGTATCAATGATTGTATCAACAGCAATATAGTTTCCCTTACCAATTCCAAAAGAATCAATACCAACGGGAAAAACTCCCGTTCGAAATGCCGTAGAATTTCCGGCTTGCTGCAATATTACTTTATCTGAATCAGATAACGATATATCGATCGGAGCATCAGGATCGTCACCTTCTCTAAAATAATTCAATCGGTAAGAAATGTTCTCGCCGAGGCTGCCCGCACCGTCAACTCCGGAAAAATTACGGGTAAATTGTCTGTCAGAATATTCAAAATCGACAACAATTCTTGAAGCACTGGTAATTAATTTCCGTGTAGAAAATATAACTTCGGCAGATCCATAATCAATTGAGTAGTCGTTATTATCTCCTCTGACCATCGTTTCACCATCGACATAAACTTTTTCACTCCCCGCAATAATGATTATTGAACGTTCATTATTTTTTCCACTCAAGCGATACGGTCCCTGAACCCCTTCAATTCCTTGAAATTGATTTGTGTTAAATTTTCCTCGGCTTGTTGCTCCGATCAATTGGATCTTTGTCTGATACTCATTGGATTGAAAATCTCCGGATACTTTTGCTCCCTGGAGTTTTCGATTGACATTTACAAACTCACTCCCGTTGGCATTAAAATAAAAATCACCTAGAGTTGCTGTGTACGTTGGACTTTTTATTTCTACAAATACATTATCGATCTCTTGCAATGTCTGCGTATTTCCTTGCGGTTGAATTGGAGTATTCTCGTCGGTCAACGCAGCTAGAATATCAATTTCATCGGATAATTTTCCTGCCATTTGCAATCGGAAACCGGAACTAAGAGTTAGATCACGATTTGATCCAACAAGAAATCCACGATTGATAGAACCGCTTTTCGAAAGTTCTGGCCCAAATAAATTTGTGAATACACCTTCTGATGATTGCGTGACAACAGCGCGGCGTTTTCTATTATCAAGACTATCGTTCTTAAAAAGAAGTGCTCTAAGAGAATACGAAGGTTTCAAATTCAACGGAAGATATGAATATGAAATCGTAATCGATTCCTTTCTCAGAATGGATGAATCTAAAACGATAAGAACAGAATTGGAATTTCTTTGGAATGAAAAAGTATTAATGGTAACGGAATCAGCTAAAATCCTAATGGAGGATTCTTGAACAAATAATTTTGAGAGCTGAACAGTAAAGGTGGTTTTTTCTTGAGGAATTTGATATGAATCAACTTGAAATGGAGAGAACGTTTGCGCTGAGGCAAACATCAACGGAACGACCAAACACCATTTTACTATTGATAATTTCATCAGAATATTGTCTTCAATAGTAAAAAGTTACGCTAAACCTCCGTCAATTGAAAATAAAAAAGTCATCCGTTTACCGAATGACTTGTATGGTTGTACCGAGGGCCGGACTTGAACCGGCACTCCTTTGAAGGGAACTGGATTTTGAGTCCAGCGCGGTCACCAAGGGTGACCAAGTCTACATGGAAATTGATGACTTTACTGTTTGTACCGAGAGCCGGACTTGAACCGGCACTCCTTTAAGGGGAACTGGATTTTGAGTCCAGCGCGTCTACCAATTCCGCCATCCCGGCATTTAGAAGTGTTACAAATAAAACCATTTATTTCGTTCAGCGCGCTCGCCGAAGGCGACCAAGTCTACCTTTATCCTCTTTTTGAGGGAAATTCTGCCTCCCCAGCTTGATGTATTAAATATAAAAAAATTGAAATTTCTTTCCAACTAAATTTTATACAGAAATGCACTTTCCAGCATACTATTTGTTAAACCATCGTGCACAATGAATTTTGCACCGCCCCATATCGCAGCACTTCCATAATCTCCCCGCTTATTGATTGCATAGAAAGTGACGTTGAAATTTGGTTTTCCATCATCTTTCAATAATCGTTTCATTTTTGTTTGATCTACAATTCG
>JAUXTU010000103.1 GCA_030679145.1 Bacteroidota bacterium | reverse complement strand
AAGCGAAGATTTGAAATAATTATCAACAATAATTCTTTTGACAACCGATGATATTTTCCCTGATTCGTTATCACGTAATTGTATCCTTAATGTATACACCCCGGGTGAAATCTCGGCAGATCGTTGTGTTAAGCTGTACGCTTTTTTAGAGCCTGTATATTCAAACAGAGGGACTTTGAATTCTTCCGTCCATATCTTTTCCGAAATTGATGCATTCTTGTCTGTCAAAAAATTCATCGTAATTTCATACTTCGAAATATATTGATCGTTCTTTTTTACAAATTGAAGAACATCATACGGTATCTGCACATACACATCAACGCGAGAGGTAAGTGAATCCCCACTTGAAAAACTGAGTGCTTCAACAAAAAATTCAGGAGCGTCAAATGTTGCCAATGGTTTACGTGTTTCAACTTGCGCACATAGGCTGGATGAGAACAGTATAATTAATAAACCTTGCGAAGGTTTTATGAAAACGGCAGTTAACCTTCGCAAGGTTTCGCGAGTTAAAAATATTTTCATTCTCTCCTTCATGAAATTATCTCTCCGTATAAATCATACTCGGTCGCATCTTCGATTTTTACCTTCACAAAATCTCCAATATGAAATCCATTTTTCTTCGGAACAAAAATTTCATTGTCAATTTCCGGTGCATCCCATTCCGTCCTTCCGACAAAATTTCCTTCTTCAATTCGTTCAATAACGGCGCGAGTTGTTCTCCCAATTCGCAGCTCATTTTGTTCAAGGGAAATCGCTCGTTGAACTTCCATCACATGTTCCTTCCGGCGTTCTTTTTCCTCTTCGGGAATCGGATCACCTAAACCGTATGCTGTCGTATCATCTTCTTGAGAATAGGTAAAGACTCCAAGTCTGTCAAACTTAACATCTTTAATGAACTGGACAAGCTCTTCTACATCTGCCTCGGTCTCATTCGGATAACCAACGATCAATGTTGTTCGAAGTGAAATATCCGGAACCGATGTTCTTACTGTTGCAATTAAATTCTCGGTTGTCTTTCGAGTTATTCCTCTCCTCATCGACTTCAGGACATTATCCGCTGCATGCTGTATCGGCATATCAAGATAACGACAGATCTTCGGATTGTCACTGAACGATTGTAAAATATCGTGCGGAAACTTTGCCGGATACGCATACATCAATCGAATCCATTCCAATTCCTTCACTGATGCAAGCGATGTAAGTAGCGAAGCAAGTTTTCGCTCACCATAGATATCCAAACCGTAGTAGGTCGTATCTTGTCCGATAACGATTAGTTCTTTCACCCCTTTTTCAACAAGCCGCATCGTCTCATCCATCACCTGTTCAACAGGTTTGGTCTTATGCTTTCCCCGCATGATTGGAATAGCACAGAATGAACAAGGATTATCGCACCCTTCAGAGATTTTTATATACGAAAAATATTTTGGAGTGGAAACGGTTCGTTCACCAAGCAATTCATATTTATATTTTCCGCCAAGAGCTTCAAGAATTTTCGGAAGATCATTTGTACCAAAGAAATTATCGATCTCCGGAATCTCTTTTTGAAGATCTTTCTGATATCGTTCTACCAAACATCCCATCACAAATACTTTCTCCAACTGACCTGAAGTTTTTCGTTCGACAACAGAAAGTATTGTATCTACAGATTGACGTTTTGCTGCGTCTATGAATCCGCAGGTATTAACAATTGCTATGTCGGCATCAGTAATTGAATCTGTCAATGTAAAATCATTGCTAAGCAATTGACTGTACAACATTTCAGAATCAACCGTGTTTTTTGCGCAGCCAAGCGTGATTATGTTTATTTTTTGTTGTTTGGTGTTCAAGATTTTTTTGATTTCAAGGATTATTATAATTTTATAAAATCAATTTGTGAGAAGAACTTGAAGCGGGTGGCTCGATGCCTAAATACTCTCTATAAATTCTTTCTCTATAGTGACCACCCACTTTGTTGATTTCAGTTATAAATGTTTCATAAGTATTTTTCCCACCTATTAGATCCCAGAATTCGTTTCCGATTAAAACGTTTTTATCTTCTTTCATATTAAACCATCTTTCAGGAAATGCCCAAGAATAATTTTCGCGTTTCCCAAAGGGATTATATGGTAAAGCAAAAAATGCATCTGAGACCATTAAAGGAGACATTGAATAAAGCTTGAACATCTTTTCTTTGCTCACTTTTGAAATATCACTATTAGGAAGTGGAGATTTCAACTCAAATGCATAACTCTTTTTATCTTTATTGTTTTCTACAAATAAATCACAAACAACAGTCGCCGGAATTAGTTTTCCCTTACCTTCAAGAATATAATCCAATTCCTTATCCCAATTAGGTTTGATTTTTTTCTTTCCAACTTCAGCATGCTCCAAATTATTTAAAACTTCTTGAATTCTTCTGAGTCTTTCCTTAGGAATCTTTCCAGTTATTGCTTTACTTAGCACAGCATTACCATAATATTTTTGTGCAGCAGATTTGGCCAATTTTTCCCAAACTCCACCAAACGGTGTTACAAATCTACGTTCAAAATGGGACCCTTTGAATATTTCGTCTGGAACCAAAGCTGCATATAGTGGTTTTTTTGCTTTGTGATTATCCGATAGAAAAGGGTCTTCAATTAAAACCTTTTTCATCACCCTTTCCATTAGTTGGACAATGGTATCATTAATAACTTCAACAATAACCTTATTCTTCGGAGACATTTATGGTTTCCCCTTTATATGAAAAATTATTTCTGAATATGCACCTTTGTCTTTTTCCGTTCGATTTATTACTGGTCGTTTGAATTGATTTATAATTTGCATTCCAGCATTTTCAGCAATAGTCGGATACATGTTATATTTATCATTAGCTACAAGAAATACATTGTAGTCTTCAACAAAATATTCTTTGCAATTATTCAAAACATCTGAAATACCTTTAATATAACTTTGCTTTGCTTCTCTGCCCTGTCCTTGATATAGCCGACCAATTTCAAGTTCATCTTTACGCTTAAAACCAAACAAATCATAGGCATAAGCATGTTGTTCGTGATAATCAATCAAACCAACGTAAGGTGGACTTGAAAAAACGCCTTTAATTTTTTGTTTTTTAACCAACTGAGCAAACTCAGAATTTCGCTTATCAATCTCACTCAAAATATTTATTGTTCGGCTATCGCCAGTTAAACAGAGTTGAAAAGTTTTCGTCCTTCGGCTATCAAACTCACCAAGACGTTTAATTGTATCTTTACTATAGGTTTCCCACCATTTTAAAATTGAAAAAAGTGGTTTACATATTTTTCCATGTTTTGAACAATAGTATGTAGTTGTAATTGGCTCAACAAGCGTCGCTAGGTCAGCATGTGTCGTAGCACGACAGGAACGAATGGTACGACTTAAAATAATACTAACAATTTTCTTGGCGTCTGGGTTTTTTATCTTTTTGATTTCTCCAAAAACGAACTCTATTTCGTTTCTAATATGTTGCGAATACCACACATCTAAAAAAGAATCTGTTTTATCCTGACGTAACTTAATTTTGAATTTCTTTACTAGATCATTATAGGTTGGTAAAAAAATTGCAGCTTTTTGCGGTCCATATTTATCTTCGTCAATCTCTCCTATTTTCACTTGATATTTATATTTCGGAACAGGAAAGTTCTTATTGTTAAAGATATAAAGTTCTTTGAGAAGTTTTTCTTCAAACTCAACAGTATGCGAATCTATTAAAAAATGTCTTAAAGCTTTTGAAATTCGATCCAATTCGTTTTTAACATCAATCAAATTGTATTTTGTAATTTTACAATTCCCAATAAGTGAGTTGAATATAGAAATATCAATGCCAATACTGTGCATGCCAAGCTCATTGGCTTGCACCAATGTTGTTCCACTTCCAGAGAAAGGATCAAGAACTATATCATCCTTCTTAAAATAGATTTCTTTTTTAAATTTATCTTTATGATCATCCAGAAAATATTCAACGAGTTGAGGGATAAATTTTCCTTTGTAAGGATGCAACCGATGGACATGTTTTGTTGTTTCTGATTCCGTGTATTGGTCAAACGATAAAGCCCAATTTAAATCTTTACCAAGTTTGTCTTTCCAAGAAAGTTCTCTCTTACTATTATTCGATTTGTAGTAACTTAGAAGTTCTTCTTTCACAACTCGTGTATTGCCATTTTCACCAATTTTTTTAACACGTCCATATTGAATTAAGTATGAAATATTTGCTGGGGTAACATTCTTTCCTAAATGTTTCGTTGCCCACTCACTTGCTTCTTTTATTGTTAATAGATTTTCACTCATAAAATTCTAAGACAAGACCACAAAATCTATATAAAGATACAATATTGGGGATACAAAAATTAAACTGTCAAATCGATCGAACACCCCGCCATGTCCTGGAATGAGTCCTGAAGAATCTTTTACTCCAGCATCTCGCTTCAGTAGAGACTCGATCAAGTCGCCAATTTGTCCAAACACGCCGATCATAATTCCAATAATAATTGCCTGATGTAATTTCAGATATGGAAGAAAATAATGCTGAAAGAGAATCATTGTAAGAAGCGCACCGGCAAATCCCCACACGGCACCCTCCCAACTTTTATTTGGGCTGACGCGCGGAAATAATTTATGTTTTCCCATGGAAAGTCCGCCAAAGTACGCCATTGTATCACACACCCAAATTGAAACAAGAATGGCTATGATGGTCAGTCCTCCCCATGTGTATGTCGTCGTATGCAATGTCGCATCGCTTAATGCAGAGGAATCCGGAAAGAACTGAATTGCAAGATGATATGGAAACTCTGTACCAAACAATTCCCGAATTCCTGTTAGCGATGCAAGAAATATTCCTACATACATCACTCCAAAGATCGTGAAGCCCGCATTCAAAAAAATAGATCCTTTATTACGGAATAATTCTACCAGCATAACGAGTGTAAGAAAAAGGAAAAGAGCGGTTAGGAACAACTGCAGTTTCATCAATAACGAAATTCCACCGCTATTAATAAAAAATGGCAAAATAAAATTCTGTGTCTGTTCGTGAAAAAAAGAAAGATGCAACGCCGAAAGACCTATGATTGCAACAACAGTTTGAGGGTTGCCTCCTTTTGCTTTTGCAAGAGTGAAAAATTCTAGCAATGCGAGTATTCCGATTGCAAGAACGAACAGAAGAAACAATAATCCACCTTGATAACAGACAAAAAGAATGCAAGGTATGGAAACAAGAGCTACGCTGACCCTGGGTACAAGATTGGAAAATTTATTTGCCATTTTGAATTGTAAAATCTAATAGATCTAATGAAGTAAGAATTGAAAGCGCTTGTTCTTGCTGTTCTTTTTTTACATACAATTTTGACGGTCCATTTTCTACATCGATCACATCGGAATAGCTCCATTGTGTATTAATTCCATTCATTTGTAGATTTTTCCCGATCAGATCCATCGCAAAAATTGTCGAGGTAGATAATAAATGAACAAATCCGTTAGAAATTTCCGGATTGGCGATTTCAAGAGTGATGTCAGTATTATTCAGTTGATTCATTAGTGTGAGACTCTCGCATGAACATTTTCCGTTGCCTTAATGTACTGAACAATAATCAGAGAAAAAATTATCATAAAGAGTAATGCTGTTCCAAATACTATAACATTCGACGGCTCAATTTGTTCCCCCATGAACATTGTCGGTGTTGTTGTATCTTCCACTCCATAAAAATATACTCCTACAGTTGCCGATGCATTATTAATAAGATGTGCCAATATTGGAAGGAGCAATGTCTGCGACCGATATTGAAGAAAACTGAAATAGATTCCGAGCGCTACCAGTGGAACAAGCCAAAACGGATTGAGATGATAAAATGCGAATATCATTCCTGCAACAATAAAGCCTTTTCGATTTCCGTATGCGATTGAAAAATTTTTCTGGATCAATCCGCGAAACATCAATTCTTCACAAATTGAGGGGGTTACTGCAGCAACAAGAACCACAAACAGCATTTCAGGAACAGTATGAGCAACGATCAGTATTTTGTAGGCTTCTTCGATCGCTTTCTTCATTGCTTCAATGAATGGAGCGATCTGCTCAGGTAACGGAATTTTACTTTGAAAGAACAAATACATCTCACCGATCTGCATTAACGCGAGCATACCAATTACTGCCAGGAAAGTTTCGCGGAATGTCGGGATTCGCCAGCGAAATATTTCAGAAAGTTTTCCATGCTGGTGTTTTGCAAGCAATATAGTTGGGACCAAAAGAAAAATGATCTGTGAGAACATCGTCGCCAATCGCGCGATAGTTACATTGCTTTCATTGATCTCTATGCCGATAATCAATAAGGTAAGACCGCCGCCGACCAATTGATAGAGCACAAAAAGGATCAACAATGCGACAAATGCAAACGCAGCCGGCTTGTATTTCGTTTCTTGAGATTGGTATATCTCAGATTCGTTTTGAATTATTTCTTCACTCATTCAATTTTCGCTTTCAACGTTCCATTCAAGCCGGAATATTCTTTTAACTCTGCATCTATAGAACCGATGATGACCTTCGTATTTACTTTTACCGGAATCTTTAGTTCATCGTCAGATAACCAAATTAAAATTCTCCCTTCACTTTTGAACAACCCACCCTCTTTTACCATTGGCTCCACTATTATGCAGTTAAAAGTTCCTGCGTCAACAGTAATTTTTTGTTTCCCTAGATATTTTATTTCTAAGGGGTTTACTTTTCCTTTGAAAAAATTCTGCAATGGAACACGTTGCCCGATCTTAAATTTGGAATAATCGATCGTGCGGGCATAATAAAAAGCGGACATGATATCATGAACAAACGGTGTAATTGCAAAATCTCCGTCATCAGTCTTTGCAATATTATTTTTTTGATCGAATACTGCACTGTAATCTTTTTTGAATTTTCCTTCCTTGATATGCTGTTCAAAACGCCATGGGAAAATTCCGTCAGCATCGAGATACGTTTCGTATCGATCCCGAACTTCAAAGAAAAAATCGAATGTCGGGGTTGAACGGACTGTGAACTGAACTTTGTATGTTTTATTTCCGAGTACAGTGTCATATTGCGGAATGGACATCTCAGCATATCCCGCCGTAATAATTCCATAGTTCACATCAAACAATAATTTTTCCCCAACCACGAATGCTTTTTGACTCTCAGCTTTTTGTGGGAAAATGATCTGAACTATACAACACAAAAAATAACAGATTGTTATAAGATTATTTTTTTTCATTTATTAACTCTTTGATTCCGGAAACAACCTGTTCGACACTAATTTGATCCATACAAATATTTGATTGACACACACCGCCGTTACATAATGTACATAGCTTGTTGTCTGCAGAAAATACTTTTTTTTTGGTCGTATATGGTCCCCATCGCATCGGACCGCACTGAATGATCGGGGGATAAAAAGCAACAACCGGTGTTCCAACAATCGAGGCTATATGAAGAGGTCCTGTTGAATTTGCAACAAAAACACTCGCTCGTTGAAATAAAGCACCTAACTCTTGCAATGAAAATCTGCCTGTATAGTTAAGAGGTTTGGTTTTCATTTTTGTTACTAAAGACCCAATGAGCTTCTCCTCACTTTTTGATCCTGTCAATACGACCCTAAATCCTTCTGTCGATTGAAGTAGATCACCGAGTTCAGCAAATTTTTCAATTTTCCAATCTCTGGCAGAACCACCGCTTCCCGCATGAAGAACAACAAATAGTTTAGAAGTATCAATTCCATCTGATGTTAAGATATCTTCAATTTTTTTCTTTACGCTGCGATTAATGGTAAATTCAAACTGAGGAACTTCGTTCGATTCAATTCCAATTGCCTTCAATAGATTAAGGTTGTATTCAACTTCATGTCTCTTCGCATCTTTACGATGTTCATATATTTTCTTGTTGAATAAGAACGAATACCATCGATATCCGGTTCCGACTCGAATTCTAATTCCTGAGAGAAATGTGATTAATGCTAAATTGAACCGGGGATACGGCAAAATGGCAAGATCAAAATCCTTTTCTTTCAATACCTTCACATAATCAAGAAGGCTGTTATTCTCATCCCATAACATAACTTCCGAAACATCAGTATGTGTTTCGACCAATTCTTTTGTATATGATCGGACCATTACAGAAATAGATGCGCTTGGAAATTCTTTTTTGAGAAGCGGCAGCATCGGCAGCGACAAAACAACATCACCGATACGATCGGTGCGAATAAGAAGAATTTTTTTAATCGATTGACGATCGGTTGGATTCACAGAGGTTCATCCATTATATCAAACTGTTCCCATCCATGAAAATCATAATGCCACCATTCGCTTGTGATCGGTTGAAATCCGTGGCGGATCATCACATCTTTTAGCAATGCACGATTTTTTATTGCGACCTTGGAAAGATTCATATATCCGTGGGCGGCTTTTTCAGTAAAATCATCATAGCCAGTTGGCATTTCTAATTCATTCCCAAATGAGTCGATAATTGTCAGATCTACTGCAGCACCGCGATTATGTTTGGACCCTTTTTTTGGATTAGCAACAAAATCTTCGTTTGGCACAATCTCCCACAATTTCCATTGTATTGCAAGAGGACGGTATCCGTCATAGATTTTTAATCTCAAGTTTTTTGATCTCAACTCTTTCTGAATCGAGGCAAGGCTTTCAGCCGCTGCCCTTCGCAGTTTTGCCTTTGCAATCGGGTATAATTTCTTTTTCGTAAAATTATTTTTGGTTGCATATCGAATATCCAGCACAAATGTTGAATCAATGGTAAGAATATCAACAATATCACTTTTTGACTCTTGGGGTTGTCCCCCTGAACCGTAACCTAAACAGAATATTGAAATAATAACGATCGAATTTGCGGAAAATATTTTCTTCATTATTGTAGGAATACTTTTGCAACATCAAGTATCATGGAAGGTTGATTCCACAGCGCCGCACGGAAAATCCCGCCGAGTGTTCTTTTATCTTCGGGAAGTTTTAACGCACTGTCGCAGATATTATTGTAGGTCTTATCATCGAAACTTCCTATCGCATTTCGGATATTATAGAATATATCATGACGCCAGCCAAGACGTTTATGCCACCGTTTATCATATTCACGAAGGTGGGCCACATTCCCATTCAAGATCGATTCAGCCGCAACTTGTCCACCGATCATTCCACCGATCATTCCTGAAATGATACCGCCGCCGGAAACAGGATTCACCTGATGGGCTGCGTCACCGACAAGAATAACATTTTCTTTTACAATTTCCGGATTCGTTTTGGCACATGGAACACCGCCCGCAATATGTGTGAGTATCGCTGCTTTAGGGAATTTTCTATCAACAAATTCGTGGAGGAATTTTATTGCTGATTTCTTTTTTGCCTCTTCAACGGAAAGTCCAAGGCCAACATTTGCAGTATCGTTTCCTTTTGGGAAAACCCAAAGATAACCACCGGGCGATACTTCGTCTCCAAAATAGAAATCGAGAACATCCGGATCGACTTCGATACCGGAAAGGGTCATCTGAGCACAACTTTCCATATCACGAATGTGGCATGTTGTATCCATTCCCGCCCATTTGCCTACTCGAGACTCAACTCCATCCGCTGCAATAACTATTTTTGACCGGATATCGACTTTTTGATCTTTGATGAGAGTTTTTACACCAACAATTTTTCCATCTTCGCGAAGGAGATCATATACATATGCTTTGGTAATAACTTCCACGCCTTCGTTGGCAGCTAACTTTGCAAGTTCGTAATCAAATATTCTTCGCTCTAGAACATAACCACCGCCGTCAAGTTTTGGCATAACACTACTGCCGTTCGGAGCGATCAATCTAAATTTTGAAACCGATGATGCGATCCATTTCGGATCCGGTTTGATAAATTGCGCAACTCCCTCATGGCTTACAGCTTCTCCGCAGCGAACCGGATAACCAACATCGCGATCTTTTTCAAGCATTAAAACTTTTGCACCGCCCGCAGCCGCATAACGCGCCGCAGTTGATCCTGCAGGACCCGCACCAACTACAATGATATCGTAATCAACATTCTTCATTAAAACTTTACCGCTTCATTTAACATTTGAGGAGTATGCTTTGGAAGATGGCCGACTCCCTCACGATGAAATTCAATTACTTCCCACGGACAAGCCCAAACACATTTTCTGCAATTGGTGCAACGGTCTTCAATCAAAGCTATTTTTGATTCCATCAATTCAATTGCATCTTCAGGACAAACGCCAACACAACAACCACAATAATCGCATTTGCCGGGAACAATATGAATCATTAAATGCGGTTGGGGCATTATTGAATTCCTAACAGTTCTACTTCAAAAATCAATGTAGCATTCGGTGGAATTATTCCTCCGGCTCCGCGCACACCATAACCTAATTCAGATGGAATTATAAATTTACTTTTACCACCTACTTTTAATGTCGCCACACCGTCGTCCCAGCCTTGAATAACTTGACCAACTCCGAATTGATATGTAAAAGGCTGTCCACGATCTCGCGAACTATCAAATTTTGTGCTGTCTGTTAACCAACCAGTATAATGAACCGTAACCATTTGACCTTCTTTTGGTGTTGGGCCTTTTCCCTCGGTGATAACTTCTACATTTACGCCCGATTTTGTCATAAAAATTTTTCTTTCGCATGATGAAATAATAATTGTGAATAAAAGTGCTATTAACAATAGATTTTTATGCATAACTACTCTCAATTTTATTCAAAATAGCGAAAAGTATTTCGACATCCAAAAATATTCCAAATTGCCTTACAATCTCTATAAAATAAAAACTCCATTCATTTCTGAATGGAGTTTTAAAAATTTCTGAACAATTGAGTGTTACTTTTTTCCGAGAATTGCATCTTTTGCTGCTTTTGCAACTTTAAATTTCACTACTTTTTTTGCTGGAATTTGAATCGTTTCTCCGGTTGCTGGATTTCGACCAATGCGTGCTTTACGATCAACTAAAACAAGCTTTCCGATTCCTGGAATTGTGAATTGATTCGGTGCTTCTTTATAAGCAACATTGCATAGTTCTTCAAAAAATTCTACAACGACTTTCTTTTTCAAGCCAAATTTATCTGCAAAATGACTTGCGATTTGCGATTTCGACATTGCTTTTCCCATATGAACTCCTATAATTAGTGATTTGGAAATGTTAGTTAGAGTAACTCTCAAATGAACTGGTGTAAATATATACTATTCAAAAGGGAGTGTCAATACTTCACTAAAAAAATCTTAATTCATTGGGATTTTTTGTAATTGTCAAAAATCAAGCCAAAACATAAGCGTTTTAAAACAGCGAAAATAATGGCAAATTTTGTGAAATAATGGCACTTTCTGAGATTTCATAAATTTACTGCTATTTTTATTGATGAAAATAAGGGTAAAAATATTTTTAAATTTTTACGCCTAAATACGTGATTTTTCATTTTATAATAGAAATGCAACCATTGTTGCAGCAATTGACGAAGTGATTACAACAAGAAGAAAAACAGGATTTGGATTTTCGTCTTTGGCAATTTTCTTCCGATATACTGTTGCTAAGAGAGCAATTTCAATAGCAAGTAACATTTTTATTCCAACTTTCATATGATTTACTTGTGAAAGCAGAAAAAAAAATAAAATGAATCCGGATAATACTTGTGTATGAGCCGCAGACATTAAGTATAATGCTAATTTTTTTCGAAGTACATCTGAGGTATTTTTATTGATAACTAAATATAAACCAATACCAATAATTGTTGCCATTCCAACAATGTGAAAACTATAGAGAATCTGATGAAACATATTTTGACCTTTCTAAATGATTTATTGATTACAAGGGAATTTAGCGATAATTTGTTGATAAACTAATATGAAAACCTATGTTTGAACAAGAACTTGAAAATATCCAAAAAATCGCTGTAAACAATACAATTGGGAATACATCATCAATTGCACTAAAGACAGTATTAGAATCCAATATTCCCAACAGTATAAAAAATTTCTTCAAAGGCGAAGTTGAGTCTCTTCTTTTTAAGGAGCGACTGAATGAACGTCGTTCTTCTAAATTTAATTATCAACAGGAAGATGTACGACTTCTCCAGCAACAAATGGATATTTTACTCGTGTATCATTATACTTTTTCACGGGAAGAATATTTAACGGTAATTGACAAATGCGTTCATTTCCTATTCAATTATCTATGTCGTCCACAATGGACACTGGAAAGTTTTTTATTTGAAGAAAAGAATGAACTAACGTGTAATGAACTTTCAGTCAAGTTCCGGTATTGTTCAGATTATCCATACTATTGGACAATTCTTGAAAAATTTCTTATCGGGAAGAACAAATTATCGTTAGGAAGAGATGAAGCAATTCATTTATTGAAGAAAATTGATGCCGAAATAATCAACACTCACGCAGCTGATGAAATGGCTAAGATGACTATTCCTTTCTATGAATTTATAGGTTTTATTCATCAACATTCGCAGGAAGGCGGAAGAGGAGATCTCCCTACAAGAGCATTAATCTATTTCTTCGAAGATAAAAAACTGCCGAATGTAGCGCGTCATCTCACTAATCTTCGTGAACAAGGGAAACAGTCATTATCCTATGATGAATTAGTGAATGCATTGAAAGAATCATTCACTCAAAAAAGCTTTTCTCTTACGGAAGAAGTTGCTCAAGTGCGGCCGCACGAAAAGAAAAATTTTACCAAACTTCACCTCCAAGAAAAAGATAAACAATCCATCATAAAATCCTTGTTTAGTGATGATGAAACAAAGTATATTATAACTATGGAAAAAGTCCTCTCATCCACTACCTGGGATGATGCCGGATTGTCGCTCGATCACTATTTTACGATGAATGATATTGACCCGTTTTCACGCGATGCGATTGTGCTGACCAATGCCCTTCAATCCTATTTTACTAATCGAGAATTTTAATATCGCAAATTCTATACTTCCTTTTGTAAGCATTTGAGAAAATTATTGTAAAGAAAAGAGATAACAATGTTTATTGATTCAGCAAAAATTTATGTACGATCCGGTAATGGCGGCAATGGAATTATTCACTGGCGGCGAGAAAAGTTCATTCCAAAAGGGGGTCCGGATGGCGGAAACGGCGGCGTTGGCGGTGATGTAATCCTTCGTGCAGATAAACAATTGAACACACTATTGGATTTTCGCTATAAAAAGAAATTCATTGCAAAAAATGGAAATGCCGGTGAAGGCTCGAATAAAGAAGGTCGCTCTGCAAATCCGATTTTTGTTAAAATTCCGATCGGAACAATTGTTCGGAATGCTGAAACAAAAGAAATTGTATGCGACCTTACCGAAGATGGCGATGAATTTCTTATTGCAAAAGGCGGTAGAGGCGGAAAAGGAAACTGGTTATTTCGCTCCCCTACTAATCAGGCTCCAAGAGTTTGCACGCCAGGAGAAGCTGGACAGGAATTTTCGCTTGAGCTTGAATTAAAACTGCTTGCGGATATCGGCTTGGTCGGATTTCCAAATGCCGGGAAATCAACTCTCATTTCTACGATCTCAGCTGCTAAACCAAAAATTGCGGATTATCCATTCACAACGCTCATCCCAAATCTTGGAATGGTCTATTTTCAGGAAAGTAAGAGTTTTGTCGTCGCAGATATTCCCGGATTGATCGAAGGAGCTCACGAAGGGAAAGGACTTGGAATTCAATTCTTAAAACATATTGAACGAACAAAAGCTCTCCTCTATCTGATCGACTGCACAAGCGAGGATATTAAACACGATTACAAAGTGCTTGTGAATGAATTGAAGACATTCAATAAAGATCTGCCAAAGAAAAAAAGTATAGTAGCAATAACAAAATTGGATATTGCAGATGACGATAAACGAAAAGAACTCAAAAAATTGAAATTCCCCAAAGGTGTCGCAGTCCATTTTATTTCTGCAGCAACAAACAACGGTATTGCAGAATTGACTGAAGCAATGTGGAAATTAGTAGCTAAAGGAAAATGAAGCAAATCCGAAAATCCGAAAATACCGCATTAGAGCAAACAGCTTCTGAAAAAGAATTTGAGAATGTACTTCGACCTTCTGCATTTGATGAATTTGCAGGCCAGCAAAAGATCGTTGATAATCTGAAAATCTTCATTGCGGCTGCAAAAAAACGGGGTGAACCGCTCGATCACGTTTTGTTGACCGGTCCACCCGGGCTTGGTAAAACGACGTTGTCGTTCATTATTGCTCACGAAATGGGAACGGATATTAAAATCACATCCGGTCCAGTTCTTGATAAACCTGCAGATCTTGCGGGCATTCTCACCAATTTGAGTGAAGGCGATGTTCTTTTCATCGACGAAATCCATCGGGTGAATGCTGTTGTAGAAGAGTATTTGTATTCGGCAATGGAAGATTTCCGCTTGGACATAATGATCGATTCAGGTCCAAGCGCACGATCGATTCAGTTATCACTACCTAAATTCACACTTGTAGGCGCCACAACGCGCGCAGGACTGCTGACCGCTCCCCTTCGCGCCAGATTCGGAATAACCAACCGTTTAGATTATTATACTGCAGATGTTCTATTTACCATTATTGTTCGTTCAGCCACAATTCTTGGAATTGAAATTGACAAAGATGGAGCAATGGAAATCGCAAAACGTTCCCGAGGAACACCGAGAATTTCTAACCGATTGCTCAAGCGCTGCCGCGATTTCGCAGAAGTCGATCCAAAACTTTCCCACCATAAAGGAATCATCACGAAAGATGTTGCTCAATATGCATTAAAGGCGCTTGAAGTTGATGAACATGGTCTTGATGAAATGGATAAACGGCTTCTTAAAACGATTATTGAAAAATATAATGGCGGGCCTGTTGGCATTTCAACTCTTGCCGTTGCTGTCGGAGAAGAATCCGGCACAATTGAAGAAGTGTATGAACCATATTTAATCCAAGAAGGATTCCTCCAACGAACTCCGCGCGGACGAGAAACGACTGAATTAGCTTATAAACATTTTGGGTTGAAAAAAAATGTTTCAAAACAAGATTCTCTTTTCTAAAGATGCAAAAACTCCCCCGCTCATTTTACACTCAACGAACTCTTATCGTGGCAAAAGAACTTCTTGGGAAAATATTTATTCATAAAATTGGCAATAACTACCTTTCCGGGATGATCGTTGAGACGGAAGCATATTTGTTCAATGATCCTGCAAGTCATTCATTTCGCGGTGTAACTGAACGAAATAAACCAATGTTTAACAGCGGGGGCTTTCTCTATGTCTATTTTACGTATGGAATGCATTACTGTGCGAATGTTGTGACATACAAAGAAGAAATTGGCGAAGCAGTGTTGATTCGTGCCGTTGAACCCCTTGAGGGAATTGAAATCATGCGTGCAAACAGAAAATTCAAAGATGGTCATCATCCACGCCATCTCACCAACGGTCCAGCAAAATTTACTCAGGCATTTTCCTTAACTAAAACCCATAGCGGAATAGATCTTTGCGGAAAAGAGGTTTTTATTGCCGAAGGGAAATCAATTTCTAAATCAAGCATTGTTACAACTACACGAATTGGAATTAGCTCTGGGATGGATAAAAAATGGCGGTTTTATGTAAAAGGAAATAATTGGATTTCTAAAAAGTAAACGCAGAGGTAACTCCTACTGAAACTTCGTGGAAATCCGTTCCACTGAAATACTTGTTGTATCGATATGTTATTCCATAGGTATGCTGAGGAAAGAGTCCAAAGAACGGCAGCCATGGTGATTTTAACCATGCTCCTGTTCCAACAGTATATCCGTCATTTGGAAAATCGGTCATCAATCCTGCGCTGAGATGAAATCCGGAAAGTAATATTTTCCTCCGATCTACAAAATCGAAATGAAAATCTTTTTTCAATTCAACCCGAAAAACATCCCGAACATTCGAATTAAAAATGTAACTATAGCTTGTTCCAATTCTCCAACCGGAAAAAACACCCGTGATTCGTTTTTCTCCGAATCCAATTCCCGTTTCAAAATTCAATACACCGTACTCAACTCCATTTTTTGAAACAAAACCAACACTTGGTGGAGCTGTGCTAATCACCAATCCGGCAATTGCTAACGGAACAATTATTCCAGTCATTGTCCATAATGCAATGGTCTCAGAAGTCGAAGTGTTTTCAACAGATGTACTGTCTTGCGCTTTTGTTTGTGTCACAAGGAATAAAAAGATTACAATAACAGTTACAATTCGATTCATTGAATAAACTCAATTTTCCCAAAATATTCCGGACGATGAAAACATTTCTCTCCATATCCTGTCGGTGACCACGCTAACAATTCTTCTCCATGAAATGAACCTGATGCTCGATAAAAATTAGCATGCCAAACATCGCCGATTTTTTTATTCAAACCAAAACAATTCCATGGAAGTTCAAACACTGATGTCCAAATTTTCATATCATCATCAATAAATGATCTACATTGAAAACCAGAATACCAATGATGATTTGAAATTTTCAATTGTTTATTCACATCAATATCAATCCATTGCGCATCGGGTGACACTTGAAATTCTTTATACAACTTTGTTTGTTTCACATTTACTCCAATAAACACTTCGAAAACATCACTTTGTTCCCAGAGTTTATACGTTTTTGAATTTATTCCGGTCTTTTTACCTTCACTGATCATCCGCAAATGCTCAAATCGTCCTCGAAAAAAGATCAATATTCCCTTATCATTCCATTCCACACCAACGCGCGTAGTCAGTGATTGCGGAGGTTCAGTTCCGTCGGCAAGATAGAGTGGATCATTGACATCAATACGAATGAGCGATTCTTTAGTGACCTCCGCAATCGATGTAAAGCTTGATCGAAAGCAACGGAATATTTTTTCCGATGTGATTATAGTAGATTCAGACATAGAGAGACCACTACTTTATAATTCATTCTGTAAATATTCACCGGTATATGAATTTTTTATTTTTACAATTTGTTCAGGTGTTCCTTCGGCAATAATTTGACCGCCGCCGGATCCACCTTCAGGTCCAAGATCGATGATCCAATCTGCAGTTTTAATCACATCAAGATTGTGTTCAATCACAATAATAGTATTTCCTTTTTCAACAAGTTTATTCAACACACTTAATAACATTTTTACATCGTCAAAATGTAATCCTGTTGTCGGTTCATCAAGAATATACATCGTATTGCCTGTGCCAACTTTGGAAAGCTCTGTTGAGAGTTTCACCCGCTGTGCTTCACCGCCGGAAAGTGTTGTTGCTTGCTGACCGAGATGGATATACCCAAGACCTACATCGAACAATGTTTGGATCTTTCGATTCATCACCGGCATTTCACTGAAGAAATCAAGAGCATCTTCAACCGTCATTTCCAATACATCGGAAATGGATTTCCCTTTATATAACACTTCCAACGTTTCACGATTGTATCGTTTTCCTCGGCAAACATCGCAAAGCACATAGACATCGGGAAGGAAATTCATTTCTATTTTCTTTACTCCATCACCTTCACACGCTTCGCATCGGCCACCTTTCACATTAAAACTAAATCGACCAGATTTATATCCACGAATTTTTGATTCAGGAAGCTGAGAAAACAAATCACGGATGAAAGTAAACAATCCTGTATACGTTGCAGGATTTGAGCGTGGAGTTCTTCCAATCGGTGATTGATCGATCTCGATTACTTTGTCTATGTTCTCAATTCCCTCAATTGACTTGTATGGATAGACGGGAATTTTTGTTTTATAAAATCGTTGCGACAAAATTGGATAGAGTGTTTCATTGATTAACGTTGATTTCCCTGATCCACTGACACCGGTAATACATGTAAATGTCCCTAGAGGGATGGAAAGATCGACATTTCTTAAATTATTTCCTGTTGTTCCTTTTAGTGAAAGGAATTTCCCATTCCCTTTTCTTCGCTCTTTCGGAATTTCAATCTTCTTTTTTCCGGTAAGGTATTCAATTGTCGATGATCGATCTCCAACAGTTTTTGATAGTCCATTCGTAAATTCATCCGGAGAACCCGCTGCAACCAATTCCCCGCCATGTTCTCCTGCACGCGGACCAAGATCAACAATGAAATCGGCATTCTCCATCATTTCTTTATCATGTTCAACAACAAGAACGGTGTTACCAAGATCGCGTAAACTCTTAAGTGAGCTGATCAATTTTGTATTATCCCGTTGATGAAGACCGATACTTGGTTCATCTAAAATATATAACACACCAACCAACTGAGAACCAATTTGAGTAGCTAGTCTGATTCGTTGTGCTTCACCACCTGAAAGAGTCCTTGCTGTACGATCCAACGTAAGATACCCCAATCCAACATCAACCATAAATCCTAATCGCTGATTAATTTCCTTTAGAATCGGCCGCGCAATTTCCATCTGGCGATTTGAAAATGACAAGCCTGTAAAAAATTGCTGTGCGTCGGTTAATGATTGCTTTACGAGATCAGAAATTTTATGTCGGTTGCCAGAATTATCTTCCAATTGAATTGAAAGATTCTCTTTTCGCAATCGACCTCCACCGCACTCGGAGCATACTTTGGTACTCATATACCCTTCTACCCATTCACGAATCTTTGCTGACGCAGTATCATTATAATACTCCTGAAGCATTTTCATCACGCCATCATATCGATGTTTATAGACTGATGTTCTCCCACCAGCATACGTATATTCGACTTCTATTTTTTCACCATGCGTTCCATACAATACTTCATCCAATGCAATTTTGGTGAATTGTCTTATCTGTGTATTGTAATCATAGCCATGTTTTTTTAAAACAGCTTTCACTTGAGCGTAAAACCACGTTGCACGGGGTTTTCCTAACGGTGCAATTCCCTCCTGTTGTATGCTCAAATTGGGATTTGGGATGATGAGTGAAAGATCAAAATCCTTTTTTTCACCTAATCCTTCGCACGCACTACAAGCACCAGATGTTGTATTGAATGAGAATGAATTTGGTGCAGGTTCATCATAACTGGTTCCACAAGCAGGACAAGAGTATTTCTTGCTATAGAGAATATCTTGTTTACCATCATTTACAATCAATACACCTTCGCCAAATTGTAGAGCTACTTCAACGGAATCTGAAATACGCGAACGGCTGTCTTTTTTGAGTTGAATTCGGTCAATTATAATTTCAATATTGTGAATTTTATATCGGTCAAGTTTCAATCCTTTTGAAATTTCTACTACCTCATTATCGACTCTGACACGTAAAAATCCATCTTTTAGAATTTTTTCGAACAGTTCGCGATAATGTCCTTTTCTACCTTTCACGATTGGTGCAAGGATTTGAATCTTCGTCCCCTGCGGAATCTTTATAATCGCATCGATGATCTGATCGACGCTTTGTTTTTGAACACGTGTTCCATCATTTACACAGAATTGTGTTCCGACACGGGCATACAGCAGACGGAGAAAATCATACACTTCCGTTACCGTGCCAACAGTAGATCGTGGATTAGTGCTAACAGTCTTTTGCTCAATAGAGATAGCTGGAGAAAGTCCTTCAATATAATCAACATCAGGGCGCTCCATTAATCCAAGAAATTGGCGAGCGTATGCGGAAAGTGATTCAACATAGCGTCGTTGCCCTTCGGCATATATCGTATCGAATGCAAGCGAAGATTTTCCCGATCCTGAGAGACCGGTAATCACTACAAGTTTGTCACGGGGAATTTCTACATCAATATTCTTAAGATTATGCTCGCGCGCGCCTTTCACGATAAGCATATTTTGTTCTGAGTTGATTGAAGGAACAGAAGCAGATTTGTTTTTTTTCATAATTTGGCAAGGTGTAACCTACCTCAAAGGCGAGCTATACCCTGAGGGTAGGTACCGTTGTAACAATTTAAATTTCAGCGAAGTTCAAATGGTAAGATACAGAAAGTTGATTGGAGAGGCAAAGGTTGAACCGCACAAATATTTCAGCCTAACCTTTGTCTTTTGTTAAGATAATTCAATAACGCAACATCAAATGGAATCGTAGTATCAAGTAAAATATAATCAATGGAATTCTCACGGCATTCACGCTTGTACCGTTCAATAAAATCCTTCATTGATTCTTGATACGCTTTTTGAATATGATATGGTTGTGTAGTGAGCATTTCTCCCGTTTCCACATCCTTAAATACAGCATCGCTGCCGAACGCAAAATCCCTTTCAACCGGATCTAGAATCTGCATCACTAAAACTTCATGATTATTATGACGAAAGTGTTTCAGCGCCGCCATCACTTTATCCGGATCATCAAAGAGATCGCTCAACACAATCACCAAACCTCTCCGAGAGATTCTTTCTGCAAGTTGATGAAGGGCTGATGCTGAATTTGTTATTTCACTCGGACTCACTTTTTCTAATTCAACAAGAATTCGACGTAGATGCTGCTTTGTTGCATGCGGCGGAATAGTCGTTCTAACAATTGAGTCGAATAACGTTAGACCGACCGCATCTCGTTGCTGTATCATTAAATACGAAAGCGAGGCAGCGACAAAAGACGCATATTCCATCTTTGAAATTCCAAGTTCCTTTGAGCGTGGAATAGTTGACGCAAACTTCATCGACGCACTTGTATCTAGGATGATATACGATTTAAGATTCGTCTCTTCTTCAAATTGTTTTACATAGAACCGATCGGTCTTACCATAAACACGCCAATCAACCCTTCGAATCTCATCACCCGGCATATATTGACGGTGTTCAGCAAATTCAACACTAAACCCATGATATGGACTCTTGTGCAAACCTGTAATGAAACCCTCAACAACCAAACGAGCTCTAAGCTCCATATTTGCAAGTTTTGAGACGACTTCCGGTTGTAGATATTTGCGTTGAGTCTCCATTTACTTTTTTGCCATTTCTGATTTTCTCTGTTGTCGTTCGTTTAATGCTTCCTGCGGCGACTTTCCCATTGATTCCAATTCAAATTTCACCGTTGGCGCTAAATCGTGATTTGGAAATTTTTGGAGAAATTCCTCGTAGTATATTTTCGCACTGTCGTACATTTGAAGATTATTATTATACATATAACCAGTGAGAAACATTGATAACGCAGCTGGTTGCATTTCCGGATATTGTTCGTGAAATAGCTTATAATTATCCAATGCTTCACGAGGTCGATTCTTAAAACGATAACTTTCAGCCAATGCAAACCGAGCCCAACCGGCATAACGACCTTGAGGAAAATCTCTTATAATTCTTTGTGAAACCTGCAACGTCGAATCCCAATTTTTATTAGCCTTTGCCTGCTCTATTTTAATCCAAAGTTCCTCGTCAGTAAAACTGTCGCAACTATAGAGGAAAAACAAAACCAAAGGAATGAATAATTTCATATATGCATTAATAATTATGTTAACTAACTCTTTTCATTACCGCCGCAAAAAAACCATCGGTATTATATTTGTGTGGTAATAATTGAAAATATTTATTATTCGTCACACCTGCAAGATTATACCGCTCCAAAATTGAAGAAGGATTTACCAATTCAAAATTCTTTTCTTTGCTTAAAAATTGTTCTACTACATTTTCATTTTCATCTTTTATCAATGAGCAGGTAGCGTAGACCAAACGACCGCCAACTTTTGTGTATTGAGAATTTAATGTTAAGATTGACAACTGTTTTTCACGCAGTTCTTTAACCATTTGTTGTGTAACGCTCCATTTCATACCGGGATTTCGCCGAATCGTTCCGGTGCCAGTACACGGTGCATCCACCAATACAAAATCGGCCGCGCCGATAAATCCTTCCACTACTTCATTCTCCTGTATTACTTTTGTTCGTATAGAATCAACTCCGCTTCGTCTAATTCGTTTTTTTAACTCTTCTAATCTTGTGGAATGAATATCAAACGCAAATATTTCACCGCGATTATTCATAATTGAAGCCATCGCCAAAGCTTTTCCCCCTGCACCAGCGCAAGCATCAAGAACTTTTGATTTAGGTTTGGGATCAACAAGCAGTGCAAGCAATTGGCTCCCCTCATCCTGCACTTCAAATAAACCATCCTTAAATGCCTGTAATTGAAAAACATTTATTCTTTTTTTCAAATGGAGAGCGTAGGGACAATACAGTGCTTTTTCAGTTTCTACACCTTCTAACAACATTTTCTGTTGACAATCTTCTACTGTAGTTCTGATTGTATTAACTCGAAGTGTCATTGGCGCTTGTGTATTCAGTGTCTCACACAATGGGACTAATTCTGCGTTTCCAAAATATTCATTCCATTCCTTGATCATCCAGTCTTGGAATGAATAGTGTAATGCGGTGCTTTCAATACTTGAGTCAAAAGGAAGAGTAGAATTAATATTTTGTTCAATTTCTAGGAGCGTTTCAGCCGGGATATCAAGTTCTGACATCAACGAATCGGGAGAATACTTTCTATTCAATAGTAAATATGCAATGCAGCTAAAAAGATTAGCTCGTTTATTCTCAATATGATGAATACTTGATTCTATTTTCCGTTTATTACGAAGAATACCGTATAACGTCTCAGAAATGAATCGCCTATCTTTTGAACCAAGATATTTCCTCTCACGGAAAAAAACATCGATGAGTCTGTCTGCAGGTTTTGGAGAAGCAATTACATCAGTATATAGTTCATTTACGTGCCCAATAAGAGAAGAAAGTTTCATAAATACTGAACTACTATGATAATGTAACGTAAAAATCCAATTGACCAATGAAAGTTACTCAATTTATGAATTCAGTCCAAGGAAGAATTCGAGAATCTATTGTTCAAATATTCTTGAACAATAAACAATGTTTAAAACAAAAAAGGACGGAAAAGATCCGTCCTTTTTGTAAACATAGTTTTCTATATTATATTTTTGTAAGTATTGACGTTTTTTGTTTTTCAGATCGCGTAACGTCATTTTCAATTATTCGAAGAACAATTAATACAATGATCGCAACGATAAAAAATATTTCTTGGGGTAAAATAACTAATGAAATTGTAAAGCTAGTGAGCATAATAGCAATATTAAAAAATAGTATGCCATTATTTTTTTTTACTATCCCCTTGGTTGAGCCACTGGACATAATTGTTCCCCCCCTATATAATTTTTATTATTTATAAGATACACTCTGAGCATTAAAATTGTCGTGATAATGCTCATTATCCCTTTATTCTAAACTTCACACATAGGTTACAAATAATTCCACACATTTTTTTGAAGATTTTTGTATCTTCTGATATAACAATATGAACATAATTGCTTTTCAAGTTACTATAAAAAAAATTCTACTGTTTCTTTTTCTTTGTAACTCATTTTTGTATGCTCAAGAAAAGAAAATAATAGTTACCCCGCTGTTTTCAGATCTTTCTTCAGAAACATCTACATCCGTAACATTTCGTTCAATAAAAAGACCAACAGTGTGTCTGGTACTTAGCGGCGGTGGTTCTAGAGGAATTGCACATATTGGAGTTATTAAAGAACTTGAAAAGAATAATATTCCTATTGATTACATTGTTGGAACGAGCATTGGCGGAATAATTGGTGGATTATATGCATCCGGTTATTCAACAGATGAACTTGAGCGATTAGTTGATACTACAGATTGGAATTATGTACTCTCCCTTTCTCAGGATAACGAAAGATCGGATCTATATTTTTCGCATAAACTTGCTGCTGATAGAAAACAATTGACTATTCGTTTTGAAGGACTAACACCAATTGTTCCATCTGCAATTTCTAGTGGACAGCGGTTAACCAATTTCATTAACCAATTAGTTCTGCAAAGCCTCTATCATCCAATTACAAATTTTGATGATCTTAAAATACCATTTCGGTGTGTCTCTACCGATCTTATTTCAGGGAAAAAGATAGTTTTCAGTTCAGGAAATTTGTCTGAAGCACTTCGCGCAAGTATTTCCATTCCTCTCTTATACAATCCTTTACGAAAAGATACGCTTGAACTAACTGATGGAGGCTTACTTTCAAATATTCCTGTTGATGTAGCGAAAACATTGGGGGCAGATATTATCATTGCCGTAAATACTGTAAGTCCTTTACGCACTTCGTCACAGTTAAACAATGCCTGGGAAGTCGCCGATCAGATCGTCAACATCATGGCGCAGGAAAAGAATAAGAGAGCACTTGACAGTGCAACAATTGTGATCACGCCGGATTTAGGATCGTTTCCGTCAGTTGATTTTTCAAATCTTTCTTTTGTAAAACAACAGGGAAATTATTCTACCAAAGCAAAAATTCAGGATATAAAAGATTCTATTGAATCAAAAAAGAGACAGATGTTATATGATGCGTCTCCACTATCGAATTTTTCTCTGTTTATCAATTCAAAAATTGAGAACATTGACTATAATGATTCATCATTTAAGGATACAATACAAGCCAACAGAACAACATCCATTACGGATATTCGTGAAATGGTATCCGATCTCTATAACAAAGGCTGGTATAAAGATGTTAGAACAGAAATTACAATTTTAGATTCAACAGCGTCTATTACGACCTTTGCTTCTGCAAATCCAACGTTACGTTTTGTCTCGATCACAGGAAATTCATTGATTGAATCGGAGACCTTGATTTCTTCATTCGACTCATTAATTGGAAAACCCATCAATAATCCTAAAACTGAAGATGCTTACGAAAAACTTTTGGGAATGTATCGATCAAATGGATATTCTCTCGCCAGAATACAAAAAACAAGTTTTGATTCATCGACTGGAAGTTTATCGTTAGAAATCAGTGAAGGTATTATCAGCAAGATATATCTTACAGGAAAAGAAATATCCCGTGATTGGGTAATCCGACGGGAATTGGGCTTCAGTGACGGGGATATCTTTACGGTTGACAAGGGGAAAAAAGCACTTACTAATCTCTATGGGACAAATCTTTTTGATCAGGTGTCATTGGATATCGGATATGAAAAAGACCAACCGATAATCACTATACAAATGGAAGAAAAACCGACCGATGTTTCACGGCTTGGTTTCAGACTTGATAATGAACGAAATCTACAACCATCACTGGAATTCCGAAATGAGAATCTTCTCGGAACAGCCACTGAAATCGGTGCAAGTTTTGCAGGAGGGTTGAGAAACAGAAAATATCTCACAGATTTTCAGGCAAATCGACTCTTCAATACCTACTTCACTTTCAATCTGGATGCGTATTATGATCTGCGCGATATCAATACTTTTGCTAATGACGTCAATCAATCATCAAAGAAAAAATTTGTTCGATCAAAGATCGGAGAATATCGCCAGGTCCTTTATGGGATTTCGTTTCAACTAGGACAGCAGGTAGAACGATTTGGTGTCTTCAATATTGAATATCGCGTCGAATCCGATGAAATCAAATTCATTACAGGAACTGGATATAATCCGGAAGAATTTACACTTCAGGCGTTTAGAATAAGTTCAACGATAGATTCACGGGATCGATATCCGTTTGCTCGCACCGGTTCGCTGACAAATTTTTCATGGGAAACTGCAACATCAACTTTAAAAGGTGTTGTTGGAGATGTTGGGTATTCAAAGATCTATTTTGCCTATGAAACAAATACATCGTACGAGAATTTCACCCTTCATCCAAAAATTATTGTCGGTTTCGGAGATCAAACACTTCCTTTGACACAACAATTTTCACTCGGCGGCGAAGATTCTTTTTTCGGATTACGAGAATACGATTCACGGGGGCGGCAAATCTTTTTAACCAGCGTAGAGTTTAGGACTCAATTCCCATTCAAGATTATTTGGGATACATATTTTCGAATCAGATATGATATCGGGAGTATCTGGCCTCAAAAAGAAGATATCCGGTTGAGAGATTTGCATCACGGAGTTGGTGCTATTTTATCACTTGATACACCTGCAGGACCAATCAGCGCATCAATTGGAAGAAGTTTTTATATCCGGAGGGATTTGCTTGAACAGCCACTGACACTCGGACCAATTATCGGTTATTTGTCAATCGGGTACCCGATTTTTTAATCAACTTTTTCTTTAAATCTCAATACACTCGCTATTAAGATCGCTGCCCCCATCCCAAAAAGCATGGCTGCTTCAAACCATAAATCGGATATCCCTACACCTTTGAGAATGATAGATCGGATCACGGTTAAATAGTATTTCATTGGAATGAAGTGTGCAATCCATTGCAAAGGTTCCGGCATATTTTCTACCGGAAATACAAAACCAGACAGATACATCATTGGCTGCATTATAAAGAACATTCCGATCATCATTGCTTGCTGCTGAGTTTTCGATATTGTAGAAACGAATAATCCAAGTCCAAGCGAAGTCATCAAAAAGAATCCGGTCAACACAAACAATAACACTACACTTCCCCGTATTGGAATTGAAAAACCAAATACCATCACCGTCATTGCTACCGATACAACGATCAATCCAATAAGTGTGAACGGCACTAACTTTCCGATGATCATTTCAATTGGACGAATGGGTGTTACTAATAATTGTTCCAGTGTTCCAATCTCTTTCTCCTTGACAATTGCCATTGAAGTCAAATTCATTGTCGTAATCAGAAGAATAAGAACCAATACTCCGGGAACCATAAACTTTCTACTGATTAACGTTGGATTGTACCACGCGCGGGTTTCCGCATTGATTCCTCCAAGTTTTTTCATATCCCCAACCATTTCAACAAAAATATTCTGTGAAAATCGGTTGATGATTTGGGCGGCGTAACTTGAAGCAATCGCTGTCGAATTTCCTTCGCTACCATCCAGCAATAACTGAATATTTGCAGTTTCTTTACGTAGTATTTTATTCCCAAACTTTGGAGGAATGACTATCGCCATTGCAACTGTGCTATTATCAAGAAATCGTTGAACGTCCTTGTAATTTTCAGTTGAATATTCAAGGGTAAAATATCCTGAGTTCACAAATAATTCTGACAACTTCCTGCTTTCACTTGTTTTATCAAGATCACAAAGGACGAAAGAAATGTTTTTAACGTCAAGTGATGCAGCAAATCCTAAGAACACTAGTTGTAAAATTGGCGCAACAAAAATGATCGGCAGCAGTCTTTTGTCTTTGAAGAACTGCGCAAATTCTTTTTCTATCAACGCTTTTAGTCGCTGGATGTTTATATCATACTTCATGATTTTTAAATCGTTTAATGCTGATAGCAACAACAATCGTAATGAATATACCTAAATAAAGAATCTGATCCCAAAATGCTTCAATACCGACTCCTTTTAAAACAATCCCCCTCATAATCACCAG
The DNA here is from genome assembly GCA_030679145.1 of Bacteroidota bacterium. Lineage (GTDB taxonomy): Bacteria > Bacteroidota > Ignavibacteria > UBA10030 > UBA8401 > UBA8401. The sequence goes on along the minus strand of JAUXTU010000103.1, from coordinate 13,460 downwards.
ATAGAATTTTGCAGGAGTAATGTTAGAGAGAATTTGTAGAAATAACGGCATACTTCTAATCGGAAACATGAATCCTGAAAGGATCATTGTCGGAAGCATTGATACCAGTGTTGCAATCTGAAATGCTACTTGTTGACTATCTGCAATAGTTGACACCAATAATCCTTGTCCTAATGCAGCAAAAATAAATATTAGTGTTGTGATAAATAGTAGGAATAGGTTTCCTTTGACTACAACATCAAACAAAAAATATGCTGCAAGAAGAACAATTGCTGCAGCAACAAGCGAAATAATCGCATATGGAATCATCTTACCAACAATCAAATTGATTGGTTTAATGGGCGAAACATCTATTTGCTCAAGCGTGTTTCTCTCCTTTTCTTTGACTATTGAAAGGGCTGTCGCAATGACACCAGTAATTGCCAGAATAAAAGCAATCAATCCGGGAACCAAGAACTTTGCACTTTTCATTTCGGGATTATACCAAATTCGCGCATCATAGCGTATCGGAATATAACTTTTCCTCCCAATTTTAGAGAGATTGCTGAATACAATTTTTTGGGAATATTGTAACGTAACGGCTTGAGCATAACCCATGATTGTTGTTGCAGCATTTGCATCCATCCCATCAACAAGAAATTGAATAGTTGCTTGACGACCCGAAATAATATCATCGGAGAAATCCGGTGGTATAACCAGGACGAGTTTAACAGTCCCCTCATCGATCATCGTTTGAGCTTTTGAATAATCATTGAGATACTCTGTATAATCAAAATATCCTGCCGTGATAAAACTATTGATGAATTCTCTGCTTTGCTGAGTTTTTTCCGCATCATATACAGCCATTTTGATATCGCGGACATCAAAATTCAGTGCGTATCCATTCAACAGTAACAACATTGCTGGAACAAGTGTTAATATTGCAAGCACTTTCCTATCGCGTCTGATCTGACGAAATTCTTTCTTTATGATGGGAAGTAGTTGTCTGAACATATTAATTTTTCTTCGACTCCTGATCCAACAGATAAATAAATACATCCTCTAGCGATGGAGCGATTCGTTCAATATTCAAAAGATCAATAGAATTTGCAGAAAGGATTTCCTTGATCTTTTCTTTTGCAACAATTTCATTTTCAACATTTACATGTAAATATGTTCCAAAGACAGATGTTTCAACAGCCCAGGATTGTGTTTCAATCTTTTCCATTGCTTCAACAACATTCGAGCACTGAACCTCTAGTATTGGATGTTTGACATAATTTTCTTTCAATTCTTTCGGACTCCCACTAGCAATTATTTTCCCTGCATTAATGAGAATAATGTCGTTGCAATATTCTGCCTCTTCCAAAAAATGGGTAGTCACTAAAACTGTAACACCTTCTGATGAAAGATCATTGATCAATTCCCAAAATTTACGTCTCATTACAGGATCTACACCACTGGTCGGTTCATCAAGAAATACAATTCTTGGTCGATGCAGAACCGCACAGCCGAGCGCAAGGCGCTGTTTCCATCCGCCGCTGAGAGTTTTTGTAATACTTTTTTCCCGACCGTGAAGATTTGCAATTTCCAGTGCCCATTCTTTTCGCAGCTTAAGATCAGTGTCGGAAAGTCCGTACACTTTCCCAAAGAAGTCAATATTTTCATTTACTGTGAGATCTTCATAAAGAGAAAATTTTTGGGACATGTAACCAATATTTTCTTTAACCAAATTTGACTGGCGATTAATATCAAATCCGCCAACACGCGCAGTTCCACCCGTTGAGGAAAGTAATCCGCACAACATTCTTATCGTTGTCGATTTACCGGCACCGTTCGCTCCAAGAAACCCAAAGATCTCACCCTGCTTCACTTCAAAATTAATGTGATCGACAGCGGTAAAATCGTCAAACTTTTTGGTAAGATTTTCAACTTCAATGGTATTCATAATATCGCAATGCCATTTTCATAATCATTTTGTGACAAAAGATTCTCCTACCTTTCGATCTGTTAAGAGTGAAATAAAAACATTCTCTAATGATGGTTTTACAACTCGCCATTCATTTATTTCGATTGAATTGTCTTTCAAATGTTGCGCGATTAACTGCATGTCATGTACCGAAGAATTAACTACGAGATTCAATCGGTCACCAAACGCCTGCACTTCCTTCACGGGTGGAAATTTCTTTAAAAGCGAAAATGATCCTCTTATATTCGAACAAACAAGTTCAACAACTTCTCCATTCATAACATTTTTTAGATTCGCCGGTGAGTCAGTCATCAAAATCTTTCCTCCATCCATTAATGCAACACGATTACACCGCTCAGCTTCATCCAGATATGGAGTTGTCATAACAATGGTGATACCAGTTTTGAGTAATGCAGACAATACTTTCCAAAAATCCCTTCGTGAAACCGGGTCAACACCCGTTGTTGGTTCATCGAGAAATATTATATCCGGTGTATGAATCAGCGTACAGGCTAATGCAAGTTTCTGCTTCATTCCGCCTGATAGTTTTTCTGCAAGCCGGTCTCTGAATTTTGTCAATCGGGTAAATTCAAGTAATTCATCGCGTCTTGTGTGGTAGTCGTACACCCCATGGATTTCAGCAAAAAATTCAATGTTTTCATCAATTGTCAGATCACCATACAATGAAAATTTCTGGGATAAATATCCGATCCTTTTTTTGACTTCCTCTTTTTCTTTTTGAACATCGAATCCTAAAACTTTCAGACTACCCTTTGTAGTTTGAACAATTCCACATAACATTCGAATGGTTGTCGTTTTTCCGGAACCGTCCGGACCAACAAGAGCAAACATTTCACCACGATTCACCGTGAGTGAAATATCATCAACGGCGACAATTTCTCCATAATGCTTTGAAACCGATGTAATGTTCAATGCGTCCATTATGTTCACTTTAGATAGGCATCCGCCGGCATGCCGGATTTTAATTCGCCATTGGCATTTTCTACTTCAAGTTTTACACCAAATACTAATTTTGTCCGCTCATCTTTCGTCTGCACATTACGTGGAGTAAATTCTGCAACCGGAGAGACATAAATAACTGTGGCAGAATAATTCTTATCAGGATATGTATCAATAACGACATCTGCGTGAGAGCCTAATTTTACTTTTCCTAATTCTGTTTCGTTTACGTAGATCATCAATTCGACTTTTTCAAGACGGGAAATTCGTGCAATGATCGTTCCTGTCCCAATTAGCTCACCTTCTTCTACCGGTTTATATGTTATCGTACCTGACACAGGAGCAATGATATAGGAATCAATAATTTGTTTTTTTGTCAAATTCATTTGTGCCTTTGCTTGGTCTACACGGGCTTTTGCTGCGCTAAGATCTTCGGGTCGTGCAAACCGATGCAGTTTTTGTAGATTTTGTTTTGCAGAATTAAACTGTGCTTGAGTGATGATGACGCGAGATTCTGAATCTTCATATTGTTTTTTTGAGACGGAATTCGTCGAAAATAATTCCTTGATCCGGTCAAAATCCGATTTTGCCGTTTGAAAACTTGATTCTGTCTGACGAACAATTTCTTCGGCAGAATTAAGATCTTCCGATCGGGCACCATTTAACAATAATCGATATTGTGCATCTGCCAGATCGACTCCTGCTTGCATCTGTTGTAAAATCAATTGCTGTGTTTCATTGTCTATTAATGCAATTGTATCTCCCTTTTCAACAATATCTCCTTCGCGAATATTCAACCGGAGAAGTTGTCCGGAAACTTTGGAAGCGACGTTCACTTCAACTGCTTCTAAAATACCGCTGGATTCAATTGCACCGTCATGGTCAGAACCGCAGCCAGATACTGCTCCGTACGCAAGTGTAATGACCGCTGCCAGAATGAGTCTGCTTATCAACGGCATACGAACAATTTTGTTCTTCATTTCTTTCCTCATAGAATTATTATCTCATAGTTTAAAAATTCTTTACGCGACTCTTCTGTTAACGCACCTTCAAATATTACATGGAAAATCGTATACATTGCTTCTTTTGGTGAGAAAGAATGTTGTGATAATACATCCGGCGTAACGATATTTTGTATACATGCAGTCAACATCATCACAATAACTTCTTCGTTTACATCACCGCGAAATACATTCTCTTGCTTAGCTTGATGAATCATTGAAATAACTTTACTTAAAAGATGAGTTCTACGAAACTCATCAGCTTCTTTCCAAATTGAAGGTGCAAATCGCTGCATATCTTGCAAGAATGGTCTGCCTAAACGGCTTGTCATCTTTCCCATAAACATCATCACTTCTGCTAGGCGATGAACAAATGGTTTATCCTGAGTTGTGATCCTTTCTACTTCTTTCTGAGCTGATCGAAGTGTCATGTGAACTATTGTTTTCACAAGATCTTCTTTACTGGGGAAGAATTTGTACATCGTTTTTTTACTGATCCCAAGCTCGCCGGAAATTTCATCTAATGTGACTTTATTAAATCCCATTTTAAAAAAACGATCCCGTGCTAGATCTAAAATTCTTTCCTTTGGTTCATTTTCAGTTAAGATGTCCATTGTTGCCCCAATTTTCAAAGAAGTCGTTAGTTGGATACTTTTATATTTTTTTAAGTTTCCATTCATAACAAAAAATAGCCACTATTTGTGGCATTTTTTATATAGAAACTTTAATCGTTTCTTACGTTTCCAAGATATCAAGGTTTCAATTTGAATGCAAGAAATATTTTTTGCTAATAACTTTCTTTTTTAGAGGGAAATTTCGCTGATTTTACATCAGCAATATAGGATTGGAAAGCAGTTCTCATTGATTCTGAAAGATTTGCATATTTACGAACAAATCGAGGACGAAATTGTTCATTCATTCCGAGCATATCATTTGTAACAAGAACTTGTCCATCACAGAATGCGCCGGCACCAATACCAATAGTGGAGCAAGAAACAGATTTAGTAACTTTCGCCGCAAGTGAATCGGGAATTTTTTCGAGAACGATACCAAATACTCCAGCCTTGTCTAATGCAATAGCATCTTTCACAAGCTGTTTTGCTTCTGCAGATTCTTTTGCTCGAACTTCATACGTGCCAAATTTATAAATTGACTGCGGTGTAAGTCCAAGATGTCCCATAACCGGAATTCCGATATCAACCAATTGTTCAATAAGTGGGATCATTCTCATGCCTCCCTCCATTTTAACTGCTTCAGCACCGGATTCTTTGAGCATTCGCCCGCAATTTCTTACTGCCTCTTTCACGTCAACTTGATACGACATAAACGGCATATCAGCAAGAAGCATTGCTCGTTTAACGGCGCGACGCACTACTTTTGTATGATAGATCATCTCATCTAATGTCACAGGTATTGTTGTTTCAAGTCCTTGAAAAACATTCGCAACCGAATCACCGACAAGAATAATATCAATTCCCGCTTCATCAAGAAGCCGCGCGGTCGTATAATCATACGCGGTTAACATGGCAAGTTTCTCGCCTTTTTGTTTCATGGCAAGAACGGATTTAGTGGTAATTCTCTTGTAGTCCGATATTTGCGTGCTCATAATACTGCCTCAATATTATTTTGGAAATGAATATTCATCTCCTCTTCAAATCCTGAACGAATAACGTCCGCAGTTTCATCAAATGAAACAACTCTCTGTGCAGCTGTAGAAAGATCTACAGTCTTTTGGTCAATGTCCTCTACAATCTTATCTTTAACATTGTTACTTTCAAGATTTAGTACATCAGCCAGCAATTTGTGTTCAGTACCAAGAAGGATTGAACCATGTTGAAGCACAACATCAGGAAAACCATCGGCAGAATATCGACGCTGTGCACTGCCGACTAATTTTCTTCCATTGATTTGAACTTCATATCGCGCTGAAGCGGAAAAACAAGGGATAGATTCTTGTTTTTTATATAACGCTTGAAAATTCGGTTGAGAATTTTCGAATGATACTGCTGGACAAATTCTTTGTAGTGCACTGACAAGAGATCTGCTAATCTCAGAATATATTTCCGTTACACTTTTCCTATCAGCAAACATCACAATGGAATAGGTAATTTCATTTGCATGAAGGATCGCTCTTCCTCCCGTCGGACGACGAACAATATCGAATCCGAATTTTGAACATTTATTTTGATCGATATCTTGTTCAGATTGATTGTAACCAAGCGAAATTGCCCATGGTTTCCATCCATACACCCGCAACGTCGGCAGTATTTCCTGACGTTGTAATTTTTCGGCAAGTTCGATATCGAACTCCATGTTGAACGCACCGGAATTTAATCCCGTATTGATGAATTGCCATTCACTCATTTATTCACCAAACGATCGACGCGCAGTGATAATTCCGCGTTTTGCATTAGAAATAAAATCTAACACGTTTTGGACTTCAGGAGTGATCTTCATTGTTGATTTTATTTTTTCAACACCTTGCGTCACGTTAAAATTGGAAAGATATAAAATTCGGTAAGCATCGTTCAATGAATCAATCGCCTCTTGGGTAAAACCTCGGCGTTTGAGTCCAATAATGTTCAATCGTTCAAAACTTACCGGCCAGCCCCCCGCCATTATATACGGTGGAATATCTTTGGGAATTCGAAAATGTCCGCCGATCATTGTATAGGCACCGATGTTCACAAATTGATGGATTGCAGTAAGTCCCCCGATGATTGCATAATCATGAATAGTGACATGACCTGCCATTTGAACCGAATTTGCAATGATTACATTGTTACCTATAAGACAGTCGTGGGCAACGTGAGTATATGCCATTAGCAAACAATTACTACCAACAGCGGACTTTTGATGCTGCTTTACAGTTCCACGGTTGAGCGTGCAAAACTCTCTAATGGTTGAATTGTCGCCAAGTTCAAACGTTGTCGGTTCATTTTTGTAGGAAAGATCTTGGGGGGCGGTCGAAACTACCGCACCATTGTGGATCTTGCAGTTCTTGCCAATTCGTGCCCCATTCGCGATCAATGTGTGTGGTCCAATGAATGTTCCTTCTCCAATCGTGACATCATCTTCAATAATTGCATACGGTTCAACAATTACGCCGTCCGCCAGTTGTGCTTTGGAACTAACAATTGCAGTGGAATGAATTTGAGTTGGCATAAATATTTCAAATAGTAAAAATAATTTTCTATTTAGAGATTTTCGGTTTATCAACGATCGTTGCCATCATTTCTGCTTCACACACTAGCTGCCCGTCAACGTATGCTTCACCGCGCATTGTGCAGACTTTGCTTCGTCGATTTACCATAGTAAGTTCATACACCAATTGATCACCTGGCACAACTTGTCGCCTAAACTTTGCGTTGTTGATCCCCATGAATAAAACCAACTTATCGCTATGGTCAGAGCCATCCAATAGAAGAATACCGCCAGTCTGTGCCATTCCTTCTATAATCAGTACTCCTGGCATCACCGGAGCGCCGGGAAAATGTCCTTGGAAGAATTGTTCGTTCATTGATACGCTTTTAACACCAACACAGCGTTCATTGAGCTGAAATTCAACAATCTTATCAACTAAAAGGAACGGATAACGATGTGGAAGAATTCGTTGAAGAGCGTTAACATCAAATACAACTCCTTGTTTTTTCTCGTGCTGGTATTTCTTTACTATTTTTTTCTGCTGATATAACTTGCGAATGACTTTTGCGAATTCAACATTTGCCGCATGTCCGGGACGAGCTGCCAGAATATGACCTTTAATCGGAACTCCAATCAACGCAAGATCACCGAGCATATCCAATAATTTATGCCGAGCCGGTTCATTCTTAAAACGAAGTTGTTTGTTGTTGATGGGCTGACCATGACCGCCAAGAAATATTGATTCTTTGATTCCAAGTTTATCTGCAATCCTTTTCAATTCATCATCAGGAAGATCTTTATCCGCAATAACAATGGCATTATCAAGCGAGCCACCTTTGATCAATCCGGCTTCACGCAACTGTTCCACTTCATGAAGAAAACAGAATGTTCTGCACATGGAAAATTCAGATACAAATTCTTTTTCCAAATCAAAAATGCCTGTGTGCTGACTTCCAAGTGCAGGATTGTTATAATCCACCATCACAGTCATACGGAAATCATCTGTCGGCAATGCAACAATATGAACACCGCGTTTTTCATCCTTGTATTCAATCGCCTGATCGATCACCAAATAATCTTTTGGCGCATCTTGCATTTCAAAACCGGCTTCGTGCAATACATCAACATAGGGTTTTGCACTTCCATCACCAATAGGCGGTTCAATCCCGTCAATATCAATAATGATATTATCAATTAAAAGGCCAACAACTGCTGCCAGAACATGTTCAGTAGTATGCACTCGAACATCACCAATTCCGAGTGTAGTACCTCGCGCAACTTCAACAACGTGATCGACATCTGCAGGAATTTCCGGTGAGCCTCCAATATCCACACGACGAAAACGTATGCCGTAATTTTCTGGAGCAGGACGAAACGTCATCGTACATTGTGTTCCGGTATGCAACCCGATACCGGACATTGAAACCGGTTTCTTAATTGTGCGTTGTTGAACGAGCATTACACCTCCAGCATAAATTATTAAGAGAACGGATGCGGATAACTATGACAAGTCTTCCATTCTCATTATTTTTTCAATTTCATAATTTCTTCTTCTAATTCTTTGATCTTCGCTTGCATTTCACGTATCGTTACAAGCAATTCAGGAAGTTGTCGGGACGCTGCTTCAATTTTCCTCCACTTGTTCACCTCTTTAGCGGGATAACCGGAATATGTTGCGCCTGCATCGCTCAATGTGCGTGAAACGATCGATCCACCTCCAACTTTCACGTCATCCGCTGTAAAGACATGTCCGGTTATTGCAACTGCTCCGCCAATCATATTCCTGTTGCCAATCTTAGTGCTCCCCGCAACTCCCGATGCTCCCGCAATGACTGTGTCTTCTCCAACAACAACATTGTGAGCGATCTGAACAAGATTATCCAATTTGGTCCCACGTTTGATCCTTGTTTCACCAAGTGTTGCTCGGTCAATACAAGCATTTGCTTGTATCTCAACGTCATCTTCAATTACTACAATTCCTAATTGTGGAATTTTTTGATACGAACCATCTTTTTTAGGTGCAAATCCAAATCCATCTCCACCGATAACAGTCCCCGGTTGTATAATTACTCTATTACCAATGATACATTCTTCTCTGATCGTTACGTGCGAATAGAACAAACAATCGTTGCCGATCTTAACATCGCGTCCAATAACTACATTAGGATGGATGACAACATTATCGCCAATAACTACATTCTCGCTAATAACAGAATACATTCCAATGGAACAGTTCTTCCCAATTTTTCCAGAGTAATGAACTGCTGCTGTGGAATTAACGCCCTTAGGGACATCAATTTTCTTTGGTGCGAATTTTTCAATGGCGATTACAAAGGAAGAATACGGGTCATCGAGTTTGATCAATGCCGGCGGGAATTTGGAGAATTTTGTATGATCGAATGTTCGGCTGACAAGAATACACGAAGCAGACGTAAGCTCGACATACTTTTCATACTTTGGGTTGGCAATAAACGCTAACATCCCCGCTTTCGCCTCTTCAACCTTTGCAACACCGGATATTATTTGCGTTCCATCTCCTACAACTTCACCATCCAATATTTTTGCGATATCATTAACTGTTATCATTCAAACAAAAGCGAGGTCAAAAGACCTCGCAGATTTATTTTTGGAGAAGTTTTTGGATTACCTTTTGAGTAAGGTCATGTTTATTGTTTGCAAACAGCAATAATGTTGAACTGCTTCTGTCAATCACATAATCATACGCTTCTTCATCAGCCACATCTTTTACTGCTTTGAATATCTTTTCCTGGATAGGCTTCATCAGTTCGTTCTGTTTCGTAAACAATTCACCGTTTGTGCCGAACTTTTGATTGCGAAAATCGACGATCTTTTTGTCAAGATCCTGAAGTTCTTTTTCCACTTCCGCTCTCCGCTTATCCGACATGATCAATTTTCGTTTATCGTAGTCTTCCACTTTTTTCTGCATATCGTTCGCCATTTGATTCAGTTCTGCCTGCCATTGCTGAGAAAGCGCATCGATCTGCTTTTGGGCATCCTGAGCTTCGGATAATTGTTCCATCACAATTGCAGAATTGATGTAACCAATCTTTGTCTGAGCATGCACTATTGATAGTACACTAAACAAACCAATGAACAACAATACTTTTTTCATGGAAATCCTCGTTAAAATCGCGTTCAAAATGATTACAAATTACTTTCCACCGCCACGTTTCAGATAGATAAGAACATCCGGAGTATAATCATATGCAGGATCTGCATATAATACCGGAACTTCTGTTGCCCTGTCAAAAACGAATGAAAGTTTTTTCTCTTTCGCAACTTTTTCAATTGCTTTAAATACTTTTTCCTGAATCGGCTTCATGATCTTTTCACGCTGAACGGCGAGTTCCTGTTGTTTCTCCTGGCGATATTGATTAAGTTTTTGTTCTTCTTCAACAAGTTCTTTTTGTTTCACTTGTTTGGATGACTCGTTCAACATATTTGCCTGTTTTTGGTACTCTTCGTATTTCGACTGTAATGCCTGACCCCGTTTTTCAATTTCTTCCTGCCAGCCTTTTAACATTGTTTCTAATTTTGACTGTGATTCTTTTGCTTCGGGTAATTCCTTGATAATTGTTTCAGAATTAACATATCCGATTTTTAATGCTCCTTGTTGAGCAAAAACCACAGATGTTAAAAACAACATACCTAATAAGAACTTTTTCACGATGACCTCTATATATTTGATTAAAATGAATTGATTAAAAAAATTCTATTGTTAGAATCCTCTTCCGAATTGGAAGTGGAATTTCCATCCCGATGGACTTTTAATTCCGGCTGTAATATTATCATAGCCATAACCATAATCAAACCCAAGCAGACCGATAGGATTGATAAGAAGACGCGCACCTAAACCAGCCGAACGCTTTAGATCAAATACTTCAGACTTTGCCAGATTTTCCCACGTATTTCCCGCTTCAGCGAACACAAGAAAGTAAATCGGAATTGGATTAAGTGCAACATTAAATCTTAATTCAGCAGTATATTTTGCCATTGCATGTGCAGGGATATATTGATTAGCCACATTCACTGGTCCGATGCTGCGATCTTCATATCCGCGTAATGGCGTGGTTGCAATTTGTCCAAGTCCTGTTCCCCCCATATAAAATGTTTCGATATACGGAATATAGGAATCCTTTTTGTAAGGAAAGATCGCGCCGTATTGCGTTCCAAAATATAATGCAACACGCGAACTATTCAACACCGGCATATACCAGTCCGCCGAGAAGACATGTTTATTGTATTGAGCGGTTCCGGGTAATATCGGTGCACCGGCAATTTCAGTTAATAGAGAAATATTACTTCCTTGTGTCGGGAACAATGGACTGTTTACACTGTTACGCTGAATCATTTGAGAAATACTTAGCTGACTTGTTTTTCCTTCTTGATAATAATACGATGTACCAACATTGCTAACATCGAGATTTTGAAAACGAAACGTCCATGTTGCACTGAAATAATCGTCAGGAAATTTGAATCGTCGACCTACGCTGATTGTCCCGCCTTGCTGGTGAATGGAATAATAATAATCTTGTTTCGTATCGTATAAACTAAAACCAAACGACGTCGGCGTATCATACACCCACGGTTCGCGGAATGATACAGAAAATGTTCTATACCGTGAGCCTTCTCCAAACTGCCAATCAAAATTCAATATTTGACCGCCGCCGCCGGAGAACGGTTCAGTAATATCAAAATTATTGAACGTTAAACCGAGCGCACCAGTAGCACCAAACGCTCCGCTGTATCCCACTGAAGCATTGAATGTATCGCTTGATTTTTCTTCAACATCCAATACGATATCTACATTTTTATCATCAACAAATTTTGTATCTGGTTTGATCTTTTCAGGATTGAAATAATTTAATACTGATAACTGACGAATACTTCGAATGATATTTGAACGGCTGAAATAATCGCCGGGACGGACATATAATTCTCGTCGAATTACGCGCTCTTGAGTCTTCGTATTCCCACGGATATCAACAGCAGCAATTTTAAATTGATTTCTTTCGCGAACACGAATAATAATATTAATCACATCGTCGCCAACTTTTTGTTCTTCCGGTTCAATCTGAACCGTAAGGTAGCCATTATCAAGATACATTGACGCTACATCGGTTTGGTCTTGATTTGCTCTTAGATTTTGTTCAAACTTCTCCATGTCATACACTTCACCCGGCTTAAAGCCAAGACGTTCTACCAATGCTTCTGTTTTGAAGACTGTATTTCCTTCCCAAGTGATATTCCCAATTTTATACTGCGGTCCTTCAAAAACGAACAGCTTTAGAATGATATCCTCTTTGTTTTCACTAAAAACAATTGAATCGGTGATCAATTCAGCATCTCGAAATCCATTTTTCTTATAAAACTCCACTAATTTCTTTTTTGCATCATCATATTTTTTCTTTTCCAATTTTCCGGTGCGCCAGAATTTCCACCATGTTGTTGTGTTCACATCAGGGAGTTCACTTTCAAGATCGCCGTCTTCAAAAAATTTATTACCAAAGAACTGCACTTCGCGAATGCGGGCATCAGTGCCTTCTGAAATGGTCAATTTCAAAATCACCCTTCCTTTTGCAGTTGTATCTGTTGACTCAATCACTTCAGATGAAACATCTGCTTGAAGGTAACCTTCTTCTTCATATGCTTTTTTGATGATCTTGATCAGTTTATTGATCTCTTGCGGGGAAATGATTTGTCCTTTTGTGATATTTACCTTTTTATCAAGATCATCATTATCAAGTTCGTCATTCCCGACATATTCAATTTTTTCAATGCGCGGAAATTCCTGGACAGTGATCAATAGATAAACACCCTCACCAACAAAATTTTCTGCAATAATATCTACATTAGCAAAGATACGCAGGTTCCACAATCGCAAGATCGCATTTCGCGTTTGTTCTCCGGGAACACTGATCTCGTCGCCGATCTTCAATCCTGAATTTCCGATGATCGCCGCCGGTTCTGAAAGTTTATTGCCGGAGACACTGATACCGAGGATTTTATATTGTTTGGGTTGAAAGTTTTGCTGCGAGAACACAAGACTGCCAACGCAGATCAGCGCAATACATATTTTTTTTATGGTCATTATTATTCGATTAGATTCCGGAGACACTTTTTAACAAACGCCGCACGTAGTTTTTGGAAGATGGATTTGATGAGGTTTTCAACTGCTCGCTTACTTTCCCGAACCGACGTTCTCGAGATTGATATGATTCAATGGCATGATACAATTCATTACGTCGAAAATCGGGCCAAAACACGTCTGTTACGTACATCTCTGAATATGCCAACTGCCAGAGTAAAAAATTACTGAGTCTAAGTTCACCGCTTGTTCTGATCAAAAGGTCAGGATCAGGAATATCCTTTGTTGCTAAATTTTT
>JAUXTU010000100.1 GCA_030679145.1 Bacteroidota bacterium | reverse complement strand
CGAAGAGTGCACCTCCGGCAACAAGACCGGTAGCGAACAGACTGCCTTTACCGAGTTCAGCATCTTCCTGTCCTTCACCTTTTCGTGAACGAACGGCATCCGCAACACCTTTAATCGCGCCGCCGGCAAAGATCGGCAGTGTTGTTGAAAGCGGAAGATATAAACCAACCGCAAAGGATAATGACTTAACATTACACAATTCCATCACAATAGAAATAAATACGCCGACCAGTACGAACTGCCAATCAAGATTGAATGACAATAATCCTTTAATCAATGTTGCCATCAACGTTCCCTGGGGTGCCGGGTAACTTTCTGTTCCGATTGCATGATAAATTCCCTGCGAGATCATTTCCGGTGTCGGTGTATCAAGGATTTGCACCGTCCATCCGATCACCGCGGAAGAAACGATTGCGCCAATGAACAATGCGATCTGTTGAAACCGTGGAGTTGCGCCAACGATGTAACCAGTTTTCAAATCCTGCGACGTTGCTCCGGCATTTGCAGCTGCGATACAGATCATTCCGCCGACAACAAGCGCCATTGGTTCATAGATCATTCCAGTCCAGCCGATGCCGATAAAGATCAACGATGTCGCCATCAATGTTGCGATCGTCATTCCTGAAATCGGATTGGATGAAGAACCGATGATACCGACGATACGGCTTGACACCGTAACAAAGAAGAATCCAAACACAATGATCAGGAATCCAAGTACGATCTTGCTGATGACAGAGTCACCCGGAATGATCGGAAGAACCGCAATCAAAACAACAAGTGCAAGCGATCCGCCGATAACAGTCATGAATGAAAGATCATTTTCAGTTCGAGCAATAGATACACCTGCCTTTCTATTCTTTAACGAAGCAATGCTTCCTTTAAATGAACTGATGATCGTCGGAAGTGTTTTTAATAGTGTAATGAATCCGCCCGCTGCAACTGCACCCGCACCGATCTGACGGACATACGCACGATAGACAGCTGTTGCCGTGCTAGCAAATGCCTGTGTTTCCGGATTCCATCCGCCGGGACCGCCTGCAGTCAATACATCCTTTAGATAACCAAGTTTCACAAGTTGTTCAGCAATAACAACAGTAGGAACAAGTGTTGCAAGTAGCGGAATCAATCCAAGCCATGCAAGTACGCCGCCGGCAACAAGAACACCTGCAATCTTCGGTCCGATAATATAACCGACTCCCATATACTCAGGAGTGATCTCACCATTAACTGTGGCTGAAGGAAAAAATCTATTTGTTTGACTTGTGACCCACGCCGGTGTTTCAGCGATAACGTGAAAAACTTTCTGAAGAATTGCATAGATAAATGCAAATCCCAAACCTTGATAAGCCGTCTTTGAAAAATCCCCGCCTTTTTCACCGGCAATCAATACTGAAGCGCATGCCGTTCCTTCGGGATATGGAAGTGTGTCATGTTCCTGAACGATCAATGAACGGCGAAGAGGAATCATCATCATTGTTCCGAGAATTCCGCCCAGCATCGCCAGCGTAAAGATCGTCCAATAATTAAAATACGCTGCTCCGCCGCTTTCAATGGAGAGAAATAGAAATCCGGGAAGAGTGAACACAACTCCCGCCGCTATTGATTCTCCCGCGGAACCAGTTGTTTGAATAATGTTATTCTCAAGAATGGTTGTCTTGAACATTTTTTTCCCAAGAGAGATCGCAATGACTGCAATCGGAATAGATGCGGAAACAGTCAGTCCCGCTTTCAGTGCAAGATAGACTGTTGAAGCACCAAAGATAACTCCAAAAAGTCCGCCGAGCAGAATTGATTTGATCGTGAATTCGGGAATGATCTGCGAATCCGCAATGAACGGTGCAAATTTTCCCACTGGTTGTTGTTGTGAAGACATTAGTTACTCCTTATGTTGATATTATTGCCACAGATTGCACAGAACAATTTTAAAAAATGACACGACGAAACTTTAAAGAAGGTTCTCCAAAATTGAATATTAAACCAATTTTTAACTTTGATAACGCCAAGTAATTGATAATTTGTTTATAATTTTCTTCAACAATTCCTTTTTGTGCCTTAATCTCAAGTATTACAGAATCAAAAACAACAAAATCTGCATAGAATTTATGCGGTAATAAGGAATCTTTATATCGAACTGGATATTCTTTTCCCCGCTGGTACAGAATATTTTTCAATTTAAGTTCGTATTCAATTGCGTCTTTGTAAACCACTTCAAGCAAACCATGACCAAGCTCCTTATGTACCTCCATGCAGACACCAATTATTGTGTGTGTCTCTTGTTGGAGCAGGTATGATGTTTCATCATTCATTACAATTATCGTAAATCAGTGCAATCAGTGGCAATCGCACTTACTGCCCAATTCCAAATATCGCTTTGAACACATTTCCCGCCATCTGCGGATTCTCTTTCAATCTTCTCACTGAATATCCATACCAGTCCTTCCCGAATGGAACATAGACGCGAAGTCGATGTCCTTCCGCGATCAGATTATTCCGTGTTTCATGGCGAACTCCCAGCAACATTTGAAACTCATATCGCTCTTTTGGAATATTCAACTCCGCAATCATCTTTTTTGCACCATTGATCAGCACATCATCGTGCGTTGCAATACCAACATAACATCCGTTTTCAAAAAGAATACGGAGCAGTTTTAGATAATTATCTTGAATTCCTTTGCGGTCTTTGATCGCATCTTCCGGCGGTTCATTATAGATACCTTTACATAATCGTACATTTGCTTTTTCTGCTGCCAACGCTCGTATATCTTTTTCACTCCGATGCAGGTATGCCTGAATCACGATTCCAACTCTGTCGTATCGCGAGCGCATCGTCCTATAGATATCCAGCGTGTCATCAGTGCACGTTCTGTCTTCCATATCGATACGAACAAAATTATTGTTCGCTTTCGCCGTTTCGATGATCGCATTCGTGTTATTAATACAAAATTCTTTTTCCATTTTCAGACCGAGCGAGGTCAACTTAATGGAGAGATTTGAATCAATATTGTTTTGTGCTATCGCATTCAACACATCAACGCTTGCAGTCCTACTTTCACTGGCTTGGTCTTTCGTAGAAATATCTTCGCCAAGAACATCGACAGTTGCCATAGCACGAATTGAATTTAACTGTTGAACGGTTTTTACTGCATCGGGCAATGCTGCGCCGGCGATATATCGTCCGGCAACTTTTGCTACAATTGGTTTCGGAACAAAGGGGAGCGTTCCAACGATAAGATTATTGAGAAGATTCATAAATACTGTTTATACTATATTGTGCACAGATTGTATTGTGGTCATCTGTGAATCCGCATCCGTTTGTAAACAGAAGCGATTATTAAATTACAGTGGAAATACAAATGACACTTTTGGTGTGATCCGTTTTTGCGGTTTATATCCGGTTACATCTCCGTCGGCATTCTTTTCCGGTGCAAATGTCCAGGTGTACAATGTTGAAACGATCATGAACGGATATGGTTTATACCCAACTTCAGCATAGAGCAATGATCGTTCATCAAGCGTAAAGACATCTTTGTTGTCAATGATATTTCGTTTATCGTATCCTGCACTGACCATGATAAGCGGAATTTTATTTCCGGTATTCGTGCCAAGATGCATGATTCCGCTTGTTGGATTAAGATCGAGCTTTTGATACGATCCTTCAATCTGAATTGTACCCAGCACGTCAACCAACAGACTTCCAAAATATCCCGGTCCGGGAGATTTTGTATTAGAGAGAACTTGCGCTTTCGATGAAAAGTTTTTTACCAAACCGGCGGTATCAACCGTTAAAGAGTAGCGGTCGAGTTCGTAGAACGAATTAAAATATGATGGCAGATATTGATCGGATTGTGCAAACCGTCGTTCAAACTTCGTGAAAATTTTGATTAATCCCATACCGGAAAAATTTGTTTCTAACCCGACAGACATACCGCTTCCAAAACTGAGTATCTTCACAAAATCATAATAGAGCGTCATGTCAACAACGGGCAAACGGAGCAGTGGCAATCCAAGATCGAAACCGATTACACTCATTGCCCCATCATTTGTAGGAGATATTTTCGGAGGACCAACAAAAGATGGAGATGCTGCGTAATTAGTATCTTTTGAATCTTCTCTCATGTCGCTCGCAAAAGTCACACCGACTTCAAGATTGCTAATGATTGGAATTGCATTTGCTTTAGTAAATTGTAGTGGCCGCGCATATCCGCGCACACCTAACAGGCTTGCAGCAGCAAAATCACCATACACGGTCTCAACACCCCATTTGCCGAAATCGATGTCGAGTTCCGTTCCGATCTTGCGTGCATCGACACTCGGACTGTTCTTGTAATTATAGAGAATGGAACCATGTCCGAGTTTCGAATAATCCAATGCACCAAGACGGATATAGAATTCATCACCTTTGCTCCCGTATCGCAAATAACGAATGATGCGGATATAGTCATACGTTTCATCAAAATCTTCCTTGCGGATTTTTTGATCTTCGCTGCTGATGTGAAGATTCAGATCAAGACCAACCCCAAATTTTCCGAACGCTATTTCCGGCGCGAGTGACACAAGATAATACGCTTCACCGTCGATCCACGTCATACCTACGCCACCTTTTACAACGCCTTCAGTACCGGCTCCTGCTGCCGCAGCCGCAGATTTTCCCTGAGCATTCGTTAATGATAACAATAGGATTGAAGCTGCGATAAGAATAAATATTTTTTCCATGTTTTCCCCTAAAGATTAAATATCAACTAATGTTATGCAAACTATTACTTACACACCAAACAAAACGCGAACGATAAACACTGCACCTAACATTCCAAAAAAATCTGCAATTAAACCTGCCGGCAGTGCATGGCGCGTGGTTTTAATTCCAACAGAGCCGAAATACACAGCAAGAATATAGAACGTCGTTTCGCTGCTGCCGAACATCGTTGATGCAAGAACGCCGATAAATGAATCAACACCATTGGTTGTCATCAACTCCGTCATCAAGCCCATTGAGCCGCTGCCGGAAAGAGGACGAAGCAATCCCAACGGAAGAACTTCCGCAGGCATGCCAATCAGATTCGTGACAGGAGAAAGAACAGCAACAACAACATCCATTGCTCCGCTGGCGCGGAAAATTCCGATGGCAAACAACATTGCGACAAGGAACGGAATGATTCGAACCGCAGTATTGAATCCGTCTTTTGCCCCTTCAACAAACACTTCATACACTTTTACTTTTTTAACCAATCCCCATCCAAGAAAAACGACGATGAAGATCGGGATTGCCAATGCTGAGATGATATTGATAACGGAACGGAAGATTTCAACCATTCTTCACCTCTGCATTCTCATCCTCAACGATCAATTCCTTTTTATATCGCGGAAGACGCTGCAGAATTTTTACCGCAATTAAACCGGCAGTTGTTGCACACGCTGCACCAAAGATCGACGTTCCGATAATGATTCCCGGATCTGCAGAACCAAGTCCCGCGCGAATTGCAATAACTGTTGCAGGGATCAATGTTAAACCGGAAGTATTGATTACAAGGAATGTACACATTGCATTTGTCGCAGTTCCTGCTTTAGGATTAAGCTTGTTCAATTCTTCCATCGCTTTCAATCCCATCGGTGTTGCGGCATTGTTCAAACCGAACATGTTCGCAGCGATATTCATGATCATCGCACCAACTGCGGGATGATTTGGAGGAACATCAGGAAACAATCTGCGTGTAACAGGTGCCACTACTTTTGTAAGAAGTTCAAGTAATCCTGCCGCTTCACCAACTTTCATAATGCCGAGCCATAATGCCATAACACCAATTAAACTCAAAGAGATGGTAACAGCTGTGTTGGAATATTCGATCGCCGCCTTTGTAACTGCTTTTATCTTTACGAAAGTAACACGCTCCATTGTAAAAATAATTTCTTTTTTCCCATTGTCGAATGAAATCACATCAGCTTCCAGCTTATCTTTTCCACCGGCCGCTTCCGCCATTTCTTTCCAAAATGCCGGCGTTGCGTCAGAAATTGGAATCTCTAATTTTTGTTTGCCGGAAGTAAGCGTCGTGAGGATTGCAGTTTGTCGGATTTCTGATTGCTGTAATTGTGCAGCTGAAGTATTGTAGAATTGATTGAAGGATGCTGCCGAAAGGATAATTTCTCCGTTGTATGCAGGACGAACTGAAGTTCGCTGTTTCAACGTTTCAAATTGGGCTGTTACCGGAACACCATTGCGATATGTGTTCGTCACTTCATCGTTGATATCTCTTCCAACCGCGGTAAAAATGCCGATCAGTAGAAGTGATATCCAAACATAATTAAGCATAAACGCCTGTCGTTATTGTGGAATTGCGTTCTATCTTTAGGAAATATAACCGATGTAATCTGAGGAAGCAAGGAGATGATGAAAGAAAAATCCCAAAAATGATTGCGGCATTTTGGGGATCGGGGCAACGTTTTCGATAATTGAATACAAGAAACATCTGAAAAATTTGCTGTCTCTTGTCCCTTCGAATGAAAACCCAAAGAGTTGAGCGAGAAATCTCATTTGCGGATTTAAGCAGAAAAACGAGATTCCTTGCCCGGCTAAATAGCAGTAGGACTTGGAATGAGCATATAGACTTTACATCTCGTTACCAATAAGATGTTGAAAATAAGATTTAAGAAAGTTACTACGGCTTTCGCTCCGGCGGAATTTATTCTACAATCTGTGCCGATGGAATGACCGCCAGTTTTAATATTTTCGCCTTTCCAATCTCGGGCATATCAATATGAACAATATACATTCCTGCAGATGCGGCGTTGGATGCGTTATTACGAAGATCCCATTGTACAAACTGCATTGCATCATCTTTTGTAATTGTCTTCACCAAAATTCCTGCAAGAGTGAATATGCGTATCGTTGCTTTTTGCGGCAGATGATTGAATGTAATAAAACGATGCGACGGACTTGTTTCCTGCGAGTTGAAACGGAAGTACGGATTTGGGAACACATTTATTTTTTCTACGTCAGCTTTCGCATCTGCAATACTGGATGTTGGTGCTGGAGCTGTAAACCTAAAAACATCGTTTACTGTGTTACCGTGATTTGCAAAAATCATAAATTCATCGCCTGCAGATTGGTTTGCACCGTTTAGCCTCATTACCGTTCCGGTGTACATAATTGGCAGCGGATTAATCAGCACAGAAACTTTGTAGGCATTGTTTGGAACTGCATCTGTGTACGGAGTTGCAAAAATAAAAAACCATTCCCGACGGCTAGCGCCGGCATTATTACTTCCAGATCCGTTTGGATAAGACCAGTAGCGACCATCAACTAAACCTGTTGTTACATTATTTTCTAAGAAACCAACTGCCAACCTTGTTGGCGGATTTGTTTCTGTATTCCACGCAGAAAAAGGAACTGTATTTTTATTGTAACCGCCAAATCCATAATTTGAAGTAACACCTGCATTCGCGCCTACATATGGAGTAAATTCCGGACGCGCCGGAGCAAATGTTCCACCTCTCACATACCGATATCCGTACGAAAAATTTGGATCGGTGCTTGCATTCCACGCTGCAGTATCTGCATAAAAACAATTTGCAATACCGTTAGTAATAGTGCCGGATGCTGCTGTTGCATATTTAATTAATACATTCCTCACATCAGAAGCTGGGACGGTACGAATTGGTATACTTCCAAATGTGTATGCAGGTTCATCCCAGCCTATCGCGCCGTTAAAACCTTCAAACCCCAGACCATCACCATCAATCCATGTCCACACTTGTTTACCATTTGGAATACTCCACCCTCTCACTCCAAATTTTGAAACACCGGTAACTTTTATCAACATCCCGTCAACGGTAAAATAATCATTGTCGCCGGATATATTGTATTGTTTATCCAGCAGAACCTTTCCTGTTGTCACATCTGTTAATTTCCAACATAAGATATAACCGGGAAGAGAATCAAATGTAACTGAGTAATCGTGTCCGGTTAATTTTTTCGGATCAACGACAATGGCGTACACTGCACCATCGCAGATTCCGGAACTGTGTGTAACACGAAGTGTATCGCCGATATTTTTTTCATAACGAACTCCGGGAGGGCGGCTTTGAGGAATTGCTTCAGGTTGCATCGGTCCATTTTCAAAACTTTTGGGAACAGTATAGGGATCAGGATTGTAGCAATATGCTGTTACAGAGAAATAATAACTTCTGCCGTTCACCAATGCTTTGCCGGTGAAGGTATCAATTTTTACGGTATAGGTGCGTTGTATTCCGTAATCACTTCCGAATTGCACTGGTTTAACAATTGTTGTTCCTAGCAAATTATCAAACACTTCATCTTTTATAATTCCAACACCGTCAACAATATCAAATGTTGCTAATCGTTTTGCCGTGGCAGGAGAATAGTTTGCGGATGGACTTTGATAAATATTGTATCCTTGAAATTTATATCCATTGGAATTATAGGATTCAATCATTTTTGCAAATTTTTCATTTCCCCAATCTAAAACAATTTCGCCATCGCCGTTTATAACTGTTACTGTTACTGACGGCGGAGTTCCTGTAGAAATAAAATTATGGTCATATGCAAATTGCGCAGCTTTGTCATACGACTTTAAAGCTGAAACACTTGATAACCTGTCGCCATCCTGAGCGATGATTGTTCCAACAACTATTTCCTGCGTATCGCCATTAGCCATAGTGAACGGACCGGAACAAAGCCACATACGGCGATCACTAGGTGGATTGTAAACTCCATCCAACCAGCCTAAACCGGTAACAGGGTCACCAGAAACAGTAAAAGAAGTTGTCGGTTTTAAAATATCAAAATATTCATGGATAGGGGCACCGGTATTTCCATTGAGTCCTTGCATTTGCCTATACCATTGTATCGTTCCATCATAAGGCGATGGCATGTTATTATTTATTACATTACCACTGTACGTAAAGTTAAATGCAGTCATCGGAAGATTTTTTTTACCACGAACATACCTTCCATTTACTTTCCCGGAATCACTTGGCAATCCATTTACAAGAGGTCCCTGAAAGAAATCATATCCTAATGCTGGAGAATTACTTCCGTACACTGCGTCGCGTATGGTACCATTATAAACAAACCCAAGACTTAAAAGCGTATCACAACCGGTTATATCGTTTCCCGGCTCGCCAAGATCCGGATCCGACCATTGAGCAACATACGCTTTATCAAATATTGCACCGCTCTTATTTATTATTTTATATTTTGTAAAAATAGTATTACCAAGTGCGCCTTTGTACCGATATCCCCAAATAGTTCTCTGCAATTCAATCCCGATAGGATCGGAACCGTATAAAAATTTTGTTTTCGCCGCATCAAGATCATTGGAAACATGCCACAGTGTTTGGTCGGCTCCCGAAACTCCAGGAACATCAACAGCAGGTTCATACGTCCCGTTATTATTATTATCCGTGAATGGTGCTCCTTCGGAAGCTGGCCATTCATTCCAATCGGAGATGTATTGATCGTATATTGTTTGTACGGTTGCTCCTGATTCAAAACGAGAAACCAGTGGAAGTTCACCTGCTTCTATGATATCTTTCGCTAATCCAGTCGGTGTTGAAGGAGTGATGTCAGAACGAACCTTGAAGATACGATTTGCAGGAAGTGCTGGATTATCGGCAACAGCATTTGTGGTAGAGGTTCCCGGTGTTACAATTCTTCCTGCCTGCCATCCGTGACGATAGGCTGAGCCGCCTACTTTTATAATCTGCGTTGGATCGGAGATACTCGTGCGTGTTTTTCCGCCAATAAGAAAACCATCTTCAAACACAGCGGTGTTGCCGCTTCCTTTTGGAAATTCTAATCCGGACATTCCTTTGTACGGATTGTACGAACCATCTCCATTGTTGCTGTAGTAATTAAAAAAATTATTGATCGTAAAACTCTGGTACGTATCATTTGTAGTTACTTTGTGTAATCGTTGTTTATTTTTTTCGCCGGATGGATCCTCTGCATACAATGTGTTGACAAAATACAATGTCACTATTAGCAGATACAATATATTTGTAAAACATAATTTCAATTTTACCACGCTGTTCATAATTGTTATCCTTTCATAGAAGACCCGGTTTAAATTTGAGAGTGAAGTATAAATAGAAAATAATCCTACGGCTTCCGCTCCGGCGGAATTTGATCGATAAATTGTGTTGCCGGAACGATTGCCAGCTTCAAGATTTTTGTCTTCCCTATCTCCGGCATATCAATGTGAACAATATACATTCCCGCCGCCGCCGCGTATGATGCATCGTTGCGCATATTCCATCGGATAAATTGTGAATCATCATCTTTGTTGATTGTCTGTACTAAAATTCCTGCAAGAGTAAATATTCGTATCGTTGCCTTGTGCGGCAGATGATTGAATGTGACAAAATGATAATACAAGTTTGTCTCTTGCGAGTTATATCGGAAATACGGATTTGGATAGACATTTATCTTTTCCACATCTGCTTTTGCATCTGTAACGGTGTATGTTGTCGCAGGCGCGGTAAACGTAAAGATATCGTTCATCGTGTTAATGTGATTCGCATGAATCAAAAATTCATCACCTGCAGTTACGTTTGCACCGCCGCGGCGAGAGACAGTTCCCGTATACATTATTGGCAATGGATTTGTTAATGCAGAAACATTGTATGCAGCGTTCGGAACCGCATCAGTATATGGAGTAGAAAAAATAAAGAACCACTCACCGCCGCGAAACCCCGCATTTTGTATTCCCACTCCATTAGAATAAGGCCAGTATCGTCCCTCCACAAGACCGGTGCTTATATTATTCTCTACAAACCCGACAGCCAATCGCGTTGGAGGAGTTGTTTCGGTATTCCACGCAGAGAATGGAACGGTATTTTTTCTGTATCCACCAAAACCAAAGTCAGTTGTAATGCCGGTAACGTACGGCGTAAATTCCGGACGCGCTGGTGCAGATTGTCCATTCCGCACATAACGATATCCATAAGAGAAATTTGGATCTGTGCTTGCATTCCATACGGCAGTATCTGCATAAAAAGCATCTCCGGTAAAAGCAGCATTGGTGTTTTTAGCTGTACCAGATGAGGCAGTTGCAAATTTTATGAGCACATTTTTTATATCAGTTGCAGGAACAGTCCGTTGAGGTATGTTTCCAAAAATGTATGCAGGCTCATTCCACCCGATTGCTCCATTAAATCCTTCCAATTTTAAACTATCACCATCAGCCCACGTCCAACGGCGTGCACCATTTGGAATACTCCAATCCCTCATTCCAGCGAGAGATGGTCCCATAACTTTCACCAGCAGACCATCAACAGTGTAGTAATCAAAATCTCCAGAAGAATTGAATTGTTTATCAAGAACTATTGTATTAAGAGTAAGGTCAATCAATTTCCAATAAATTTTCCCTGCCAACGTATCGAATGTAACTTTGTAATCATGTCCCGTTAATTTTTCAGGATCAACAACCATTGCAGTAACATCACCTTCGCTCACTCCTGATGAATGGGTTACAGATAACATATCGTCTATCCGTTTTCCGTACCGAATACCCGGTGCAGGACTTTGAGGAAGAACTTCTATTAACACCGGCGCAGATTCAAAATTGTTTGGAACAGCATTGGGAGAAGGATTATAATTATACGCGGTAATGAAAAAATAATATGCTCTTCCGTTCACCAATGGTTGTTTTGTAAATGCATCGATTGTTACTTTATAGTACCGCTGGATTCCGCTGTTCGTACCAAATTGCACTCGTTTTACAACCGGCTCTGAAGTTATTGGATCGAACACTTCATCCCTGATTGCACCAACATCGTCCACAACATCATACGTTGCCAACAGTATTGAATTGTTGGGTGAATACGCCGATGTTTTACTTTGGTAAATATTGTATCCTTGAAATTTGTAACCATTTTTATTTTGTGATTCAGCCAATTTCGCGGTCGCTTCATTTCCCCAATCTAAAAGAATTGCTCCATCTGCATTCACAACCTTAACGATTGGTGTTGGAGGTGCAGAAGCAAGATCAAAATTTGAATTATATGCTGCTTGTGCATATTTATCATAGAATTTTAATACCGAAATACTTGTCAGCCGATCTGCTCCTTGGCCTACAATAACAGCTGTAACAACTTCCTGAGTATCTCCGTTTGCCATTGTAAATGGACCAGATGATAATGCAAATCGCCTATCACCGGGCGGAGCTATTATCCCGTCCACCCATCCCGTACCAGTAACAGGATCTCCGGATAAAACGTACGTTGTTACTTTTCCGGTTATCGGATTTATAAAAGGTGCTCCGTTATTTCCAATAAGGCCTTTCATCATTCGGTACCACATAATGGTTCCGGTAATGGTCGCTTGTGTCGGATCAGAATAGGTGGCATTACCTCCTATAAAAAATACAAACGAAGTCATCGGCAGATTTTTAAATCCTTGTTTAATTTTCCCGTCGAATATTGCGCTGTCAGTTATTGCTCCCGGAACAATTGGTCCTTGAAAAAAATCATAGCCGACTGCCGGTACTTTAGTGCCGTACCGTTCGTCGTTTTCTTTTCCATTATACATGTAACCAAGACTTAAGAGCGTATCGCATCCGCAATAATCATCTCCCGCACCGCCAAGATCAGAATCCGCCCATTGTGTTAGATACATCGAATCAACATTTGCACCGCTCTTATTGATCACTCTATATTTTGTAAAGATCATGTTTCCAAACGGACCGCTCCGTTTGTGCCCCCATATTGTTCGTTGTAATTCAAGTCCAATCGGATCAGAACCGTATAAAAATTTTGTTCTTACCGCATCAAGATCGTTTGAAACATGCCACAATGTTTGGTCTGTGCCCGGAACACCGGGAACATCAACCGCAGGTTCATACGTACCATTTCCATTATTATCTTTGAACGGTGCTCCTTGTGAAGCAGGCCATTCATTCCAATCGGCAATATATTGATCGTAAATTTTTTGCGTTGATGCACCAGGCTCTTTATACATAACATAGTCAAGCTCTTCCGATTTTAATTTTGATGCTATTGCCTCATTGTAAATCGCAGAAGGATTGATATCGGGACGCACTTTAAAAATGCGATTTGCCGGATCCGACGGATTTGATGCGACCGGCGTTGTTGCTGCAGTTCCGGATGTGATGATTCTTCCGGCTTGCAGTCCGTGGCGGTACGCCGAGCCTCCTACTTTTACAATCCTTGTCGGATCGGAAGGACTCGTACGTGTAATTCCGCCAAAAAGAAATCCATCTTCGTAAACAACGGTGTTGCCGCTCCCTTTGGGAAATTCCAATCCGCTGCTTCCCCAATAAGTATTGAACGATCCATCTCCATTGTTGCCGTAGTAATTAAAAAGATTATTGATCGTAAAACTTTGGTACGAATCATTCGTTGTTATTTTATTTAGCAGTTGTTTATTTTTTCCATCAAGAGGTTCACCTCCATACAGTGTGGTGATACTGCAAAATGTTAATGCAAGCAAATATACCGCAGTGAATAAGTCCGTTTTCTTTTTCATAATGTTGTTCATACGTTTATTCCTTTGTGAAAGGATACCCTCTATTTTCAAACGCTTTGACATTTCTTATATATGAAAAGGTAAGCAGTTCTTTATTGAAAGGAAAGTTGCACGTTGACGATATTATTTTGAATTCGGACAAATAAGGCTGGAAGAATTGAGAGGATAAGACACTCTTAGGATCTCATAAACGAAAAAACCTTGCAGTCGTTTACTCTGCAAGGTTTTGTAAAGACTCAAACTGTTGTTTAATTTTCCTTCACTGCCGGAAGCGTGAACGTAAACGATGTTCCTACGTTCAATTCGCTCACCACGCTGATCGTTCCGCCATGCGCCTGCACGATCAATTTGCAGATGGCAAGACCGAGTCCAGTCCCTTTTTCTTTTGTTTTCTTTGCCGATGAGACCTGACGGTATTGTTCAAACAGCAGCGGTATCTCTTCCGGTTTCACTCCGACTCCGGTATCGCTCACAGTCACCTTAATGAACAATTGTTTCTGATCTGCAGAAGTTTCCTGTTCAACTTTTATCCCAACAGTTCCGTCGTCTGGGGTAAACTTGACGGAATTGGCAAGCAGATTGGTCATCAATTGAACGATCTTTCCTGAGTCCGCATCAAGACGCGGCAGATCGACATTCACATCCGTGGTCAGTGTAATGTTCTTCTGCTTGAATTGGAGAAGGAACGGCTGCAGTGATTCTTCGATCAATTCATGAATGGTGATCGTTTGTTTGTTCAACTGTATCTGTCCCGCCTGATATTTTGAAAGATCGAGCAGATCGTTTACCAGATATGACATACCGCGCGTTGATGCAAGCACGGTTTGCATCAATTTTACGCTATCCAGATCAAGCGGCTTCTCAACACCATAATGTCGAAGAATATAATCAATACTGCTGATGATGATCGTCAGCGGCGTTCGTAGATCGTGAACAAGCATTGCCATAAACTGCGACTTCACCTGTTCAAGTTCACGCTGCATTCCCATCACTCTAAAGATAGAACGTACGCGCGCAAATAGTTCTTCAAGATCGATCGGTTTCGTCAGATATTCTTCTGCACCGAGCAGAATTCCTTCAGCGATACTTTGCGGATCGCGTTTGATTGCTGTTAAGAATATCACGGGAATTTTTGCGGTTTCCGGATTTGCGCGAAGACGGCGCAAGGTTTCGAAACCATCCATCTCCGGCATCTGAATGTCCAGAACGATCATATCCGGATGCTGCTCTTCTGCAACAATTAAACATTCCTTTCCGCTCGATGCGCGGAACATCGTGATCGGTTTTTTCTTTAACGCAAATTCTAAAAGGTCAAGATTATCTTCAGTGTCGTCAACAAAGAGAACTTTTGGTATTTCAGGAATTGTGTCGTCGTTTTCAAACATATTTTTTTTCCTATGGTGCGGGGTTAATTGCGTGTTTAATAGCCGATGCAAGTGTGTCG
>JAUXTU010000096.1 GCA_030679145.1 Bacteroidota bacterium | reverse complement strand
CGAACAAGTATTTTTGATTACATTGAATCGTTTTACAATCAACATCGTTTGCATTCTACCATCGGAAACCTTTCTCCGGTGCAATTTGAATTGCAAGCGTCTTTTACTTAACTCACTGTCCGAGTTATCGGGGCAAGATCATCTCTACGTTTCCTGCAGACGAATACGCATAAACAGTAAGAATATAAGTATGGGATAATTTATAGAAATCTATGTAATTTGATGTAAATTAAGTAAAATTAACATATAGTATCAAAAACTTGTGATATTTGATACTTTAAGCACACCCTATCTTTGCATTGGAACCAAAAATGTCTTATTATTCATTTCAGGATTTTAAGGAAGCATGTCTTAGTGACCAATCAAATGTAATAGTTATGGGGGGTGCTTTAAAAGATGCTGATACCTGTTTTAGTTTAAGTTCGCGAACTGAATTACTGGACTTTATTGCTAATGATGGTTTAGAAGAATTAGAGTTTATCAACACTAAGGATTGGGAGAAAAATCCTGATAAAACCAATCCTATTAAAGTTGACGCATATAAATTTAAGACGTTATATACTTTGGGGTATATTGCGTTTTTGTGTAATTCAAAAAATAAAAAATGGATCATAAAATCATTTAAGTTATCGGATGATTTAAACCCAACAATGAGATTAGCATTCCAAAATCCCAGTTTGTTAAAAAAGGAGAATAAAAAATGAGCACTCAAACATGTCCTGTTTGCGGTTCTTCAGATTTGGTAAAAACCCAAATTGCAAAAGTTGTTGCTGATCCTTTTGGTGGTGATCGGAAAATCGATATCGATGAATATCTGTGTAATAATTGTGGGGCAGATGGTGATTTTTTTAATCAGAATGATGAGAAAGTAAATACCGCTATCTGTGAATTAAGACAAGATGCTGTTTTAAATATTTTGCAAAATTTTGTAGATCAGAAAATTAGTTTTTCTGGGATTGAAAGAGCCCTTGATTTGCCACAAAGAACTTTGACAAAATGGAAAAACAATGTAGTTAATCCTACATCTACAGGAGTTGTTCTTCTAAAATATTTGAAGCTGTTCCCTTGGTTGTTAGATGTAGCAGAAATGAAATTTGACTATTCAACAGCACAAAAAATACATATTCAGAACGCCATGAGTCAAATGTTGAGATATATGGAGTTTAACGAACGAGGTTTTTCGGGAACAGTTAATTTAACTCCAACGACGAATTACAACTATATTCATATAGAAAATTATTCAAATACAAAAACACCAAATGTTGAACCTAATAAAACATTTGAAGTTAAATTTAGTTAAACGGGATATTTATGAAGTTAGTGGCATTTTTAATTTGTGATGATATTAGAACTGAAACTGGAAACAAGCATTCAATTATTGGAGTGTATGATGATATAATTCAATTTGAGGTAAAAGAAGGTCAAAAGAACGTATGGCCAAAACAAATGAAACTTGGGGTTTATGCCCGTATTATATTTGAAGAAAATGATAAAGCTAAAAATTTAGATTCGATAAAATTTAGATTAAATTATAATGGTGAAATAATAAATATGGGTGAGGGTCCATTTAATTCAAAAGAGGCATTTGCGGCTAATCGAATGAATTTTGTATTTATCAATCCTTTCTTTAATTTTAAAGGGATTGGTGAAATGATTTTTTCAATTGAGTTTTACGATAAAAAAAATAATCTAATTGATGCAATGGGTCCAGAGTTTAAGATTAAAATAACAGAAAAAAATATTTGATGAATCGATTAATAATCAATTATCTAAAAATTAGTTAACTGCATCTCTCCCCAAATTTCCTTATATTTAAGTAATTAATTAAATCTCCACTAATACTTGCAGATTGTGGTTCTATCGCGGCTTCGTCATTATTTATCATTCCTCTTCGGCACTTCTGTCCAAGAACTACACGCACTCTATCCCCGCGTTGAGTGGAACCAATTAGAATCGGCTCTCGGTTACACTATTCGGAATAAAGATTATTTCGTCAGCGCGCTGGTGCATCGCTCATTCATCCCGGTCGCCCATTTTAATGGATTGGCATCGAACGAACGGCTGGAGTTTTTGGGGGATTCGATCCTCAATTTTGTTGTTGCAGAATATCTCTTTACGCATCATCCGGAAAAAGAAGAAGGGGAATTGACGATTCTCCGCGCGCGGCTGGTAAACAGAAAAGCATTGGCGTATTGCGCAAAAGAGATCAATCTTCGTCAATTTTTATTAACGCATACCAACTCCGCCGGCGTGCAGGAAAAAGGATTCGACACGATCCTTTCCGACGCGTATGAAGCGATCATCGCGGCGATCTATCTTGACGGCGGGTTTGAGCATGCGAAAAAATTTATTTTAGAACAATTGACCTCTGCATTGAACAATGATTATTTAACAACAAGCGATCATAATTTTAAAAGCGAACTGCTCGAACTTTCGCAGGCGCGCGGCTCTGGAATTCCCCGCTATCAAACCACAAAAGAAGAAGGACCCGATCACGACCGGACGTTTACCGTGCAGGTGATACTTGGAGTGGAGATCTTCGGCACGGGAGTCGGAAAAAATAAGAAAGAAGCGGAACAGGCAGCAGCGGAAGAAGCGGTGGAGCGTTTGAAAAATCCATAGAGAATTCACACTCATTTTACTACTAATAAAAGTCATGACTCTAAACATAAATCCGACAGACATTTTTGAACCGCGCCACATTGGTCCGAACGAAGAAGAAACAAAACAAATGCTGAAAGAGATCGGCGTTGCATCGCTGGATGCATTGATCGATCAGACAGTTCCTCCGCACATTCGTCTTGAATCGCCGATGAATCTTGCGAAACCGATGACGGAATTTGCAGTGATCAATCACGTTCGCGGAATCGCCGCACGAAATAAGATATTCAAATCATTCATCGGAGCGGGATATTATGGAACGATCGTTCCGCAGGTGATCCAGAGAAATATTCTGGAGAATCCGGGTTGGTACACCGCATACACTCCGTATCAGGCGGAAATTGCGCAGGGAAGACTTGAAGCGCTCCTGAATTATCAGACAATGGTGATCGATCTTACTGGAATGCAGATCGCAAACGCATCACTGCTTGATGAAGCGACGGCGGCTGCTGAAGCGATGTTCATGATGTATTCGGTGAATCATGAGAAAAAGGGAAATCAATTTTTTGTGTCGGAAGAAGTTTTTCCGCAGACGATCGATGTTTTAAAAACACGAGCAGTTCCTCACGGAATTGAAATTATCATTGGTGATCACCGCACATTTAAATTCAGCGATAAAATATTCGGCGCATTGGTTCAATATCCCGCAGGAACCGGCGCAATTTATGACTACAAAGATTTCTGTTCGGCGGCAAAATCGAATAATATTCTCGTTACCGTTGCGGCAGATATTCTCGCATTGACGATTCTTACACCTCCTGCAGAATTCGGTGCTGATATCGTCGTGGGAAGTTCGCAGCGATTTGGCGTCCCTATGGGCTACGGCGGACCGCACGCAGCATTTCTTGCCACAAAAGATGAATACAAACGCGTAACGCCTGGTCGTATTATCGGTGTTTCGATCGATTCACACGGAAACAAAGCATATCGCATGGCACTGCAAACACGAGAGCAACATATCCGCCGCGAAAAAGCAACGAGCAATATTTGCACGGCGCAAGTGCTGTTGGCAATTATGGCAAGCATGTACGGCGTTTATCATGGCGCAGATGGATTGAAAAAGATCGCGTATCGCGTTCACGGCCTTGCAAAAATTTTGGATAAAGGATTGAAGAAACTCGGCTTCGAACAATCCAACGAAACATATTTTGATACATTGAAAATTGAAACGGGAACGGCGACCAACTCGGTCATCAATCGCGCAGCGGGTGCGATGATGAATCTGAGAATGATCGATGAAACATCGGTCGGTATTTCTGTTGATGAAACAACAACATTGAAAGAAGTTGAAACGCTTCTTTCCATCTTTGCGTCGATCAAAAGCAAAGTGGTTTCGGTTGCGGAGTTATCGAAGAACCTTCAATTGGAATGGGATAAAAATTTCATCCGCATCAGCAATTTTATGATGCATCCTGTTTTTAATTCACATCATAACGAACATGAAATGCTTCGCTATATTCACTCATTGGAAATGAAAGATCTTTCGCTGAACTTCTCAATGATTCCGCTCGGTTCCTGCACAATGAAATTGAACGCGACAACGGAAATGCTTCCTGTAACAATGCCGGAATTCGGCGCGCTTCATCCGTTTGCACCACGCGAACAGGCAATGGGTTACACACAAATATTCGAAGAACTTTCCAACGATCTAAAAGAAATTACAGGATTTGCAGGAGTTTCGCTTCAGCCGAACGCCGGAGCGCAGGGTGAATATACCGGACTGCTTGTCATTCGAGAATATTTTAAGAATAAAAAAGAATCTCACCGCAACATCGCATTGATTCCTTCATCCGCGCACGGAACAAATCCCGCAAGCGCAGTCATGGCAGGAATGCAGGTTGTTGTTGTAAAGTGCGACGAACGGGGAAATGTTGAAGTTGAAGATCTGAAAGCAAAAGCAGAACTGCACAAAGCAAATCTTGCCTGCTTGATGGTGACATATCCTTCAACCCACGGTGTGTTCGAAGAAAGTATTCAGGAAATGTGTGCAATCGTTCATAAGAACGGCGGACAAGTGTATATGGATGGCGCGAATATGAACGCGCAGGTTGGTTTGACAAGTCCTGCGCGCATCGGTGCGGATGTTTGTCATTTGAATCTGCACAAAACATTCTGCATTCCTCATGGCGGCGGCGGTCCGGGAATGGGACCGATCTGTGTTGCAAAACATCTTGTGCCGTTCCTTCCCGGGCATGTCGTTGTTGATATGATCGACAGCGACGATGAACCCGAAACCCCTTCAACACAAATGTCCGCAGTATCGGCGGCTCCGTGGGGAAGCGCAAGCATTCTTCTCATCTCGTATGTCTATATAAAATTGATGGGCGCAACAGGATTGACGAACGCAACAAAGTACGCCATCCTGAATGCGAATTACATCAAATCAAAATTGGAAAAAGCGTATGACGTATTGTATGTTGGTAAGAACGGGCGATGCGCGCATGAAATGATCATTGATATGCGAAAATTCAAAGCGTCCGCAGGAGTTGAAGTTGTTGATATTGCAAAACGATTGATGGATTATGGATTCCATGCGCCGACAGTTTCTTTTCCAGTAGCAGGAACATTGATGATCGAGCCGACCGAAAGCGAACCAAAGGGTGAGCTCGACCGTTTCTGTGATGCCCTTCTTCACATCAGAAAAGAAATTGAAGAGATCGAAAAAGGACAATTCACCAAAGAAGACAACGTCTTGAAAAATGCCCCGCACACAGCGCATACGGTCATGAGCAATGAATGGAAACATTCGTACTCGCGCGAAAAAGCGGCGTATCCGACACAATGGGTTCAGGCGCATAAATTCTGGCCGAGCATTGGTCGTATCAATGATACTTACGGTGATAGGCAGTTGATTTGTGTTTGCCCGCCGATGGAAAGTTATGAAGGGACTGTTTAAACTTTGCCACAAAGGCACAGAGACACAGAGGATTAAATGAGTTTTGAACCTATAGAAGACAATGTAAATGAAATCAGTCGAAAGATTGTAGATTCGGCTTATCAGGTTCACACAACTTTAGGTCCGGGATTATTGGAATCAGTTTATCAAAAATGCTTAGTTGTTGAATTACAAGAAAGAAATCTATCGGTAAAAAGTGAAGTTATAGTTCCAATTCAATATAAACATCACTCTATCGATTCAAATTTAAGGATTGATTTGTTGGTTGAAGATACAGTAATTGTCGAATTAAAATCTGTTGAACAAATGCTGCCCGTTTTTGAATCACAAGTATTAACGTATCTTAAAATAACAGGTAAGAGACTTGGTCTATTGATTAATTTCGACGTTCCTTTAATTAAGAACGGAATCAAAAGAATAATACTATAAACTTCTTTGTGCCTCTGTGCCTTTGTGGTGAAGCTTATGCTAACAAAAGACGAAGAATTAAAAAAACTCTTAACCGAAACCAAAACCATTGCCGTTGTCGGTGCATCGCCGAAACCATGGCGCGACAGCGGAGCGATTGCAGAATTCTTGAGTAGAAAAGGATACAAAGTATTTCCGGTGAATCCGCAATATCAGGAAGTTCTTGGAATGAAATGTTATCCCGATTTGAAATCGATTCCTGAAAAGATCGATCTGGTCGATATCTTTCGAAATCCTGGTGAAGTTGGACCGGTGATTGATGAAGCGATTTCCATTGGTGCAAAGTCTGTTTGGATGCAACTGGGAGTAGTAAATGAAAATGCTGCAACGAATGCTGAAGAGGCCGGGTTATCCGTGGTGATGGATCGGTGTATTTCGATTGAATACAATGCGTTGATGCGGTGAAATGTTCCAAAAATTGAAGATTTACCACAAAGGCACAGAGACACAAAGGATATGAATGATTTGTTATCGAAAAGTATAATCTGTGTCTTAG
>JAUXTU010000094.1 GCA_030679145.1 Bacteroidota bacterium | reverse complement strand
GATCTTGAGCGATATTCTTGGAGATGAAGATCATCTTGGCGATATGGATTTCAAAGTTGCCGGTACGGTTGATGGTATCACTGCATTCCAAATGGATATTAAGATTCAAGGAATCACGCTTGAAATCATGGCAAATGCTCTTGAACAGGCAAAAGCTGGCCGATTGCATAAACTTGAAATAATGAACGCTTCAATCGATAAACCGAAAGGTGCGTTAAGTTCATACGCCCCGCGATTCACTTCAATTAAAATTCCAACTGATTTAATCGGTTCTATTATCGGACCGGGCGGAAAAATGATTCGAAGTATTGTTGCAGATTCAGGTGCAACATCAATCAATATCGATGATGATGGTACAATTCAGATTGCCGCAACATCACAAGAAGCAAGTGACAAAGCGTTGGCATTGATTAATGCAATCACAGCCGTCCCTGAAGTCGGAAAGATCTACAAAGCTACAATTAAACGCATCATGGATTTTGGTGCATTCGCTGAAATTCTTCCCGGAAAAGAAGGTTTGATTCATATTTCCCAGCTTGATGCAAAACGTGTAGCCAAAGTTTCTGATGTCGTGAAAGTTGGCGATACGTTTGAAGTTAAACTTCTCGAAATTGATGAGAAGGGAAGAATGAACTTAAGTCGTAAAGCATTGATGACTCCGGAGAAAAAAGATCCTGCTCCTGAACCACAGGCTAATTAATTTCACACGAAATAATTTATCCCCAACATTTCGTTGGGGATTTTTTTTAGTATGGATACAATAGTTTCGACAGCAAAATATTTAAAAGGGGAGATATCAGTTCCCGGAGATAAATCCATTTCTCATCGCTCAGTGATGATTGGCGCAATATCTGACGGTGTTACTGAAATCAGTGGATTCCTCAAAGCCTCTGATCCACTTAGTACGATTTCTTGTTTTCAATCCTTAGGGATAGAACATAAATTTGAAAATGAAAAATTGTATATCTACGGCAAGGGACTCAATGGATTGAAGCATTCATCAACCGTGCTTGATGCGGGAAATTCGGGAACTACTATTCGACTAATGTCTGGAATTCTTGCCGGACAGAAATTCTCAACACGGATATCAGGCGATCAATATCTGGTCAAACGACCCATGAAGCGTATCATTGATCCGCTGGTAAAAATGGGAGCAAAGATTTCTTCAACAGATAAATTCACTGCTCCGCTCACCATTCAATCAGTTGAATCACTTAATGCAATTGATTACGAACTTCCAATTGCAAGCGCACAAGTAAAATCTGCCGTTCTGTTTGCTGGATTGTATGCAAGCGGAACAACAAGAGTTATTGAACACGAACCATCACGCGATCATACCGAACGAATGTTAAACCTGAAGCCTGAAAAGGAAAACGGAAAAACTATTATTTCGATCAGTGCCGGGATAAAATTAGACGCTCGACAATTTGTAGTTCCAAGTGATCCATCATCTGCAGCTTTTTTTATTGTTGCTGGTTTAATAGTGCCAAATTCCGAGATAAAAATTATCAATGTTGGAATGAATCCAACGCGAATTGGTTTTCTTTCAGTTTTCAAACAACTTGGTGCAAACATTATTGTGGAAAATGAAAGAATTATTGGAGGAGAGCCTCTTGCCGATATAATTGTCAAGAGTTCCTCTTTAAAATCCAATTGTGTATTAAATGGAGATATTATACCAAATATTATTGATGAAATTCCTATTTTATCAATTGCAGCAGCTAATGCTGTCGGAAAATTTGAGATTCGAGATGCCCAAGATTTACGCAATAAAGAAACTGATCGTATTGCTGCGATCTGCTTCAATCTTCGTAAAATGGGACTCGTAGTAGACGAATATAAAGACGGGTTTGCATTTGAGTCAAAAAAGGACTTAATTTCATCAGAGTTTAATAGCTTCGACGATCATAGAATAGCAATGGCATTTGGCATTGCGGCTTTAGCTTTACGTGGAGATTCAAAAATTCTGAATTCAGAATGCGTCTCAATTTCTTTTCCAAAATTTTGGGAAAGCGTAAATACATTGCAAAGATAGGAGTCTATTGTGGCAAACGTAATTCTCGATAATCTTAAAAAGGAATATGAAGGCGGCGTTCTGGCCGTAAAAGGTGTTTCCGTTGAAGTTAAAGATAAAGAATTTGTTGTATTGGTGGGACCTTCCGGCTGCGGTAAATCGACAACGCTGCGAATGATTGCTGGGTTGGAAGATATTTCCAGCGGTACATTGACCATTGACGGCAAAGTTGTTAATGATGTTCCGCCAAAAGATAGAGATATAGCAATGGTTTTTCAGAATTATGCATTATATCCTCATATGAGTGTGTACGAGAATATGGCATTTGGATTGAAACTCAGAAAATTTCCTAAAGATGAGATTGACAAACGCGTTCGAGAAGCAGCTAAAATCTTAAGTATTGAAGAATATCTAGAACGAAAACCTAAAGCTCTATCCGGTGGACAACGGCAGCGTGTTGCAGTTGGCCGTGCAATCGTTCGAAAGCCGAAGGTATTTTTATTTGATGAACCTCTTTCTAATCTTGATGCGAAAATGCGTGTTCAAATGAGGACCGAAATTTCTAAACTGCATCAACGTCTCGACGCCACAATGATCTATGTTACCCATGATCAAACTGAAGCAATGACAATGGGAGACAGGATCGTTGTCATGAAAGATGGAAACGTTATGCAGACCGATACTCCTCTGAATCTGTATAATCTTCCAACAAATAAATTTGTCGCTGGTTTTATCGGAAGCCCATCTATGAATTTTGTTGATGGCACTATTACCAAAAATGGGACAATGAAGTTTTCTGAGAAGGGCTCGCAGTTAAGTGTTGATATTCCAAAAGATAAACAAAAATTACTCACGACATTTATTGATAAGGAAGTTTGGCTTGGCATTCGCCCCGAACATATTTCGGCAGAGAAATCCAAATCTTCGAGAATAAATGCAGATGTAGAAGTAGTTGAACCGATGGGAAATGAAATATTTGCGTATGTGACGTGCGGAGTTGCTCAACTTGTGGCAAGAATGACGCCGACTGCCATGCAATCAGGGGAGAAGAAGGATTTCACGTTTAATATGAGTAAAGCACATTTTTTTGACAAAGCTTCGGAAAATGTTATTAAATAAATTATTGTTCCAAAATAAAAAAACCATACTCGTTTGCAGTATGTTTTTTTTATTTTAAATATTTACAACATCTCAAATTGTGATCACCTGATGTTGAAATTTATCAATGACGATCTCATTTTCAATCCATTTCACAAAATCAGGTCCATATTTATTAAGATACTGAATAACACTGAACTCTCGTTCTTGAAAATTTTCACTGGGAAAAATATTTAGGGATGCCTTTTTGATCTGCTTTAATGAAACCTCCTCTTTTTGTTGCTGAGCCTTTTGTGTTTTCTGTTTCATCACATCCAATTGTTGTTGAAATTTGAATAATGTGCCGTCAATAGTTCCGTTAAGAGTGGGATCGATTTGTTGAATTCCAAACCGTGCTTCATTGATTGCATCATTGATCTTGCTTCCAAGTGATTCAAATAATGTATCAACTTTGACTTCGGATACTTGTTCCGATACTTTGCTTAATACCGATTCAACCTCACCAAAAAGATCTTCAACTTCAAGCGAGTATTTCTCCAAAACCTTTTTAATTTTTTCTTCTATTAAAGTAACACTTGCACGCGGATAAATAATTGGCATTGCTACTTTAAAGTATTCATAAACTGGCTTTAGTTGTGCAAAATATGCAATTTCACCTGGACCTCCCACATAGGAAATGGTTGGCAACAATGTATCCTGACACAAAGGACGCATGACAACATTAGGCGAGAGAAGTTCCGGTGTGTTGAGTGCAATAAAGAGTAACTCATCTTTTGTGTATCGTTGACGCAGATTTTTGAGAAAATAATCACCATTTTCCGAAGGTTCAATCAAATGTCTTCCGCCTTTGTAGAACATAAAAAGATTTAATGCTTTTGCTTTTATCTGAGCATGATAATGTTCTTCCAATTCAACACTTTTTTGAATTACCAATTTTGAAGTTTGAGAATTGGAATTGATCTCATTAGTAAAAAGAGGAGATAATACTTTCTTAAATTCAGGTTGATTCGGGTTAATAAAAACCAAACCTGAATCTTCATAGACATGATTAAAGAATCCTACAAAGGCTTTAAGGAATGTATTCCCTTTAGAATAATAACCGCGCATTAATTCAAATAACGCTGCAGAGTAATCAGTTTTGGGAAGAGTTGATTCTAGCGATGAAAAAAATTGTTCAATATATTCGTCAAAAATAATGCTGCCTGTTGCTCCAATATTTCGTTCAAGCGGTTTTCCGCCGATCAAATATTCTACCACAGAAAGTTCATTATTCGAGTTTAAATATTTTGTTTTATTTATTTCATCAAAGTCATGGTCTTCGCCTTCAAGCCAGAACACTGGAACAAAATTATAATCTGGAAAATCTTGAGTAAGTTTATTCGCTAATTTAACCGTGGTAATTGCCTTATAAATCGTATAAAGAGGGCCTCCAAAAAAGCCAAGCTGCTGACCGGTGACGACAGCAAATGTGTTATCATTTCCTAACAGATCAATATTAGCCAGTGTTTTAATACCGCTTTGAAATTCACGGTTTTGATTATTGAGAGTTCGATGAAGTGTTGTACGATCAAATTTCCTTTGTTGGAGTTCTTTTATTTTAACTTCCCATGCTTGCTTTTCAGTGTAATTTCCAGAATAAAATTTAGAAATTTTGTCGAAATTTGTATTGTAATCAGCGTAAAGACCAGTTGCAACTTCACGGTCAACAAATTTATGATAATTTATTAATTCCATATAGACCTAATGTTTTTAAATTTTATTCAATATACATTCAAATCAACCCATAATCAATGAAGCATTGTAATCATTGATTTTAGAAGAATCTTGTAATATATTGCTATAGGAAAATGTCGAAACTTTCAGGTAAAATAGCAATTGTTTCAGGAGGATCAGGATCGCTTGGGAGAGTAGTTGTTGAACATTTATTATCTGAAGGCGTAGTTGTTATTACAACAATGTCAGATAATAAAAGCTCCCTCGATTTTTTACGTGAAAAACAAAAGCAACATCAATCCATTGAAGGTTTTGTTGTTGATGTTACATCTGAGAGCTCGGCTAAGAAGTTTTATACTGAAGTTTTATCAAAACATCCAAGCGTAGATATTCTTTGCAATCTAGTCGGCGGAGTATGCCCGAAAAAATTCATTGAAGATCTTTCGCTTGCTGAATGGAATTCAATGATCAATCTGAATCTGAATTCTTGTTTTCTGATGATTAGAGAATCAATTTCATCAATGAAAAAAAATAGATTTGGAAGGATCATTAACATCGCTGCGATGCCGGGCATTATACCGGAAGCAAAAAGGGGTGGATACGGAGTTTCAAAAGCTGGTGTTATTGCATTAACAAAAACTGTTGCGGAGGAAATAAAAGATTTAGAGAATATTACTATCAATGCAATTGCTCCAAGTATTATTCTAACAGAAGAAAATAAAAAATGGGGAACCATAGAGGAAATTAAAAAATGGGTCACGCCGGAGCAAATTGCAAATATGATTCTCTATCTTTGCTCTGAGAACGGACGCGCAATGAATGGACAAATAATTCAAATGTATGGTAGGTTATAAT
Organism: Bacteroidota bacterium; assembly: GCA_030679145.1. Taxonomy (GTDB): domain Bacteria; phylum Bacteroidota; class Ignavibacteria; order UBA10030; family UBA8401; genus UBA8401. The sequence continues at coordinate 17,711 of JAUXTU010000094.1, read as the reverse complement.
TATGGGATTGAAAGAAATTTTAAGTGAAGATCTTAAAAATGCAATGAAGTCAGGCGATAAAATGAGGACAGAAACATTGCGCATGCTTCGTGCACAGATTCTCGAGTTTGAAAAAAGCGGAGTCAATCGTGAAATGAATGCTGATGATGACATGAAGATTTTGCTTTCGTCGGTAAAGAAACGCAGAGATTCGATTGAGATGTATGAGAAAGCAAATCGCCCAGATTTAGTTGAGAAAGAAACCAAAGAAATAGAAATTGTTCAGGGTTACTTGCCGAAACAGATGAGTAAAGAAGATGCTGAAATAATTATCGCGAAAATTATTACTGAATCTGGCGCGACAACATCAAAGGATTTAGGAAAAGTAATGCCTTTAATCATGAAAGAACTTAAAGGCAAGGTAGATGGAAAATTAATCAATGAAATTGTTAAACTAAAACTTTCATAATATGGCATTGATAGATATAGTTCTCAGTATGTTATTAATGGGATTCATGGTCTCAGGATATAGAGCTGGATTCGTTAAAAAGATCATTGGTATTGTGTGTCTTGTGTTAGCTTTGGTTTTAGCGACGAAATTCTCAGCCGATATAAGCGAATTATTATTTGAATTAACCGGAATTTCAGGGAGAACCGGTTTTATCCTTTCATTTATTGTCATTGTCGTTTCAATTACACTTGTTCAATCAGTTTTATACAGAGTATTGATAAAAGATATGGTCGATGCTATATGGAATAAGATATTAGGATTAGTTGTCGGTGTAATTGAAGGTGGATTAATTATTAGTATCGGGTTAATAGTTTTAAGCATTTACTTACATCTTCCCGGTGAAGAAACAAAAGCAAATTCTGAACTGTATAAACCTTTGAAAAATTTTTCTCCAATGGTATTTGATCAAGTCAATACATTTTTGCCTGAATCGGAGGATTTTTACCAACAGATCTTGAAATTTGCAACGGAAGAGATGAATAAGCTGGAGAAGAAATAACGACGTATGAGTCAGTTTGACACTGCCGCCGATAAATTAGAATTTCAGAAAATCCTCCACCGAATACAGTTGTACGCCTCGTCTGATCTCGGCAAAGAAGCCGCAGAATCTATTGAACCCAGTTCTGACCTCGAAAGCATATCAATAGAGCACAACCGTGTTTCCGAAATGAAACGCGTTTTGGAAGGGGAGGGTTCATTCCCAATTGATGGCATTAAAGATATTAGACACGCTTTACGGCAATCAACAATTGAAAATAATATTTTAACTCCAAAAGAGTTACTCCACATTGCATCAACACTTCAGTCAGCGAGAATTATAAAATCTTTCATAGAAAAACGAAAAGAGTATCTAATTCATTTGATTGAGTTAAGTTATTCTATTTCAACTTATAAAGAGATTGAGTTCAATATTAATCAAGCAATTGATGAGAACGCCCAAGTTAAAGATTCCGCAAGTAAAGAATTACGGTCTATTCGACAATCAATTGCCGACAAACAAAATTCTATACGACGAGCATTGGAGAAAATTCTCCGCGCTACTGCTGAGCAAGGAATGGTCAGGGACGAAATAGTAACAACCCGCGATGGGCGCATGGTTATTCCGATTAAATCGGAATTGAAGAACAGATTTCCTGGATTCATTCATAGTGCATCATCATCAGGTCAAACGGTTTTCATAGAGCCTTCTGAAACATTGACTCTTAACAATGAGATCACTGAACTTTTCTTTAAAGAGCAGCGTGAGGTAGAAAGAATTCTCCGCCAGCTTACACTACAAATCCATGATGTATCTGGTCTAATTCAAACTACGGTTGAAACTTTAGCATTAGTAGATTTATATTTTGCTAAGGCGCATTACTCAATTGATATCAAAGGGAATAAACCTTTATTAAAAGAAAATGGTTCGTTGATAATTCAAAATGGATATCATCCAATTTTGTTACTTCGTCACGACAGAGAAATGATCGTTCCTTTGAATATTGAAGTGGGAAGCAAATTCAACACACTCCTCATCACAGGTCCTAATGCAGGGGGGAAGTCTGTTGCTCTAAAAGCGCTCGGTATTCTTTCGCTAATGGTTCAATCCGGGATTCATGTTCCAGTTTCTCCGGATTCTGAGTTTACAATTTTCAAAAAGATATTTGTCTTAATTGGTGATAATCAGTCCATTGAAAATGATTTAAGTACTTATAGTTCACAAGTTCTTAAAATTAAGCAGATAACGGAAAATGCGGACGAGACATCGTTAGTTCTGATTGATGAGATTGGATCTAATACAGATCCGACAGAAGGGGGAGCTATTGCTGCATCAGTAATCGAACATTTAACTGCTACAGGTGCTTTAACAGTCGTTACATCCCATCATGCATCTCTTAAAGCCTTTGTTCATAATTCAGATGGAATGGAGAATGGCGCAATGGAATTTGACCAAGAGACGCTTCTCCCCACATATCGATTTAAGATCGGTCTACCGGGAAGTAGTTATGCTCTTGAGATTGCACAACGATTGGGTGTCAATGAAAAGATTATTCTGAATGCCCGATCCATGCTTGGTGAACAGAAGGCAAAACTTGAACAATTGATTTTCGATTTGGAAAATAGATCGCAATTATACGAGCAAAGACTTTCAACAACTGATATAGAGATCAAGAGATACAAAGAATTATCCCAACAGTATGAAACAAAATTACAGCAATTGAATATAGAAATTCGTGAAGTAAAACGTAAAGCTATTACCGAGGCAAAATTAATTGTTGATCAAGCCTCAGCAACGATTGAAAATGCAGTTCGTGAAATAAAGACATCACAGGCAAATCGCGATGCAATACGCGAAGGTAAGAAACAGCTTCAAAAGTTGGAAGATGAAATTATTATATTAGAAAAGGATATAGGAGAAATAATTACCTCTAAGGCTGATCAAACATTAGATATAAAACTCAATGATATTGTTGTTTTGAAATCTGGAGGCCAGTCTGGAATAGTCCTGACTCTTCCAGACAAAAATGGAAACCTTCATGTTGCATTCAACTCAATTAAGGCAAAAGTTCATCAATCCAATATCAAGTCAGTCTCTAAAAAAGAGGCGAAGAAAATCAATGCAACTTCATCATTTTCAATTGATAAGCAGTTTGCAACTGAAGTTGATCTTCGCGGATTATACGGTGATGAAGCGGTCACCATCGTTGACAAATTTCTTGATGATGCTCAGTTAGCAGGTTTGCATCGATTGGATATTATTCATGGACATGGAACAGGAGCATTACGAAAACGGATTCACGCATTTCTTGAAAACGATTCGCGCGTAAAAAGTCAGCGCTTTGGAGATCGTTTTGAAGGAGGCGCCGGTGTCACTATTGTTGAATTAGCCTAAAATAATTATTTGGCAAAGATTAAAAAAATATTGATCGCTAATCGTGGCGAAATTGCTGTTCGAATTCATCGGTCTGCAAAAGAGATGGGAATTCAAACCATTGCCGTTTTTTCGGAACCTGACCGGACATCGCCGCATGTTCTTCTTTGTGATGAAGCATACCCGCTCAATGGAACACTTTCGTCTGAAACGTATCTCAATGTTGATAGGATCATCGCTATTGCTCTTAAAGCTAAAGTTGACGCTATTCATCCGGGCTATGGATTCCTTTCAGAAAAAGAATTTTTTGCAAAATCTGTTACTGATGCTGGATTAATCTTTATCGGCCCAAGATCGGGAACCATCGAATTATTGGGTAGTAAAACTTCAGCAAGAGATTTATTATCAAAGAAAAATATTCCGATAGTCCCCGGAACTACTGATCCAATAAAGAGTTTAGAAGAAGCAACTAAAGTTGCTGCAAGTATAGGATATCCTGTTTTGATCAAAGCATCCGGTGGTGGCGGCGGAAAGGGAATGCGCCGAGTCGATTCTCCAGACGAACTTGGAAATGCTATTGAACGTGCACGGAATGAAGCTTCCAAAGCATTTTCCGATGACAGAGTGTACATTGAGAAGTTCATTGTTAATCCGAAACACATTGAGATCCAAATTCTGGCTGATTCTCATGGAAATGTGATTCATCTTGGTGAACGGGAATGTTCTATTCAGCGACGACATCAAAAAGTAGTTGAAGAATGCCCGAGCACCGCTTTAACACCTGAATTACGGTCAAAAATGGGGCAAATGGCGGTCGATATTGCAAAAGCTGCTGGATATCTCAATGCAGGAACAATCGAATTTTTGCTTGATGTTGATAAGAATTTTTACTTTCTGGAAGTGAATACTCGCGTTCAAGTAGAGCATCCAATTACCGAGATGGTTTATGGTATTGATATCATCAAAGAGCAGATCAGAATTGCACAAGGTGAACGGTTATCAATCACACAAGATGATGTGAAGATCAATGGACACGCTATCGAATCAAGAATTTATGCTGAGGAATACGATAATAATTTTCTTCCTTCGACCGGAACAATCACACATTATCAACCAAGCGAAGGTTTAGGCGTCCGAAATGATTCCGGCATTCGCGTCGGTTCAGAAATTACGATGCACTACGATCCAATGATCGCAAAACTGATCACACACGGAAGAACACGCGAAGAAGCAATTGAAAAAATGAAACGTGCGTTGCGGGAATATAAAATTAACGGTGTTAAAACAACAATACCATTTTGCGAGATCGTATTGTTTCACCCTGAATTTGTGAATGGCAACTATGATATAAACTTTGTCGCAAAACATTATCTTGTTCCGGATGCAAAGCTTACGGTTCATGAAAGCAATGCGATTGTAACATCCTTCGTTTCTCAAAAAAATATAGCTTCGAAAATTAATAATGGTATGGAAGCAATAACTTCAACCTCCAAATGGAAGAAGCAGTTTCGAGATGAGTAAGACCACGATCAATATTGGTGAATATTTTTTTGAGTATGATGAAACACGCGGGATCATTACTAACTCGCATGGAAAAAATATTTCCGCTGACGTGGAGAAAATCTCTAACGGAGAATTCAGTGTGTTGGTGGATGGAAAATCATTTCACATATTTTTCTCTAAAACACAGAATTCACCGAATGCTACAGTCAATAATTTCATTTTTGAGATCCAAAGAGAAACATTGCGAGACAAACTCAATAAGAAATTATCCAAAGAATCCGGAAACAATAACAGTTCAATAACAGTTAAGGCTCCGATGCCCGGATTGATTTCAAAAGTATTATTGGCGGAAGGTGCAAGTGTCAATTCTGGAGACGGTGTTCTTATTGTGGAAGCGATGAAAATGGAAAATGAAATAAAAACATTACGAAGCGGAGTCCTTAAAAAAATATTTGTTACAGAAAAACAAACTGTTGAAAAAAACGATCAACTTTTTACTATTGAGTAACCATGAAAACAATTGAAGAACCTGAAGTGACAAAAGCATTAGCACTTAAACACGGATTAACAGAAGAAGAATATCAAAGGGTATTGGATATTCTTAAAAGAACGCCGACCTATACCGAACTTGGGATTTATTCCGTGATGTGGAGTGAGCATTGCAGCTATAAAAATTCCATTGCTCAATTGAAAACTCTGCCCCGATCCGGAAAACGATTGTTGGTCGGTGCCGGAGAAGAAAATGCCGGCCTAGTCGATATCGGAGATGGACTTGCGGTTGCATTCAAAATTGAAAGCCATAATCATCCTTCGGCTGTTGAACCGTACCAAGGAGCGGCAACAGGCGTCGGCGGAATTATGCGCGACATTTTTACAATGGGTGCCCGGCCAATCGCTGCATTAAACTCCTTACGCTTTGGGGATATCAACGACAAACAAACTCGACATTTATTAAAAGGTGTCGTAAAAGGAATTGGTGATTACGGAAATAGTTTCGGCGTTCCAACGGTTGCCGGGGAAGTTTTCTTTGATCCGTGCTATCAAACAAACCCGCTTGTCAATGCAATGTCAATTGGAATTGTTGAACATGGAAATGTTGCTTCCGCAATTGCAAAAGGAAAAGGGAATGTGGTTATGATCGTCGGCTCTGCGACAGGCCGCGATGGAATTCATGGCGCAACATTCGCTTCGGAAGAAATTTCTGAAGCATCAGAATCGAAACGACCATCCGTGCAAGTTGGCGATCCTTTCACAGAAAAGCTTTTACTTGAAGCAACACTTGAAGTAATTAATGCTGGTTTGATTGTTGGCATTCAAGACATGGGAGCAGCGGGAATAACTTGTTCTTCAACAGAAATGAGTGCAAAGGGAAACAGCGGGATGGAAATCAACCTTGATCTCGTTCCAATCCGCGAAACAAAAATGACGGCGTATGAAATTATGCTCTCGGAATCACAAGAACGAATGTTGATCGTTGCCGAACCTAAAAATGAACAAGCAATAATCAAAATTTTTAAAAAATGGGATTTACATTGCGTCTCCATCGGAAAAGTTACCGACGATGGAATGGTTCGAATTTTCCATGAAGGAAAATTGAAAGCAGAAGTTCCTGCAGAAACATGTGTTCTCGGCGGTGGCGCACCGGTCTATATCCGTGAAACAAAAGAACCGGAATATCTGAAACAAACACGATCATTTAATTTCGACTCATTGCAGGCTCCGAAAAATATTCCTGATTCAATTTACAAATTGCTCCAGTCACCGAATATTTCAAGCAAGCGCTGGGTGTATGAACAATACGATTCGATGGTAAGAACAAATTCAGTAAATCTTCCTGGATCTGATGCAGCAGTTGTTCGTATTAAGAAATCAGAAAAACTTCTTGCATCCAAAACTGATTGCAACAGCCGATACGTATATCTCAATCCACGTAAAGGTGCAATGATTGCCGTGGCTGAATCCGGACGAAACGTTGTTTGCACCGGCGGAAAACCGATCGCCATTACGAATTGTTTAAACTTTGGAAATCCGTATAAGCCGGAAATGTACTGGCAATTCAAAGAAGCCGTTGCTGGAATAGGCGAAGCGTGTATTGCAATGGATACACCTGTCACTGGCGGAAACGTTAGTTTCTACAATGAAAGTCCGCAGGCAGCAGTGTTTCCAACGCCGACAATTGGTATGTTAGGAATTGTCGAAACCATTTCTCACGTTACAACCGCGTATTTTAAGAATGATGGTGATTCGATTTATTTACTCGGAACAAATCGTGGGGATATTTCCGGAAGTGAATTCCTTGTCCAGGAGTATGGATTAACGACCGGAGACGCACCGTATTTCGATCTCGCATTCGAAGTAAAGTTACAGGAATGCGCGCTTGAACTCATTCAAAAAGGATTTGTGAAGTCGGCGCACGATATTTCTGATGGAGGATTAATCGTTTCGTTGATAGAAAGTGCTATTGTCGGAAAACAAAAATTCAGTTTTGATGTAACTCTTCCATTAAATGGAACTCAATTACATAAAATTCTTTTTGGCGAGGATCAATCACGCATTATTATCTCTGCCGATAAATCGAATGAAGCACAATTACATTCAATTTGTTCCAAATATAACGTTCCTATTGCGAATATTGGAGTTGTAACAACAAAGAATGCTGCGAACGTTAATGGAGAAGTTGTTGTTGATATGGCAAAGGCTAATGATTTATATTTCAATACGCTTCATAAAAAAGTGTATCAAAATTAAACAATGTCCGTTACAGAAAAAATATCGACAGTAAAACCTCCGTCAGTCATTCGACATTTTCCGTTTGATGTCATAAAAATGATAGGAAATGAATCGGTTGATTTTCTGCAGAGAATTACAACAAATGATTTTAAGGGATTCTCTCAAGGGAATATTCAGAAAACTTTACTTGTGACGGATAAAGGAAGAATATTTGACACGGTTTGGATAATCCATCACACCGATCATTTATTGATGTTGGCGAGCAATGTAATGGCTTTAGAAATTATTCCATGGCTGAATAAATATATCATCATGGAAAATATTATGCTAAGCGATGCAACATCTGAGTTTGAAATTGATCTTCACTTAGACCAAACAAATGATTTTTACCAATCAGATTATTTTGGATTCCCGGTTTCATTTGAATTGAAGCAAGCAACGTTGAATGAAGTAAAGAAATTTCCAGAAATATATGAACAATGGAGAATCGAAAACGGAATTCCGAAAGCTAAGAAAGAATTAGTCCAGGATTTTAATCCATTGGAATTGAATTTGTGGGATTGGATCAGTTTTTCCAAAGGATGTTACATTGGCCAGGAAGTTATTGCGCGGCTTGATACATATAATAAGATCCAGCGTACGATGTGTCAATTTTCTGCTACTGGTCATGCCAATGAACAAGAAATATTGCTGGATGAAAGCGGAACAGAAATAGGGAAGATCACAAGCGTAATCGAAATTGAGAGTAAACGAATTGGCCTTGCTGTTATAAGGGTGAAATTTGCAGTTGAACAACAGAAGTTGAGAACAAAAGACTCAAATACTGTTATCGAGATCAAAAAAGTGTTCCAGAAAGAAGCGTATGGAAGAAATTAAAATTATTGCAGAAACAAAAGAAGATTTATACGAACAATTGCTGCCGCAACTGTTTTCACTTGTTGGCGATGAATCAAATCCAATCGCTAATATGGCAAACATAGTTGCGGCGTTGAAGCAAACATTCCCATATTACTCTTGGGTTGGATTTTATTTGTTCGAGAACAAATCAAATGAATTGGTTCTAGGACCTTTTCAAGGAAAGATTGCTTGTACCAGAATTGCAATTGGTAAAGGAGTTTGTGGCACTTCGTATCAAAAGAGAGAAACAATTATTGTTCCGGACGTGAATCAATTTCCCGGACACATTTTTTGCGATGGCGATTCAAAATCAGAAATTGTTGTTCCAATAATTCATCAAAACAAAATCTTTGGCGTGTTAGATGTTGATAGTCATAATTTTAATAGTTTTGGTGAAACGGATAAAAAATATCTTGAAAAATTAATTTCAACTATCGCACAGAAAATTATCTTATAGAAAAACTATCATTACATGAAAAAACAAAAACTTCAGAAAGCTCCCAAAGCATATAAGAACGCAGGGTTCCTTGCAAGCAGAGACGCTCGTCCATTAAGAATATTATCTGAATTCTTGGAGCCGTTAAGCCGTTTCAATTATTACAATGTGAAAGATACGATCGTTTTTTTTGGTTCAGCTAGAATTAAACCTCGTAATGAAACAATTAAGCATCTTCGGGAGTTGGCAAAAAAGGGAAACAAAAAAAATGTTCATTCGAAAAAATATCATGAACAATTGCTACAGGCAGAAGTTGCCGTTGAGATGTCGAGATATTATGAAGACGCAACCGAACTTTCACGGTTGATTACATCTTGGTCTAAAAAACTAAAAACCAAAAATCGATTGCTTGTTTGCTCTGGCGGCGGTCCCGGAATAATGGAAGCTGCCAATAAAGGAGCGTTACTGGCAAAAGGGGAGTCCATTGGATTGAACATCAGTCTTCCATTTGAACAATATCCAAATCAATACATAACTCCAAAGTTCAATATGGAATTTCACTATTTCTTTATGCGTAAGTTTTGGTTTATGTTCCTAGGCAAAGCGCTTGTGGCTTTTCCAGGCGGATTCGGAACTCTTGATGAGTTTTTTGAGTTATTAACATTGCTACAGACAAAGAAAGTCGGTAAAAAAATGACCGTTATTCTTTACGGCAAGAATTTCTGGAACAAGATTATTGACTTCAATGCCTTGGCAAAATATGGAATGATCAGCTCTGATGATATGAATTTGTTCGCATTTGCAGATTCACCGAAAGAAGCATTTGATATTCTGAAAAAAGGTGTCTTAACTAATTATTCTGAGTTTCGATGAGCGAATTGTCCGAAAAAGAAGTGATCGAAATTAAATCTCTCATCTCGCTGCTTGATGATGAAGACGAGTCGATCTATTGCACGGTTCGTGAGCGATTATTGAGTTATAAAGAATCAGCGTTGGAATTTATTCCATTCATTGAAGACAAGAATACAATTGCAGAGAAACGATTAAGTGAAGTGCGTGAAATACTTATACGTGCTTCATTTAAGGAACAACTTAGACAATTAAAAAGAAATGAAGAAGGAGAGATCGATCTTGAAGATGGAGTTTTCCTTTTTGCGCGACAGCGATATAGTGACTTGGACGTATCAGTCTATACAGAACAATTGAACTATTATGCTTCGGAACTGAAGGAAAAACTCACGTCGGTAATCGATGAATCTGAAATTCTGCAGCGTGTAATTTCATTCTTCACCGAAGGAAAATCATTTGTTGGAAATCGAGACGATTATTACAGTGAAGAGAATCATTACATCAATCGTGTTCTCGATACCAAGATCGGGATTCCGATAACGCTTAGTGTTATTTATCTTCTTGTTGGTCAGCGAATCAATCTTCCACTAAAAGGAATTGGTTTGCCGGGGCATTTTGTTTTGAGATTCTCGTTTGGGAGTTCTCATGTATATTTTGACCCTTTCAATGGCGGGAAAATACTTTCACGCAGCGATTGTGAAGCAATTGTGAAGAATCTTGGATTCAAATTTACAGAAGAGTATTTGCAACCAGTTTCGAACAAGCAAATCCTCGAAAGAATGTTACGAAATATCATTTTAACGCTTGAAAAGAAGGAAGATAAAGAAAGAATTGAAACTATCAGACAATTCATTGATACTCTCAATTCTGATTTGTAACTTGTATATATCTACTTGATCCACTTTGGGGGTGTTTTGGCTTCGACGGGGTCGGGAATGGATAGATTAGCATACCGTGCACGCCTTTACTCACGTAAATCATAGGGCAAAACAATAAATGCAGATAACTACGGTTACGCACTCGCCGCTTAATTAGCCACGAGCGCCAATACAGAGTTCTCCTAACGGTTCTGTAACGGCGTCGACTCAGTTAGGATAGTTGATGTTTGGTTAAGGTAACGTCAATGAGATTTCAAACCCTTGGCTGCGTTTCGGATGTTTTGAGTTCAGTCGAGAGTCCGGAGCTAAGGTAAAATACTGAACTATGTATGTAGAAGGTCTATTGGTTTTCACTTCGGACCGGGGTTCGAATCCCCGCACCTCCACAAAACAATTAGTAAACGATGTAACTTGCCAAGTTTAAACGACTTGGCAAGTTCATTTTGAGATAACTCTATGAAAATTTCATTTACAAAAATGAGCGGTGCTGGAAATGATTTCGTCGTTGTCGATAACCGAAACGGAATAATCACTGATCCACATCAATTTACAATCGCTGTGTGTAATCGACGGCTTGGCATAGGTGCTGATGGTGTTTTATTGGTAGAAACAAGCAACATTGCTGATTTCACTATGAGATATTACAATGCTGACGGTACAGATGCCGGAATGTGCGGTAATGGCGGTCGTTGTATCGCTAAGTTTGCGTTTGATAATGGAATTGTCTCTAAAGCGAGTTTCAAATTTGAAGCGCTTGGATATGTTTATGAATCTTCACGGATCAATTCGACATTGTATGAATTGAAAATGAAGAATCCTGCAGACTATAAACCTAATCAAGAGATCAAGCTGGATAAAAGAACTATTAAAGGAAATTATCTGAACACCGGTACGGATCATTCGGTAATTTTCATGGAAGATAATCCTGAAATTGGTGAACTTGACACGGCTGATGTATTCAACTTAGGTCGATCGATTCGTTACGATAAAACATATCAACCCAAAGGGACTAACGTGAATTTTGTTTCAAAGATAGATCCTAACAATGTAAAGATAAGGACTTATGAGCGTGGAGTTGAGGACGAAACTTTAGCTTGTGGAACCGGATCTGTAGCGAGCGCATTATTGAGTTCAACAAAATTCCAGATGAAGAGTCCAGTAAAAGTAAAAGTGTTGAGTGGTGCGATATTGGAAATTAGTTTTGAGAAAAAAGCAGATGGTTCATTTAGCAATGTAATCCTAAAAGGACCGGCGGAGAATGTATTCAAAGGGACAATTAATGTTAAAAACTCCTTTGATATTGCATATGAATAACGTCTGTGTAGATATAATAAGGATTATGTTAAGTTAATCTAGCTGAAGAAATAAACCTCATTTCTTCAAATACTCCTCAACTTGTTTTACTGTTTTTGTATTCAAAATATCTTTTTTCTCACACCACCCTTTTCGCGCAATTCCAACTCCGTATTGAACATCAGTCAAACCGGAAACTACATGGGAATCCGGATTGATTGCAATCATAACACCTTTGTTGATTGCATACTTCACCATTCTCCAATCCAAATCTAACCTCATTGGGTGCGCATTGATCTCAATGATCTTTCCAAGGTCTGCGGCTGCATTGATAATTTCTGTTTGGTTTAACGGGTAACCATCCCGTTCAAGTAGCAATCGTCCGGTCAGATGTCCAAGAATTGTTACGTACTTATTCTTGAGCGCTTTCATAATACGCTTGGTCATATCCGATTCATTCAATTTGAAGTTACTATGCACCGATGCGACAACGTAATCAAATGATGCTAACGTCTTGTCATTAAAGTCTAAATCACCGTTTGTAAGAATATCTACTTCGGTACCTTTGAACAGTTTGAAATTTTTGAACTTATCATTCAACGCATCAATTTCTTTCTGCTGTTTCTTTACACGTTCTTCGGATAAGCCATTTGCGTACGCTGCGACTTTGCTGTGATCAGCAATGCCGAGATATTCCCATCCAAGTTTTTGAGCTCCGGCAGCCATTTCAGATAACGTATTATGACCGTCGCTGTAGTTTGTATGGCAATGAAATGTACCGCGAATATCGTTATATGTGACCAATTTTGGAAGTTTGCCGGATTGTGCGGCATCGACCTCGCCAAGGTCTTCACGAAGCTCAGGTTCGACGTAATCGAGTCCTACAGCCTTATAAATGTCTTCTTCAGTCTTACAGATAACTACTTTTTTAGATTTTCTTTCCTTTTCACCTGAATCAATGACAGCGAATCCGTATTCATTCAATGTCCAGCCATTTTCTCGGGCTAATGAACGAATATGAACATTGTGCTCTTTGCTGCCGGTAAAATAATTAAGCGCAAAGGGAAATTCTGAATCATCCACAACGCGAAGATCGCAATTGATTCCAACATTCAAAACAACACTCGCTTTGGTTTCGCCTTCACCGGTGATCCGTTCAACACTCTTGTGCGATGTAAAGAGCTTCATAATCTCTTTCACATCTTTCTTTTTCGCACTCACAACGATATCAATATCGCCGATCGTCTCTTTTCTGCGGCGAAGACTACCGGCAAGTTCTGCGCGAATGATTCCTTTGTGAGATTTGATCACATCAAAGATTGATTGCGCGGCAGTTTCTGCAACGTTGATATGAAATTTGGAAGAATGCTTGCGGACTTGCTCAATACCGAGAAGAATATTCTCTTCAGTTTTTTTTCCAAAACCTTCCAACTTTTCTAATTTTCCTGCTTTGGCTGCTTTCTCAAGATCTTCGATAGAAGAAATTTTCATCTTCTTATACAGAAAAGCAACTTTCTTTGGTCCCATTCCTTGAATCTTCATCATATCAAAGATTCCGGGAGGAAAAAACTTTCTTAAACTTTCATGATCGGGTGATTTTCCAGTTGTGACAAGATCAGAAATGATCTTTGCGGTGCTCTCGCCGATCCCTTTTATTTTACGGATCTCGCCGTTCTCAACAAGTATTTTTAAATCTTCCGTAACACCGGCAAGGACACGCGCAGCATTATGGAATGCTCTGCTCTTAAAAGGATTCTCTCCTTTTAATTCAAGAAGAGTTCCAACTTCATCAAGTATGTCGGCAATTTGGGTTTTATCCATAGTGATTTAATATTTCTTCTCAACAAAATTCCTCAGCAACACTTTCCCATGCTGCGTTGCAATTGATTCGGGATGAAATTGAACACCAAAGATTGGATATTGTTTATGCTGAACTCCCATTACAACGCCATCTTCAGTCTTTGCTGTTACTTCAAGTTCATTCGGCATTGTCTTTGGTGCAATCACAAGAGAATGATATCGCGTTGCTAGAAAGCGATTTGGAATGGAATTGAAGATTCCCTTCCCTTCGTGTAGAATTTCAGAAGTTTTACCGTGAACGACACTCGGTGCTTTTACAACGTCACCGCCAAAAGCTTCGCCGATAGATTGATGGCCGAGACAAACGCCGAGAATTGGAATCTCTTTATAAAATTCTTTAATGAGCGGAACGGAAACACCAGCTTCTTTTGGCGTGCACGGTCCGGGAGAAATGACAATTCCTTCCGGATGTAGTTTACGGATCTCATCAAGAGTTATTTTATCATTGCGAACGATATTCAATTCAACATTCATCTCGCCCAGATATTGAACGAGGTTGTATGTGAATGAGTCGTAGTTGTCTATTATTAAAATCATACTTTTTTACGTCGTCATTCCCGCACGCCTTTGGCGGGAATCTAAGATTCAATAAATTAATTGATATGGATTCCCGCTTTCGCGGGAATGACACTACTCTTGTGTCACAGTTGCTTCTACGGCATGAATCACCGCGTCCATTTTAATCAGTGTCTCTTGATATTCTTTCGACGGAACTGAATCGTACACAATTCCTGCACCTGCTTGAAAATATGCATATCCATCTTTAACAATCGTTGTACGAATAGCGATACATGAATCAAGATTTCCTGAAAAATCCAGATACCCGATTGCTCCGCCATAAATTCCGCGCTTCACCGGCTCAAGTTCTGCGATAATTTCCATTGCACGAATCTTTGGTGCACCGGATAATGTTCCGGCCGGAAAACAGGAAAAGAATGCATCAATTGCAGAAAGTCCTTTTTTCAATTTTCCGCGGACGTTGGAAACAATATGCATAACGTGGGAATATTTTTCAATCACCATATATTCCGTCACGTCCACTTTGCCAAATTCGCTTATCCTGCCGATATCATTGCGTCCAAGATCGATCAGCATTAAATGCTCCGCAAGCTCTTTCGGATCAGAAAGCAGATCTTTTGCCAGTGCTTCATCTTCCTCAGCAGTTTTTCCTCGTTTCCGTGTACCGGCAAGTGGACGCGTTTCAACAATTCCATTTTCAACACGCACCAAAAGCTCAGGCGAACAGCCGACGATCGACAAGCCATTCAAGGAGAAAAAATACATATAGGGCGAAGGATTAATGATGCGCAGCATTCGATAAATTGAAAATGCGTCCCCATCATATTTTCGTTTCATTCTGTGAGACGGCAGAACTTGAAAAACATCTCCTTCAACAATATAGCCAATCGACTTCTCAACCATCTTTTCATATTCAGATTTACTGACCGATTGTTCCATTGCTCCAATCGTCGGATGTTTTAATTCAACAGAGATCGTTTTCTGCAGAAGCTTTTTCATCTTCTCGATCTCAACGGATGCCTTTTCGTATTCCATTTTCAATTCTGTTTCGGTTGAATTGTATGGAACATACGCATTTGAAACAAGAAGTAATTTTCGTTTTAGACTATCGAAAACAATCATCGTATCCAGGAACATCAGCAACGAATCGTCCAAATGTAATTCATCCAGTTTTGCAGATGGGATATTCTCAATCAACTGAATTGTTTCATATCCGAAATATCCTACAGCACCACTTGCCAATGGAGGAAGTCCGGAAACAACCGCAGTTTTATAATGTTCAAATATTTTCTTCAGTGCGTCAAGTGGATGCGAAATACCTTCTACTAATTTTGGTAGAACAACAACATCGGGATGACGGGATTGTATTTCGTATTTCATTCCACGAATAATAAAATTACAAAACGGATTAAAACCAATGAAAGAATATCTGCTGATCTTCTCTCCTCCTTCAATACTTTCCAGGAGAAACGAGTATTGGCTTTCATCGCGGACCTTCATATAAACAGAAACAGGTGTCTCTGTATCAGCAAGCACTTCCTCAAACAAAGGAATGACATTCCCTTGCAATGTTAATTTTTTAAATTCTTCAAATGTGATCATATTAAACTTCTATTTTCGGCCAGAGTATCGCTGCGTTCCCGCCTTCGTATTTATCAACCAATCTTCTGAATTCATTTGGAACAGGAACTGACTTCTTTGTTGTCGGATGGGTCCATACAAGAGTTGCAAGATTTTTTGCAATAAGAATATTTGTATTAGCATTGAACATTACTGCTTCACAAACAAAACTTGAATTTTTAATGCTTGAAACTCTCGTATAAATTTTCAACTGATCATTAAATGTTGCAGAATTAAAGTAATCAATTTCGTTATGCACAAGAACAATTCGAACCGAACTGGAAATTGAACGTTCATCTATATTTGATCCAATCTCTTTAAAGTAATTTACACGCGCAATTTCAAAATACAACAGATAATTACCGTTATGGACAATTCCCTGCCAATCAATTTCGTAATTACGTACTTGTATTTGATCTGTGTGTCTGAATTTTGAGATATCCATTTTAGTCAAATATTTGTTTGAATTTTTCCGTTGCAAATTTTACCTGTTCCATTGATACATCCAGATGCATCAACGCACGGAACTTTGTAAATGTTCCAACCGAGATCAAAACACCCTGTGCTTGCAACAGTGCAATAACTTCCTGCGGTGTTTTTCCCGTCTTTTGAACATCAACTATAACAATATTCGTTTGTACACTTTCAAGATCGATCTCGAACGATTTGAGTTTTGAAAGCTCTTGAGAAAAATATTTTGCTTTTTCGTGATCCTCTTTCAACCGCTCGACATTGTGTTGAATCGCATATAATGCACCGGCAGCAATAATCCCTGATTGTCTCATTCCGCCGCCAAAAACTTTTCTCCATTTGTGAGCTTTCTTTACAAACTCTTTCGATCCGCAAATTGATGAACCAACCGGTGCTCCTAATCCTTTGGAAAAACAGACTGAAACTGAATCAAAATATTGTGCCCATTCTTTCATTGGGATTCCAGTCGCCACAGAAGCATTCCACAGTCGCGCCCCATCAAGATGAAAAATGATTCCTCGCTCTTTACAAAATGCAGAAATCTTTTTGATCTCATCAATTGGAAAAATTGCACCACCTGCACGATTATGTGTATTTTCAATACAGATCACTCGTGTTCTCGGCATATAATAAATTGCTGGACGAATGTGCGGCGGTAATTCTTCCACACGAAAGACTCCACGAATACCGGGAATAGTTTTTACTTGCACGGCAGACATTATGGAAGGTGCGGCTGTTTCATAATTAAACATGTGCGCATCTTGTTCCATAATCACTTCGTCCCCCATTTCGGTATGGGATTTCAATGCAAGCTGATTACTTAAGCATCCACTTGAAACAAAAAGTGCATTTTCCTTTCCAAGAAGCGACGATACAGTCTCTTGAAGTTTATTAACAGTCGGGTCTTCACCGAAAACATCATCCCCAACTTCAGCATTTGCAATCGCTTCACGCATTGCTTTTGATGGACGAGTTACCGTGTCACTGCGAAGATCAATAAATTGATTACTCATAATTACTTTCTAAAAAATCCATAAGCAATTGAAAATAAAAATATCATTCCAGTTATACTTGCACAAATTCTTGCAAACCAATCACCATGTTTTGTGTAAAAAGTTTTTTCCTGAAGCGGTTCAATTTGATGTTTGATGAATGCTTCAGTATACATTTCTGTTTGATCGTACATTCTTCCCATCGGATCGACAAATGATGAAATACCACCGTTAGCGCACCGGACAACCCAACGACGATTCTCAATTGCCCGTAGTATTGAATATTGATTATGCTGACGTGCACCGGATGTATTTCCCCACC
>JAUXTU010000088.1 GCA_030679145.1 Bacteroidota bacterium | reverse complement strand
TGGAAATGAAAAAGTAATTCAGCAGTATGTGCAATCACAAGGAAAGCATTATAAACGAATCTTAACGCAGCAACTTTCCTTGTTTGAATAAACTTACATTAACAATCAGATACCTCGACGCTTGCGTCGGGGTTCTTCATTAGACTGATTATTTTGTTTTACTTATGATAAAAAAAGCTCCGCGCAACAAAACAATAACTCTAACATCTACTGAACGAATGAAATTCAAAAAAAAACTTAAGGTATTAAAGAATCAAGCAACGCTATCTGACATAGTAAATAGTACGATCAATCAGAGTATGGACGATGCATCGGCATTTCTCCCGGATAAATTTATTGACCTTTTATTCCTTGATCCTCCTTATAATCTTACAAAAAAATTCAATACAGACACCTTTCACGCAACATCGCATCATGAATATGCAGAATGGATGGATTCGTGGCTGTCAAAATTGGTCCGCGTATTAAAACCTACGGCATCAATCTACATCTGCGGTGATTGGCGTTCTTCGAGAGCGATACAAGAGGTTGCAGAAAAATATTTTATTGTCCGTAATCGTATAACGTGGGAACGAGAGAAAGGGCGTGGTGCAAAAGCGAATTGGAAAAATGCTTCCGAAGATATTTGGTTTTGTACGATGTCGGAAAAATTTACATTTAACCTTGACGCTGTGAAATTGAAACGTAAAGTGATTGCCCCTTATACCGCCAACGGAAAACCAAAAGATTGGAAAAAATCTGATGCTGGGAACTTTCGCCTTACCCATCCTTCAAATTTGTGGAGCGATTTGACCATTCCCTTTTGGTCAATGTCTGAAAATACCGAGCATCCGACACAAAAACCAGAAAAATTACTCGCCAAGATTATTTTGGCAAGCACAAACAAGAATGATGTCGTGCTTGATCCTTTTCTTGGTTCAGGAACGACATCTGTTGTTGCAAAAAAATTAGAAAGAAAGTATGTAGGAATTGAAATTGATGAAAAATTTGCTTCTATTTCAGAGAAGCGATTAAAATTATCCGATGATAATCCAAACATACAAGGATTAGTCGATGGCGTTTTTTGGGAACGAAACAGTTTGTAAATATTCTCAGCCGATAATCAATAGTATTTATTCAAGACAAATTTTAGGAAAAAGATCATCAATATGAAACGTAGAATTCTTGCACTTGCCGAAGGTCGATTTAGTCCGTTAAAATCTAAAACAGCAAATGCCGCGCTTATTTATATGCCCGGCGAAGTTGTTGCAATTATTGACAGCACAAAAATTGGAAAAACCGCTCAGGATGTTCTTGGCTACGGCGGTAACGTACCGGTTGTCGGAAGCGTTGAAGAAGGAATAAAGTTTCAGCCGACGCATTTGCTTATTGGGATTGCACCGACCGGTGGACGATTGCCTGATGTGTGGCGCGATTGGATCAAGACTGCAATAAAAAATAGAATGCACATTTTAAGCGGATTACATACAATTCTTTCGGATGATGAAGAGTTTGTGAAATTGGCAAACGAAAATAATGTTACAATCACCGATTGGCGTAAGGTTCCGCATGAATATGAAGTTGTATCAAAGGGAAATTACCGGACGAGGAAAGCCAAAACAATTCTTACTGTTGGCGCAGATTGCAACATTGGGAAAATGACGACGATGCTTCAGGTCTATAATGAATTTTTGAAAAGAGGATTGAGAAGCGATTTTATCGGTACTGGACAAACAGGAATCATGATCTCCGGAAAAGGAATTTCTGTTGATGCGATCATTAGCGATTATATTGCCGGCTCCATTGAAAAATGTATTGATGCTTCTAATGTCGAAGGATACGATTATATTTTTGTAGAAGGACAAGGAGCACTTACGCACCAAGGGTACAGCGGAGTAACATTTGGATTAATGCATGGCACAATGCCGGATGCAATGATCATGTGTGTGCAACCGACACGCACCCACGATGATTATGGTCTTCCTATTCCCGACATCAACAAACTCATTAAACTGCATGAGAGTGTGATCGAATTCTTCCATCCAACAAAAGTTGTAGGTCTCGGTATCAATTCCATTGGATTAACGGATGAACAAAGCAGTAGCGAAGCAAAAAAAATTGAAGATAAAACAGGATTACCGGCAAATGATACGTTCCGTTTCGGCGGATCAAAGCTGACCGATGCGCTGATAAATTATTTCAAATAAATCTTACTTAGAAATCAAGGGAGAAAATGGATTCCTTTATTATTGTTCATGACAGTGAAAATTAAGTTATAATATTATTGTTGTAAACAAATACTCCATTTATACGTCGATAATTTTATCCCGCTAAATCTTTCAATTAAGCGGGATTTTTTTTATTTTATACGAAGAAAAGCAGTTTTTTAGAACTTGCCCCGAGCGCGTCTCGGGTTTATTATTTGTAAATCTGTAACACATTGAATTTTATAGAATTAAAATGATCATCATGAAATTTGGCGGCACTTCTGTTGAAGATGCCAAAGCGATAAAGAATTTAACAGAGATTGTTAAAAAAGAAATCCCGCGAAAGCCGATCGTGATCGTTTCGGCATGTTCTGGAATTACGAATCAATTATTACAGACGGCAAATTTAGCGGCTGAAGGGAAAAAAGAAGAAGCGTTAAATCTTGTTGCGAAGATTGAATCTCATCATAAAAAGATCGTTAAGGATCTTTTTGACGGAGACACACAGAGATTTTTGACAAAACATTTAGCCTCAATTGCTGAAGAGCTTGCTGCATTGGTGAACGGTGTTGTTGTACTGGGAGAATTGACCAATCGTTCACTTGATACGTTTGCATCCATTGGTGAGCGGATGTCGTCGTTCATTATTCATCACTATTTTGAATCACAGAAACTGAAATCTTTTTGGGTTGATGCTCGTTCGTTTATGATCACAGACGATCAATTCACGAAAGCAATTCCCCAATTTGATATTATCGAGCGGAAATTACGGGAAATTGTAGAGCCAAAAGTAAATAACGGTTACGTCGTTATCTCGCAGGGATTCATCGGTTCTACAGTCAATGGAGTGACCACAACGATTGGCCGCGGGGGATCAGATTATTCAGCAGCGATTATTGGAGCATTGTTAAATGCAGAAGATATTCAAATTTGGACTGATGTTGATGGAATTCTTTCAAGCGATCCGAGCGTAGTTAAAGATGCCAAGAAGATCAAAGTGATGTCGTTCAACGAAGCTGCTGAACTTGCGTATTTCGGCGCACGGGTACTTCATCCCGAAACAATTTTACCGGCAGTAAAAAAGAATATACCGGTGCGCGTGTTGAATTCAAAGAATCCAAGTTCTTCGGGGACATTGATCGTTGCAAACCCAAAAACCGATAAACACTGTATCGTTAAATCCATTGCGTATAAGGAAGGGATTACGATGATCAGCATTGTGTCCACGCGAATGTTTTTGGCAACGGGATTTCTCGAAAATGTTTTCGATGTATTTCATAAATACCGAACGGTTGTTCACACGGTCGCAACGTCGGAAGTGAGTGTGTCGGCAACGATCGATAATATTAAAAATCTTTCGCACATCATTAAAGAGTTGAAACAATTTGCAACTGTGACCGCAACGGATAAAAAAGCGATCATCTGTATCGTCGGCGATAATTTGAGGAACACTCCGGGACTTGCGGTTCGAATGCTTTCAGCGATCACCGATGTGAATATCAATATGATCTCACAGGGAGCATCCGAGATCAATTTAAGTTTTGTTGTTGATGAAGATCAGGTTGATGATGCCGTGCGCAGACTGCACAAAGAACTATTTGCAAACGCCGGGAGTTTTCCGGAAATATTTGAGTAAACACCATGAGACATTTTCACTATAAAGAAAACCAACTATTTTGCGAAGATGTTTCTGTTCAGGAAATTGCTGAAGAATTTGGGACGCCGTTATATCTCTACAGCAAACAACAGTTGATCGAAAATTACCGTGCGATCGACAGCGCATTTGCCGATGTGGATCACATTACATGTTATGCATTAAAAGCAAATAGCAATCTTGAATTGTTGAAGATACTTGCAAAAGAAGGTGCAGGAGCGGATGCAGTTTCGGCGGGAGAAATTCATTTTGCGCTCAAAGCCGGATTCAGTCCTTCAAAAATAACATTTGCGGGTGTCGGCAAGCGGGATGATGAGATCGAATATGCATTGAAGAAAGATATATTTTCTTTCAATGTTGAATCGATTGAAGAGCTTGCAGTGATCAACGAGATTGCAGGTCGGCTGAAGACGAAAGCAAGAATTGCTCTTCGCATTAATCCTGATATTGACGCATCAACGCATCCGTATATTTCAACAGGATTAAAGACCAATAAATTCGGGATCGATATAAAAGTTGCGATAGAGACTTTCAAATATGCAGCCTCTCTTCCGAATTTACTTGTTGACGGGATTCACACGCATATTGGTTCGCAGATCCTTAAGCTTGATCCGTTCATTCAAACTGCACAGACTGTTGTTGCGATGATTGAAGAGTTGCGAAGAGAAGGGATCAATATTCAGCATATTGATTTTGGCGGTGGATACGGTGTAACGTATAAAAATGCGATTAAACATCCGCTGCTTCCAGTTGAAGAAGCGTCCAATGCTGATGAAACTCCCGGGAATAATGCATTTATTACCGCTGTACTGCCTATTCTCAAACAAGCTAAATGTAAGTTGGTCATTGAACCGGGTCGATCTATCGTAGCAAATACAGGAGTCTTGATCACGAAAGCATTGTATCGAAAAGACAATGGCGTGAAAAAATTTGTGATTGTTGATGCGGGCATGAACGATTTGATTCGTCCGAGTTTGTACCAAGCGTATCATCAAATTATTCCACTAACATTAAACAATGTTGAAAATGAAATAGTTGATATTGTCGGTCCAGTCTGCGAATCAGGAGATTTTTTTGCGCGCGAACGTACAATGCCGCTTGTTAAGCGCGGAGAATATGTTGCAATTCTCACTGCCGGTGCTTATGGATTTTCTGTTTCATCTCATTATAATGCGCGACCGAATGCTGCGGAAGTTTTGGTAAATGGAGATAAAGTAAGAGTGATTCGTGAACGGGAAAAGATTGAGGATCTAAAGTAGCTTGTAGCTGTCAGCGATCAGCTATCAGTCTAAAAGTATAGTTGAGTATGCAAAACTTAAAGAATTTACTTGTATGGCAAAAAGCTCATCTTTTGGTGAAAGAAGTATATGTTGTTTCGAATGATTTTCCCAAAGAGGAATTGTATGGAATAACTTCGCAACTAAGAAGAGCCGCAGTTTCGATTCCCACAAATATAGCAGAAGGATCAGGACGAGGAAGTGATGCAGACTTTAAAAGATTTCTCCAAATAGCGTTTGGGTCAACAAGCGAAGTCGAATATTTGATTTTTTTGTCAAAGGAATTGCAATTTATTTCTGAATTGCAAGCTACATCGATAGAAAAGTAGGTTACTGAAATAAAAAAGATGATATCATCGCTAATAAATAAAATAAAATCTGATAGCTGAAAGCTAATTGCTGACAGCTTTAAAGGAAATAAAATGAAAACATATAAAGTAATCGTTGCCGGCGCGACCGGAATGGTCGGACGAAAAATGCTTCAAGTTCTTGAAGAGCGGAAATTTCCCGTTGGAGAATTAATTCCAATGGCTTCTGCACGTTCTGCGGGAAACACGGTTTCATTCAACGGAAAGATTTGGAATGTTCAGGAGTTAAACGAAGAAAATATTAAAAAGAGCGGAGCAGAGATCGCTTTGTTCTCAGCAGGCGGTTCAGTCAGTAAAGAATTTGCTCCGATCTGTGCGAAATATGGAATATTGGTAATCGATAACAGCAGTGCATGGAGAATGGATCCGAATGTTCCGCTTGTTGTACCGGAAGTGAATCGTGAAAAAATATTTTCGGGAAGCAAGATTATCGCAAATCCGAATTGCTCAACAATACAGATGGTGGTTGTGTTGAAGCCGCTGCACGATAAATATAAAATCAAACGAGTTGTTGTGTCAACATATCAGTCTGTGACAGGTGCGGGACAAAAGGGACACGATCAGTTGATAAAAGAATGGAACGAAGAAGAAATTAAAGAAATGAAATTTCCTCATCAAATTTCATTCAATGCCATTCCGCATATTGATGATTTCCTCGACAGTGGTTATACAAAAGAAGAAATGAAAATGGTGAATGAAACAAAGAAGATTATGGGAGATAATTCCATTGAAGTATCACCGACATGCGTGCGCATTCCAACAATCGGCGGCCACAGTGAATCCGTGAATATTGAATTTGAAAAGTCGTTTGAACTTGACGAGGTTAAAAAAATTCTCAGCAATGCTCCGGGTATTATTGTTCAAGATAAACCGATGGAAAAAATTTACCCTATGCCGATCTGGGCGCACGATAAAGATGAGACATTCGTGGGTAGAATTCGCCGCGATGAAACAGTGAAGAACGGATTGAACTTATGGGTAGTTTCGGACAATATTCGAAAAGGTGCAGCAACGAATGCAGTGCAGATTGCCGAAGAATTTATCAAAGGAAAATAGTTCTAACAATTTCCTTTCCAAAACAATCTAAAAGAAGACAAGGAGAACTGCTATCAGTTCTCTTTTCTTTTTTCTTTCCTTCTATTTACCTATCTTAGCACGCCTTAGTATTGTATCTGAATAAATAACTATTAATTATCTTTTTATAGGTTGTTCTATGTGGAAAACAACAGAAGGGAGTACCGGACGACTCATCCAGCTCTCTATAGGATATTTTATTTTTTACGTGATCACCGGCGTTAGTGTAAAGTATTTTACAGGAAGTGCCACCAATGGATTCCCGGGGATGAAACAGATCGAATATTTAGTATACAATACTATCGGAGGAAATTTTATAGCACTTTCAGTTGCGTTAGCTCTTCGGTGGTACCATATCAAGTCGAACAAGATCATTACATTTTGGAAACTGCGTTTTCCTCAAGAGATACTCTATATCATTCCTTCCGGTATTTGCACGGCAGTTGTCATTCCGACAACAACATTAATGTATCTGTTGCCGATTTCCGTAATGGTAGCAATGGTGATCATGCGGGCAAGCGTAATCATCATCAGCCGAGTGGTTGATGCAATTCAGATACAACAGGGCATCCTTAAAAAAAATGTATATCCAGAGGAGAATTATGCTGTTCTGTTTGCGCTTCTTGCCGCCGCAATGAATATTGTTTGGGTTGCTCCCGGTGATTTTGATTTTGTCAATTCGGTCGCAGCGGTATCGATCTTAAGCAGTTACATCGTAGTATATTCCATTCGTATCTACATCATGAACTATTATAAGAATACCAGAGCGATAGGCGTAAAATTAGACAATAATGGATTCTTTGCGATTGAACAAATTACTGCATCCATCGTTATGGTGTCAGCGGGATTTGTTTTATTCCATTCTCCTGAATGGTTTCAAACAACGAATGAGCATCTTCTTATTTTCCAACAGTCGTTCGTTGAACCGCATATGCAATGGGGATGGGCGGTTTTTGCGGGGTTGGCGTTTGGTATGGTTGCATTCTTCTCAGTTTTTATTTTTATGTTCAAGGGACGGACGGCAACATTTGCAGGACTTGTTAATCGATTAACGTCGCTTGTAGCAGGGACCGCAGCAACGCTCGTTTCATATTTTCTGTTTCAAGGAAAATTTCCTAAAGCGCAGGATTGGATTTCGTTAGTATTTATTTTGATCGCAGTTGGATTTTTGTCTCGTGCTGAAAAGAAACGGATTCGGGAACTTGCGGCTGCAAAAGAGATTGAAGTGAAATAAACTGTTTTATTCAGACGTAAAACAAAAGACACGGATACTCTCCGTGTCTTTTTGTTTTTATACCATATTCTGACTGTTTTATTTCTTCAAACTCCAGAGTTTTGACGTTGCCTTTTCCAATTCCATTTCGATCAGCTTCGGGTCGTGAGTTTTTTCCGGCATATTTTCGAAAACAACGTACGGAACTTTGTGACCGCGAATTTCAATGTGCGTTGGATTCTTTGCTTCGATCTTTTCCCAATCATTGATCTTATAATAGAATTCCATCTTTTCATCTGGAAGTGAATGGTAGAGAATTGAATCTTCCTGTCCCGGGCGTGCACGTTTACGATTCTTTCGAACAGATTCTTCATACGGAACTTTAATATAAACAAGAGATGCTTTGCTTAGCATCTCATCAGAAAGGAATGACATTGCGTCGACGATTCCATTCTCTCCTCCGCGTGCAAACTCTACAAGTGAGGTCATCTTTGCATGATATTCGGAATCTTTCATCACTTTTTTCTGATAGTCGAGTGCAAGCCGTTTCATATAAAGATCCCAGATGTATTGATCTTTGAACCAATATTTTTCATCGCTCCATACACGCGGTTTTCCCATTTGTGTCATCAAGTCGTCCAGTTCGAATGTTTCCCATACATATGTAAAATCATCCAGTTCTTCAAAGTTTGCAATGTGGAATTTTTCTAATCGAACGATCGGGTCGCATTTCTTTAAGAAATCGATCACCTCGGATTTACCCGCCGCCGGTCTGCCGGTGATGATCAAAATGGGAAAATGATTATTTGCCATAGAACTCTCCTTATTAAGATGAGAAACATCTGAAAAATCTTACATCAATGTCATTCTGAGGAGCGTAGCGACGAAGAATCTTGTTTTTCCACTCAAAAAATAAAAACGAGATTCTTCACTTCGTTCAGAATGACAATCGACAACCAATTTTTCAGATGTTTCGATGATATTTTGTTCTTGTTCAAACTAAAATGAATTTGGGGTAGAAAGATACAAATAAAAACTCTATTTTTGAATGAAGTTATACTAAATATATTGAAAGTAGGATTTCAATGGATATCTTCTCAAATATTTGCACATCCCTCAGAGACCGGAATGTCGCATTTCGCACGGTTCATCATCAACCAACATTCACCTCCGAAGAATCTGCTAAAGCCCGCGGAGAAGAAGTGAAGATTGGAGGAAAGGCGTTATTGATAAAAGTGGATGATTCATTTAGAATATTTGTTCTGAGTGCAGCATTGAAAATTGATTCAAAAAAGATCAAAGAATATTTTAAAGCAAAAAGTGCTGCTGCACAGCACCCCGTACAGCGGGGTATCCGTTTCGCATCAAAAGAAGAATTATTGGAATTAACAGGTCTTGTTCCCGGCTCCGTTCCGCCTTTTGGTCGACCAATTTTAAATTTTGATCTCTTTGTTGATTCGTCAATTGTTGAAAATGAAAAGATCGCTTTTAATGCCGGCTCGCTCACCGATTCAATCATCATGAAAACTACCGACTATCTTGCGTTCGCAAATCCAATCATATTTTCTTTCTCACAAATTGTATGAAAAACGTTAAACGCGGTATTGTTTATGGATTGATCTATGCAGTTCTCGATGTTCTTCCAATGTTTGCTATGAATATTCCGGATGTTATGACTGCAGTTACCGGTGCGTTCATCAATCGTTTTGCTATCGGATTTCTGATTCCACTCACAACATTTCCTTCTAAAGGATGGCAGCGTGGATTGATGATTGGTCTATTGTTAAGTTTACCGGATGCAATTATTACTAAAGCGTACGCGCCGATTCTTTCCCTCGGTATCATCGGTGGACTTGTTATAGGAATTATTGATGACAGAATGAATAAAGAAAAAATTAACAATTAAACCCGCCTTTTCCCAATGGGATGGTTTCATTCAAAAATGAGTAAACTGATACTATAAAAATGCGAAAAGAATCTTGATGGATTGGTGAAAAAGATTTGTAGTGAGATGGGGGTGAAGTATGGGATTGGGTGAATTAACATTTACAAATAAATAAATCACCATTGTGAAATAATCATCTATTTTTTTGCAAAGTTACGTACTGGTTTCCAAGAATCATTGCGTTGTGCGGTTCGGTTAGGAATTTTCCCCTTTGAAATACCCACGGCATATAGATGTTCAATGATAATCCAAAATTCAGTTTCATTCAAAATAGATTTCATATCGTTAATGATTCGTGCATCCACCACCATCTGAGAATGGTTACTTGAATTTATTGTATGATCGTGAGAGGGATAAAGTGCATCCGTGTCTGGAAGATTTGGATTCAAAACTAAATCACTATAAAACCCCAATACCATTCCATCATTACTCAAGCATTTATTTACAGATGTTATTTGATCTCGTTGAGAGTAACGACCTTTACTGCAAAATTCTTTCCATTCATTAGAAATCATAAAAACTCCATAGAAGCTATCTATTTGAGAAGGATAAATTTCTCATAATATATTTTACCTATTCCACAGAAACAACAATAATATTACCGTTTACCCCTTGCGTATTTCCAATGTATTTGTTACAATGACTTAAAGTTATTCTTGAACAAGAGACGATTCTTGCCAATAACGACAACCAAAGCAATTCTCCCTGATTTTCCGAATTTCCACATTCGTCTGCAAAATTATATCCTTTTTACAAAAGCCATAACAAAATCCACGTGCACTGTCATTTCGAACGAAGTCCTGAAGGGACGAGTGAGAAATCTCGGTTTTAAATACGAGAATAAAAGCGAGATTCCTCACCGCTTGCAGCGGTTCGGAATGACAAACCCCGGGATTGCGAGACGGCTTGAAAATTTAATTCACTATTTCCATTCACTAATTGGGTTTACAACGCAATGGCGCAAAAAAATCTTACGAAATCACCAGTTGATCGAAAAGAGAGAAAAGACAAAAAGAAAATATTTGTTCTCGACACCAACGTTGTGTTGCACGACAGTTCATGTATCTATCAATTCAAGGAGCACGATGTAGTAATACCCGTAACAGTTCTGGAAGAACTAGACGCATTTAAAAAAGGAAATGAGTCGATCAATTTTCACGCGCGTGAATTTGCGCGAAATGTTGATGCGATGAGCGGCGATCATATCTTCAACGGCGGAATTCGGATCGGTGCCGGACTTGGGAAGATCAGCGTTCGCTTGGAACAAGATTTTCACAAAGATATTTATGCATCGTTCTCCCAAAGCAAACCCGATCATCAGATTCTGAATACGGCATATTGTCTTGCGAAAGAACAATCGTCCCGCGAAGTGATCCTAGTTTCAAAAGATGTCAATCTGCGGATGAAGGCGAAGGCGGTCGGTTTACCGGCGCAGGATTATAAGAACGATCAGGTAAAAAATCTTACCGAGTTATATACCGGACATCGTACTGTTGAAAATGTTGACGAAGGAATCTTTACACGTCTCCATGCGAATCCGTATCAAGTAAATCCCACTGAACTTCCGACCAATCATTTCCAACCAAATGAATTCATCATCTTACGGAACGGGAAACAATCTGCGCTTGGAACGTACGATGCAGAACATCAGCGTATCACAAAGATTGAAAAGACAGTGGCGTATGGAATTGCCCCGCATAACGCGGAACAGATATTTGCATTGAACGCGCTTCTTAACCCCGACATACAATTGGTAACGATTTCCGGAAAAGCGGGAACAGGAAAGACACTTCTTGCCCTTGCAGCAGCTCTTGAACGCAGGAAATTATATCGACAGATCTTTATGGCAAGACCAATTGTTCCCCTCTCCAATAAGGATATCGGTTATCTTCCCGGCGATATCATGTCAAAACTCGACCCGTATATGCAGCCGCTCTTCGATAATTTGAATGTGATCAAAAATCAATACCAAGAATCAGATCAACAGTATCAACGCATCGATCAATTACTGGAAGAAGAGAAATTGGTGATCGAAGCATTATCGTACATACGCGGACGAAGTTTGGTGAAGATATTCTTTATTGTTGATGAAGCACAAAATCTAACACCGCACGAAGTCAAGACAATCATCACCCGCGCGGGAGAAGGGACAAAGATCGTGCTCACTGGCGATATTTATCAGATCGATCATCCATATCTCGACAGCATGTCGAACGGACTAAGTTATTTGATCGAGAAGATGCAGGGGCAAAAGATCTATGCCCATATTAATTTAGAAAAAGGTGAACGTTCGAAATTGGCGGAATTGGCGAGCAATTTATTGTAAATGATCTGGATAAAAATTATGCGTCATTCTGAGCGTAGCGAAGAATCTGGTTTGTGCGGTAGCTTTACCCAACGCCTCTAGCAGATTCTTCATTCCGATAAAAAACATCGGAATTCAGAATGACAACGATTTCAGATTTTTTGATTTAACAAATAATATTATGGCATATACTCGTCGGAAATTCATTCAAACATCTGCAACAATTAGTACCGGTGCATTATTAGCTGGATGTGCGTCTACCGCATCAATTTCTCATCGTCCGCAATTCGATCTGATCATCAAAGGTGGAAGAGTCATTGACGGAACCGGTGTTACGGAAACGCTTGCCGATGTCGGCATTCGGGATGGAAAAATAATTGCACTCGGAAAGATCGAAAGCGTTGATGCAATACGGATTGTTGATGCTAAAGGAATGCATATTGTTCCGGGATTCGTTGATATTCATACGCATACAGATTCTGCAATTCTTCGATTGCCGACTGCAGATAGTAAATTGCGACAAGGTGTTACAACGGAGGTTGGCGGTGCTGACGGTGATTCCCGCGCTCCCAGAAAGAAGAAAGATGAAGACGACGAACTTCTGTATTCTGATTTTGATGGATTCTTTAATCATTTGCGGCAAAAAGGAAGTGCTCAGAATTTCGCATCTATGGTCGGACTTGGGACGATTCGTGAAGTAGTTGTCGGTGAGGATGATCGTCCCGCAACATTTGATGAAATGGAAGCAATGAAACGTGAAGTGAAGAAAGCCATTGAGCAAGGCTGCTGCGGTGTTTCGACCGGATTAGAATATACGCCGGGGAGTTTTGCTTCTACCGAAGAATTGTGGGAAGTAACGAAAGCTGTTCCTGAACCATTTCGTTTGTATGCATCACATATGCGTAATGAAGATAACAGAGTATTGGAAGCGATTGATGAAGCGATTCGAATCGCGCGGCATTCCGGCGCGCGGTTGCAGATCTCTCATCTGAAATCATCATATAAAATAAATTGGTATAAGAACGAGATTACACTAAATATGCTGGAGAGTGCAATCGCTGAAGGAATTGAAGTTCATGCAGACCGTTATCCATACATCGCATATCAAACCGGATTGGCGAACCTCTTTCCGCTGTGGTCACGCGATGGCGGGACGGAACAATTCATGAATCGATTAAAAGACAGATCGATCGTAGAAAAAATAAAACCGGAAGCATTGCGGAAGATTAACGGACTTGGTTCGTGGGATTCGGTAATGATCACGTCGACGAAACTCGAAGAACACAAAAGTTACATCGGAAAAACAATTCAACAAATTACATCGCACTTGAATGTTGAATCATTTGAATTTGCGGTCGATCTGATGATCAAAGAGAATGGTTCCGTCGGTATGGTTGGATTTGGGATGGATGAAGAAGGGACAGAAGCAGTATTGAGATGGAAAAATACAATTGTTGCTTCCGATGGGGGCGCGTATTCACCCGCATCAAAATCAAATCCGCATCCGCGGACATATGGAACATTTCCCCGTGCAATTTCTTATTATCAAAAAGAGCGGAATGTTTGCTCACTTCCGGAGATGATCCGCAAGATGACATCGATGCCGGCGCAAAAAATCGGGTTGAAAGACCGCGGAGTAATTGCGCAAGGGAAAGCTGC
Organism: Bacteroidota bacterium; assembly: GCA_030679145.1. GTDB lineage: Bacteria > Bacteroidota > Ignavibacteria > UBA10030 > UBA8401 > UBA8401. The sequence continues at coordinate 16,119 of JAUXTU010000088.1, read as the reverse complement.
AGACATCGTTATCTTTGATTATGCTACAATCAAAGACAACGCATCATTTCTTAATCCTCATCAATTTCCAACCGGAATGCCATATGTAATTGTTAACGGAGAATTCGCTGTGGATAATGATACGATTACAGGAAAACTTGCGGGAAAAGTTTTGAGAAGCACAACATTTACCGCATAATATTTTTTTTGTAATGGTTATTTATACGTCGAATGATGTTGCCAATTGAGTACATCTACATTTCCTGCAAATATTTTCGAACAAATCTTACTGCCAAAGCACCTTCACCCACGGCAGAAGAAATACCTGCCAGCGCTCCGGATCGTACGTCACCGGAAGCAAATATCCCCGGCACACTTGTCTCCGTCATAAATGGTTCCCTTTTTAATTTCCAAAAAGCATGAAATGATTTTTCTTTCATTAGTCCGCTGCCGGATTTGATAAATCCTTTTTCATCTTTTAGTACAATATCGTTCAACCATTCGGTCCCTGGTTTTGTGCCGATATAAATAAACAATGCTTTTGTCGTTACACTCTTTTCTTCACCAGTCTTTGTATTTTTTAGGGTAATATTTTCTAAAACTGTTGAGCCCGAAACGGAAATTACATCGGTATTAACAATAACTTTTATGTTTGGTGTCTTTTGTATATTTTCCACTAAGTAATTAGCTGCAGTTTGTGAGAGAGCATCGCGCCGGATGATAATGTTTACTTCCTTTGCAAACTTGCTCATATACATTGCCGCCTGGCATGCGGAATTTCCTCCTCCCACAATGTAAATAGTTTCATTGCGGCAGGCATGTGCTTCAACAGAAGCCGCCCCATAGTATACGCCTGAGCCCGTAAAATTTTCTAATTCAGGAATTTCAAGTTTTTTATATGCAACGCCCGTCGCAATGACAATCGTCTTACTTTGTATTTCTGAACCGTCCATCATTTCAGTTATTTTGTATCCGTCCTTTACAGTGATATTCTTTACTTCCTGAGGAGTCAAAATCTCCGTTCCGAATCGAAGCGTTTGAGTGATCGCTCTTCGTGTTAGTTCTGCACCTGAAAGACCGGTAGGGAAGCCGAGATAATTTTCAATGCGGGCACTGCTGCTCGCCTGTCCCCCCGGATTACTTTTTTCAACAACGATCGTTTTAAGACCTTCGCATGAACCATATACTGAAGCAGCCAGTCCGGCAGGTCCTGCACCGATGATGAGCAGATCGTACATTTCTTTGGTTGCTTCTTGCTGAAGTCCAACCCTTGCAGCAAGTTCAGGTAACGAAGGGTCATTGATGAAAGAGCCATCTTTTAATACAACCAACGGCAAACCGGTCTTAGAAACTTTGGCGCTGTTCAAATATTTTTCGGCTTCTGAATTGTTTTCAATATCCATCCAGATGTATGGAACCAAATTTCCTGAAAGAAATTCTTTGATCTTGTGTGACTTTGGCGACCATTGAAAACCAATGATGCGTGTAGCTTCGAGGTCGGGTTTATACAATGCATGCCATTCATCCATCAGATCGTTCACAACGGGAAATAATTTTTCTTCCGGTGGATGCCACGGCTTCAGCAAATAATAATCGAGTTTTACATTGTTGATTGCTTTAATTGCAGCTTCAATGTCGGAATAGGCTGTCAGCAAAATCTTTTTTGCATCGAGAAATATTTCATTCGCCTTTTCAAGGAAGATAATGCCTTCCATTTCCGGCATCCGTTGATCGGAAATGAATAATGCCACCGCTTCATTTTTCAGATGCAATTCTTTGATTAACTCAAGCGCTTCAACGGCTGATTCTGTTGCAGCGACTTTATACTCATCACGATATTCATTCCTGATGTCGCGTTGTATTGTCCGCAGCACCTGCATGTCGTCATCAACAATAATAATATAAGGCAGTTTCATTTTTGTGCGGGTATTAAAATTTTTTACTTATTTTGATTCTTGTTTTTGTTCAATAGGAATGCATACTGAAAATTCTGTTTTTCCGGGTGCTGACTTCACTTTTATTTCACCGTTATGATGTTTCACAATTCTCTTTACAAGATCCAGTCCAATACCTGTTCCTTCGCCCACTTTTTTTGTGGTGAAGAACGGATCAAAAATACGTGAGACGATTTCTTTTGGAATTCCTGCGCCGTTATCAATAACACAGACCGTGATATTTTTAGTATCACATTTTGTTTCAATAGTAAGTTCTCCGTTTTCTCCAAGGGCAAAGATGGCGTTATCAATAAGGTTCGTCCACACCTGATTAAGTTCTCCGACATAGGCGGGAACCGCTGGCATATCTTCGCAGTAATTTTTATTCACTTTAATTTTTTTCCCGCGGAGCTTAAATCCAAGCAGTGTCAAGGTGTTATCAATGTCTTCATGGATGTTTGTCGGCTGCAATTCATTGGTCCTGTCCATATGGACGTGACTTTTTATGGAGCTGACCAGCTTGGAAATATGACTGGAAGCGGCATCAAGGTCTTTAATAATTTTAAAAGAGCTAACCAGATTTTCGAGCCATGGAAGTGCAAGGATAAATGCTTCACTTCCGACATTGTCGATGATATTTTCAAGTTCACTGGTTGAAAATCCGAGCTCGGAAAATGTTTCTGCCATTTCTCTTTCTGCCACACCTTTTTTTTCAAACCATTCAGCAAGCTCATCTTCATATTCCACTTGTTGAAGAGCTGTCCGTTTAATTTTTTTCTCCGGTTCGCTCTCTTTTTTTTCAACCAGCGCATGGATGTGTTGAATATGCTCCGGCGTCATCTTGGATTGAAGCAATTGTTTTGTGAGCTCGTAATTGCGGTTCAATCTTTTGTTCAGTTCGTGTGAAATCCGGTTGATCGCCGCCGCCGGATTATTCAGCTCATGGGCAATACCTGCCGCAAGGTTGCCCAAGGCATTCACCTTTTCATGCTGCAACTGCATGGTGGCAAACGTTCTTGCCCGTTCGGTCATATAACCAACGAGGCGTTGTATAAAATCAGGGTTAAGCTGTTCCAGTTCGGGGAAATATTTTTTGTGCAACCGGAACGATTTCACCTCTCCCGATGCATACGCATATCCGGGCATAGTTTTCATTCTTGAGTACGGCAGTAATCCGGTGACACCACCCGTCGTTGAATCATTCTCAAATGTAAAAAAATATACCTGCCGTCCGTTCATATTCATATAAAAAGTAAGTTTACCCGTTAACATAAAGATCATTGCATCAGCCTCATCACCATATTTGGAAATAATGTCCCCGTCTGCGTATTGACTAAATTCCGAACGATCAAGGATCCATTGCAGATGTTCATCCGGCAGGTCGCTTAATGCAATTACTTTTTTTAAATCTTCAATGGTTACAGTTTGCATTGATGATAAGTTTATTAATATGATGCATTGATTCAGAACTTTTTGGCAAATCCAATGTGCCGGATATCCAGCCATTATGGATGAATATGAAATATCTTTCAAGTAAATGTGAAAAAGATACGTTGATTTGAGATGTTTGTTCTTCAGTATTACTTGCTGAGATAGTACAATTTGTTCAATGGAAAGTCAACAGTCAAATTACTTACAATATTGACCTTCAGTTTCAATTTTGGTACGTTATTTCAATTATAATCCACCATTTCAAAACAAGATGTGATATATTCACAGTTTCCATATTCCATATCGCGAAGCTCAATCGATGATTCCGACTCCGGATGGAAAACGATTCGCTGAAGTTTTCACTCACGGAACATTGTTAATCGAACTCTACGAACCGCGCGGAACCGATCCCCAAACACCGCATACAAGGGATGAAGGTTATATTGTTGTTAAAGAAAACGGCGAATTTGTCAATGGAAATGATCGCATAAAGTTTTCAGCAGGAGATTTTCTATTTGCAGCAACCGGTATAGTGCATCGATTTGAGAATTTTTCCAATGATCTTTCTGTGTGGGTAATCTTTTATGGACCTGAGGGAGGAGAAAAAATATAACATTATGAAAAGTGTTTATCCAAAAGTGGTTTTAAAAATACCTAATCATTGTCATTTCGAGATGCAACGCATCGAGAAATCAAGTTTTACCCTCAATAATAAGATCGAGATTCCTCACTTCGTTCGGAATGACAAATATAATTCATTTTTGAGAGCACTTGTAATTGTGCTCCTCATATTTGCTCAATATATTATGTCTCAATCGTTCAAAGAAAAACAGATGCAGTTTCCACATGTCAAAATTGCTTTCAGTCAAAAAAGTACAATTGTTGATTCTCTTTTATTGAACCATGGCATCCATAAGAATGAAATGAATATTTTCTTGAGAGCATTCAAAAATGAAAAACGGCTTGAACTATGGGGAAAGAATAAGATCGATAAAAAGTTTGTATTGATTACTGCATATCCTTTTTGTGAAGTTTCCAGTGGTCTTGGTCCAAAACGAAAAGAGGGTGATGGTCAGATACCGGAAGGTTTGTACACGATCAATCATTTTAATCCGGAGAGCAGCTTTTATTTATCTCTTGGCGTTAGTTACCCAAATAAATCTGACAGAATTCTCGGTGTGCAAGGGAGACTTGGCGGTGAGATATACATTCACGGAAATTGTGTTACGATTGGATGTATTCCAATTACTGATGATCTGATCAAAGAATTATATGTTTTTGCAGTAGAAGCAAGAAATAACGGACAGGAAGAGATACCGGTTCACATTTTTCCAACAACATTAGACGATAATCATCTCAATACATTAAAAGAATATGCCAAATCAGATTCTGCCAAGATTGAGTTTTGGAAAAATCTTGCACAGGTTTTTAATCAATTTGAGATGGCAAAAGTGCTAAACCCGGTCTCAATTGATTCAAACGGACGGTATGTTATTCGATAACCAAAAACAATCTGGTTAAAATTGTTAATATTTGCGCAGTAAATTTGGAAGTGACTGTTCTGAAGAAATAAGACCAGATTGAATTATTTAAATTTTTTCATTCGCTTTTTGGATGAAATTGTGTATATTTGTAGTTCCAAAAGTCAATAAGTATTCAGCAAGGAGAGTTTTCAATGGCAAAACAGCAGTCGTTTGAGGAAAAAGCAAAAAAAGCCGCAAAAGCGGGTGCTTTGGATAAGACGGTAAAATTTGTTGCAGCAGTAAAGACCGATAAAGGTTCATATCGCTTCAACCAAAAATTGATCAAGATCAGAGATGAAAAAACGGAAGAAGCGGTGTTAGAAGCTGAATTTAAAAAAATGCAGTCGACGGCACACTAATTCTTTTAATACGTACCCAAGAGAATACAAGGAATCAAAACAATGTCAAAACGATGTGAAGTATCCGAAGTCGGACCGATGACCGGTCATAATGTATCGCACGCGAACAACAGAACACCGCGCCGCTTTCTTCCGAATCTCCAGAGCAAACGTATCTGGGTTCAGGAATTAAAACGCTATGTCAATGTGAAACTGACCAGCAAAGCATTGAAGACGGTGACCAAAAACGGTACCGTTGAAATTGCAAAGTTAGTTCGCGCAGGTAAAATTTAATTCTTCAAATGAAGAACAGAACAAATATTTTTGTTTCTGTTGTTTTGCTGATTGTTTATGGCACACTCACACTTGTGACTGTGCCTTTACATTTTCATGAAGATCCGTTGTTCGTCAGTGGAAACGGTGAGCATAGAGTTGTTCAGCACGATGATGCGTTTCATTGTCATCATCATGTCGTTGAAATCCACACCGACTGCACTATTTGTTCGTTCATTTCACACTCCTCTTGCAGTAAAGTTGTTGCAGTTGTTCCCCAGTTCAATCCAAAATCTGTAGAATATATCTCAACGTTTTGCATTGCCATAATTGATCAGCACGCTTCCTCGCACTCGCGTCGCGGACCACCAGTTACCCTCGCTTAATTCATCCATACAATTATTTATTACGACCGAAATATTTTCATGATTTGATTCATGAATGATCGTTCATTGATGGCATTAATTTTCGGGAAGGTTTTCTATAATGCGACTCTTTCAGTATGTCTCTTTAGTATTAGCATCATGCATATATGCACAATCGCAGTCGGATTCGACAACTATTGCTGATTCGTTGTTAACGCTGCAACTCCAATCTCAGATGCAACCGCAAGCTGCAATCACTCAGAATGCCCCTATTGTACGATCCGCACCATCAACAAATCCTGATATCAGCGCGATTGGTGATTTTCGAACATCCTATTCCAGCGGGGGTCCAAGAAATATAGAAACATATTTTAATGCACTTGAAGTCCAGGTAAGTTCGGTTGTCGATCCGTATGCTGCGGCAAATTTCCTTTTTTCATTTGGGAAGGATTCGGTGAATGGAGATTTTTCCGCGGGATTGGAAGTGGCAACACTAACATCGTTGTCGTTACCCTATTCATTCCAAGTTACGCTTGGAAAATTCAAACCGCATTTCACCAAAGTGAATACATTTCATCCTCATGCATTCAGTTTTGTGGAATTTCCAACAATGATCAAAAATTATTTTGGTGATGAAGGGTTATTTATGGAAGGAATGTCAGCAAGTGTCCTCCTTCCTAATCCGTGGGACTTTTATCAGGAACTTGATGTTGAGATTGGCAGAAGTGCAACAACCCCATCATTAGATAATGGATCGAGCAATCGGCTGCTCTATTCTGTTCACTTAAATAATTTCTTTGAACTTTCCGAGAACTCAACTCTTGGAATCGGATTGTCAGGTTTGTCGGGGGTGAACGCATTTGATCTTCCAACAACAATGGGAGGTTTTGATCTAACGTATAAATGGAAACCTGTTCAGTTTAACACGTATCATTCATTCACCTGGCAAACAGAAGCATTGATATGTAACACTGATACTACCGCAGGAACAACAATCCAATCATATGGTGCGTACACATTTCTTGAATATCAGATTGAAAAGAGAACGTTTGTCGGCGCTCGTTTTGATTATTCCGGTCTTCCTGGATTGGAAAAATCTGATGAGCGAACTACGGCATTGCTGCTGCGGTTTCAACCGACCGAATTTCAAATACTTGCATTGGAATTCCAAAATGTAAACAGAAATTACGGATCAAGTTTTTACCAGGTTGTTTTTAGAGCAATTTTCGGTATTGGAACACATGCCGCTCATGCTTATTAACTTTACTTTTTTTGGAGCAAATTCAATGAAAAAAAATATCATCTTCATCTTTTCACTGTTGTTGGCAGTTTCCAGTTCTTATTCACAATTAAAAATTGTAACCACAATTCCAGATCTGAAAAGCATTGCAGAGTTCATCGGCGGCGACAGAGTTGATGTATTTTCAATCGCTACGGGATATCAAAATCCTCATTTTGTTGATCCAAAACCGAGTTACATTCTCAAATTATCGAAAGCGGATGTATTTATTACTGTTGGACTTGATCTTGAGATTGGATGGGTTCCCGCTCTGTTGAACAGCGCCCGAAATCAAAAGATCCAAAAAGGGGGAGAAGGATATGTTGATGCTTCGACCAATATTCCATTGCTGCAAATTCCCACAAGTGTAAATAGAGGAGAAGGAGACATCCATATTTTCGGAAATCCCCATTACTGGCTTGATCCCTTGAATGGGAAAATTATAGCACAAACGATTACAAACACTCTTTCTCGATTGGATCCGGAACATCAAACACAGTTCCAATCGAACTTTAAAAAATTCAATGAAACTATTGACACAAAGATCAAAGAATGGGAAGGTAAGTTGAATCGATTTAAGAATACAAAAGTGATCGCTTATCATAACGAATGGCCGTACTTTGAGCAGCGCTTTGGATTAAAGATCGTAGATTTCCTTGAGCCGAAACCCGGTATTCCTCCGACTCCATCGCAGCTTGCCAAGATCATTAATGTTATGAAGCGTGAACAGATCAAGATCATCATCAATTCTCCGTACTTTACTGCAGAATCAGCAGAACTTGTAGCGAGAAATTCCGGTGGCAAAGTTCTTACACTTGCCACTTCAGTTGGAGCAACCGCTGAAATAAAAACATATTTTGATCTATTTGATCATAATGTGAACCAACTTGTTACTGCACTTCAATAAAGGAACTATTATGTCAGACATGTTCACACAAGAATTTATTCTCAATGCTTTAAAGATCAGTATCATCATGGGATTGTTGCTTTCGTATCTTGGAGTTCATGTGGTTGGTCGAGGAATTGTCTTTGTCGATCTTGCCCTGGGGCAAATATCCATGTTGGGGATTGCATTTGCCAATTACATTGAAAAAGATCAGACACTCATTTCCATTATCTTTACCATGGTGGGAGCATTTTTACTTTCGTTCATTAAGATCAAAGATAAACGATTAAAACAAGAAGCGATCATTGGAATTGTCTATGCTGTTGCTTCAGCGGCAACGGTATTATTTATTTCCAAGTCACCCCATGGTGATTCGGATATTTCGGAAGTATTGTTCGGAAGCGTATTCACTGTAACGAATGAACAAATCACAACCATGGCTTTAGTATTTGGTCTTGTTGGATTGATCCAGATAATATTCAGAAAGAAATTCTTTGGACTGACGGAAAAATTTGAAAACCATCAAATTGAAGATGTTGGTGTTTTTGATCTGTGGAATTTCCTTTTTTATTTGTCAATCGGATTGGCAATTGTTCTTGCAGTGCGAAGTGCGGGAGTTATTCCGGTATTTTCGTTTCTTATCATTCCGCCAGTTTCAGCGATATTGATCTCGCGGAAAAAGAATTCAATGGTTATTATCTCAATGCTTGTTGCCGTGTTGGGTAGTTTTTTCGGTTTATTCTTTTCAACGCATTATGATTTTCCCGCAGGGTCATCCGTTGTAGCAATTCTTGGCGCAATTTTTGGCTTGCTGGCAATTGTTCGGTGGGGAATTAGTCTATTTTCTTCAAAATAGAAATTATAAGTTCACTCTAAACATTTAACCCCGCATATGCGGGGTTTTATTTTTCATACATATCTTCTACATTTGCTTTTGCAAGTTCGACTAAAAAATCCGAAATCTTTTTCGATGTTGCTTTACTGAATTGCTCCCCTTTTTCTGCAGTAGCCGCTTTAGGGTTTCCAACTCCTGTATCTTTTGAGATTTTCGTCCATTGACGAGGAGCCCAGGCTAATCCATTGCGAAGTCCCTCAATGCGGAATTGTTTTTCTTCTCCCGCTCCTGCTTGGTCCAGCGAAAGAACTAAATCTGGAGCGATATGCAAGAGCATACTTGTTTCCAATTCTCCGGCGTGATCTCCAGGTTCATCAAAGAATTGCTTTGGTGGTGAGGCGCTATACCAATTTATTGCACAGAGAAATATTTTTAACTTCGGCTGTAATTCCCGAATGATTGTTTTGAAATCATTCCCGCCATGTCCGTTGAGGACGACAAGTTTTTGAATGTTGTGTGTTTGTAATGTCTGTGCAAGATCAAAAAGGATTGCTGACTGTGTTGAAGGATTAATGTGAAGACAGAACGGAATATCTAATTGTCCAGATTGAACACCGAAGGGAACCGTGGGAAGAATAATCACTTTTGCTCCCGCATCCCACGCTTGACGTGCTGATTCAGCAGCGATATGATCACATTCTAGTGTATCAGTGGAATAGGGAAGATGATAATTGTGTGCCTCTGTTGCAGCCCAGGGTAAAATGGCTACGTCATATTTTGTTTCTTTGACATTTTTCCAGTTTGTTTCTGCTAAGATGTAGGGACGAATTGGCATTGTTCTTTCCTAAAGAATTGAGATTCTTTTTTGGAAAGTGTACAGATTAGAATGCGAAGAAACAAGAGGAGATTATATTTTTTGATTCTCAACAAAAGGGCGCAAATCAAAAAGTTTACGCCCTTTTGTTTTTAAATCTATTGTGGTATCGTAGGAGTTGTTAATTTCGCCAACGATGCCTGAATATCTGCATCGCTGAGATCGTGGCGAGTTAATTTCCCTGCAAAATAGTCATCATACGCCTGCATATCAAAATGTCCGTGTCCACAAAGATTGAATAGAATTGTTTTTGAAATGCCTTCTTCTTTGCATCGTTTGGCTTCTTGAATAACTGTTGCTATACCATGACCGGCTTCTGGTGCGGGAATGATTCCTTCGGCTTTTGCAAATAAAACTGCTGCATCGAATGTTTCTAATTGATGGTGTGCACGGGCTTCAATTAATTTATCTTTTAACAATTGACTAACGATGACCCCTGCGCCGTGGTAGCGCAATCCGCCTGCGTGGATTGCTTGAGGTACAAAATTATGTCCGAGCGTAAACATTGGAAGAAGCGGTGTCATCCCAACTGAATCGCCAAAGTCATAACGAAAAACTCCACGGGTCAATTTTGGACAAGAAGCCGGTTCGCTTGCAATACATCGGATCTTCTTTCCTTTTTCAAAATTAAAACGAAGGAAAGGAAATGTTAATCCGGCAAAATTTGATCCGCCGCCGAATGGCGCGATAATGATATCCGGGAAATCGCCGGCTTTTTCCATTTGCAAAACTGCCTCTTGCCCGACAACCGTTTGATGAAGCAGCACGTGATTCAAAACGCTTCCCAGTGCATATTTTGTATTCTCATCTTGTGCGGCAATTTCAATTGCTTCAGAGATTGCAATACCAAGCGAGCCGGGAGAATTCGGATCTTCGGCAAGAATTTTTCTTCCCGCTTCGGTTTGTGTCGTTGGAGATGAATAAACTTTTGCTCCCCATGTATTCATCATCATTTTGCGATACGGTTTACCATCGTAACTTACTTTTACCATGAACACTTCGCATTTCATGTCGAGAAGATTACATGCAAAACTCAATGCGCTTCCCCATTGACCTGCTCCGGTTTCTGTAACAATACGCTTTACCCCCTGCATTTTGTTATAATATGCCTGAGGAATTGCAGTGTTAGGTTTGTGTGAACCGGCAGGACTTACACCTTCGTATTTATAATATATTTTTGCGGGTGTGCCCAACACCTTTTCCAAATTATATGCACGATAGAGCGGGGTTGGTCTCCAGATTTTATACAACTCGCGGACTTCATCCGGAATAGCAATCCATTTTTCAGTTGAAACTTCCTGCTTAATCAATTCCATTGGAAATAGTGGAGCAAGTGCTTCAGGTCCGATAGGCTCTTTTGTTCCCGGATGCAGCGGTGGAAGAGGTTTATTCGGCATATCTGCCAAAATGTTGTACCAGTGTGTTGGAATTTCATTTTCTTGCAATGTGATTTTTTTATTTGCCATATGAGTATGAATTGAAATTAATGGAATACACAGTTGTTATACTGTTATGAATAATTCAATTGATGAAAGTATTTTATGATTGAGATCGGTAAAGTTATTCCGATCAGAGAGGTCGAACTAACTTATGTGGGAAGAATTGCTTCTATCGTTGAAAGGTGATTTGTCCGTCAGTTATACAATTGCAAGATAAGAAAATTGTCAATTCAGTCAAATAGGAAAGAACTTAATTATTAGCAGCAAGCATCAATATGAATGTTCAAAGGAAAGATATAAAAAGGAAGCGTTCTCTTGCCTTCCAGAATTGAAATAGAAAGGAAAGGCTAATCCGGGAATAATTTGTAATTCACCAATATCAATCGCCCATCTCATACCCGGACTAATGATAAGTTCGTTCGTGCTGCCAAATGTTGATCCGGATGAAGTATATAAAACTTCCGCCATAACATTAAAACTCTTGTTGGCGAGATAGATTCCGCTTGCGCCGACAAAATATTCTGTGATTGTTGCTTTTGAAGTTGTGAATTGAACATTTGGTAGAATTGTGAATCCTGCATTATAGTGAGTCACGATTTCATTGGAAAATCTTTTGCTGACCGGAAGATTGATTTGGGCACCGACAACGCCGTCTCCAAACCCTTTTGATTCATTTCCTGTGGGAAGAATAAGAGAAATTCGTGGTGAAACAGCAAGATTATTCTCATTTACCAATTGATAGCGGTAATTGAGCATGATATCCCCAACACCTTCTTGCTTAGGAGAATTTAACGGATCAAAAAAATATGGCAAAGTAAAACTGAATTGATGGGTTTGACCAAATATTGGCCATTCTTGTGTAAAACTTGCTCCAAGAGAGGATCCGGTTTGTGATCGCACTGCATTAAAAATGTGCTGTACGACATGATCTTCCTGATTATATGCTTCTTCAATGAAATACGAATTATCTTCGATCGCTTTTGTGAATTCTTGCGCGATACCAAATGGTGAGAAAAGAAAGCTAAGGGCTAAAATTATTTTCATAGTACAAAATTAATTATTGAGGCTTATTTTTTTCGTATTCCCATCCGATCCACGACTGGGTCCAGCCTTTTGTTTTATACCGCCAGAGAAAATGGAGGGAAAATGCAAGAGTAGTAAAGAATACAATGAACCACCAGAAATATTCATTCTGATGGAACAAATAAATCCCTGTAATGATGATGATCCATTTTGCAACCCGAAACCAGACCGGTTGTGAATGTTTTGAGAATGCAACTTCAATCTCACGTTGTAATTTTTTATTCATTAAGGTTTTGCAAAATTAAAATGTTATTAGTCTCCAAACTTGGGCAACGAGGAAACAAATGACAAGCCCCATTACAGTAGGAATCACTGTCGCAACAGTTGTCCATTTCACACTTTTTGTTTCTTTGTAAATGGTATAGATTGTTGTTGAGCAAGGATTATGAAGTAAACTAAAGAGCATCAAATTCAATCCTGTTAAAAATGTCCAGCCTCCAGCACGAAGAACATCAGCAACCGCTGTTGCTTCATCCAACTCAAACATCACTCCCGCACCATCACCAACGCCGGTAAGTTTTGTACTTATCACCGTTAGCATCAACACAGTAGGGATAACGATCTCGTTTGCCGGAATTGCAATGATGTATGCAAGAAGGATGACTCCATTAATTCCTAAAAGAATTCCAAACGGATTAGACCAGTTGATGAAATGTTCAGCAACACTTAATTCGCCAATGTGGATATTGGAAACCAGCCATATTACCGCGCCGGCAGGAGCTGCAAAAATAATTGCACGCCAAAGCACGATCGCAGTCCTATCAATCAATGATGTATATAATGTCTGCCATAACTGCGGTGGCCGATACGGAGGAAGTTCAAGACTGAATGCAGACGCTTCACCTTTTAAAACTGTTTTTGAAAGTCCCCACGAAACAACAAGAGTAAAAAATATTCCGAGCATAGCAACGCCAACAACTGCTCCGGCCGTTACGAACCCGGCAAGATGTGCAGGAACGAGTGCGCCGAAGAAAATTGAAGCAATGAGGATTTGTGTTGGCCACCTGCCGTTGCATAATGAAAAATTATTGGTAATGATTGCGATCAAACGTTCACGCGGGCTGTCAATAATGCGGGTTGCAACAACTCCTGCAGCATTACAACCAAATCCCATGGTCATGCTCAGAGATTGTTTTCCGTGTGCACCCGCTTTACGAAAAAGGGAATCCATATTAAATGCGACGCGCGGCAAATAACCAAAATCTTCCAACAATGTGAAGAGAGGGAAGAAGATTGCCATTGGGGGGAGCATAACGCTAATAACCCACGCCATTGCAAGCCATACGCCATCAACAAGCAGTCCGGTAAGCCACCACGGCGAACCGACCATTGTAAATAATCCTTTCAGCCACGGATGGATCGTATCAACAAGGAATGTTGCTATCATTGCTGAAGGAACATTTGCTCCTTCAACAGTGAGCCAAAAAACAATTGCAAGGAGGAGGAACATCAACGGAAATCCGAACCACCGGCTAGTAATAAGTTTATCTAATCGTTTGTCAAAATTGAATCTCGGTTTTTCTGTAGGTACAGTGACTGCGCGTGATGCGATCTGATTTGCATCGGCGTAAATTGATTCCACAAGTGAATCGTGAATGTGCTCTCCAATTTCCCACCGTAATGTATTAGCGGCGGAGAGAATGGATTCTTTATTTGTTGTTTTCATAATCGTTTCTCAGGTCTTATTTCGTATTCAAAATTGCAATGTTAAGCAACCGATAGTATTGTTGTATTTCTAGAAAGGTTTTCGAGCTCACCGCTTTTAACTGCATCAATAATCTTCTGATCTCCTTCTAAAAGCCTCAATGCGATCCATCGTGAATTTGGAAGATTAGGAAATTCGTTCATGATCTTTGCAGTCAATTCGGAGATCGCTTTTTCTAATCGCGGAGCAGTTCGTTCCAAGCGATGAGGACGGCAAACATATGCACCTGTTGCGACTTCATAAATATATTTTAAGAGATCAGGAATTCCTTCCTCCTGTCGTGCCGCTGCTGCAACAACGGGAACACCAAGATCTTTCGCAAGTCTTCTTGCATCAACATCAATATTGTGTCGTTTTGCTTCATCCATAAGATTCAAGCATACAACTGCACGATCTGTGATCTCTAAAACTTGAAGGACGAGATTTAAATTTCGTTCGAGCCGTGTTGCATCAACAACAATTACCGTAACATCCGGCTGGCCGAATAAAATAAAATCGCGAGCAACTTCTTCGTCAGTGCTTGTTGAAAGAAGTGAATACGTTCCGGGAAGATCGACAAGTTTGAACCGTTTGTTCCCGTACACAAATCCTCCCTCAGCACGCGTAACAGTTTTACCGGGCCAATTTCCTGTATGTTGACGTAAACCTGTCAGCGCGTTGAAGACAGTACTTTTTCCAGTATTTGGATTACCGGCAAGTGCCACGACGAAATCGAACTGTGACATGTTGATGCCGAGTTTGGTAAGATTCCCAAGATTATGGACTGGACAATCTTCGCAATTTGCATTTGGAGTGTTTGACATATTGATATTATTGATTGTTATTTTTGAACAAAGATCATATTTGCATGCTGCTGACGAAGTGCAACAAGCGCACCTTTAATATTGTATGCAGTGGGGTCACCTGAAGCGCTTTTCATCTCTGCACGAATTGTTGTTCCGGGAATCACGCCAAGATCCATCAATCGTCTTCGCTGCTGACCGCGCATCGCCTTTGAAATACTCAACACTTTTGCTTCTTCACCGATCTTTAATGAAGCAAGTGATTCAAGCGGGGAAGTGATTCGATGTTCTTCTTCCGTAATTGGTGCAACAGTTAAATTGTTTGTGAGCAACGGCGCGAGAACGATCTCTTCTCCATCAGCTGCAAATCGTACGCGCTCGTTCGAGCGTTCGATCATCATCACCTGCATTCCGACATACAATCCTTGCGCAATGAGCTGAGCGTAGACAGCTTCCGGTTCATCCTCGATATGCGTAATGTCGGCAAATTCTCCACTATTCAGTGAAAGCAACGAATGACCTTTCTTTGGAGGAATTTCGCCACTTGGAGTTGGAATTGGATCGCCATGCGGATCAAAATTCGGGTTACCGATCTGCGCGGCGAGCGCTTCTGCTTCTGCGGTAGTAAGTTTGTGTTCGGCTAATTCAGCCGAAGAATGCCACTCTGTTGGTGGTACGCTGGTTTCATCCGCAAGATACCGTTCCCATAAACGGTGAACGCGAATAATCCGCAGTGCGTATGAACGACCTTCGGCAGTTAATTTCACACCGTTATCAAGAGTCACAAGCAATCCCATAGTCGATAACCTGGTAAGTAATTCTGCGGCTTCATCCGTTGAGATCAAGAGCGATCCAGCAATACTTTCGGTTGTGCAAAAAATATTCTTGTATTCGCAGTCAAAAATGTGTTTTAATGCATCTTCGACCAACACTCGTTTCATTCCGCGTCGATTTCGTTTCCACCGCGAATACAATCCATATTTAGGAAGAAAAATAATGGCAAGGAGTGTTGTGACAATTCCAAAAATGATCAATGCCTTGAGTGGTTCTATCATATCATTCTCCATAATTCTTATACATTCTCTACAAAAATGCTCGCTGAGATCGTTGAGCTGATGATGATCTCTTTGGTATTGATTTTCACGAGCATTGAATTATCGAAGTTCATTTTTTGTTTTACATGGATTTCTTTGTTCAAAGAAATACCAATGGAAGAAACATATTGAAGCATCTCCGAATTTGAATCGCTGACACGAAGAACTCGCACAATGGAACCTTCTTTCGCCTCATTCAACGGATAACTCATTGAGCAATGGATCTCTCCATCTTTTGTCGGTATTGGGTCGCCATGCGGGTCGATCGACGGGTGACCAAGAACGTGATCGATCTTTTC
>JAUXTU010000087.1 GCA_030679145.1 Bacteroidota bacterium | reverse complement strand
TGGAAATGAAAAAGTAATTCAGCAGTATGTGCAATCACAAGGAAAGCATTATAAACGAATCTTAACGCAGCAACTTTCCTTGTTTGAATAAACTTACATTAACAATCAGATACCTCGACGCTTGCGTCGGGGTTCTTCATTTCATTCCCAAACTCTCAAACTGTGTGAAACCATGAGGTTGTTATTGCGATAGCATTTAAAAAAACTCTTCACAATGCTGTCCGGGAGCGAGTTGTAAAATATTTTTTAAAAAATCTCAGAAGAAGATTACATATTTCTGCCGATCTTATGAAAAGTGTAAGAGAGGTGCTCGACCTCAGCAATTGAAAAATTTTGTTCCGTATTCGGTAATTTTCGCTGAGAAATTTCTACAAAATAAGTATGAACCCCTTGAGCAATGGCGCAAATGCAGTAAATTCGGCGGTTTTTCGTGGAACGGTTTTTGTTCCTTTTCTAAAAAATATAATAGAAGGGTCACCATAGCGGAGGTTGTATGCGAAGAGTTGTTCTCTTTTTGGTCATCATCACAGTATTAATGCAAAATGTGCAACCACAGGATCGAACATTCGACATTTCAGGATATATCGATGCCGGCGTTGCTTGGCTTGGCGAACGGACAGTTTCAATTGGCGACACAGCTCTTGGCACGAAGGAAAGCAGGTTCACATTCCTCACTCAGCGTTTCAATCTTCTGCCAAGTTCCGAGTTCGGCCGATTCAAGGTCTTTGCAAATATTGAGTTTAGCAACGGATTCAGCACCGAACACGAAACCGGAAACTTCCAGCTCTTTGAAGCATGGACACAATACACATTTTCGGATGCGTTGAAACTGCGGGGAGGTATTATTACCACACCGTTTGGAGTATTCAATCAAACCAGAGACGCATCGCCGACCTTTCTCGGTGTCATTCCCCCTTCGGTGTTCGACGAAGGATTCGAGGAGGTCGACTTCATGCCTCAGTTTTCGAACTTCCTTCTTTTCGGCACGACATCCTTCGGTTCAGTTCAAATTGAGTACGCAGCATTTGCGGGAAACGGAAAGGGCGTTGAAGGAGAAACGTCCATTGACATCAACAACGAAAAGGACTACGGTGCACGTTTCGGTATAGTGCTTTCCGATTACATAAGATTGGGGGTTTCTGCATGGAAGTCGGGAATGGAAGAATACGAGGATAACAAAAAAGAAGTACACACCTTGTACGGAACGGATTTTCTTTTGTCTACTGGCGATCTCGAGATTAGGTCAGAATATATGCCGGGATTTGCCGAGATCAACGGCAACAAATTCTTCAAAGCAACATTTTTTGTGATTACATCATATAATATTGATGAGACCGTTACACCGTACGTAATGTTTGATTATCTCCGCGATGATGCGCATATCATATTGTCGCACATTCAGAACCGCTTCTCTTTTGGCATTACGGTCAAACCAATCTGGCGGACAGCTTTGAAAGTTCAGTATGTTTTAGATTCATACACACGTCCGGGTGTTACCGATAATTCCCATATCTTTATGGGCGTATCTATCCTTTTTTAGAAAGGACTTCAGGAAATGTATTGCCGAATACTTTTAACAATTGTCTCTGTTTTGGCTTTGAGCATCCCATCAAATGCCCAGACAGTCATCATCATCGTGAACTCCGAAAACCCCGTCCTTGACATCTCTTCCGACGATCTCAGGAATATCTTCATTGCTGACAAGTCCGTTTGGGAAGATGGCAATTCCATCCAACTTGTTGACTGGAAAATCAATAACAACATACGAGAGCAGTTCTACGCCAAGATTTTAAGAAAATCGCTGGCGGTTGTGCGAAGAGGATGGGTTCAAAAGATCGTGGTCGGCAACATCTATCCTCCGTCTGTATTGTCATCGGAAGAAGAGATCGTTAATTATGTTGCCACCCACCGTTGGGCGATTGCCTATGTTGGAAAAAAGGCAATGCCGTTGACCGTGAAAACTATTACTCTCGATAGACTTACGGCAGATGATCCCACATACCAATTAAAATAAATCTACGTATGCGCACACATTTTTTATATTCCATCAGAACAAAGTTCACAGGTTTTTCACTGCTTATTGTTGTGCCAGTTCTTTTTTTCTTTATGATCTATTATCCGGATCAACTGTCGGGCATTTTTGAACAAGCATTGTTGGAGCGATATCAAGAGCAGGCAAAAGCCGCTTCGTTTGGACTTGCGGTGGGGATATCAACCGAGAACTACAATCTCATCGGCGAAGGTGTTGCACAGGTAAAGAAAAATAAAGAACTTCTGTACATTATTATTCTTGATACTATGAACGAAGTGATTGCTTTGAACAATCGCACTAATCAACAGCCAGATATGGCTTCTCTCAGGAATCTGCCAAGGATCCAAGTCGAGTCATCGATTGTTCATATGCGTCAACCAATTGTCTTCGAGGGAAAATCGCTCGGCGAACTTTTTCTTGGGTTCTCAACAAATGAGATTGACGTTCAACTCGCTGAGATGCGCCGATTATCTTATGTGATTGGGTCATTCTGCATGATCCTAATTTCTCTCCTAATTTGGATAATGACTTCAAAATTGACCGGACCTCTTGTGACGATAGCTCGCGCCGCAGTAAATTTTTCAAAGGATGAAAAGTATGAAACGATCGAGGTTAATACGAACGATGAAATAGGAGATCTTACACGCTCGTTCAACACCATGGTGAAGAGACTCAACGATAAAAAAATAGCACTTTTGGAGAGCAAAAGATTCAGTGAAGATCTTCTCGCGACCATTCCCTCCGCCCTGTTGACGATCGACGATTCGTTTCGCGTGGTTTCTGTCAACAATAGTTTTTGTCGACTCTTTCAGGTTCTGCCCGACGCTGTCGAAGGATTCTTTCTTCAACAAATACTGGAGAACCGGAACTTTCCTCATGAGATCATTCAGTCTATCTTGTACGGAAAAGAATTTTATGATGTGGAAATACGTATTCCGGCAAAGGACGTGCCCATAGGTATTCATCAGGATGATATGATTCTGCAACTGAGCTTGACGGGCATCATTAGAAATTCGGATTTGTCGGATGGATCAAAAACGATGCTCCTTATTCTCGATGATATCACATCCAACAAACGAGCGGAGGAAGAGAGGATCAGACTTATCCAGGAGTTACAGGTTTCAACGATCAAGGTCAAGACATTGAGCGGATTGCTTCCCATTTGTGCATCTTGTAAGAAGATTCGCGATGATAAAGGCTCATGGAATGTGCTTGAACAATATATCCACGATCATTCCGAGGCAAAGTTTTCACACGGTCTTTGTCCGGAATGTGCTCAACGCTATTTTCCGGATGCCGCATCGAAATAGTGTTCCTAATCTCAAGAATATTCTTTGCTCGAAGCGGACGCTAAGAGAGGGATGTGCGCATGCGTCCGAAGGATGTCATTTTATTTGAACATTCTCGAAATTTTCAAGAGTTCGGGGATATTACTGTCAAAAAAATAATTTTTATACAGTCTGTATATTTAAAAATGCATTCAGCGAAGTTCCACTCTGCAAATCCATAATGGAAACGATGTTTCAGTATTCTTTAAAATACAATGGGTGATAACGAAAAGAAAAGTATTCAATATCAGTCCATCATAAACTTTTTGAAGGGGAGAGAAGAATACGCTCTTGCTTTGCTTCTATTTTGCGCCGCAACGATAGCATGCATTCTTTTATACCATCGCGATAATCTTTCATTCATTTATTTCGGTGATGCGGTATCGCATATTGTCCGTGCCCGCCAGTTCATCGATTCACAGCAGCCCGGATTGAACAACATCGGTACGGTTTGGCTTCCGCTCCCGCATCTTCTTCTCCTTCCATTCGTTGCATTCGATACTCTATTCTATTCGGGAATTGCTGGTGCATTGATAGGAATACCATTTTTAGTTGGGACAGGACTGTTATTATTTTCCATTATGGAAATTATCACTCATTCGCGCCAAATCGCATTTTTCTTTGCGTTATTGTTCGGATTAAATCCGAATCTCATCTACATAGCACTGACTCCGATGAATGAAATTTCATTGTTATTCTTTGTTACACTCGGCGGATTTGCTCTGTTGAAATGGCTGCAATCGGGAGATGACCGTTGGATGGCACTTTGTTCACTTGCTGTTCTCTCTGCAACGCTTTGTAGATATGAAGCATGGCTTCTTGCGCCATTTGTTTCAATTGTTGCTCTGCACAAAGGATTTTTATTATGGAAACAAGGGGACAAATCTAACGCAATCAGATTGATAGTGATTGCAAAAACAAGCTGGTTAGGAATTATATTTTGGTTCGGGTGGAATTATTTCCAATATGGTGACGCATTAAAGTTTGCGCACTGGACATATTCCGTCGGCACGAGTGCTGTTCGAACTTCATTAAATGATCGACCGCAAGATGTATTTCTTGTGTTTGGCAAAGCCGTTCTGTGGATTTTTGGACCGATGCTGATTGGGGCAAGCGCCCTAATCGTTTTTTCAATCAAACGATTATACGCAATAAAAGAGCGATTACTTATCCTAATATATTTTTCCCTTCCCGCATTGTTTGTACTTGCAGCGATTCTTATCGGCCTCGTTCAGATCGATCAATGGTGGTGGAATTGGAGATTTGTTCTCCCGGTCGGATTATTCCTATCAATTGCAAGTGCAATAGCTCTGTTGGAATTGTTTCAGAAAGTTCGATCAAAGATCGTGCACGTTGTTGTTGTGCTCGGTTGTTGTGCAATACCATTTGTTCAGATCGCTGCACCATCCGTTGGAGTAGCAATATTCAACGATGCATCAAAAAGTTTTGAAGAACGGTCTCGTTCTGCCGCAGCGCTGGGTGGGGAGATTCAAAAAAGATATAATGGCGGTTCCATTGCATTGTTGACAGGATATGGCGTAGGACAACGGATTATGATCTCCAGCTACTTGCCTTTGAAAACATTCAACGTGATATATTTTTCTAATGATACAATGTTTACTGTCTCTGACCGATATGTAGTTCTTGGAAAAGACCGAACACCGGAATCAAAGGAATTTTCAAGCTATTGGATTTCGAACAAAAAAACACTGCTCCGGTCTTACAATATTATAATGGAAGATAATTATTTTGTTCTTTTGGAACGTAAATAATTATTCTTATCAATAAAAAAGAGATTGCCTCACCAAGAAACGGTTCGCAATGCCAACAATTGTTTTTTTGAAATGATTTCTTCTGACACTAAGCCATTCAGGTTTTTTTTGTGAGGAAAAGAATAGGTTAATGTTGTCTCATTGTTATAACCGATCAACGCTCCAATGACAGAAGATGTAATGACTGTTATAAATCCTTTAATGGATGAATCATTATCATTGAAATCAAAAATTGATTTTGTAGTAACACCGCCGAGTAGCAAACCGCCAAACCCACCAATCATAACGTTAAATCCATTATTATTTTGGTGTACGTGAGTTATTGCTGCATAGTAAAGGATGGGATTCTGTAATAAAAAAAGCGAATAGGGAGACATAGCTAATAATTGCAGTAAACGGTCGGGATTTCCGATAGCCGATAAGTGAAATACTTTTGTGGATATGAAAGTTGCTTCAATAAAGCCAACTTGTTATCTTTACAGGGGAAACAAATTTATAAAAGGAACAATGAAAAAATTTATACAATCAGTTCGAGATTTTATTCTACGATATCCCGCCATCCTCGCTTCGTATTTCATTTACGGATATTATTTCGTCACCACGATGGAATTTTATATCAAATTCAAACACCGCCATTTTGCTCCGACCGATGCGCTTCAACATTTTGATACGCTGTTATGGATGTGGGTGCTCGCATACGGACTGGTAAAAGTGATCGAATTGCGCGAACGTCTGCACAAACGCGAAAAGGAAATCTTAGAACACGAACATAATATTAAATTGAAAGAAACACAGATCCAAACGCTGCACGAAGTTATTATGACGCTCAAGCACGAGATCAACAATCCACTTGCGATCATTTTAGGATATGCGCGATTGTTAAGGAAACAGGTTGCAGAACCCGAAGCGGTGAAGAAGATCGAAGAGATCGAAAAAGCATCGCAACGGATCAATCATGCAATGAAAGCATTCTCCGCCACACAGGTGTATGAAGTGATAGATTCCCCGGTTGGCAATCTTGTGGAACTTGCCCCATTCAAATCTGAAAAATAATAATGACGATCCACGAACGCTGGATGAAATTTGCGCTGAAGGAAGCACACCGTGCTTTTGAACAGAACGAAGTTCCTGTTGGTGCTGTTGTTGTTCATCAAAATGCCATTATTGCAAAAGGATATAATCAAATTGAAATGATGCGCGACCCAACGGCTCATGCAGAGATGATCGCATTAACTGCCGCCGCTGCTCACCTTGAAAACAAATTCCTGAAAGATTGTGTTCTCTATGTGACGATGGAACCATGCCCAATGTGTGCGGGTGCCATTGTACTTTCACGAATACCAACGATCGTATTTGGATGTTATGATCCGAAAATGGGGGCGAGCGGAAGCGTGATGAATGTAACTGAAAATAAAAAACTCAATCATCAAGTTCATGTTGTTGGCGGAGTGCTGGATGCAGAGTGCGGCGGATTGGTGAAAGAATTTTTTGAGTTAAAAAGGAAAAAAACTAAAAAAGGGAACCACAAAGGCTCAAAGGACACAAAGAATTATTAAGGTTACGACGCAATTCCTTCTTTTAATTTCTCCGCTCTGTCTGCTACTCTCAATGCACTGATTATCTCGTCAATATCGCCGTCGATAAATTTGTCGAGATTGTATATGGTTAGACCGATGCGGTGATCGGTAACGCGGTTTTGCGGGAAATTATAGGTGCGAACCTTATCACTGCGGTCACCGCTGCCGACCATTGACTTGCGCGAAGCGGCTTGCTCATTCTGTTGTTTCTCCAATTTCTGTTCATACAGTTTTGACCGGAGCATATTCATCGCCCGTTCACGGTTTTGAAACTGCGATCGTTCCTGCTGGCATGCTACAATTATTCCGGAAGGTCTGTGTGTGATACGCACAGCAGTTTCAACTTTGTTCACGTTCTGTCCCCCCTTACCGCCTGAACGAAATGTGTCAAGCTGAATATCGGCAGGATTGATAACGACCTCTTCAACATCTTCAACTTGCGGCATCACTGCAACTGTTGCCGCTGATGTGTGAACACGCCCCTGCGCTTCAGTTTCCGGAACACGCTGAACCCGATGAACGCCGCTTTCAAATTTCAGAACACCGTACACATCTTCGCCGTCTATGCTCATGGTAACTTCTTTGAATCCCCCTTTGTCCGTTTCATTCCAATCGAGAGTATCAACGCGCCATTTTCGCCGTTCGCAAAAACGAACGTACATTCGATACAGATCGGAAGCGAATAATGCCGCTTCTTCGCCTCCTGTACCGCCGCGAATTTCCACAATCACATTACGATCATCGTTCGGATCTTTCGGAACAAGAAGAGATTTCACCTCTTCTTCGAGTGTTACAAGCTGCGGTTCCAATTCTGCAATTTCTGCAAGCGCCATTTCCTTTAGCTCCGCATCTCCGCCGATTGCCAATACTTCTCTGCTGCTTTCGATATTGTTGAACACATGCAGATACTTATCTGCGGTTCGAACGATCTCCGATAATTCACGAAACTCTTTTCCGAGTTCTTTACTCTTCTGCTGATTGGATGCAACATCGGGAGACGACATCTTTTCCTGAACTTCGGAGAAGCGTCGTTTGATGGATTGTAATTTTTCTACTAAACTGCTCATAATTATTATCTTTAAGAATCGTCATGCCCGAATGTTTTTATCGGGCATCCATTATAAATCGAAATATAAATCTTTCCACAAGGGGTTCATTTTTTCAATCAAACGAATTTTCCAAGCGCGGTTCCATTTCTTTAATTGTTTTTCTCTCACTATTGCGTCGCGAATATCTGAATATTGTTCAAAATATACCAATAAGTGAACTTTATACTTTTGTGTGAATCCAGGAATTAAAGATTCTTTATGTCGAAAGATTCGATTTTTGAGTGTACTGGTCATTCCTACATATAATGTTCCATATTTTTTGCTTGTCAATATGTAAACGTAAGATGACATTTTTATTTATGGATTCCCGCCAAGAACGCGCGGGAATGACGATTTATTCCAGTTACAATATTATTCTCTTTGTAACGCAGCTTTGATCGCCACAAGCGATACTTCCATCATTGATTCGTCCGGTTCTTCCGTTGTAATTTTTTGCAGCCACAGACCCGGAGCGACAAAAACTTTCCCCATTGCAGAGTTGCTGTGTTTTGCTGAAAACTTCAAAAATTCATATGAGATTCCGCCGAGAACGGGAATGAACGGAATATGTGTTGCTAAGCGTATTGGTAATGTCAGCTCATCAATGAACTGCAATAAGATCGTATCCATTACACTGAACAATAATATAGCGATTAACATCACCTGCAGAACAAAACTTGTTCCGCACCGTGGATGAAAGCGTGTGTACGTAATTGCTGATTGAACTGTCAGCGGAGCATTTTGTTCGAATGCAAAGACCGCTTTATGTTCCGCGCCGTGATATTGGAAGAGACGGTGAACATCTTTCATCTTTGAAATTGCATAGAGATAACCAAGCAAGATCGTAATTCGAATTGCGCCGGAGACAAGATTGAACTCCAGCGGTTTTTGTGAAACATCAAAAAATTGTGTTGCAGCAAAAAGAGGGAGGAAGAAGAACAATCCGATACCGAGTGCGAGAGAGAAGATCAGTGTTGCCGTCAATGCAAGTTTTGATTGCGGTTTTATCTCTTTTTTCTCTCCGCCGTTCTCTTTCTGTTCTTTTTCGGATTCATCCTGCATTGCAATTTCTGCGGAATAGTTCAGCGTGCTGATGCCGATGTACATCATTTCGATCAGTCCAACCGCGCCGCGGATGATCGGTTTATTAATGGAAGGATATTTTTCCATCACTGAAGTAAAAGGCATTTTCTTTACCACGATCTCACCGTTTGCTCTTCGCACTGCGGTTGCAATCATTCCTTTTGCCCGCATCATCACACCTTCAATCACTGCCTGCCCGCCGACCTGGATCGGCTGGTTGATATCAAATTTTTGTTCGCTCATAGTGTATATTCGATTAGAAATTCATGTTACGCAGTTATGAAATTCACCTAATAAAATAAGTTCGTCATGCCCGAGCGCTTTAGTCGGGCATCTATTAATGGATTCCCGCCTAAAACATGCCTGCCTGTCGGCAGACAGGCGGGAATGACGGTGGATTTTTGATTCTTTGCGTAACATGAGTTAGAAAATAAAAACCTGTGAAGGATATTCACAGGTTTTGGTATAACAATATACAAAAAGTTGGAGGAAGAAAAAATCAGTATTCCATTGCTGTTTCGCGATGTCTCGTTCCCAATCCCAACGGGATCACCTTGTGACGAGGACGTTGGTAACGAGAGTTAATCCTCCTTTAATGGTTTTGTAATTTACCACGAACAATCATATTCGTCGTATTATCTCCCACTAAGGCGAATACAGTACTGTCAAACACAGCCATACTTGAAAGAAAATATTGTTTAGGTCCATTTAATGGATATAACATTTTCCAATCAGATCCGTTAAAATGCACTATCCCGTATGTATTGCCTTCAAATCCTTGTGCAAAAATATCGGATTCACTTTTGCCCCACAATGTTCCAATATGAAAATCCGTTGATGAAAAATCTTTCCATACTTCAAATTGATTGTTGCGATACTTCCAGATTTGTTTTCCACCTGAAAAATAAATCTTTCCGTTAATTAAATTTACATTTCTTATCTGCGATGGATTGCTGTATATCTCTTTTAATTGTTGTTGCTCGTCAAATTCATAAACTTCATATAAACTTTCCGTCGCTCCAAAATAAGCTCCAACTAAATAATATTTTGTTGATTGATTTTCGCGACGAATAGATAACAAAGCAACATCAACGTCTGAAATAACAAGATACTTCCAGTTGGTTTTATCGTAATTCATAATAACGGCATGATTCATATTGTCACTTGTTGATATCTCAGAACCAACGGCATAAACATTATTTGCAGCATCGCCCCATACATTTCCAAGATAGAATATTGATTGCGTTGGTTTTTTATAATTACCAAACAAACTCCATTGGCTGCCATTGTAATGCCAAATTCTTTCTCCGTTCGGAGCATCAACTATCCATACATCATTTGGTCCAAATCCATAAACGGATTGATGGTTGCTCGACAACCGTACTGAATCTCTTTGCCACTTTACCCCGTCGTAATGCCAGATACAATTATACGAAACATCTCCATGTCCGACTACCCAAATATTTTTGTCGCTGCTTCCCCACATACTGTATAAATTAATTATATCACCTGGCGGTGGTTTAAGCGTATCAACAGTCCACGTATAATCCCTGCTGCCGGGAGGAAGTTCAATTGGAGGAGCTACCGGGGGTTCTTCCTTGCAATCCATCTGTAAAAAAGAGATTGAAGAAATAATAAGAAAGATAAATGTTTTTGTCTTTTTCATAATTGTAATCACTACACAATAATATACAACATATCATAAAAAAGCACGGAAGATATTTATGTTAAAGTATATCGTTGAACAATTGCAAACGTTGTTGGTGGTGAGAATGTTGACAATATGGATTAGATTCCCGCCAGGAGCATGCGGGAATGACGATTTTTATGTATGCTCAGGAATAAATAAAAAACACACGGAGGATATCCGTGCTTTACTTTGGGAGCAGATGAAAAGATTGCTTCGGTCGCGTTGCTCCCTCGCAATGACCTTTACATTTGATTACGCTTTAGTATCCCACTGCTAATCCGTATCCGCGCGAATCACTTGCACCGTAGAAAAATCCTTTTTCACTATCTATTATAATGCCTTCAGCAAGTCCGCTGGTGCCGCGGCGTTGCTGCATATTGTGCCCCATTGCTTCTAATTTTTCAACAGTATCGGCTGATAATCCGCGCCGATCGTAATTGGTAACATCCGGCGACCATTGATGATGAATGCGGGGCGCATCAACTGCTTCTTGAATGTTCATTCCAAAGTCAACAACATTGCAGATCACCTGCATCACCGTTGTGATGATCGTTGTTCCGCCCGGTGTGCCAATAACCATAAATGGTTTACCATCTTTTAAAACAATTGTCGGGGTCATTGATGAAAGCATTCGTTTGTTCGGCTGAATTTCGTTAGCAATGTTTCCCAGCGCACCGTAGATGTTTGGCACACCCGGTTTTGCGCTGAAGTCATCCATTTCGTTGTTCAGTAAAAATCCTGCACCGTCAACGGCTACAGAACATCCGAATCCGCCGTTGAGTGTTGTTGTAACACTCACACAATTTCCCCATTGATCAACAACGGAGTAATGCGTTGTCTGTTCGCTTTCGTGCATCGGCGGTTTACCGTGAGAGATATTTTTACTTTCACTTGCTTTCAATGTATCAATTGTTGCGCGACGCTCATCCGCATATTTTTTTGAAATAAGCCAATCGACGGGAACTTTATAAAAATCGGGATCGCCGAGATGCTCAGCGCGGTCGGCATAGACGCGGCGCATTGCTTCAATATAGCGGTGAACAGTTTTAGCAGAATTGTATCCGTACGATTTCAGATCGTATCCTTCAAGAATATTCAAGAGTTGAAGCAATGCCGTTCCGCCGGAACTGACCGGGGGTTGAGAAATAATCTCATATCCGCGGTATGTTCCTATCAATGGAGTGCGGATTGCCGCCGTATAATTTTCAAGATCGGTATGAGAGATCAATCCACCGCCGCGCTTCATTTCTGCAACGATCAGATCTGCGGTTTTTCCTTTATAAAAACCGTTGCGTCCTTTGTCAATGATCCGTTTCAACGTTTTTGCAAGATCGGTTTGTTTCCACAGCTCTTCTTCATTATACGCAGAATCTTTACTGACGAAATATTTTGTACTGCTTGGAAATTTTTGGAAATCAGTTTTTCCCCAATTAAGATCTTCGGCAAGATCGGGAAGCAGCAAAAATCCTTTAGCAGCGAGTTCATATGCCGGGGAGATCACCTGTTTGCGATTCATTGTTCCGTATTTTTCCAGTCCTGTTAACATTCCTGCTACGGCTCCGGGAACACCTGCAGCCAAATGCCCGATGGTGCTTTTTTCGGAAATGAAATTCCCTGCACTGTCTAAATACATATCGCGTGTCGCTTTTCCGGGAGCTTTTTCCCGATAATCAATTGCGAAACATCGTCCGTCCGCAAAACGGATATTCATAAATCCCCCTCCGCCAATATTTCCTGCGGCGGGATATGTTACAGCAAGAGCAAATCCGACCGCTACAGCGGCATCAACAGCATTTCCTCCTTTTTTCAATATTTCCATACCTGCTTTTGATGCAAGGGGATCAGCCGATACGACCATGCCATGTTTTGCCCTCACCGGTTTGCGGGATGCTGTAAACGAAACATGACTTATAATGATTGTTGTGATAAGAATAAGTAAAGAGATTTTTTTCATCCAGAGTCCTTTAAAAAAAGAAGCCCCGCCGAAATGCGACAGGGCTTTGTTTACCATCGAATGTTTACTAAAATGGAAGATCGTCATCTTTTGGTGCTTCAGAAACGACCGGCGCAGATTCAGATGCTGAGCCTCCGCTAGTTCCTTTTCCACCTCCGCCGCCATCAAGCATGATCAGTTGATCGGCAACAATCTCCGTAACATATCGTTTAATTCCATCTTTTTCATAATTGCGTGTTTGTAATTTTCCCTCGAGATATACTTTTTTTCCTTTTTTAAGATATTCTCCGCAGATCTCTGCAAGTTTTCGCCATGCAACAATATTGTGCCATTCGGTTTTTTCCTGTTGATTGCCTTCCTGGTCTTTCCAGCTTTCACTTGTTGCAATGGAGAATGTTGCTACCGCAACGCCGCTTGGCGTGTATTTCAATTCGGGGTCTTTACCCAAATTACCGATCAATTGAACTTTGTTTAAACTACGTGACATAAGACCTCCTTAATGTAAAATTGTGAATTGCAGGGGAAACATACGACAAATGGAAAATATTGTCAAGTAGTGAGCGAACTTCTTTTGATAATCGACTCGTTTTTTGTATTTTTCAGTAAGAATTTATTTTTAACATCAGTACGTTAACAATTATATGGCAATTACAGAAAAATCGGATTTTATTCGGGAAATTATCACTGAAGATCTTAAAACAAACAAATTCAACGGAAGAATTCACACACGCTTTCCCCCTGAACCGAACGGATATCTTCATATTGGGCACGCAAAATCGATCTGCTTGAATTATGGTATAGCAAAAGATTTTAACGGCAAATTCAATCTTCGATTTGACGATACGAATCCTTCAAAAGAAGAACAAGAATATGTTGATTCTATTATTGAAGATGTGAAATGGCTTGGCGGAAATTTTGAAGATCGCGTGCTCTATGCATCCGATTATTTTGAAGCGATGTATACTCACGCTGTTGCATTAATAAAAAAAGGAAAAGCGTATGTCTGCGATCTGAACGTGAATGAGATGCGGTTATCACGCGGAACTCTCACTGAACCCGGAAAGGACAGTCCGTATAGGAACAGAAGCATCGAAGAAAATCTTGACCTGTTCGAGCAGATGAAAAGGGGAGAATTTCCGAATGGTTTTAAGACGCTTCGCGCAAAAATAGACATGGCATCACCGAATATTAATTTGCGTGATCCTGTTATGTATAGAATAGTGCATGATGAACATCATCGACAAGGTAACAAATGGTATATCTATCCAACGTACGATTGGGCTCATGGTATCGAAGATTCGATTGAAGGGATAACCCATTCTATCTGTACGCTTGAATTTGAAAACCACAGGCCTCTGTATGATTGGTATTTGAATGAACTGGAAATATTTCATCCGCAGCAGATAGAATTTGCACGATTGAATATTACATACACAGTGTTGAGTAAACGAAAACTATTGAAGCTTGTTGAAGAAAATCATGTGTCCGGCTGGGATGATCCTCGGATGCCGACCATTACCGGTTTTCGCAGACGCGGTTATACACCGGAATCGATCATCAATTTTTGCGATATGATCGGTGTTGCAAAACGGGACAGTACGATTGATGTTGCGCTGCTTGAATTCAGTGTTCGCGAAGATCTGAACAAACGCGCCCGGCGTGTGATGGCAGTATTGAATCCGATCAAAGTTGTTATTACAAATTATCCAGAAGGAAAAACGGAACAACTCTCAGCCGTCAATAATCCCGAAGATGAATCTGCAGGTACGCGGGAAATTCCGTTCGGCAGGGAATTATATATTGATCTGGAAGATTTCCGTGAAGTTCCCCCGCCGAAATATTATCGACTGTCGCCGGGAACAGAAGTGCGGCTGAGATATGCGTACATTATTAAGTGCGAAAAAGTTATAAAGGATGAAAAAGGAAATGTTGTTGAGATCCATTGCACATACGATCCTGATACAAAAAGCGGACTGCCCGGAGCAAGCAGAAAAGTTAAAGCTACGATTCATTGGGTTGAAGCTTCTCAAGCGGTTGATGCCGAGGTGAGATTGTATGATCGTTTATTTGTAAAAGAGAATCCGGATATTGCAGAGGAGGGAAAGGATTTTCTCTCAAATATGAACCCTCATTCACTGCAGATATTGAAACATTGCAAAGTTGAGCCTGTTCTGGGTTCGGCAAAACCATCGGAACGATTTCAATTTGAACGTGTTGGTTATTTTTGTGCGGATATAAAGGAGAGTAAACCGGATAAGCCGGTCTTCAATAGAATTGTTACTTTAAAAGATGCGTGGGCAAAGATTGAACAACATTCTAAAAAACAATAATGCCTTAGAACGTGCTGAAAGATCTCTAAAGTATCTCAAGACTTTTAATAACAAATCCTCTACAATCTAACATTATAACA
Organism: Bacteroidota bacterium; assembly: GCA_030679145.1. Classification (GTDB taxonomy): domain Bacteria; phylum Bacteroidota; class Ignavibacteria; order UBA10030; family UBA8401; genus UBA8401. The sequence goes on along the minus strand of JAUXTU010000087.1, from coordinate 3,407 downwards.
CAATGATATTTGTGTGTCAGTGAAAGAAGTTCTGCGAAAACGATTAATAGGGTTATTTTTTAACATATTTTGACAACCTAATCATTAGAACATCGGGTAAAATTTTTTCGGTGTTGCTTCTCATACACTTGCTTCATAACTTTGATTACTTGGAAAAAACGTCAACTTTAACGGTGAAATCAGATGGCGAAAAAAATTCTTTTAGCGGAAGATGATGAAGATAATCGAGATTTGATTGTTTTTATGGTGAAACGCAGCGGTTTGGATATTGAGTTATTGCAGGCAGAGAACGGTCAAGAGGCCGTGGAATTGGCAGAACGCCATGTTCCGGAACTTATTCTTATGGATATGCAAATGCCGGTAATGGATGGGTTTACAGCAGTGAAGATCATCAAAGCAACACCGGCGATACAGCATATTCCGATTATTGCTTTTACGGCACAAACGAGATCCGAAGATAAAGAGATGACAAAATCGATCGGTTGCGTAGAACATTACACTAAACCAATGGACCCGGTTGAGTTAACAAAGTTGATCCGCAGATACGTAAATATTTAAAATCAGAAATTATGTTCCGAAAAAAAGTTTATTTTAAAGTTCTGGGATACTTTGGGTTTTTGCTCATTGTATTGGTTGCGATGACATTGATCATCACCAATCAACAGGTGAGAATTGAAAAAGAATATAGAACATCCAGTTCTGAAGTACAGTTTTTAACCGAGCTGGAAAAACTGCGTGCTAATCTTATTGATATTCCGGAATATTTGGATTACTACAAAAAGTCCAAGGATCCAAAATACAAACAGTTCTTCCTCAGCGGTTTAAAAGATTTTCCATCACTCATTGATGATATTGAAAGCTGGACGGTTGATACTCTCACAACCAGCGAACTGACTCAAGTAGAATCAATATTTTTTGCATGGACAACGTTCGTTGGAGAGGTGCGTTTGAAAGTTGCCGATGGACGCATTGATAAAGATTCTTCAGTCATTATCCTTGCTGAGCTTGATCGATTGGAGACTGAAAATAATTACCTCCCGCAGGCGCGATTGTTAACTGCAACGATCTACGAAAAAACGATGTTCTCCCAATCTCAACGCATTGAATATGCGAGAGAACTTGGAAGCGAACTGACCAAATTAACTATTCTTGTCAATATTCTGTTTGCGATCTTTGCTATTGCCTTAGGATTCGTCTTGAGCCGTTCCATCACCCAGCCGCTCGATCTTTTGCGGGAAGGTGCACGCAACATCATGGAATCAAAATTTGTCACGCTAGATTTTCACCGCGTTGATGAATTTGGTCAGCTCGCCGGTGAATTCAACAATATGTCGAACATGTTGAACGAGAATTACACTCGGGTGAAAAGTTATTCGGACATGATGACGACGCTGAATAAAAATGACACCTTCAGCGGCGTTGTTGGCGAAAGTCTTGATCTGCTATGTCAACAAACGCATTCAGGAACAGGCGCGTTGTACATCTATAATAAAGAGACCAATAAACTTTCCATTGCAGGAAAATTTGCAATGAGCAACGACGGCAGATCACAGAGTTCGTTTGCTATTGGTGAAGGTGTGGTTGGGGAATGTGCGCGTTTGAAACAATCGTTAGAGATTTCAGATACTGTATTAAATTCAAATTTTCCAATCGAGACCGGAATTCACACATCCATCCCGGCGTACACGTATGCATTCCCGATCTTATTTCAGGAAAATTTGATTGGCGTGCTTGTGTTTGGCTCAATGCAGCAATTCACCAGACTGACACGCGATCTTCTGGAAAGCTCGCTTCCGCAAATTGGTGTTGCGATAACGAACGTACAAAATTATGAAGCAACGCAGGAGCTTTCCCGCGAAATTTCAAAGAAGCACCAAGAGTTGAACACGAAGACACAGGAATTGGAAAGAGCATACCGTGTAAAATCCGATTTTCTTTCCAATATGTCTCATGAACTTCGAACGCCGTTGAATTCCATTATCGGATTTACATCGATCCTGCTTGGAGAGAACGGAGATCCATTGACGGCAGACCAGCGTAAAGCGATGGAAAAAGTTCTGAAGAACGGAAAACATTTGCTGCAATTGATCAATGATATTCTTGACTTCTCTAAGATCGAATCCGGACGAATGCATGTGAGTATCGAAACGGAATCAGTAGAAGGTGTTGTGAACGGTGCGGTGATGACGGCGGAATCGTTGATCAGACAAAAGAATATTCAGTTGAACTACGATCTTGAACAGAATCTGCCGATGGTCAATTCCGACGTGCTGAAAATAAAACAGATCCTTGTGAACCTGCTGAGCAATGCAGCAAAGTTCACCGATGAGAATGGAGTAATCATTGTCCGTGCACGATATGAAGCGACAATGGTGAAAATTTCTGTCATTGATTCAGGAATTGGAATTGAACCAAAGAATCTTTCAAAAGTCTTTGAAGAGTTTGCACAGGTTGATAACAGTCATTCACGAAAATATCAGGGAACGGGGCTTGGTCTTCCAATTGCACGCCGGCTTGCACAGCTGCTTGGCGGAGACCTTTCTGTTGAAAGCATCGTCGGTAAAGGTTCTTCGTTTACGTTATTGATTCCTCCAAATTATAAGAACAATGACAACGCCGAAGTTGTCAATCATACAGTTCCGCCGGTCCCTCTGCCAGTAAAACCAAAAGAAGTGCCTGTTGTGGAATCGATCAAGCAGCTTGAGATTCCTGCCATTAAAAATGGCGAAATACGCGTTCTGTGTATCGACGATGAGCCGGACGTGATCGAAATTCTCCGCAATTATCTAGTGCCTGATGGATTCACAGTCTTCGGTGCAAATTCCGGAGATGATGGAATTAAACTTGCTGAAAAACTTCAACCTTCAGTGATTACGCTTGATATCATGATGCCGAAAAAAGATGGATGGCAAGTGCTGCGTGAATTGAAAGCGAATCCCATAACTCAAAATATTCCGGTGCTCATCCACTCCATGGTGGATAATATACCGCTCGCATATTCGCTTGGTGCAATCGATTATTTACCGAAACCGGCTGATGTAAAACTCGTAGTAAAAATGGTCCGGAAAGCCGCCTCGATCGATGATAAATATATTTTAGTAGTTGATGACGATGATGATTTCCGTTCACTGTTGGTAGATGTTCTGAAAAAAGAAGGATTTTCAGTTCAAACGGCAACCAATGGACAAGCTGCATTGACGAAGATTGACAGCAGCAGACCATCATTGATTTTGTTAGACTTGAGCATGCCTGTGATGGATGGGTTTGAAACACTGCGAAGATTAAAACAATCTGAACAACTTCATTCCATTCCAGTGATCATTCTAACAGGCATCGATCTGACAGACACACAAATTTCCGAGATCAATAAACTTACCATTGACCTGATGCAAAAACGTAATTATTCA
>JAUXTU010000092.1 GCA_030679145.1 Bacteroidota bacterium | reverse complement strand
ACATGCCTCCTCGGGTGACTTTCCCTGACGCATAAATTCAACGATCATTACAGAACTGCAGCTGGTAAGATTTGCTTCTCCTCTTCCGGTTGATCCTGCTCCGCCAACTTCATTGTCTACATACAAACCAGCGCCGATAATGGGAGAATCACCTACACGACCGGGAATTTTATACGATAGTCCGCTTGTCGTCGTAACTCCTGAAATATTTCCTTTCATATCTTTAGCAACGCAATTGATTGTTCCATACGTTTGCATCACTTCATGAAATTTAGAACCAATATTTTTATCGTCAATCGTATGTGGCGGTAGATAATCATCTTGTGTTGAAAGATTCTCTTTCCATTTTACCCACTCTTCACGAGCTTTTTCTGTAAGCAGATTTTCTTCTATGAATCCATGCATTCGTGCAAATTTCAGAGCGCCATCACCCACAAGCAGAACATGATCAGTTCTTTCCATGATCATCTTTGCAACGCTAGAAGGATTTTTAATATTTCGGAGTGAAGCTACAGCTCCAGCTCTATGTGTTGGTCCATGCATCACGCATGAATCCAATTCAACGATTCCTTCTTCATTTGGAAGACCACCATATCCTACGGACATATCATCTGGATCGTTTTCAACAATATTCACTCCTGAAATCACAGCATCAAGTGCATCGTTTCCCTGTTGAATCATTTCCATAGCCTTTGCAGTGGCAGCTAAACCATTTCCACTGGAAATGACGATAGTTTTGCGGGCTTCGGAATTTTTATTTTGGGTTGAAAGGATTTGCGGGAAAGAAGAGATTGCGGTTCCTGTCAATAGAGTAGTTGTTAAAAATTTTCGACGATTAAAATGTGGCATATAGTGCCTTTCATTTGTAATACTATTTTATCAACATCATTTTTTTGATATCGGTGAACGAGCCTGAAGAAATACGGTAAAAATATATTCCGCTTGATAATTTAGAGGCGTCAAACTGAATATTATAAATTCCGGACTGTTGCTCGGTATTAATCAACATTGATATTTCTCTTCCAAGCATATCATACACTTTTAAAATAACTTTAGATGCCAGCGGCACGGTAAATTGAATTGTCGTTGTTGGATTAAACGGATTAGGATAATTTTGTTCCAATGAAAATGTAAATGGTTGTTGTGATTGTGCCTCATCAATTATATTTGAAACTATTAGATCAGGAGAAAGGAATTTAATCACTCTTTCCATTATAGTATTTCGTTTGCTACTATCTGTAATAGATTCAAAACCGCCAAACGTAAAATGAACCAGCTTATACTCTTTTGAATAGGTTACTGCTCCTCCTTTTCCAATAAAACTTCCGCCGTTGTATAAGAAACAATACTTCGAACCATTGATCGTATCAATGACATCAGGGAATTGTTCCGGAGCAGATCTTCCCGGTTGATTTCGTGTAATTGCTAAATTATCACTCACGCTATTTCCAACGATACCCAATAAGCCGTCATTTTTGGCATCATCTGAAATATATTTTGTCTTTAGATATGTTTCGTAGAATTTTTTTGAAGCTCCTTTTGAATTCAGATATTCATCCCCTGTAGAATCAGCTAAATCCCATCCAATATCTTGCCCGGATAAGAAAAGACTTCCTCCGCTATTTAAGTAAGCAGTAAGAACATTTCTATCCGAACTATCAAGTGCAGGAAAAGCCCATTCGCACAACCAAACGACTACTTTATACTTTTGCAAATAGTCAACCGGCAACGAACCTTGAGTATTTCTGTCCCAAGTATCATACACGATTCCCAAGCGGTTAAGAGCTTTATAATAATATTGTTCAATATTGTTTGATCCATCGTCATCATCAACAATTAAAAGCTTTGCACTGACTTTTACATCAAATGGCAACTGAACCGAATACCCATTCGTTGAGGTTAAGGTAATTGTAAATGAAATTGTCTGCGGCAACGCATTCGCATTGATGTTGACCGTGAATCCTTTGTCACTGCTTCCCTGTTGTGAACTATCAATATGTGAGATACCGTATAAAGTGCCATATGAACAGGTGCTCTTCGTTATTGAAACGTTTTGATTGGCAGTGCTTAAATCTGCATTGAGATTAATTGCATCTCCCCATTCATTTCGAATAGTACAATTAATATTTGCAGTTTCACCAGGATCCAACAAACCGTTTCCGTTCCCTCCTGTATTATCATCAATTATCACAGAAATAAATTTTAATTTTGGTTTTGCAACTACCGTTTCAGTTAATGCGCGTAAAGCATTGATTCTTCCTGAGCCAAGTTTCTTTGCATATGATGGATTCTTTGAATCAATATTATCAACAGTTTCAACAATTTGAAACATAATTTCGGCTGGACTCCAATTTTTATGCTGTGACTTTACCAATCCGGCAAGCGAGGCAACAAATGGGCTTGCCATAGAAGTGCCTTCAAAACTTGTGTACAAATTATTTCCATAAAATGGTGAAGGATTAACAATTGTACTTAAAAATTTAAGAAAATTTCCAGATTGGCTGTCTCCTCCTGGAGCAGAAACATCAACAGAAGAATTGAAGGAGGAATACCAAGATTTTTTATCTTCACTATTTGTTGAAGCAACCGAAAGCGCCCAACTTTGAGCCCCTAACAATGATACTTCATCGCTATTGCTATTTCCTGCTGAGTTAACAATGACAACACCATTCTTAAAAGCGTATAGCGCACCATCAAGAACGGCACCAGATGTTCCATAACTGAGATTACAAATTGATGCACCATTATCTGCTGCATAGACAAATGCTTTTGCCATATCTGCAGAATTTCCTACTCCAGATCCAGTTTTTGTATGCCATCCGATTCTGAGCGGCATAATTTTACATCCCCAACTTAACGACGCAATTCCAATTCCGTTATTGGTACTTCCGGCAGCAATTCCTGCTACGTGTGTTCCATGTCCATTAAAATCCATTGGGTTATTATCTTGTGTTGTGCTATCTTCACCTAAATCCGCATTGATTCCATTTTCCAAAAAATCCCAACCGCGGATGTCATCTATAAATCCATTTCCATCATCGTCTATATTGTTTCCGGGAATTTCATCCGCATTATTCCAAATTGATCCTGCTAAATCCGGATGATCCCAATCAACACCGGTATCAATAATTCCGATGATCACAGTTGAATCACCTTTTTGAATACTCCACGCTGAATCAGCATGGACAATTCCTAAAGGATAGACTTGATTCAATAATGGATCGTTTGGAACAGAATGAGATTGAAGAATATAATTTGGTTCTGCATATTCAACAGATGGCTCTAATGCAATTTTTTGAGCAAGAGAAAGAATGTCAGTTGATTCGTCAGTTTTTAAAATGAAAATTCGCTCAAGTTCTTCTCTCCCAATCGTTTTAGTTTTTACTGTTGACGTAATCAACCGATCAATAGAATAGACACTGTATTTTGATTGTAGTGTTTGAAGCTCACTAGCAAATTGGTTTTTCCGAAGAGATTGTGCAGTGGATTTCATTTTAACAATAAGCATTCCAGGCTGCCATTGTTTTTCGGAATGTTGTGGAAGATTATTTCCTTTTGCATACGCAAACAAAATTGTTAAACAGGTCAATAAAATAATCTTGGTTAATATTTTCATATTTTTGGTTTTATAATTCATATACAGTGCGAAGCAATGTTGAAAAATGAACAATTTTCATATTCACTTGCTGTTGTGAACAGCCATATTCAATTTGCGTAAGACACCCCGGATTATTAGCAACTAGATATTCGGCTTGAGTTTCTTTGACATTGTTCATTTTCCTATCAAGAATTTTCATTGAATCTTCATAGTGAGTAACATTATAAATGCCTGCGCTTCCGCAGCACCACGATGCCTCATTCAGTTCAACGAAATCAATTCCTGGAATTGATTTAATTAGGTCACGCGGTTCTTTCGATATTTTCTGTGCATGAATAAGATGACAAGCGTCGTGATATGATACACGATGCGAAAATTGTTTTGCAGGAACTTTCAACCCAATTTCATAAAGAAATTCTGTTAGATCTTTTACTTTGCCAGAAAGCTGTTTTGCTTTTTCAGAATATTCAGGATCGCCGTGAAGATAATGTCCGTATTCTTTCATCAATGCTCCGCATCCGGCAGAATCCATAACGATTGCATCGAGATCATGTTTCAGGAAAGCATCAATATTTTTTTTCGCAAGTTCTCTTGCAACATCAAAATCACCATTATGTGCTTGCAGCGATCCGCAGCAAACCTGTTTTTTGGGAATGATTACTCTACAATCATGATGGAGCAATACTTTTATGGTATCTTCATGGACGTGAGCAAATGCAACGTTCATAATACAGCCGGATAGAAACCCGACTGTATATTTTGGAGTATTGCGAGGCAATACAATTTCAGGGTAAATCTCATCAAAGAATCGTCCGTCAATTCTTGGCGAAAGTAATTGAAGTTTGAATAATTTTGGAGTGAGTTTCTTTACGACCAAAGAATTTTTAAACGCTGCTTCAAGTCCGCTGCTCTGGTAAATCCCCAACAGTTTGCTGACTATGTTCAATAAATATTTTTTTGAAAGAATATTTCTTAAAAATATCCATTTCATCATTAATGTGAACTCTGAATCTTTCCGTTGAACACGAATTTGATTTCGTGCTGATTCAACCAGCGAACCATATTTCACTCCTGCGGGACAAGCTGTTTCACACGCTTGACAGTCCAAACAAAAGTTCATTTCATCTACAAAACCTTGTGTAATATCCAGCGTTCCTTCTGCAACGGATTTGATAAGACGAATTCTTCCGCGCGGTGAAGACTTTTCTCTTCCGGTGATTGCATACGTCGGGCAAACAGGAAGACATAAACCGCAATGCATGCAGTTCGTTAGAACATCATCGCTGGGAATATCGATACCGCTAAAATTGGAATTTTCAGTTTTCATTCGTTAGATATCAAACACTTTTCCGGGATTGAGGATATTATTCGGATCCAACGCCTTCTTAATAGTCCGCATCGTTTCAATGGCAGTATATCCTGTAACAAGATGCAAGAATTTTTTCTTTGCAAGACCGGTTCCATGTTCACCGGTAATTGTTCCGCCTAGCTTTACCGCTTCAATGAATATTTCTTCATACGCTTTTTCAGCTCGGCTGATCTCATCGTGATCACGTTCGTCGGTTAAGCATGTGGGATGTAAATTTCCGTCCCCTGCATGACCGAATGTTCCGATCAATACATTATATTTTTTTGAGATCGCTGCAATCTTTTCCAGCATTGTTGCAATCTCGCTTCGAGGAACAGTAATATCTTCAAGAATCGTAGTTGGTCTGGTTCGTGCTAAAGCGGAAAATGCCGAACGCCGCGCAGTTTTCAATTTTATGGCTTCTTCAACTGTTTGAGCTATTTTTACTTCGGTAGCGTTATTTTGTTTGCAACATTCAACAATTTTTAATGCTTCTTCTTCTACAACCGTTGAATGTCCGTCAACTTCTAATAACAGTAGTGAATTAATATCTATCGGTAATCCAATATGTGAAAATTCTTCAACACAGCGAATCGTTGTATTATCTAGAAATTCTATAGTGCACGGGATTATTTTTTTTGAAATGATCGCTGAAACTGTTCTTCCAGCATCGGCTTGCGTATTAAAATATGCAAGCATTGTTTTGCTTGTTTCCGGTTTTGGAATTAATTTGAGCAGGATTTTTGTAAAAATTCCCAACGTCCCTTCAGAGCCGATAAAAAAATCTTTCAGATTATATCCGGCTACATCCTTAACCGACTTTCCTCCGCATGAAATAATTTCTCCATTTGGAAGAACAACTTCCAATCCCATCACATAATTTTTTGTTACGCCATATTTTAATCCTCGCAAGCCGCCGGAATTTTCTGCAACATTTCCTCCGATAGTACAAATATTCATGCTTCCGGGATCAGGCGGATAGAACAAACCAATTTTTTCCACTTCCTGGTGAAGTTGTGAAGTGATCACTCCCGGTTCAACCCACGAAGTTAAATTCTCTTGATCGATTTCCAGTATTTTATTCCATTGAGACATATCAAGAATAATACAATTTGGGACAGGAATTGAACCTCCGCTTAAACCAGTACCTGCCCCGCGCGGAACAATTGAGAAATGTTCTTTATTTGCGAGCTTGACCAGTTCGCTTATTTGATCTTTTGTCGTTGGTCGAACAATCGCCTCAGGTAATTGCGAATGCAATGGTGTGCCATCATAAGAATAGCTTATCGCATCTTCTTTAGAAGTGAAAAGGTTTTCTTTGCCAACAATCAAAGAAATAGTAGAAAGAGTATTTTGAGAAATTTGTCTATTCACTAAATTTATTGTAATCGTTTATATCGAACAAGATAGAATTGATTTTCAGGTGTGGAAACAAAAGTCTTAGGGCGCTCGCTATTAGTGATATTGTAACAGACAAAAAGGTATCCGCCGGAGGATTTGTAAATTGCGTTGACAGTCTTTCCTTTATTCGTACCTTCCTCACTTTTGATTTCGATCGCCATAGGAATTGAATTTGGAAAATATTTCAGTGTTCCCTTATCAATCTTTCCGCCGAAGACTGTTTCATATTTTTCATTTTCAACAGTAAGTGTAATAGCAGAAATATATTGTTCATCAATATGTTGTCCGCCGAGCTGTGCATCTACTGCATTCCAAATTCCATCAAGTTTCATACGGCTGGTAATTTATTTTGTACAAAAAGGAAATTGTTTCATCTGGACTTGTTCAGTATATTTGTCCGTGCAATTCACAAGCAAAGTAATGAAATCACCCTCTAAAATCAATGAAACAGGAGCAGCAATGAAACAAATACAACGCCGTTCATGGGCAGAACCTTTCAAAATAAAATCAGTAGAACCTTTACGAATGACTACTCGCGAAGAACGTGAGCAAACGATTAAAGAAGCCGGCTACAATACTTTTCTTCTACGTTCACGAGATGTATACATTGACCTGCTGACTGATAGCGGAACAAATGCGATGAGCGATTTTCAGTGGGCTGGAATGATGCTCGGTGATGAAGCCTATGCAGGGAGTGAAAATTATTATAATCTTGAAAAGGCTGTTCAAGAATTTTATGGATATAAGCACCTTGTCCCGACCCATCAAGGACGCGGAGCAGAAAATCTCATTTCTCAAATCTTGATTAAAAAGGGTGATTACGTTCCCGGAAATATGTACTTCACAACGACCAGACTCCATCAAGAACTTGCCGGTGGAAATTTTGTTGATGTGATTATTGATGAAGCACACGATCCGCAGAATACATTTCCTTTCAAAGGAAATGTAGATCTTCAAAAATATGAGAACTTAATTAAGAAAGTCGGTGCAGAAAAAATTGCATATATCACGATCGGTGCAACGGTGAATATGGCAGGTGGTCAACCAATTTCAATGGAAAATTTACGTGCTGTATTTCAACTTTCGCAAAAAAATAAAATCAAAGTTGTGTTTGATGCGACGCGAGCTATGGAAAATGCTTTCTTCATCAAAAAGCGTGAAAAGGGTTATGAGAATAAAACAATCAAAGAAATTCTACTTGAGATGTGTTCATACTCTGATGCCGCGACAATGAGTGGGAAAAAAGATCTGCTGGTAAATATTGGAGGATTTCTCGCAATTAATGATGATGCTATTTTTGAAGAAGCACGAAATATGGTTGTTATCTATGAAGGATTGCATACGTATGGTGGTCTCGCCGGACGTGATATGGAAGCAATGGCGCGGGGAATTCAGGAAGCATGCCAGTTAGATCATCTTCAAGCACGCATCGGACAAGTGGAATATGTTGGGAATAGATTATTGGAATTGGGAATACCTATCGTTACTCCGATCGGCGGCCATGCCATATTTCTTGATGCGAAAAAATTCTATCCACAACTTGAGCAGTTAAAATTCCCGGCTCAAACGCTTGCCGCAGAATTATATCTTGATTCAGGAATTCGAGCAATGGAACGCGGAATTGTTTCTGCCGGAAGAAACAAAGAAACCGGAGATCATTATTATCCTAAATTGGAACTTGTGCGGCTTACGTTCCCCCGACGAGTTTATACACAAGCGCATTGCGATGTTACTGTTGAATCAGTCTATGAGGTGTGGCAGAATCGCGAGAGTGTAAAAGGTTTGAAGATGATCTATGAACCGAAATATCTTCGGTTCTTCCAAGCACGATTCGAAAAACTTTAAAATCAAAAATGACCGTCACTTCTAAAGTGACGGTCATTTCCTTAAAAAATTACCAACCAAAAAATCCAAACATAATTCCTGCATTGATTGTATATCCGCTTGCTCTAATCTTTGAAGGAACATTGTTGATGTCATATTTTTCATCAAGTGTCCATTCAGGTGAAATCATTATTGGATATCCGGCACCGATACGCAATTGAAGCCATGTAATGAGAGTATATTCAATATTTACATGAGGATTGAATACAACGAAAGTCCCGTTTAGTTTGCGTGTATAACTCGTTGCTTGAGACGATACAGTTCCAAAATCATTCCACAAAGTGTTCCATTCCTTAAATTTTCCATCGTCACGACGCATTGTGAGTTCTATTTCACCACCGCCAATTGAAGCTCCGAATGCAATATCCAGGCGATATGCAATCGGCTGAACGTAGTCAACTAAAAACCCTCCGTATGAGATACCATATTCGACTTCTTTTCTCAACTCTCCACCTGGAATCGTTTCGATTTTAACGACTGATTTACTTCCGGAAGCACCAAAGCCACCCATACGAACATTTTTTAAAAACATAATGTAACCATATCCTTCTCCACCAATCAGATAGATTGGATCTGCACCAAGGGTAGGCAACCCAGATGAAGTTAACATCTTATCCATTTCTTTGTTATCAAACATTCCAACAATTGGAGTAACACCACCAGCGCCGCCTACTTTTGATCTGTCCCAATATGAATATGATCGGGAGGAATTATCGTCATCTTCATCTTTTTCTTGAGAAATCAAAGGAAGTGTAAAAAATATTACTGCCATAATACAAAAGGTATATTTTTTCATGATAGTCTCCAAAAGTTTAAGGAAAATAGAAATAGAATAACAATTCTTACGAAGAACAAAGAAAAGAGTTGCAACTATTACAGTCCCAAATTAGCGGCATTGGTTTTTAATGAATCAATAACAAACTGAATATGTTCATCCAAATTAATATCTAATTCGCTTACGCTGTTAGTGATATCATCTCGGCTGACATTTCTTGCAAATCCTTTATCCTTTAATTTCTTTTTAACTGAACTGACTTCAAGTGAGGCGACTTTTCTATCCGGTTTCACTAAAGAGCAAGCAACAATAAATCCGCACAACTCATCACACGCAAACAATGTTTTTGCGAGGAGTGATTCTCTTGGAATGTTGGTATAACTTGCATGACCAAGAATTGCAATGAGCATTTCTTCCGGATATTCCAGACTCTTCAATATTTCAGAGCCCTTCAATGGATGATCCGGTGGATTGGGATATTTTTCATAATCAAAATCATGAAGTAAACCGGTTATTCCCCACAGTTCTTCGTCTTGTCCAAATTTTTGGGCATATGAACGCATTACCGTTTCAACACATAACATATGTTTGCGCAAAGACTCATTGTGAGTCCACTCAACCATTAATGCAAGAGCATCGTTACGACTCATATTCTTTCCCTATACAGTTGATGAAGGGCAATGCGAGCTAATTTTACATTCAGCGCATTTAGGTTTTCTTGCAGGGCAGATTTTTCTTCCGTGGAAGATCAATGCATGCGAAAAATGATACCAATGTTTCTTAGGAATAAGCGGCATCAAATCTTTTTCGATCTTTACTGCGTCAAGTTCTTTTGTAAATCCTAATCGGTTTGAAAGTCTAATCACATGCGTATCAACAACAATGCCTTCAATCTTTCCGAATGCTTGACCAAGAACAACATTTGCAGTTTTTCTACCAACCCCTGGCAGTAGAAAAAGCTCTTCCATCGTTTCTGGAACTTTTGAATTATGATTTTCTATTAATGCTTTTGAACAGCCAATAATATTCTTTGCTTTATTATGGTAGAATCCTGTTGAGTGAATTAAATCTTCCAATTCTTTAACATCAGCAGAAGCAAAATCTTTTGGTGTTGAGAATCGGGCAAAGAGCTGTGGTGTTACGAGATTAACTCTCGCATCTGTACATTGTGCCGATAAAATGACAGCAACAAGTAGCTGAAAAGGATTTCCGTAATGTAGTGCAGTTTGCTCGGAAGGATATTCTTTTATGAGAATTTTGAAGAGAGCCGTTGCTCTATTCTTCTTTTGTTCGGCAGATTCTTTCAATGATCAGATTAATTGGTGTATAAATTCTTTTATATCTGTTCTAAAACTATTAATGAACCATGAACTGTAATTGCCTCTTCTAACTCTTCACTATCTCCTACTAACGACATAATCACTGTTCCAAGAGGATACTTATCGATATTCATCTTAAATTGAATTTGATATTCGCCCCCAACTCCGCCATGAAGCGATTGTTTTGAAACAATAAAATTCTTAATTCCAAATTGATCCAACATCACGGGTATTCTTTCAAGCAATTGTGAAATAACCAAATCGTTCGGAGCATCAAAATCTATTTGAACGATAAATTTTTCAATGCTTTCACCCTCTTCTATTGCGGTAATGGTGCTTGATAATGTCCCGTTAATTACTTCAAGTGTTTGTTGACTCCTAAATTGATCGATGATTGTTTTTAATGATTGAGCCGTTGCAAACCCATTAAATGAAAATTTAGAAAAAATCGTTTCTCCCGAATTCTTACCAAATTGACAGCCTGCATCAGCTAAAATTGTCCGGCCGTTTTTTAGCAATCGCTTAACAACTCCGACTAATTGACGATGTAGTGGTACATTTTGCGGTTCAATGATTTTCCACAGTGTGTGTTCAACCGATGAGAGAATTGCCGCTGCATCTAATTGCTGAACAGTATTCTCAATATTATCACGAATAAGGCGAATAATCTCATCTGTGTCTGATTTTAGTGGTGTTGAAAGGAAATGACCCAAACCGCCCCGGAGGATTGTTCCATTTTTTTGAATTGTATCCGATCTTACTTTGTCTAATTCAGTCAGTGCGGTTTGAATCCCGTTGTCAACAAAACTTCTATAGGTTTCAAATGTATCCCCCTCAGTTTTTGGTTGATCCCCTTTTTGCTGAAGAATAACTGAATAAGAGAATTTTTTCATATAATTATTTGTCTATTACAAAATAATTGATTTTTCATATCACTATACAAAGAAATTTTATTAAATAAAATAAGTATTAAATATATGCGGTCAGTATTGATTAAAATGTTCGAAAGATGTTATCTTCTCAGATAATAATTAGAATAGAAATAAACTTGACGTAATCTCTCAAATTTATGTTCAAATGAATTCCAAACTTCATAAATGTATAATCAATACTCTCGAAAACTAAAAATGAACAATTCCTTTATAATTTTTTACTTCTAAAAGCTATTACTGACAAAGATGTCTGCAATGGTTTTTGTTTTTCTACAATTGCTTGCCTCCTTTTCTAATTCTCATTATCATTCACATATGTAAATTTCAATTTTGATTCATTGCCGCGAGAATTTTGTGATTTCACTTCCACTGTTAACGCTTACTTCGCTGTATAATAGATCCATTCAGGAATTTTCAAAAACACCTGCTCTTGGCTATGTTGGAGAAACACATTTTACGTATCAAGAATTTGGTGAACAAGTAAAACATTGTTCTGATGTATTACGTGACCGCGGTGTGGCACCGGGTGATCGTGTAGCGATCATTGGCGAAAGTTCACCGTATTGGGGAATTGCCTACTTTGCGATAACAACAATGGGTTGTGTTGCAGTCCCTATTCTTCCGGACTTTCATACAACAGAGATTCATCATATTTTGCGCCATGCTGAATGCACTGCACTTTTTGTTTCTGAACGACTTGCTGCAAAACTTGACGATATTGACCGCTCTCCTTTCTTAGCTTTTATACTTCTTGATACATTATCTCTTATTGAAGATCAAACAAATGGAACAACACTAAAACAGTTGATCTCCGATGGCAGTCGTGAATTGAGAAAAATTCGTTCACTTGCGCTTCAACTTGCCGGATACCAGCATACAGTACCGAAAGAAGATGATCTTGCAGCAATTATTTACACATCGGGAACAACAGGACATTCTAAAGGCGTAATACTGACACATAAGAACATTGTATGGAATGCACAAGCATCGTATGATATTCCCCCAATGGTGCCGAGTGATCGATTGTTATCAATACTTCCTCTTGCACACGTTTACGAATGCACTTTAGGATTAGTTTTGCCCATTATGTGCGGAGCTTCAATAACATATCTACGAAAACCACCAACCGCGGCAGTATTGTTACCCGCATTATTAAAGATCCGTCCGACAATTATGCTGGTTGTTCCATTGATCATTGAGAAAATATATAAAACAAAAGTGCTGCCGCAAATACGAAAAAAATTAATCGGGAGAATATTATCCGGAATACCATATTTTAGAAAAAAAATACACTCACTCGCCGGAAAAAAACTGAAAGAGACATTTGGCGGATCATTAAAGTTTTTCGGAATCGGTGGTGCTGCTTTAGCTCCAGAAGTCGAACAATTTCTTCGCGAGGCTAAATTCCCTTATGCGATCGGATATGGAATGACGGAAACATCACCATTAATATCTGGTGCTCCTGCACATATACAGCGATTCCGTTCAACGGGACTTGTCATTCCGGCTTTAGATGTAAAAATTGACCATCCGAATTCCGAAACAAAAATTGGTGAGATCATTGTCCGAGGACCAAGCGTAATGAAGGGGTATTACAAAGATCCGGAACGTACCGCTGAAGTTCTTTCAAACGATGGATGGTTGCGAACAGGCGATTTAGGTTTCTTTGACGAAAAAAATCATTTGGCAATTCGAGGTCGAGTGAAAAATATTATTCTTGGTCCAAGCGGTGAGAATATATACCCCGAAGCGATTGAATCAATCATTAATCAAGCGGAATACGTTTTGGAGTCGTTAGTATATGAAGAAAGTGACTCTTTAGTTGCCCGTGTATTTTTGGATTATGAATCGCTCGATCAAGAAGCTGTGAATTCCGGAGAGACCGAATCAAAGACCCGCGAACATATTTTAAAATTATTGGACGATATAAAGCATTCCGTTAACACACAGGTTTCAGGGTTCTCTAAAATATCTCGAGTTATCGAACAAAAAGAGCCCTTTGAAAAGACACCTACACTAAAGATAAAACGGTATCTCTATATCTCACATTAAAGAATAAATTCTAAAGAAGTGGTACTAACAAAAAAATCCGAGTGACACTCGGATTTTTTTGTTCTTGTGCACTCGGAAGGAATCGAACCTTCAACCTTGACATTAAGAGTGTCCTGCTCTGCCAATTGAGCTACGAATGCATTAATGTATTGAATATAAAAAAAATTGTACGTTTTTCAAAATTGAAATTCTAAAGTAAGATTCAGTTGTTCATAATCTTCATATACCAGTTGAGTTGAAAGTGATTCACTTGCTTGCAACCTGATACCG
Source organism: Bacteroidota bacterium (assembly GCA_030679145.1). Taxonomy (GTDB): domain Bacteria; phylum Bacteroidota; class Ignavibacteria; order UBA10030; family UBA8401; genus UBA8401. The sequence continues at coordinate 28,687 of JAUXTU010000092.1, read as the reverse complement.
CCATTGATAACGAAAGTATTTCCTTTGCTGTTTCTAAAATCCTTATCGAATACAGTATTCGCTTCCAAAACAAATCCAAGATGATGTTTGAATTGTGAATAGAATGGATTTGTTGTTACACCGAAAGATATTTTCCGTTTGTCACCATAGAACGAAAATGTTGAATAAGCATATTCAGGGATTGATATATTTCCGGCAACAAACAATGAATATTTTGAACGTTTAAAACTATATCCGCTATCAGCAATCAGCCCAACTGCCTGTACTGCCCCAATCGCAAGTGATGTTTTAGTGAATTCACCCACCCGGGGCAGAATCTGGATTTTGAAGAATCCTTCTTCTTGATTCAATTTACCGTTTCGAGAAGTGGCACTTCCCGCAAGTTCAAACACCCAAAAACGACGTGCATAGAACCCACCGTTAAACCGTAATGGTGCAAGACCAGCTTTGAGCATCAAGGAGTTTTCACCGTTAGAGATTTCCCCGTTTCGCAGTGATACAACTTTTTCCGGTGGTGGGGTTTTCAGAAATTCACCATACATTTTTTTGTGTAACTCAGCCTCTTGATCTTTTTGCTGCTGACGCTTTTGTTCAATGGTTAATTCTTCTTGTTTAGCACGAAGCTCTTCCTTTTTTCGATCTTCTTCCTGCTGATTCTTCACTTTTTGTGATCGTAATTCTTCCTGTCGTTTTTCTTCAATCATTTTATTTCGAACTTTCATCAACACAACTTCACGTTCAATCTGAAATAACACCATCGAGTCATATTCTGTCTTTCGGTATTGAATTAAACTGAAAAATGCTTTTGATGTTGTGTCAGCAAAACGCTCAGTGATTGCTATTCCCTTCAGGCTTACATCGGAAATCAATTCAGTTGTAATATTTGTCCGTTCAGAAAAGTCTTTTCCCTCTTCAGTTACCTGCTGTTGAAAGATGCTTTTAACTTTCAATTCTACGTTACGGGAAAATTCAATGAACGCTCTTGTATCTGCTTCATCCGGTGAAACTTGAGAGGTTCCAATGCCGTAATAGAACGCCCTACTAATTGTATTCTTTTGGGTGTTTGTCCATTCAGGTTTCGTTTGTGCCGAAAGAAAGAATGAATAACAAAAGAATGCGGATACTATTATCGGATATCGTTTGAGCATAATGAAAAAGCCCATAGTGAATTACCTATGGGCTTCATAAATTTGTGATCAAATATTTTTATGGATTTGATTGTTGTGGTTGAGTCTGAGCAGGAATCTGCGGTGCAGGAACACTTTGTGTCTGTCCGCTTTGAATAACACTTTCTTGCGTCTTACCTTTCCCGGGTAAAAAGAACAGATTTACTGCAAGAGCAATGATAATAAATGCAGCAGCAAGATATGTTGTTGCTTGTGATAGGAAATCTGAAGCGCGACGAACTCCGAATACAGTTCCAATATTTCCGCCACCCATACCGGCAGAAAGTCCGCCACCTTTGCTGTTTTGCATTAATATTACTATGATAAGAAGAAATGCGATGATAATTTCTGCAAGAACTAAAAACGTATACATTGTGTTCCTAATAAAGGTTGATAATAAAAATTAAGTGGTATAACTTAGCAAAAAAGTTAGCTAAAATCAAGAATTACTATTTGTATGTTTAGAATCTGGATAACAATCTTCATTCTTACTGGGCAGATATACCTGTTCTTTCGATTCAGGAAATATCTTCGTCAAATTAATATACTTCCTGTTTGGTTCGAAAAAGCTTTGATTCCAATTTTTGTAGGTTCTAATTTGCCATTAATTTTTGTGTATTTTTATATTTGGCAATTGACACATTTTTCGCAAGATATTTTAGCTGTGCTTGTACCGTTTTTTATATGGCATATTGCAACTCTTTTTATCTTCATCGTATTATTAATAATCAATGTAATAAAGCTACCATTCAATCTGTCATATCATGCATTAACTGTCCATCCAATTATAAAATTGAAAGTAAATTCCATGAAAGAAACTTCTGGTTTCAAGAAATTTGATGCGTCGCGCCGATCATTTTTACAAAAAGGTGTTATTGGACTTTCTGCATATTCTTTTGTGGGTGCAACTGCCGGAGCAGTAAACGGAAATGATTTTGAAGTGATCAATAAAACTATAATGATCCCAAACCTACCCGAACAGTTTAAAGGATTTACAATAGGCATGATGAGCGATATTCATTCCAGCGTTTTTATGAATAAAGAAGATATGGACGGGTATGTTAGCGCGATGAATGCACTGAAAACCGATCTTATTGTCGTTACGGGTGATTTTGTGAATAGTCAGACCGAGGAAGTGTATCAATTTGCTGAAGCCTTCTCTAATTTAAAATCTCCGAATGGAGTTTATGGCTGCCTCGGTAATCATGATTATTTTGCAAAAGATGTAGAACTAGTAGCTAAAAAGGTTGATGAATGTGGTATAAAACTTTTACGGAATGATGCTATAAAGATCGAAAAAGATAATTCTTTCTTTAATCTGATCGGTGTGGATGATATAGGGAGAAATGTGAAACCGGATGACTATATGATCAGGGCGCTGTCATTTGTGAAAAATGATCAACCAAAAATTCTCCTCTGTCATAAACCATATTATTTTTCTAATGCGAAAAATCTTGGAATTGACCTAACCCTAAGTGGACATACCCATGGTGGTCAGGTCGTATTTGGAAAAGTTGATGGAACCCCAATTTCACTTGCCGCATTTGCTTCAAAGTATATTGCAGGATTATATACTCTTGATAAATCTCAACTGTATGTCAACAAAGGTATTGGTTCGGTTGGAATTCCATTTAGAATAAATTGTCCCCCGGAGTTAACAGTTATTACTCTTGCATAAGAATGGTTTAGGGTGCGACATTCTTGTTTTTCCTTTGAAATTAGAACGTGTTTTATCTATATTCTTTCGTAGTTCACTAAAAGAATAATCATTTATCACGTTTTAATTTTATGGAAGTTACTCAACATCAAGCACCAAAGAATATTGGATGGATCGAAGTCGTCGCAGGATGTATGTTCAGCGGAAAGACTGAAGAATTGATCCGAAGACTCCGCAGAGCCCAAATTGCACGACAAAAAGTAATCATTTTCAAGCCTCGCATTGACAATCGTTATTCCTCAAATCAAATTGTTTCTCATAACACTCAATCACTCGAATCAGTAGTTATTGATAAAGCAGAAGAAATTCTTGTTCTTGCAAAAGATGCGCAAGTTGTCGGCATCGATGAGGTACAATTTTTTGATATGGCTGTTCTTGGTGTTTGTGAAAAACTTGCCAATGAAGGTAAGCGTGTTATCGTTGCAGGTTTGGATCAAGATTATCGTGGTGTTCCATTTGAACCTGTTCCCCAATTATTAGCTGCTGCAGAATACATTACAAAGACATTGGCAATCTGTGTTGTTTGTGGAAACCCGGCAGATAGAACTCAACGAAAAGTTGCAAATGCTGATCGTGTTGTGGTCGGCGCTGCAGATTCATATGAGGCTCGCTGCAGAAAATGTCATTACATTCCCGAATAATCAATCATCCTTTTTAAATATTTTTTACAGGAGATTCATGGATATCATTTCAGTGTTAAGAGGTATTGGTGGGGTTGCGTTTATCATTGGGATTGCTTTTTTATTTTCAAATAATAAAAAACATGTTAATTGGGCACTTGTTGCAAAAGCATTTGGTATCCAATTGGTCTTCGCAATTTTTATTATCCATAGTATAACACTACGTTCGTGGTTCTGGCCGCTTGGTTTATTAAAAGATATTATTGATGGAATCGGAGCAGGTGTTGTTGCGTTATTAAACTACACAATGGTTGGTGCTCAATTTGTTTTTGGTAATCTTGCTGTCAATTCCGGTTCAAATTCACTTGGATTTTTCTTTGCATTTCAAGTATTGCCAACCATTATATTCGTCTCTGCTTTAACATCTCTGCTGTATTATCTTGGAATTCTTCAAGCAGTTGTAAAAGTAATGGCAAAAGTAATGGTAAAAGTTCTGGGAACAAGCGGTGCAGAATCGTTATCGAATACAGCCAATATCTTTGTTGGACAAACAGAAGCTCCACTTCTCATTCGTCCATACATCGGTACAATGACCAACTCAGAAGTTTTGACTATTATGGTCGGCGGAATGGCCACTATTGCCGGCGGCGTAATGGCAAGTTATATACAAATGCTGGGTCAATCTTTTGCCGAAGCGAACAATATTCCATTAGCTGATGCGCAGTTGAAATTTGCAGTTCAGTTGTTAGCCGCAAGCACAATGGCTGCTCCTGCTTCACTTGCAATCTCTAAAATTATTTATCCAGAAATGGAAGAGCCGGTAACCAAAGGTACAGTTAAACTTGAAGTTGAAAAAAATGCTTCAAATGCAATTGAAGCTGCGGCAACCGGAGCTTCCGATGGACTTCAACTTGCTTTGAATGTTGGTGGTATGTTGTTAGCCTTTATTGCTTTAATTGCAATGCTTAATGGGATTTTAGGTTATGTCGGCGACCTTACAGGATTAAATGCTTACCTTCAATCCCATTTCAACCAAACACTATCGATGCAATTTATTTTCGGATCAGTTCTGCAATTTGTTGCTGTTGCGATTGGTGTTCCCTGGAATGATGCATTTAATTTTGGAAGTTTGCTAGGGACAAAGATAGTGTTGAATGAATTTGTTGCTTACCTTGATCTTGCAACATTGCTCAAAACAGGCGTAATGAGCGAAAAAGGTGTAATGATGGCAACCTATGCATTATGTGGATTTGCTAACTTTTCATCCATTGCTATTCAAATCGGTGGTATTTCTCCAATGGCTCCACATAGAAAGAAAGATATTGCTGCGCTCGGATTGCGTGCTGTGTTGGGTGGAGTCCTTTCGACATTGATGACTGCAACAATTGCAGGAATTTTGATCGGTTAATTTTTTATGAATACACAACTTCAAGATTCGATCGAATATCTTCGATCAAAAATTACTAGAGTCCCAGAGATTGCAGTTGTGCTTGGTTCAGGATTAGGAGATTTTGCAAAACAAATTAAAAACCCTGTCGTAATTCCTACCTCGGAAATTCCGCATTACCCGATTTCAACTGTTCAAGGACATGCTGGGAAAATAATTTTTGGGACACTCGAATCAGATGATCGAAAATCAAATGAACTGATCGTCTTTCAAGGTCGCATTCATTTATACGAAAGTAATGACATCCAAAAAGTTGTCTATCCCATACGAATAGCAGCAGAACTTGGCGTACAGAAACTGATTGTTACAAATGCTGCAGGTGGAATCAATCGTAATTTTGATTCCGGCACTTTGATGTTTATCCGAGATTATATCAATCTCACCGGTGAGAATCCATTGATTGGAACTAAGGAATTGAACGAAACCACTTCTCTTCAGAAATACCCCACTCTTTCTACTTCTTTACTCAACAAAGCAAAATCAATTGCAGAAATGAATGGAATTTTAACTAAAGAAGGTGTGTACTGCTGGACTAAAGGACCATCGTACGAAACTGCTGCAGAAATTAGAATGATGGCATCAATGGGGGCTGATGCAGTTGGAATGTCAACTGTTCCCGAAATAATTGTTGCACACAATTATGGGATAGAAATTCTTGGTATATCGTGTATCACCAATATGGCAACCGGAATCTCTCTTACCAAACTTAACCATGAAGAAGTGACTGAGACCGCGAATCGAGTGAAAAATGATTTCACTAAACTTGTTAATGAAATTATTTTTGAGATGGGCTGACGACTTACCTCAAAAAATGTGATAAAGCATTAAATATACAACCACACCAGTTATCGAAACATAAACCCAAATCACAAATGTTTTTTTTGAAATCTTTTTGTGAAGGTCAAACTTCCCTTTTAGTCCGCGATACAATGTGAGAATTGCCATTGGCGGAACAACAGCTGCAAGAATTACATGTGAAATTAGTATCGTAAAGTAGACCAGGCGACTCCATCCTTCTCCTTGAAATGCAATTGAGCCAACTTTAGCGTGATATATCAAGTAACTAATTAAAAATAATCCTGATGTGATAAAAGCAGCAATCATAAATTTTTTATGTTGTTCCCTTCTCCACGCCTTAATATGACGATACCCAATAACAAGGAGAACAAAACTAATAAAGTTTAGAATGGCATTCACTGTAGCAAGATCTTCGAATTTCATACTATCGCTCAGTGAATTTTAAAGATTATCATTGCTGAAAAAATGATCGGCAAATAGAATAATGAGGAAAAGAAAAGTAATCGTGTAGCGGAATTTGAAGTATTATCTTTAATTGAACGGCTGAATTTCAGTCCAAAGAAAAGAAACAATAGTCCAATAATTATTGCAACGGGAATATATTCCAAATCAACTAAGCCAACCAATGCCGGAGACAGGCTCACACCAATTAAAATGATCTGATTGACCAGAATCTGCTTAGACACTTTCCATCCCTTATTATCTAAATTTGTTAGAAGTCTGAAACCGGCTCTTGAATAATCTTCCCGATACAGCCATCCAATCGAATAAAAATGAGGCATCTGCCAATAAAACAATATCGCAAAGAGAGTTAACGATTGACTTGAAAGTGAGTTTTGTATAGCTGCCCAACCAATTAATGTTGGTAAAGCTCCAGGAATTGCCCCAATAATTGTTGCGATGGTTGAAATTCTTTTCAGTGGCGTGTACAAAAATACGTATGTGATCAACGTGGAAATTGCTAACAATGCCGTTAACCAGTTTATAACTAACAATAATCCAGTTCCAATAAGTGAAATCAGAACTCCAAAAACCAATGCTTCAATAGAACTCACTCTTTTGTCCGGAATTGGTCTCTTTTGCGTTCGCTTCATTATTGAATCGAACTCTCGTTCAAAATATTGATTAATTACACCTGACCCTCCGCCAACAAGCAGCGTTCCCAACGCAAGTAATGGAAAAATTATAAGCTGAGACTCATCCGGAACTTTTATTGCTAAATACGCTGAACCAAGAGATGTAAAGACTGACAACAGTGTCAATTCCGGTTTCATTAATAACCATAGGTCTTTTGCAAAAGCAGACACGGTTCTATTCATCATTTTTTCTTCTGAGATCAGTGATGTTTCATTATTCATCTACAAACCAGTATTTTGATTTAACCAACGTAAGCGTGCAACTTGGAGGGTTGTAATAACACAGGTCATTAAAATTAATGCTCCAATCACCACATGAAATGATGTGACAATAAATTCTTTTCTAGATAGAACTGTAATAATTCCAAGCGTGAATTGAAGGATAGCAAAAGTCAAAAGATATACTCCTGTTCTCTGCAATCGTTTTGGAAGCTCTTTAGATTTCCAGAGTTTGTATCCAAGAACTATTACTATCAAAGCAGTTCCATATGCCCAATAGCGATGAATCAAATGAATTACAATTTGATACGCTTCAATTTGTTTGTCGCCGGTCCATTTAATTCCAGTAGAAATCAATTCTTGGTTATATTTTGCAACAGCATCAACTGACAGAGTTGGAAATATTTGTCCATATGCTAATGGAAAGTCAGGAATTGATAATCCTGAATATGTATGACGCAACAACGCTCCAAACGCAAGTTGTAAAAAAACAGCCGCTGTTGCTAAAATAGAAATTGCTTGCAGTGATCTACCTTTTGTAAAATCAAATCGTTCTTCTCCACTTCTCCACCATCGTGAAGTAAAAAGCGCAATTGATGATACGATACAGAAAAACGTTTGTGCTAACATTCCATGTGCTATTGAAACTGCAGTCGGTAAAAGAAATAATACTGTTAATCCTCCAAGAATGCCCTGCACGATAACCATAGCAAGAGCGAAATACCCTAATAATTTTAACCATGGTCTATCTTCTTTTATTGCAAGCCAGACCGTTAATATTACTGTAAGAAATCCAACAAAAGATGCAACAAGTCGGTGTCCATGTTCATATTTTATTCCCCCAATCCATTTATCAATTGGGAACGTAAACATGTTCTCACCATACGTTGTCGGCCAATCCGGCACTGATAGTCCGGATCCGGTGCTTGTCACAAGCCCCCCAATAAAAATTAGTGCAAACGTATTAGCCGCAGTAAAGATTGCAAAGCGATGTAAAGATTTATTATACATAGTCTGTTTAATAATTAATTGCTAGATAAATATACGATTTTTTCATTTTGAATAACAGTCAAACCTTGATTCGAGAGTAACTTATCTGTAAATTCATAAGAATTTAAAATTATGGAGAGTTTAATGAAATATTTTTTAGTCTTACTTTTTGTTACAGTTTCACTTTTTGCACAAACTGAACGGCATTTTTCAAATATCAAACAGATTACCTTTGGCGGATCAAATGCGGAAGCATACTTTTCTGCAGATGGCAAACAATTGATCTATCAAGCTACAAAAGATCAATACAAATGCGATCAAATATTCACAATGAATATTTACGGAAGTAATAGTAAACTCGTTAGCACTGGTGAAGGCCGAACCACCTGTGCGTATTTCTTCCCTGATGGTCAAAAAATTGTTTATGCATCGACACACGATAATGATGATGACTGCCCTCCCCGAGCCGATCGATCAAAAGGTTATACGTGGGAAGTATATAATGCTTATGATATTTATATCGCCAATGCCGATGGTTCAAACCCTAAGAAACTTGCTGCTTCTAAAGGATATGATGCAGAAGCGACAATTTCTCCTGATGGTAAACATATCGTTTTTACATCTTCCCGTGATGGTGATTTAGAGTTATATATTATGGATGCTGACGGAAAAAATGTCAGACGATTAACAAATGACAAAGGATATGATGGCGGCGCATTCTTCTCGGCCGACGGAAAAAAGATTGTTTACCGCGCGCATCATCCTTTAGACTCTGCAAAGATTAAAGAAGGTGAAGACCTTCTTAAACAAGAACTTGTCAAACCATCACAAATGGAATTATTCACTATTAATGTTGATGGATCAGAAAAGAATCAATTAACACACAATGGAGCAGCCAATTTTGCACCATTTTTTACACCGGATGGAAAAAAAATAATTTTTGCAAGTAATGTAAATGATCCGAAAGGATATAATTTTGATCTATTCTTGATTGATCTTCATGGAAAAAATATTGAACAGGTAACTTTTAATTCCGGATTTGACGGATTCCCGATGTTCAGTCCTGATGGAAAGAAATTGGTATTTGTTTCCAGCCGTGATGCTAAATCCAGACATGAATTCAATATTTTTCTTGCAGATTGGGTTCCAGATTCTTCTGTTGCTTATGCAAAAAGTCATGTTGACTATCTTGCCTCAAACGAACTTGAAGGACGTGGAACCGGTGAGAAAGGAAATGAACTGGCGGCAAAATATATTGCTGATAAGTTTTCAGAGCTTGGTTTACGGCCAATGGGTGATAATGGAACCTATTTCCAGGAATTCGAAGTTGTTAAATCCCTTGAGCTAGGTAAACAAAATTCTTTAACAGCAAAACTTGGAAAGAAAACAAGTAACTATTCCGTTCAAAAAGATTTTGTACCAATTTCTTTTTCTGCTAATGCATCTGCTGAAGGTAACGTTATCTTTGCGGGTTATGGGATGACTGTTGATTCAACCTACGATGATTACGCAAAAATCGATGCAAAAAATAAAGTTGTTATTGCTTTGCGGTATTCACCGGATGGCGACAACCCACATTCAAAATATGCAAAACAATCGGCATTACGATACAAAGCAATGCAGGCTCGCGAAAAAGGTGCAAAGGCTTTGTTGCTTGTTACGGCAACGGCAGATGACTCATCTGATGCGCTCGTAAAATTAAAATTCGACAACTCTTTCAGTGATGCGGGTATTCCTGTCTTTTCTGTTTCACGAGCAATTGTAAACACTTGGTTAAAAGGAAATAGGATAACAATTGATTCATTGCAAAAAAGGATCGTCCGCACAAACAAACAACAATCGTTCGAATTGAAAAATGTTACACTCTCTCTTTCTTCTGAAGTTATTCAATTAAAAAAGAAAACTTCCAATGTTCTTGGTTTATTAAAAGTGAATGATAACGAAGAACATCTCATCATTGGCGGACATTTTGATCATTTAGGTTACGGCGGAATTGGCTCCGGCTCACTCGCTCCCGACCAAAATGAAATTCATAATGGTGCAGATGATAATGCTTCCGGCACATCAGCAATGATTGAAACAGCCCGTGAATTAAGTTATTACAAGAATATCCTCAAAAGAAATGTTCTATTTATGGGATTCTCCGGTGAAGAAATGGGAGTTCTTGGATCTGCTCATTATACAAAACATCCAAAACTTTCTTTGACACAAGCTGTAACGATGATCAATTATGATATGGTAGGAAGATTGACCGATCAAACTCTTACAATTCAAGGAACCGGAACATCATCGCAATGGGAATCATTGGTCACGAAATATAATTCTGACTCCACGTTTAAGCTTAAATTTGTTAAAGATGGATATGGACCGAGTGACCATGCATCCTTCTATGGTGCAGGAATTCCTGTCCTTTTCTTCTTTACAGGTTTACACGATAATTACCACAGACCTTCTGATGATGCGGATAAAATTAATTCAGAAGGAATTGCACAGATTGTTTCTTATGCGTCGAAACTTGCTGTGGAAATTGATACAACAGCGGCACGTCCGGATTACATTAAAACTCAGGCACCTCAACAAGGAACACGACAGGGATTCCGAGTATTTGTAGGAACAATTCCCGATTACTCTGAAGGTGCTGACGGAATGTTATTAGCAGGCGTTCGTGATAACAGTCCTGCATCAAAAGCAGGTCTGCTAAAAGGTGATGTGCTGATAAAATTCGGAAAGTTTGAAATCAAGAATGTATATGATTATACGTATGCACTTCAAGAATTTAAACCAGGAGATGAGATTGAGGTCAAAATTGTTCGCAATAAGACTGAAACGATCACAACAAAAATGACCCTTGAAAAAAGGAATTAGAACTGCCTTTTGGTTTAACAATAAAAAAGCCATTCGAATTATCGAATGGCTTTTTTATTGTTTGAATTTTAAATAATTCTACAATAGTTTTTTTGCTATCTCACGAATTTCTTCTTTAGTGCAGAACCGTTGTATCATTGGAAAAAGGATCTGATTCTCCTTGTGAATATGATTGACCATCAAATGAACGATCTCTTCAGCAGATTCACATAACTCCAGCCGAGAAGTTTTGTCATCATGGTTCTCTTTCAATGCTTTAATGCTATAATTCAATTTCTTATATATCTTTGACATTTTAGCATGATCTTCACGAAGAACTGAAGTAGGACCATCAACATATCGTTCAACAATCGGAAATAAAGCTATCTCTTCATGTTTATTATGCACCCGAACTTCTTCGTCTACATATTCGGCAGCTTTGAGAAGAGATTTAAAAACTTTTTCTGAATATCCCTTCTTCTTCAATTCCTGAGCATCCTTTTTAAGGCGATGAAGTTTCGTTAACGCTTCTTCATGCTCCTTCATCAGCAGTGCTATTGGATCTCGGTTTGCCATAGACCTTATTTTGTTTCTATGAAAGTAGTGTACTTAGTTTTACTTTCAACAAAATCCTGCAATTGTGCCGTAAGAGAATCTGCTATTTGATCATCGCTTTCTTCGAACTTCTTATAAGCAACCTCTGAATGTGCCATAAAAATTTCAGCAAAAGAATTTTGTTTTCCGCGTTGTTCATAAACCGAATATGAAACAAATTGATTTGTCGCATAATGTGATTTTAGCCTTTCAACGGCGGTCAAATAGTCATTCCGTTTTGCTTCTTTCACGTCGTATTGAACGGTGAGAATTACTTTCCCCATCGTATTGGTTTCCTTTTAATTAAATATTGAATGATGAATAGATTAAATAACTTAAAAATGATGTTGCTCCAACAACGAGCATGACAATGATCATGCTTACGATAAATCTGAAACGGTATGCAAGTGAAATACCGGTTGAAGCTAATAGTAAACTCCATACAGCCATCAGCCCGTCTAATCCAAGCAGAACAATTGTCACTAACGGCTTCACTTCATAGGCGCTTGGATTTGTCGAGAATAATAACAAACCAAGAGTGCTTAATTCAAACGGCAAAACAAAGACCACTGACAGCATGATTGGGACTAGCGACCATCCAATTATTCCATATGTTACTTTAAATTCTGTGTCCCGTTTGAATAATGAAATTACCGCATGAAACGCAAACGCTAGACAATAGAACAATGGAACACTGATAACTATTCCAATTACAGTACCAAACAATAATAATGGAAAAAGGTTATCAAAAGAATTTCCAGATTTACTAGACCACAATAACGCGAATGAAGCACCGATTCCAAGGAACAATGAGAAAAAAAGAACGAAATTCTTGTGCTCAGCAATAATAATTTTTTTGAATGCGGCTGAAGGTGACTCAATGATCAGCCATATCATTGTGAACAAATCTAGATTTGGTACTCGGTCCTGAATGTAACTTCCACACGATTTACATTTAATCGAGAACTCATTGTTGGAATGTTTACAAACCGGACAAACTATCATATAAATGAAAAAATACGAATAATTGCGCGGGCTTGCAATGAAAAACGAAAGAAATCTTTAGATGAATTAGAGTTATATTTATCGCATAAAGATCATAAAGGTTTGAAATGTGCGGTGAAGTGTCTTAACTGTGGAGCTTCGTAAACAATTGAAAATCCCTTCAGTAAATTCTTGTTGCTGAACAATTCTTCACAACACTCGATCACATAATCAATATGACTCTGAGTATAAACTCTGCGTGGGATCGCAAGACGCACCAATTCCATTGCAGGCGTAATCAATTTCCCTTCATTATCATATTTTCCAAACATAACGCTCCCAATCTCAACAGATCGTATCCCTCCTATTTTGTAGAGTTCACAAACTACTGCTTGACCTGGATATTGATTTGATGGAATCTGAGGTACAAATCCTTTTGCATCAATATAAATTGCATGACCTCCCGGTGGCTGTAGGATTGGTATTCCAATTTCAGTCAATTTATTTCCAAGATATTCCACCGATCGTAAACGGTATGTTAAATAATGTTCGTCCAATACTTCTTCTAATCCTTGCGCAATTGCTTCAAGGTCACGTCCTGCAAGACCACCGTATGTTGGAAACCCTTCTGTCACAATTAATAAGTTGCGAGCTTGCATTGCAAGATTCTCATCATTCAATGCAAGAAAACCACCCATGTTCACGATAGCATCTTTTTTTGCACTCATTGTAACGCCATCAGCATATGAAAACATTTCTTGAACAATTTCTTTTGGGGTTTTATCTTCATATCCTGGTTCACGTTTCTTAATGAAAAAAGCATTCTCAGCAAAACGACAAGCATCAATGAACAACGGAATTCCATATCGCTTTAAAATAGATTTTGTTCCACGAATATTTTCCATAGAAACAGGTTGTCCACCGCCTGAGTTATTCGTAACGGTAATAAAACAAACTGGAATATTTTCAGCACCAGTTTTAAGTATAAATTTTTCGAGTTCGGGAATGTTCATATTACCTTTGAACGGCGCAATAACATTCGGCTGCTTCCCTTCTTCTGTTTGGAAATCGACAGCAACTGCACCGCTAAATTCAACATTGGCACGAGTTGTATCAAAATGAGTGTTATTGGGAATAAATTTCCCTTTCCCACCGATAATAGTGAATAGAATTTTTTCTGCTGCTCGTCCTTGATGAGTAGGAATTATATACTTCATATCAGTAATCTCACGCACAGCTTTTTCAAATCTAAAAAAACTTCGTGCACCTGCGTAAGATTCATCTCCTTCCATCATTCCCGCCCACTGCTTAGCACTCATGGCTGATGTACCGCTATCGGTAAGCAAATCAATTAAAACATCATCTGCTTTTATTAAAAAAGGATTGAAATAAGCCTCTTTTAATATTTCAATTCGTTCATTGCGAGTTGTAAATCGAATTGGCTCGACAGATTTTATTTTGAATGGTTCAATGATTGTTTTCATAATGAAGTGTAATTTTAGACTTACTCAGAATCGTAACTGATTAACGAAAATATTTCATACCGTGAAAGTTTTTTTCTAGGATCAAGAAATGATAATTCAATAAGGAATGATAATCCAACAATAACTCCGCCGAGTTGCTCTACCAATTTACACGCTGCTTCCATTGTCCCACCAGTTGCAAGAACATCATCGTGCAGCAATACTCTTTCACCATGTAAAATAGCATCTTTATGGATTTCAATCGCATCCGTTCCATACTCCAATTGATATTCCTGACGAAGTGTTTCGGCAGGCAGTTTACCTGGTTTCCGTATTGGAACAAATCCAACTCCAAGACGATATGCAAGCGCAGTTCCAACAATAAATCCGCGAGATTCGATACCGATTACTTTTGTAATTCCTTTGTTTTTAAACTTTTCGTATAACGTATCAACACAATAGGCTAAAGCTTCAGCATCTTTTAAAACTGTTGTGATATCTTTAAACCGAATCCCCTTTTTAGGGAAATCTGTAATAGTTCGGATCTTACTACCAAGATTCATACACCCTCTATTATCGTTTCAAAAAAATATCGAAATCAAAATGAAGAAGCAATTTAAAATAAAAATCCCTGAACACCTTCCGGCGGTCAGGGATTTGTCTTCATGATATGAGTTCAATTACAATCCAACGATCATATCTGCGTATTTTGGAACCGGCCATAGATCGTTCGCAACCAATATTTCTAATTCGTCAATTCCAACACGAAGCTTTTCCGTTTGACTTTTTACTCCAACGAACGCCCATGCTTTCTTCTTGATATCCTTTTGATTGTGAGCAGCATTCAACAACTTCTCAAGCACTGCAACTTCAATTTGAATACCAGACATCAATTTCGAAATATTTTTTATTACATCTTTTAATGATTTAATCGACTTATCACCGCCGCCAATAACTGATTTTAATCCTGTTGCAGTTTGACATAATTCATTAACGTAAGAAACAACCGTTGGAAAATACATCGTCAAAGCCATCTTTTTTGCAACTCTTGCTTCAATATCAACTTGTTTGATATAATTCTCTAAGTCAATATGGTAAATGGCTTCAAGTTCACGGTCATTTAATACTTTATGTTTTGAAAACAATGCGTGAGCTTCTTTGGTGTTATATGATTCAATTGCTTCTGGTGTCGTCTTAATGTTTGGCAAACCTCGTTTGGCTGCTTCTTTCTGCCAAGCATCTGAATATCCATCACCGCTGAAAATAACCTTTTTCGATTCTGAAATAACTTTGCGAAGCACTTCAACAACAGCCGTATTGAGATCTTTACCACCTGCCATTGATTTTTCAATTGCAATTCGAACATTATCCAATGATTCAGCCATTGCTGTATTCAACACAGTTATCGGAGTTGATGGTGATTGGCTTGAACCAACCGCACGGAATTCAAATTTATTTCCGGTAAATGCAAAGGGTGAAGTTCTATTTCTATCTGTATTATCTTTTGGGATTCCAGGAATTTTATCGATTCCAATATTTATCCAAGCTTGATCTGTTTTGTCGGTCGGATGTCCTTTTTCGAGATCATCAAGAACACGCGTTAACAGTTCACCAAGAAAAACTGAAATAATTGCGGGAGGAGCTTCATTTGCCCCGAGCCGATGATCATTATGGGCTGAAGCAATTGAAGCACGGAGCAATTTTGAATACTGATATACAGCCTTAATTGTAGAAACTAAAAAAACCAGGAATTGTAAATTTGATTGGGGAGTTTTTCCAGGATTCAGGAGGTTCTCACCTTTATCAGTTGCAAGTGCCCAGTTGCTATGTTTGCCGCTTCCATTGACATTAGCAAATGGTTTCTCGTGTAACAATACCGCAAGATTATGTCGTTGAGCAACACGATCCATCAAATCCATCAATATCTGATTATGATCGATAGCTACGTTTACATCTTCATAAATTGGTGCAACTTCGAATTGATTCGGCGCAACTTCATTGTGACGTGTCTTCAGCGGAATTCCGAGTTTATATGCTTCACGTTCAATTTCTGTCATGAATGCGAATGCTCTTTCGGGAATGTTACCGAAGTATTGATCCTCTAACTGCTGATGCTTTGCAGGTGGACGTCCAAACAATGTTCTTCCCGTTTGTTTTAAATCGGGACGAGCATTGAAATATTCACGGTCGATAAGAAAATACTCTTGCTCAACACCAAGAGTCGAAAATACTTTTGTGGCAGGATTATTGAACTGTTTTAACATTTTTAAAGCTGAATTATTTAATGCATCTATAGATCGAAGAAGAGGTGCCTTCTTATCTAACGTTTCTCCGGTATACGAAATAAATACTGTTGGAATACAAAGTGTATTACCATCAGGATATTCCATAACAAATACGGGACTGGTAGGATCCCAAATTGTATAACCACGCGCTTCAAATGTTGCGCGAATACCACCGGACGGAAATGACGATGCATCTGGCTCGCCTTGAATCAACTGTTTCCCGGTAAATACTTCAATAATTTTTCCGGCATCATTATAATCAATAAATGAGTCATGTTTCTCAGCAGTAGTGCCTGTTAATGGTTGAAACCAATGAGTATAATGCGTACAGCTCTTTGAGATTGCCCAATCTTTCATTGCAATGGCAACAATATTAGCAGTATCTGGGTCTAATTTCTCACTTTTACTGATGACATTGAGAATCTTCTCATATGCATTCTTTGGAAGCATTTGTTGCATTTTGGCAAGGTCAAAAATATTTTCACCAAAATACGACGAAACTGGTTTTGCAGATTTGTTCATAGTAATCCTTTATTTTGATTTTGTGATTTTAATTTTATTTGTTTCTTTCATTGTAGAAAGAACGATGCTTGTTGTTGTACTCACAATTCCAGACCAAGCTTGTATCTTTGATAATAATCGCTCTAATGAAGATGTATTTTCAGTTCTTATTTTAAGAAGGTGTGTTCCAGTACCTGTTACCGAATGAATTTCTAATATTTCATCAGCAACTTTAGCGTGATCAAGAAAAGAAGAGTAGTGTTTTGATGTATCAACCGTTACAGTAATAAAAGCTGTTATATCCTTGCCCACTTTTTTCGGATCTACAAAAGCAGTGTATCCTGTGATCACACCACCTTCTTCTAATTTTCTAAGGCGCTCACTTACTGATGGGATACTTAGATCAACTGCTTGCGCCAGATCATTCCTTCGAGTTCGTCCATTTTTTTGTAAAATTTCTAGAAGTGTTACGTCAATCTCATCCAATAGATGCAAGGAATTCACAGTTATACCTTATTCTTTTAGGTTAATCAGTTTAATTGTTAATAATATAAGGTTGAATTAGATAAATGTCAAATTTTTATTTAAAATAAAAACAGCAGACCTGATGTCTACTGTTTTTATGTACTGAATATCAGTGCCCGTTTACGAAAGGATATTACCTTTACGATATTTTAGTTGTCCTTCATATATTGTAGCATGAACTGTAAATTGATCGTCCATAACAACAAGGTCAGCGTCTTTTCCTACAGCCAAAATTCCTTTTTCATGTTCAAGTCCTAATACTTTTGCTCCGTTCAATGAAGCCATTCGCACAGCATCGGTCAACGGAACTCCGACAAGCTGCACCATATTACGTACAGCATCTTCCATGGTTAACGTACTTCCTGCTAACGTACCATTTTCAAGAAAGGCACGTTTATTCTTTACAATGATTTTTTGATCCATAAAATGATAATCGCCGTCAGGCATTCCGCTGGCACGAATAGCATCAGTAACAAGAATAATTCCGCCGCTGCCTTTGATGTTATGAAGTAGTTTCATAACAATCGGATCCACATGAATGCCATCTGCTATTAACTCTACTTTTAATTCATTTCGAAGTAAAGCGGCAACCATTATTCCCGGTTCGCGATGATGAAACGGTCGCATTGCATTGAACATATGGGTGACATGAGCGGCACCATTATCAATTGCTTTTTCAATATCATCATACAATGCCAATGAGTGTCCAATAGAAGGGACAACGCCCTGACTTGCTGCAGCGCGAATCACATCAATATTTCCTTTTAGCTCGGGTGCTATAGTCATTATTTTTATGTACCCTCGAGCAGAAGAATTTAATTCATTCCACATTTTAACACTTGGTTCCCAAAGATATTCAATTTTATGAGCTCCTTTTATCAAGGGATTGATAAATGGACCCTCCATATGAATTCCCCAAATATTGGAATCTTTATGTTGTTCAGCATATGTTGCAATCCTGTTTACATCATTTTTTAACAGATCAATTTTTTTACTAAATAGGGATGCAAGCATTCCTGTTGTGCCATGAGAAAAAAAGAAATCTGATATTGTTTTAATAGATTCATCACTGTCATCAGCAAATCCTTTTCCACCGCCGCCATGAACAAGCAGATCGATAAACCCTGGAGTAACCGTTTTTCCACTTAGATCGTATACTGGAATATCAGAGGAAATATTAACATCAGATACTTTCCCCATATTAGATATCTGTTTACCAGTAATTACAATTGCCCCGTTTTCAACAATTCTAAATGGAGTAACTATTTTGACGTTTTTAAGTGCGTAATTCATATGTTATTTAATAAGTGAGTTCAGTTGTTTATAATTTTGTTCAATATTTCGATTACCAAAAACTGCATTTCCCGCCACAAGATAATGAGCGCCGGCATTCTTTATATTTTTTATTGTATTCAAATCAATTCCTCCATCAACTTCAATGATAGTCGGAAGGTTTTTATCAGAGATCATTTTCGAAAGATTAGTAATTTTTTCAATACTTGTTTGTATGAATTTTTGTCCTCCGAAGCCGGGGTTAACCGACATTATCAAAACAAGATCAACAAATGGTAGAATTTCTTCAATTAAAGTCAATGGAGTGGCGGGATTAAGGCTTACTCCGGCGCTCATACCAAGTTCTTTGATCTTCGAAATAGTTCGGTTTAAATGGGCACAAGCTTCAACATGAACTGTCAATATATCCGACCCAGCATCTCTAAATTGTTCTAGATAGTTGTCCGGATTTTCGATCATCAAATGAGTATCAAGAATCAAATTGGTTGAGGTATTAATTGCTTTTATAACAGTCGGACCAAAACTAATGTTTGGCACAAAATGTCCATCCATTACATCCAAATGAAGCACAGTTGCACCGGCAGCGGAAACCCTTTCAATATCCTTTTCAAGATTTGAAAAATTTGCCGAAAGTAGCGAAGGTGCAATTAATATTTCTTTTTTCAACATTTATTTTTCTTTTTTCTTTGTTGTCGCTTTATCCGGAGTCTGAGAAATAAATAGATCGACTTCTTTTTGAGTTGTTACGATTTCATTCTCTCTTGGAAGCTGGTCAATGACTGTATTCGGAACAAGCTCCTCATTTAATTGATATGTAATATTTCCAGTTCGCAAGCCCTTATCCTTCAACATTTTTATTGCTTCAGTGTAGGTTTTACCAATTAGCGATGGGACAAAAATACTATCAATTGATTCACCCGCGCTAACGATAAAGCTAATAAAAGAATTGTGCTTCATTTTATTTCCTGCTGGAATATCTTGTGTGATAATGGTTCCCTCAGGTAATTCAGCTGAAACTTGATATTGTATTGCACCTTGTCGCAACCCGGCTCTGTCTAATGCAAATTTAGCATCACGAATTGAACGCCCACGTAAGGATGGAACAATAGCATCCTGCTCACCGCCAGAAATTGTCAAATAAACCCGCCGTCCATTTTTAACAATCTGTTCTGAAGATGGATTTTGCAAAATAACATACCCTACAGGATAGGTATTATCTTGCCGTATCTCGCCGCGGCGAGATTCAAAATGAAGTGAATCAAGAAGTTTTTTAGCAGCTTCCTCTTTCATTCCAACAACATTGGGAACAATAAGTGTTCCTCCCTTATTAACGTAGTATGGCATGACAAATGTATCTACGACAAATATTATCGCAATGCTAAAACCTACGAACCAAAATACCGGACGCAAAGTTTTAGAAAAAAATATCTGTGAAATAATTTTAGTGATTTCTTTCATTATTTATACTTTACAATACTTTCAATATACTTACCAATAATGTCAAATTCTAAATTGACCATTGTGCCTTTTTTATACTGATTAAAGATCGTGTGTTCAAATGTGTATGGTATGATTGCAATAGTTAATTCTTGGCGGTTTAGTCGTGCCACAGTGAGACTTGTTCCGTCTACTGTAATAGACCCAACCGGAATTAAATTCTTCCGAAATTTCTTTGGAAATGATATTGTGTACATCCAGCTTGATTTTAATGTTGTTATTCCTACTACTGTTCCAGTAATATCAACATGTCCTTGAACAAGATGCCCGCCAAGTCTATCGTTCAAACGAACTGAACGCTCTAAATTTACAGCACTACCGGTCTTTAGAAATCCAAGATTTGTCTTGTCTAACGTCTCTTTTACAGCTTGAACAGTAAACTCGTGATTAATTTTTTTAACAATCGTTAGACAAACTCCATTGACACATATACTATTATCGACATGTAATACTTTAGAAACTTTCTTGGCACGAATAATAAACTCTATACCATCGCCTATTTTTTTTTTAGACTGAACTAAACCTACTTCTTCAACAATACCCGTAAACATATATTATTCCATCATAAAATCATAAATTCTCTTTGAGATTGACGATATTGCTTCAACCCCCTCTTTATTTGCAGTAAGGTTCTTTGAAAGCACCACCAGAATATATGATCTACCATCCGGAAGATAAATTATTCCAGAATCATGTTGAACATTGGTTATTGAACCGGTTTTATGCGCAATTTTCACTGTAACTGGCAATTTTGCCGGAATCATATTGTTAAGTTTTTGGGATAACAAAATCGTCAACATTTTTTCACTTGCTTCTTTTGACACGCACTGTTTTAACGCAATATTTTCAAAGATAACAGAAAGATCAAACGAAGTTGTTGTATTATTTTTGCCTGCATCAAACGCTTTGCTATCTTCAACACCCCGAAGAACTTGTATATCCTGCAATCCCATTTGTGAAAGTGATTTCATCACATTATCAGCCCCAACTTTTTCAATGAGAATATTTGTAGAGAGGTTACTGCTTACTGTAATCATCTTAAAAACAAGATTATAAATTGTTTCTTTCTTACCAATGCAATTATATAATTCATCCTCACTATCATCTGAAAGACTCAATGAGAATTCACTTCCATCAATGATACTTTTGAATGAATTAACAACGAGAACAGAATCATTTAAGGATAACTTTCCTTGTTGAACTTTGTTAAACACTTCCAGCATTACAGGCGTTTTCATAGTACTTGCCGCATGAAATTTCTCATGAGCATTTATGTCAACTCTTTTGCCATTAGATATATCTTTGAATGAGACAGCAAAGTCTCCTTTATAGGTTGCTATAATGGAATCAATCAAAAATTTTAGCTTATCGAAGTCTTTTATTGACTTGGCTGGCATAAATTGTGCTGTGCATACAATAAAGAAAAAAATAAAATTTTTCATTTTCTATGAATATAGAATTCTTCCAGAAGGTCTGTTCCAAAATATCTTTGGCTGTGTTTTGTCAATCTGATTGGTCTAGAATTTTTATCGAATGTTTTTAGACCATTACCATATTTCTTCTTTGCTGTAAAAAGATACACCTTATCAACCAGGCCTGAATTAATAAATTCAGTGAAAGTATTTTGTCCACCTTCAATCAACAGAGAAGATATTTGATGTTTGCCAAGATCTTTAATTATATCCAGTATCTTTAGTCTTCCATTAGATCCACGCAATTGAGCTACAACGACACCTTTTTTTTCTAGATGAAGTATCTTTTTCTGATTAGCAATCGATTTCTTTTTTGTGGTGTAAACAATTGTCGGAGCCTTATCATTAAATACTTTATCACTCAAATTAACCGACAATTTTCCATCAACAACAATACGTAACGGGTTTCTGCCTTTTACATCTCTTACTGTTAATTCAGGATTATCACTATGGACAGTATTTGCCCCTACAATTACTGCATCATACTCGTTTCGCAATTGGTGAACAAATTTTCTTGAAAGTTTGTTTGTTATCCATTTAGAATTCCCGTTCGTTTGAGCAATAAATCCGTCGTTCGTTTGTGCAGCTTTTATAGCTATAAAGGGAATTTTTTTGTGAATAAACGAAAAGAATTTTTCGTTCAACTGTTCAGCCTCTTGTTTTAGAACACCGGTCAAACAATTGATTCCATTTTTTTCAAGTTTCTTGATACTCTTTCCAGCTACTAATGGGTTAGGATCTTTTGTGGCAATCACGACTCGAGAAATACCATGCTTTATTACTGCATCCACACATGGCGGGGTTTTACCAAAATGAAAACATGGTTCAAGATTTACATATAATGTAGTCCCGGCCAGTTGTTTCTTTTTTTTTATAGCTATATCTATGGCGTTAACTTCAGCATGTGGTCCGCCATATATTGCATGATACCCTTGAGATATTTTCTTTCCATTCCTTACAATAACTGCGCCAACCAATGGATTTGGACTAACATATCCTGCTCCTCGTTTCGCCAAATTTAGACATTGCTTCATCCAAAATTCATCCGATTTACTCATAACTACATTCAACGAAAACCATGCCTTTACTTAAAAATAATTTCTTTTCCTTTTGCAGCGGATCGATAAATTGCGTCTACGATCTTCATTCGCTGAACAGCTTCTTGTGCGGTGGAAATCAAAGGATGAATTCCTCGAACCGCCCCTACGAAATGTTTCAGTTCATTCTCATACGATTTCTTCAATGCATTTTGAGAAGTATCTGTTTTTTGCGGAGTAACGTTGACAACACTTCCATGCATTTCTTTGTGAATCATTAATGGGTTAATCTTCCCGCTTCCTTGTTCACCGTAGATATTACAATAATACAATTCATTCTCAATATGGAAATTCCAACTAACTTCAATGGTAATTGTTGAACCATTCTTCAAGCTTAAATATGCTACAGACGAATCTTCAACTTTTGTTTTGTGAGAGTAATTTGTTGCATTCACCCGTTCAACTTCAGGGTATCCGGCCATCCATAAAGCAAGATCAAGCATCACAATTCCCATGTCAAGAAATACACCACCACCCGACATTTCTTTTTGTAATAACCACGTTCCTTCCGAAGCAGGTTTTCTAAGCCATCCAGCTTTTGCGTAAAATACTTTTCCAAGTTCGTTGTTCTCGATAAAACTTCTTAACATCATTGCATCGGGTCGAAAGCGATGATTCATTCCAACCATTAGTTTACGTTTATTCTTTTTCACAGAATCTGCAATAGCAACTGCCTCTTCATATTTACGAGCAATCGGTTTTTCGACAAAGACATCACGTTTCATCTCAAGACTTGCAATTGCAATATCCTTATGCGCATCAGTTGACGTACAAATATCTACGGCATCAATATTCTCTTTCTCAAGCATCTGGTTGTAGTCCGTATAGTACCGCGGAATACCGTATTTCTCAGCAAGTGCCTGAGCTCTTGTTTTATCTCTATCACAAACGCATGTCATTTCAACATCAGGCATTTTTGATAACATCGGAAGATGAAATACTTGAGAAATCCACCCAAGTCCTATGATTCCAATTTTCGCTTTGGCAATTTTCCCTTCTGTCGTGCTCATTGTGCTTTCCGTCCTGGAAGTTTAGACTGTTCCGAATGTTGTTGATAAAATTCTCTTACAGTGTCAGCAATACCTTCAGCATCCAATTTTGTCAATCGAAGAAGTTCAGCAGGAGTGCCTTGAGTAATATACCCGTCAATTAATCCGTGTAATTTTATTTGAAGGTTTGTTTTATTCATAGCACACAATGTTTCTAATACGGCTGAACCAAATCCTCCAACAACACTATTTTCTTCAACAGTAATAATTATTGTAAAACGATTACAAATATCTTCAAGAAGTTCTGTATCAAGTGGTTTGATAAAACGCATATTTACAACTTCGGCAAGTATGCCCTCTTTTTCAAGTAGATCCGCCGCTTTTAATGATTGAGCAACTGAATTACCTACGGATAAAATTGCAACATCCTGTCCCGTGCGAACGGTTTCAGATTTTCCAATTTTTAAGGTTTCAAATTTTTGTTTTACCGGAAGTCCAAGAGAATTTCCTCGAGGATATCTAATTGCAACAGGACAATTTCGGTGTTCAATGGCAGTAAACAACATATCACGTAATTCATTCTCATCTTTTGGCGCCATAATGATCATTTTAGGAATGCAGCGTAAATATGATAAATCTAGCGCTCCGTGATGTGTTGGTCCATCAGCTCCGACAAGACCGGCGCGATCCATAACAAATACAACATGAAGATCTTGCAAAGAAACATCATGAATTATTTGATCGAATGCACGCTGCAAGAATGTAGAATAAATTGCAACGACTGGAATATATCCCTCCGTCGCCAATCCAGCCGCGAATGTAACAGCATGTTGTTCGGCTATTCCAACATCGAAGAATCTGTCAGGCATTTCTTGTTGTAAAATATCAAGACCGGTCCCATCCGGCATCGCAGCGGTTATACCGACAACTTTTGAATTTTCTTTACAGATTTCAACTAACGCATTTCCAAATATTTTTGTATATGCTGCAGGCGCAGTAGATTTTGGGGAGATTCCGGTTATCTTGTCAAATGGTGTAACACCATGAAGTTTTGCAGCATCTTTCTCTGCAGGTTCGTATCCTTTTCCTTTTTCAGTGGTAACATGAATTAATATTGGTCCCTTCAAATCTTTTGCATGTTTAAATATTTCGACCAGTTTCACAACATTGTGTCCATTAAACGGACCAAAGTACCGAAAGCCCATTGCTTCAAACATCATTCCTGGTGTAACAACAGCTTTTACACCACGTTCTAATTTTCCTGCAACAACTCTAAGACGGTCACCAAAGACATCGAGTTTTCCGGTTAAGTCCCAAACATTTGCCTTGAACTTATTGTATGTTGGATGCGTTAATGCTTCCGCAAAATAACTATGTAACGACCATAAGTTTGGATTAATTGAAGAAAGAGAAACCATCTTATTATCGCTAAGAACAACGATAATATCTTTTTTAAGAACACCGGCGTTATTTAATCCTTCATATGCCATTCCACCGGTAAGTGAACCATCGCCAACGATTGCAACAACTTTGAAATCTTTTTTAGCAAAATCACGTGCAGTTGCCATCCCAAGAGCTGCGGATATCGCAGTATTTGCGTGACCAGCACCAAATGTGTCGTATTCGCTTTCATCTCTTCTCAAAAATCCACTAAGACCATTCATTTTGCGAATTGTGTGAAGTCGATCTTTTCTTCCGGTGAGAATCTTATGTGGATATGCTTGATGGCCGGTATCCCAAACAAGTTTATCCTCAGGTGTGTTGAAAACGTAATGCATAGCAACTGTCAACTCAACAGCTCCCAGTCCGGCACCTAGATGTCCTCCGGTTTTTGAAACTGAATCAACTAAAAACTCTCGGACTTCAGAACAAACAGTACGCAAGGAAGAGACGTCAAGTTTACGTAAATCCTTCGGTGTATCAATAAATTGCAAAAATTTTGATTCTGATTTTTCCATGATTCAATTATTCTTCAAAGTCTGTCAATTGCAGTTTACCATTTAAGTCTTTGGTCAACTGTTTAATTTTTAATTCTGCTTTGTTTAATGTCTCTATACATTCTTTGGAAAGTTGAATGCCCTCTTCATACATCTTTAATGACTCTTCCAATGATACTTCTCCCTCTTCCAATGAGGTAACAATCTTTTCCAACCGATTTAAAGAATGTTCAAAAGTGTTTTTAGTTTCTTTCTTTGACATTATTTTCTCTTTCTTAAAATTTCAGCATCGATGATCCCATCATGAAATTCAATTGTTGCCGGTTTTGCAGAAATGGATTTTTTTACAGAAGAAATAATACTTTCATCCTGCCGAACAATTGCAAATCCGCGTTTCAGAATCGATTTAGGGTTTGTTGTTTTTATTCGGGAAGATAAAAATTGTGTTCTCTGTTTCGTCATTGAAAATGAATGAAGCATATTTCGTGTCAATCGATTCTGCAATTCATCAATCTGCTGACTTCGCTGGCGAAGCATATCGTGCGGTTTATTGAACGAATAACTTTGCGTGAGGTTTGAGACTGTATTCTTGTATGCTTCGAAGGAATTTATCATTGAATTATTCATAGTATAGCAAAAATTGCGTATAAGTTCAACGACCTCATTTTTGTCTTTTACCACGAGTTCAGCTGCAGCAGATGGCGTTGGAGCGCGTAAATCAGCAACAAAATCACTAATGCTAAAGTCAATTTCGTGCCCTACAGCGCTAATAATTGGAATAGTTGAAGCAAATACTGCTCTTGCAACAATCTCTTCGTTAAAAGCCCATAAATCCTCCAAAGAACCCCCGCCACGTCCAATAATCATCACGTCAACAAGTTTCTGTCTGTTTAGATCAGCAATAGCTTCTGCAATTTCTTCAGCAGCACCAATTCCTTGAACTTTAACCGGTACAAGAATTACTTCTATTGAAGGAAATCTTCGTGAAAGTACCGACAAAATATCTCGAATTGCTGCACCGGTTGGTGAAGTAACGATACCAATTTTTTGAGGGAAAACAGGTAATGACTTTTTATTTTCCTCTTCAAACAATCCTTCTTCAAATAATTTTTGTTTTAATTGTTCAAACGCCTGTTGAAGTTCCCCTTTGCCGAGCGGTTGAAGTTGGAAACAATCAATTTGATAGTTGCCACGCGGTTCATAGACGGTAATATTTCCTCGAACCATTACCTTCATTCCATCATTTGGTCTGAAGATCAACTGAGCTGCTCTACTTCTCCACATGACAGCAGAAATTTGTGAACTTGCATCTTTAAGAGTGAAGTATATATGTCCTGAAGAATGCAATTTAAAGTTTGAGATCTCCCCTTGGATCCAAATATTGGTGAATCCAAGCTCAAGGACACCTTTAATTTGCTTTGTTAGTTCAGTAACAGAAAGAATTTTTTCGTCGCTCATACTTAGAATATAACGGGAAATGGTGCGAATATCAAAAACCTTCTGTATATTTAAATTAAAAACTATGAAGAAACTCGACGTTCTTGCAATTGCTGCACACCCGGATGATATTGAACTTTCATGCGCCGCAACTGTTGCAAAATTAGTCCGCGAAGGGAAAAAAGTTGGAATCCTTGATCTAACTGATGGAGAATTGGGAACCCGCGGTACACGCTCAATTCGTTTTAAAGAAGCCGACGAAGCATCGAAGATATTGGGTGTAACCGAACGTATTCGACTTCGTCTTCCTGATGGGAATATTGAGGTAAATCAAACAAATATTAAAAAAGTAATTCACGTTATTCGATTGTTTCAGCCGGCAAGTCTGTTGTTCCCCCATTGGCTTGAACGACATCCAGATCACGAACATGCGCATAAACTTTGTCGAGAAGCATGGTTTTACAGTGGATTAGAAAAAATTCAAACCAAACATAGAGGAAAAAAACAGGAACCATTTCGGCCAAAAAAATATTTCCATTATATGCAGAAGTATGAGTTCCAACCTTCATTTATTATTGATGTTTCCAATTGTTATGAAGTCAAAAAACAATCTCTGCTTGCGTTTCAATCACAATTTTATAATCCTAAAAGCAAAGAACGTGAAACAATATTGTCTTCAAAAATTTTCCTTGAATCAATTTTTGCCCGAGATCAGCATTTTGGAAGTTTAATTAATGTTCAGTACGGTGAACCATTTTATAGTATTGAACCATTAGGATTTGATTCATTATTCGATATCACTAAATAAGGTTTGTTTCATAGATTTACATAATCAATAAAGGAATGAATATGGTTTGTTCTCAATGCGGTAATACGTTATCCGACAATGCTGTTGTGTGCGTTCAATGCGGTAAAATTTTTCAAACGGATATTGCTGCTCAGCCGGTTTCAAAGAAACAACGGATGATAAAAATTATTTCTGCGATTGTGATTATCGTTGTGTTATTTTCAGGTTTTGGATATTTTGTTGCAACCATCGGAAGAAGCTATCATCCAATCATTGATGACCAACCATCGATTGGTTTTGGAATTAATGCGGCGCCCGGAAAAATAATGAGCAATAAAATCAATGGAGCGATTGAAGGAAATGACATTGTTTTTCCTTTAGAGATTGTGACGAATTATAGAATTATTCGACTGGATGATCCTGAAGGAAAACAAACTGTTCCAATTTTGGCATATATAACACCACGCGGCAAGGTTGTTACCGCCATGAGTATTAGTGAATCGTGCAGATCAAATGATTTTTATTTGGAAGGGAATAATATTCATTGCGCAAATTGTCCATCGAATTGGAATATGGAAAGTATGGAGGCATATGCGTGCTGCCAAAAATATTACCCTGATCCAATTCCAAGCAAAGTTATTAATGGGCAAGTTCATATTGAAAAAAATATAGTTCAGAATTGGCGAACTCGATTATAGTATTGAGTCGTCCTGAAATAGGTTGACCGTTATTTATGAACCTCCCTTTGCAAAAAGGGAGGATTTTTTTATTCCATTTTTTATCGACAATCTTTTGTTGCCCGTGCATTTGTATCGGTGTTAACATCGAACAACTCAGATGTGGTCGCTTCGTATTGTTAATCGTAATTGACTGAGCGACATGCTGTTGT
>JAUXTU010000067.1 GCA_030679145.1 Bacteroidota bacterium | reverse complement strand
CTACATCGAGCACAATGTTTTTTTCGTCACGATTCTACACCTTGTTGGAGTTTTCTACCAATAACGCTATTTCAAAGAACAACTTACAGTGATTTTAGCAACACTTTTTGACTATTATGCCCAGAATGACATTGATGTGAGATTTTTAAGATGCCTTTGAATATTACTTTTTGAATGGCTCAAGCATATCAATGGCAATCTTCCATTCTTGTTCTTTTCGCCATACTCGAATGTAAATGCTCGAATCATTTTTTTCATCACTGGAAAATCCATACATAAATCCCAAATCACCCGATGAAGCAATGTGAGTCGCGACAGGAGAAAATTCTTTTTGAGCCGTTTGATTTTTTAAAAGCTCAAGCGCTTCAGTTTTTTGTTGTGATGGAAAATTTCCATTTCTGTAGACCCGCATATTTCCGGCGGCAAATTTGGAATATGACGCGATACTTCCTTTTTCTTTGATCAATTGGACGAACCGATGCTCGGCTTCCAATAAATCCATTCGGGAGCGGTCATCATCATTTAGTGCCGTCTTCATCGAAGGCAGCATTCTTATATGCTCAGATTCTTTTATCTTTTTCCCTTTGGGATAACTGATCCCATTATCAAGAGCCACCTTCCACGTTCCGTCCGATTGTTTTTTCCATACTGAAAAAAAATGACCGTATGCAACAGACGTATCATTTTTCGTTTTCCGGAACTCCCATGGACCGGTAGAAATTCCAAAATCACCCGATGCCGCAACTTCTACAAATGAAGGATGCCAAGTTAGATGAGCGGCATTGGCTGTACGTTTTCTATACAATTCCTTACCATTCACCGGATAGGGATTGAACATCACACAATCGTCAGAAAGAAAGGCAAGAAATGAATTTTTTATTCCAGTCTGTTCCGATGCATTGGAGAATGATCGCTCTGCATTCGCAAGATTCAATGCGATAGAATCAGATTGTGCAAATATCAATGACGATAAGAAAAGAACAATGAATCCTTTTTTCATACTCCCTCAAGAATTTAATCGATCACTTCCCGTGAAAATTGTTTATCCACAACAGGACGTTTCGGAAGATTCGCAATCCTTGTTCCCACTGCGTAAACAGTTTTCACTACTTTCAAATATTTATCAAAGTCGATCTTTCCAATCTCATCTGTTACTTTATGATAATCTTCATGAGCTCCGTCGAAATAAAAAATAATTGGAATCCCCATCTTTGCATAGTTATAATGATCGCTTCGATAAAAAAATCGGTTCACATCATTCGGATCGTCATATTTATAGTTCAATCGTAATTTTAGAAATGAATTATTCACATGTTCGTTCAGAATTCCAATTTCACTGCTCATCATCATCGAACCGATCGAAAAAATTTCGTGACCGCCGGACATTTCATCGTTGTGCGCTTCATTCCCCATATCCGGTTTACTTCTGCCGATCATATCAAGGTTCAACAACGTCACGATCTTTTCCAGCGGCACAGTTGGAAAGGCAACAAAATATTTTGAACCCCACAATCCTTTTTCCTCGCCGCAATGCCAAACAAAAAGGAGCGAGCGTTTTGTCCGCTCTCCTTTTGGGAACGCTTCTGCCATTGCAAAAAGTCCAACGGTTCCACTGCCGTCATCATCCGCACCATTGTTGATCGAATCACCGTTGACCGGAGCAGTAATGCCGAGATGGTCGTAGTGTGCGCTAAATGCGACATATTCTTCTTTTAATTTTTTATCCGATCCTTCAAGGATTGCTGCAACATTTTGCGTAAAGAGCGTATCAGTTTTTACTGCTACACTGATCGTTACTTTCTTTTCAGAAGAAAGAGCAAACGGAAGAACTGAATCCGCAGACGAACGATTAGACATTGAGGTCACACCGATCTCTTCACCGGAAAACAGTGCATCAATTAATTTTGCAGAAGCATTAATAGAAGGAACTGCTGGCGGAGCGTCCGGTTTGATGAATGCAGGAACTGATAGATCCCCTTTTTCAACAACATTGTTCTTGGTTTTTTCCCATTCCCCAAGTACACGGGCTGAAGGAATAGTAATGATCCCTAATGCTCCATTTGTTTTTGCATAATTTGCCGGAGAGTCATACTCAATTCCGATCTTTCCGCGAAAATCTCCTCTGCTCGTCCCTTGGGGAAATCCGCCAAGCACTACCATGATCTTTCCTTTAACAGAAATTCCTTCGTACGGGTCAATATTTTTTTCTTTTAGGATATATCCATGACCAACATACACCAACGGAGCAGAAACATTTCCTTCAATTGAAGTTGAAATAAATTCCGAACCGAATGAATATTTTTGACCGTTCAGTCCAACAAATGTTTGCATAGGAATAACTCGGGAGCGCTGCAATAGGATAGATTGGAAAAATGTTCCATTATCCCCAGCCGGCTTATAACCCCAGCGCGAAAGATTTGTTGCTAAATATTTTGCCGCAATATTTAAACCGCGGGAAGGTGTATCACGTCCTTCAAGTTCATCCGATGCAATAAAAGCAAGATAATCGCGTAACTGCGCTTTGGTTAGATAATCAACATTGCCGAATTCCGAATTCTTTTTATCAGATTTTTGAGCAACACCTATGGAAACAGTTAATAGCAAAACAACAAACGACATTCGACGAATCATTATTTCTCCTTAGTAAATGACTGATGAATGTAGAGGAAAAAAAAGAAGATTCCAAGAAGGTTATGGAACGGAATGATTTTCTTTACAGATGTAAGGAAGGCAATTGATAATTATTCAAATTGAAAGGTTTGTTGAATACTTTTCGTCGTATCAATGAGTATTGGCTGCACAAGAGTTTTATATCCGGATTTCGCAATCACAATTTTAATTGAATGTGATATATATCCAACGCCAATAATTGTTCCATCCTTTTCTGATGTTTGAATAATCGGGGAACCAAACCCAAACATTTGATATGATACAGAAAACTGACCAAAAGAGTTCGATGAACACAGTGGAATGGTGGTGATCAATGAATCTACATCTGCATTTGAAATGAGCAAGTATTTTTCTTGTGAAAATGAACCTGCATTTAGACTTATAAAATACAATCCGTTTGTGTACTTCTTAGAACTTATTGAATAACTATAATTGCCTGCCAGCAGCGTATCCTCAACAATTGTTTCAACTATTTCACGCGTGTGCCATCGTAATGTCTGCAATTTTACAAAACTTCTGCTTGGTATCGAAAATTGGATCCGCGTTGAAGCAGTGGATTTTTCTATCTTCCCGAAAGAAGAATCTGTTAAACTAAATAGAAAATGAATATTAGCACCATTAATTGGATTACCCTTATTATCAACGACTACACCGGATAAATTAATAGGTGAGTCTTCAGGAGCAGTTATACTCTTGTTTTTATCACATTGAAATGATACCAATGCAAGTGAGATAAAAAAATAATGCAGATACATGATTTTCATTTTCATTGAAGTACTTGATTCTATCATTATTTAGTACTAATTTGTACCAACAAACAGGAGATGACAATGCCAATTATTAAATCTATTTCAAGTATGCGGAACCGTACTCGTGAAATCTCTGCTCTTGCCCGCGAGAAAGATGAACCAATATATCTTACAAAAAATGGTGAAGGCGATATGGTTATTATGACGATTGATCATTATGAACGCCTTAAAGCTCAATCAGAATTATTTGAAAAACTTGGTATTGCTCAAACTCAGGCTGCTTCCGGAAAAAAAGGAATAACACATACTCAAATGATCTCTGCATTACGTCGCCGCATTAATGTCTAAACAATTCGTAATACGATATCTTCCAATCGCTCAGGAAGATCTTACAAATATCCTCGATTGGATAGTAAAAGATAGTCCAACTAGAGCGATATCATTTGTTGATAAAATCGACAAACGAATTGGCGCCCTTGCACAATCTCCTCTTCTTGGAAGAATTCCACGTCATCCAAAACTTCGTGAATATGGATACAGAGTATTAATTCTCGACTCATATCTTGTATTCTATATGCTTCACGATAAAGTCATTCAAATACATCGAATAGTTCATGCATCTCAAAATATTGATCACCTAATCTAATCTCAAGGAATCCTCGAAGAGTTCTTTGGACTCACGGAAACATTTTCGGTTTACATTCAATCGGCGCTACCACCGATAATGCCCAATTATTTCATATTGTAAAAGTACATCTTCCTTTTTTGCACCACTTCCAATATTATGGATCATAAAATTCCGTTCCGCATCAGGAACTACTTCTTCTGAAACTATTCCAATGTGATAAAAGCCGTAGGAAAGTTTCCAAGCAACAACATCGCCCGCTTTATAACTTGAGTCAAAACCAACGGATTTTCCCTTCCGCTTAAAATATGTCATCAAATTCGGAACACGACGATGGTCTATATTATGATCCGGAACTTTCAACATCCAATAATTTGGATACGCACTAAAATGATTGACCATATCTTCATGAACTTCTTTCTGCAGATCAACGGCAACTTTTCTAAATGCCCTTATAATAACATCTGAACAAACACCTTGCTCTTTCGGTACATCGCCATTCGGATACGAAAGCCGTTCATATTTTGAAACATATTTTATTGTAACTCCAACTTGATCACCTGCTGCGCGTGCGATAGCAAGATGAATATCCGTACTGTTAACTTGATTTAGTTGAACACAAAAATAAAAAAGAGTTAGAATTTTAAGCATCATTTGGAAATTATTACAGTAATAGCCGTCTAACAGATTGGAGCATCGTTGTGTTACAACTTCATTTGAACGACCTAGTTAGAACACACACCCTAGAACATTTAATTAGTAAAAAAAAACACTATTTAAAGCGTTAAGAAAACAGCCAAGCACAGCTAATACGGGCGAAATCCACGTTTTTTGGCTAACCAATCACAGCACTTATCGCTCGACTAATTTCCAGTAGGAATCTTTTCGGATGACTTTACCATTTCGAAACTCCCAAAGATCACAACCTCGTACTTTCAAGCTAACACCTGAAGATGTTGTTCCAGTGAGCGTCCATTCTGACACTCCCATATTGGCTGTCACCCAATGGCGGTCGTCTCCGTAGTGAACATTGGGAATACCTTTGAATCGACCGGCAAGAGCCTCGCGTACCTGAGCTTTGCCAACGAAGCGTTGTCCCCAGGGTTCAGTGCCCTTTGGAAAATCAAAGGAACAATCATCAGCGAAAAATTTCATAATCGCATCGAGATCATGTCGATTGAAAGCTTCAAGGATTTGCTTTAAAGTTTCGACTGTGATGGTCTCATTCATTCTCTGTTCCTTTCTATGTTCTTTGATTACCCCTACATGAAAATTAAAGGCCAGCATCTTTATTCGTGTTAGTTATTATTTCCCAGTTCTCAACATCTCCATCTATCACTTTAAACAACGGATGACTGTCAAATGTTGTGTTTGTTTTTAATTGCTCGAATTTTATAATATCTCGAATTTGTAGTTTGTTTAAAAGATGTCTTGCTTCATAATTTAATTGACCAATTGTTACGGTTAGCTTGTTTTTTTTAAACTTCCAATCAATTTTTTGTTTATTAAAATTATAATTTCTATTTGATGCTTCAATGAATATGTCAGAAAGATATTGATTTATTGCATCAACTGGATTTTTTGCTATTTTAAATCTATTAAGTTGGGGATGATTGGTATAACCCTTTGTTTTACCTTCTAAAACATGCTTTGCTAATAAGGCTTCTCGCCAAACTGCAACTAACCCCTTTGCATCAAGATACTTTGGGTGTATCGACCAGATTCTCATTTACAATTGATCCTTATATACAGTTTGTTCGTGAGTTCTAACGGACTGGAACTCCGCCAATCACGAAGTGATGCCTTCCCGAAAGGACACTTCGTGTTGGTAAAAGTCGGCGGACAAATTAGGCGGCGACTATTTTAATCTCGCAACATTCTACCGTTGTGTTGTTCAATAGTGATTAGTTTGCTTTCTTTATTGAATCTTATTAAAACTGTTGAAGTATCATTTGTTAAATCTATGTTGAATTCTTTCTTAGTATTATAATCAACAACTGAAAAAAGCAATACATGTTTACCACCTGAGAATTTTTGTAGACCACTCGACCACGCCAAACTAATCGTATAATCAGTTGTGACTTTTGACTCAAATAAAGTCTTCCCATCATGTTGAAGTTTGACAAGATCATTCTGAAATGCAGATTCAACATCAAAATCTACATAAACATCTTTACCTGTAGATTCAGTGGATTGTTCACAACTTATTACCAATAATGCAACTATGATAAATAAAAGAAAAGATAACATTTTCATTTTTTTCTCCTTCACTTTTGGTTGATGAAGCCGCCTAACGGACTGGTCTACGACCCGTAGGGAGCTCCGCCAATAAGACGGCGGACAAGTTAGCTGCGTTGTAACCTGTCCGACTGACGTCGATCAGGCGGGCGTTCCAGCGCGTGGAATGAAGAACCCCGACGCAAGCGTCGAGGTATCTGATTGTTAATGTAAGTTTATTCAAACAAGGAAAGTTGCTGCGTTAAGATTCGTTTATAATGCTTTCCTTGTGATTGCACATACTGCTGAATTACTTTTTCATTTCC
>JAUXTU010000064.1 GCA_030679145.1 Bacteroidota bacterium | reverse complement strand
GGGAGAATATTCCGTAAAGTTTGACGGTTCTAAATATTCTTCTGGAACGTATTTTATGCGACTGCAAAGCGGTGATAACGTAGAGATAAAAAAGTTGATGCTTGTTAAATAGTACTAACGTATATACCTAAAACAAAACGGCGATTCTGATATTGAGGAATCGCCGTTTTGTTTTACGCACAGTTTTTACGCAGTAATAATCTATTCACAAATTCAAGTTCATTGTTAAAGATAAAAGTGCTACATTTTGGCAGTTGAGGGAATCCGCGGGGTGCGAACAATGGCGAACCGCGGATTTATTTTGTAATAATACTGACAATAATGGAAAAATCATTTAAAACCATTCAACAGCTTGTTACAAACTTCAAAGCAAATGAATTGGCGTATCTTGCTTCCAATTACTCTGAATCGCAGGTTCGGTCTGATTTTATTGATAAATTTTTTACTGCGCTTGGATGGGATGTAACACATACAAAACAATTCAATCCGTATGAGCAGGAAGTAAAGATCGAGAACAAAGTAACAATGCCCGGCACACAGCGACGCGCGGATTACGCATTTTTTATTATGCCGAATTACCGCGACGTAAAGTTCTTTACCGAGGCAAAAAAGCCGTCGCGTAATCTTTCCAATGCAGATGATTATTACCAAGCAATCCGATATGCGTGGAACGCCAATACTCCGATTGCAATTCTTACCGACTTTGAAGAATTTCACATTCTTGATTGCCGATACAAACCCGACATTAAAGATTCGCTTAATCGAAAAATAAAACAGTATCATTATTCTCACTACGCCGACGAAGAAAAGTTCAAAGAGATTTTCTATCTCTTCGGACGTGAAGCTGTTGCCAACGGCTCGTTAGAGAAATTTGCCGCCCATCTTCCGAAACCGCGCGGAAAAGCAATCCAAGGCGGTCTATTCAAAGGCGGTTATAAATCTGTTGATGAAGCGTTTCTTGAACAACTGGATGAATACCGCAATACACTTGCAAAAGCATTTAAGAAAGAGAATCAGGAACTTGGAGGGGAAGAACTGACCGAAGCGGTGCAACGGACGATTGACCGGCTTGTGTTCATTCGCTTTTTAGAAGATAAAGGAATTGAAGAACCGCAGATCATCGGTCTGCACGAAAATAAATCGGCGTGGAACTCATTTCTTGCAATCTGCAAACGGTTCGAGCCAAAATACAACGGACTTATTTTTAAACCGCATCGTATTTTGGATGGAAACAAATTTAACCCGCCCGACGACAGAGACTTTGCCGACATTTGCGGAGAACTTGCCGACCCAACCTCGCCGTACGACTTTGATAAGATACCGATCTCGATTCTTGGAAGCATTTACGAACGATTTCTCGGTAAAGTGGTTCACGCAACGGCAAAGCGCGTTGAAGTGCAGGAAAAACCAGAAGTGCGAAAAGCGGGAGGTGTGTATTATACTCCCGAATATATCGTCCGCTACATTGTAAAAGAGACTGTTGGGAAGTTAATTGAAAACAAAACGCCGGACGAAATAGCGAAAATGTCGTTTGCCGATATTGCATGCGGCTCCGGTTCGTTTTTGATTGAAGTGTACAGCGTATTATTGGAATATCACGACCGATGGTATAATGCGAACAAAGGCAAAGCAAAAAAAGATGATGTGTTTGAGCGGGACGGACATTTGCATCTTTCGCTGAAAAAGAAAAAAGAAATCCTTACAAACAATGTTTACGGTGTTGATATAGATTTTCAAGCAACGGAAGTGACGCAGCTTTCGCTCTATTTAAAATTGTTGGAAAATGTTTCGATGAATGAAACGTACCAGATGGGAATGTTCAAAGAAACGATTCTTCCAAACCTGAACAATAATATTGTGTGCGGTAATTCTTTGATCGGAACCGATATTGGCGGTTTGTTTGAAAGCGAAGAGACAGATAAAGTGAAAGCTATGAATTTTGAAGATGCTTTCCCGCAGATTATGAAACCCCGCCAAAAAGATGGCGGGCAGGGTGGCGGATTTGATGCAGTAGTGGGAAACCCACCGTATGTTAGAAGTATTAATTTGAAATTAAGCAACCCAGTTGCTTGGGATTATTATCATAATAAATTTAAAAGTGCTCATGACAAAGAATGGGATATTTATCTCATCTTTGTTGAAAAAGGTTTGGATGTTTTATCTAAAAATGGACTGCTTGGATTTATTTTACCTAATAAGTTTTTCAATTCACAAGTTGGAGAAAATTTAAGAAACATAGTTGCTATAGGAAAACATCTCAAAAAAATTGTTGATTTTACTGCATTTCAAATATTTCCTTTGGTAACTACTTATACAAATCTTTTTTTCTTATCTAAAAAAAGTGAGATTACATCAACAATTTATAAATATACGGGTTCTGTTAATTCGTCAATAAATAAATGCGAATTGCCAGAGGAAAATAAAACCGTTTGGAATGAAATTAATTTTTCAAACGATAAATTAAATGAAAAACCTTGGCTTTTTTCAGCAGGCGATAATACACTTTTTGATAAATTACGGAAGCATACACCGCTTAATCAATTAGCAGAAGTTTTTCAGGGCACAGGAACACGAGCAGATAAAATTTTTGTTGTAGAAATATTGAATAGAAATGATAATCAGTTAAAAATTCGTTCCCTTGATTCATTAAAAGAAACAATAATTGAAACTAGATATGTTAAACCAGTTATGCGTGGTCGTGGCATTAAGAGATATGGATTGGTTGAAACCAATTTGGGTATAATTGTTCCATATGAAAAAATAAATAATAAATATTCACTTTTAAGCGAAGATAACTTAAAAAAGAATGCACCTAAACTTTATCATTATTTATTTGACAACAAAGATTTACTGAACCAAAGAGAGAATGGGCGATTTAAGAATGTAGGTTGGTTTCGATATGGTAGACCGCAGAATATGGAAAAAATTGAGCATGGAGAAAAACTTGTTTTTCCAGATGTTGCAATACGTGGCGAGTTTTACTTTGATGACAAAGGTCGATGGTTAATTGATACTGCTTATGCAATAGCAGTAAAACCAAACGAAAAGATGAGTTTAAAATATTTTCAAGCTATCCTGAATTCCCCTCTCCTTACTTTTTTCTTAAAAGAAACGGGAACTTCATTGCGAGGTGGATATTTTAGAATTAAGACGGCATATATTAATCCATTTCCAATTCGTTTGATAAATTTTAACGATTCTTCTGATAAAACTCGTCACGATAACATTGTAAAACTTGTCGAGCAAATGCTTGAAGCAAAACAAAAACTTTCCACTGCCAAAACCGATGGAGAAGTTAATCGTCTTGAACTCCTTTGCGCATCCTTAGATCGCAAAATAGATGAAACGGTGTATGAGTTATATGGATTGACGGAAGAAGAGATAAAGATTGTCGAAGACTCGACACGGCGAGTGGAGGGCAAGTAAGAGCGACACACCCCATGCCCCTCTCGCTCTCACACAAATCAACGCTGCAGAGGGGAGTTGAACTTTTCGCAATTCAAATTTTAAACTTGGCAATCCCCTCTGTGGGTTGGCAGGTGTAGTGGGGAGAGGGGAAAAAGGGGTGTGTTAACAACGGAATACGGAATACGGAATGAAACGTAAAATAATTCCATACAATCCAAAATTAAAAGAAGTTACTAGAGTACTTCGCAACAATAGCACGTTCGGTGAAATATTGCTCTGGAAACAATTACGAAATAAACAAATGCTTGGCTTCGATTTTCACAGACAAAAACCACTCGATCAGTTCGGCAGTGAATAATACAGAGTCTACAAAAAAGCAGTGCTTTTGTAGACTTCGTATACTTTGATTTGCAAGAAAAAATATCTCTGTTTATAGATTTGTTTCAAAATAAATCATACCGGTTTTATTGTCGAAAAATTAGACTTCATCATCAATTTATTTTGTTCTTAACGTACCGTTGTAGGCAAGTAAATTCTTCCGCATAGTTTCTGCCATTGTCAAAAAATCCAACGTTGAAATTTACCCCTATTGATTTTGCTCTTTTGCAAAAACATTGAGCTTTCTTTCCCATTATCGCAAATCAGACAATAACGTATTGTCGAAATATTGAACTAAAGTTGAAATTACATTAGCACAATATTTGCTGTGGTATAGAGAAGCAATACCGAAGATTTGTTCGGTATTTTCTGGAATATTTCCTCCCACATTCACTACGACAAGACTATGGCTCAAGGTGAAAAACAACAACATCCCAGCGGCGACAATCGTTTCAAATTATTGGACCGCGCAATCACCAAACACCAAGCACGCGGTGATGCGCTGATCGAGGTGCTTCACGTTGCACAGGGAATTTTTGGTTATCTGGAAAACGACCTTCTTATTTATGTTGCACACGCTTTAAAACTTCCGCCAAGCAGAGTGTATGGTGTTGCAACGTTCTATCACTTCTTCAATTTAAAACCGAACGGCGAACATACGTTTGTATTGTGTATGGGAACTGCGTGTTATGTAAAAGGTGCTGAGCATATTCAAACGGCATTGGAAGAACATCATCAATGCAAATTTGGACAAACAACGAAGGATAATAAAGTTTCGTTCATTACTGCGCGGTGTGTTGGTTCGTGCGGACTTGCACCGGTGGCAGTATTGGACGATGTTGTTGTCGGTAAACTAAGTCCTGACGAATCATTGAAACGTGTTGAACAACTAAAGAATACTCCGCGTGAGGTATTAGTATGACATTGGAAGATTTACAGGAACTTTCTGAAAAAGAACAGCAGCGACAATCGGAAAAGAAACATCGCATATTATATTGTTCTGCGGCAGGATGTGTTTCCTGTGGGAGCAATAAAGTGAGCGATGCGCTGCGAACAAAGATTAAAGAACATGCTCTTGAAAAAGAGTGTGAAGTGATCGGAACCGGATGTCTCGGTTTATGCGGTGAAGGTCCTCTTGTGAAAGTGCAAAGTGACAACACGCTCTATCAAAATGTTGATGTGCGCACTGCAGAACAAATTATTGAGTTGCACATTTTGAACAACAAAAAAGTTGAGCAGTATGTCAGCGATACAACAAAACCATTCTTTGCTTCGCAGACGAAAATCGTTCTGGAAAATTGCGGAATGATCAATTCTGAAAGTATTGATGAATACATTGCTGTGCGCGGATATGAAGCTCTTGCAAAAGCGATCAACGATATGCAGCCGGCCGAAGTGATTGAAGAAATCCGCAAAAGCGGATTGCGTGGACGCGGCGGTGCCGGTTATTCAACAGGATTAAAATGGGGAATTGTCAGCAAGGCGCAAGGGGAGCAAAAATATATTGTCTGTAATGCGGATGAAGGTGATCCGGGCGCTTTTATGGACCGCAGTGTGCTGGAAGGTGACCCGCACAGAGTATTGGAAGGAATGGCTATTGCCGGTCATGCGATTGGTGCGTCGCAAGGATATATTTATTGCCGGGCTGAATATCCGCTGGCAATCGAGCGATTGAAACTGGCGATCAAACAAGCGGAAAAGATGGGATTACTGGGGAATAGAATTCTTGAATCGCAGTTCAATTTCCGAATTGATATTCGAATCGGTGCCGGCGCATTTGTGTGTGGAGAAGAGACTGCGTTGCTTCAATCGATTGAAGGAAAACGGGGAAATCCGAAACCGCGTCCGCCATATCCTTCTGAAAAAGGTTTGTGGGGAATGCCAACGCTGATCAATAATGTGGAAACTTTTGCAAATATTGCGCCTATCATTCGAAATGGAAGCGAATGGTTTTCGAATATCGGCACAGAAAAAAGTAAAGGGACAAAAGTTTTTGCCCTTGCAGGAAATATCAGGAACACCGGCTTGATCGAAGTTCCGATGGGAATTCCACTTCGTACAATAATTTTCGATATAGGCGGCGGAACGACTGAAGGAACAGAATTTAAAGCCGCGCAAACCGGCGGACCTTCAGGAGGCTGTATTCCAAAAGAACATCTTGATCTTCCGGTAGATTATGAATCTCTTGCAAAGGTTGGATCGATCATGGGAAGCGGCGGAATGATTGTGATGGATTCAACTTCCAAAATGGTGGAAGTAGCGAAGTTCTTTATGCAGTTCTGTATGGATGAATCGTGCGGAAAATGTATTCCGTGCAGAGTCGGCACAAGACATATTTACGGGTTGCTTGATAAGATCTCAAAGAAGAAAGCAACTCAGGATGATATGGTGCTGCTGGAAGAATTGTGTATGATGGTGAAAGAAACGAGTCTGTGCGGTCTTGGACAATCGGCGCCGAATCCTGTTCTTTCAACATTGCGATTTTTTAGAAACGAGTATGAAGAATTGTTGCAGCCGGTAGAAACATTTATCGCCAGCGATATTGCGGTTGCGGATTTTGAAAAATAAAAACCATGAAGAAACACCTCATTCCCAACGTCCCGTTGGGAATGAATGGATTTTTTCTGGATTCCCGCTTTCGCGGGAATGACATTGATTTAAGAGACAATGATTTCAAAAAAAGGTAAAAAATTCAAGACAAGAGAATATTCTTATGGCAGTTAAAACATTAACAATCGACGGTCAGCAATACAGCGCGCAGGAAGGTGAATCGATACTCTCTGTTGCGCGGCAGCATAAAATACCAATTCCAACACTCTGTAATCTGGAAGGGCTCTCAACTGTCGGCGCGTGCAGATTGTGTGTTGTTCAGATCGAAGGAATTCCGAAACTGCTTCCTGCATGCACCACAAAAGTTGAAGAAGGAATGGTCGTTCAAACATCGAACGTGAAGCTGAATAAATATCGAAGAATGATCATTGCACTTCTTGCGTCGGAAGGAAATCATGTCTGCGCAGTCTGTGTTGCAAACAATCACTGCGAGCTGCAAGACCTTGCATATCAAGTAGGATTAATACGTGTTCGCTATCCGTATCTCTATCCGAAAAAAACGTTGGATGCCACACACAAAGAATATGTAATGGATCATAATCGTTGCGTTCTCTGCACGCGCTGCGTCCGTGTTTGCGATGAAGTAGAAGGTGCTCACGTGTGGGATGTTGCCGGACGCGGAATCAATTGCGAGATCGTTACGGGATTGGATGCTAATTGGGGAAATTCTGAAACGTGCACATCATGCGGTAAATGCGTTATGGTCTGTCCGACCGGCGCATTGTTTGAAAAAGGTGCCAACATTTCTGAGATGGAAAAGAAGAAAGGATTTTTGAAATACATCATCACTGCACGACAGAAAAAAGAATGGGTTTACATTGCGAATGACTAGAGGCTATTAAATCACTGTCATTTCGAGATGCGAAGCATCAAGAAATCTTTGTTTTATCTTTAATAATAAAAACGAGATTACTCACTAGTCCCTTCGGGACTTCGTTCGGAATGACAATTAAGTAGTATTTACAATAGAAAATAAAAAATGAAAAACATATACGAACGAAACATCTCATCGGAAGAAGCCCGGCAAGGATATTTTCTTGTACTGAAAAATAAACTTTCATTCTTTCCGGAAGAGGGATCGACATTTTCTGTGACGAATGGACCGAAGAAAAAGAAAGCCAAAATTGAATCCTATCACTGTGAATGCCAGGGACCGGATAAGCCGCATGAACATTACTTTGTAAAATGGTCAGGACTGGCAAAGGGGGATCATTTGATCGTAAAAAAAGTTACGGACGCTCAACCAATATATTCATTTCGAATAGAAGAAAATTTATGAGTGAAATCAATAAAAAACCACGCGTTGCTACAGTTTGGCTTGGCGGATGCTCCGGCTGTCACATGTCATTTCTAGATCTTGATGAACGATTGTTTGAACTGGCAGATAAAGTTGATATTGTCTATTCACCAATCGCAGATATTAAAACATTTCCGGAAAATGTTGATGTAACATTGGTAGAAGGGGCAGTGACGAACGATGAGAATGAGGAAATGGCGCATCGCGTCAGGAAAAATTCTCGATACGTTATCTCATTCGGAGATTGTGCAACTACAGGCAATGTAACGGCAATGCGAAATAGATTCACCAACGAAGAATTAATTAATCGAGCGTATAAAGAACTTGCCGATATCTGTAATTCCGTGCCGAATGAT
This sequence comes from Bacteroidota bacterium, assembly GCA_030679145.1. Lineage (GTDB taxonomy): Bacteria > Bacteroidota > Ignavibacteria > UBA10030 > UBA8401 > UBA8401. The sequence goes on along the minus strand of JAUXTU010000064.1, from coordinate 35,309 downwards.
CATACATTGATCGCGCAATTACGTGAGCAGGCAATTCCGCTGCATCATCTTATCCGAGTTGATGCATTTTTGCATGGCTGTCCGCCTACACCGGATGAGATTTGGTTTGCGGTGAATGAATTATTACAAGGACGTATTCCGGTATTTAAGACGCAATTTTTGCGGTACGGATAAGAATTTGATTGAATGATTGAATCATTGATCCATTGAATCAATGCAATAGTACAATGGCTCAATGGACAAATGAAACAATTTCATAAATGTGTTAATTTTTAGAAAATAAAAACAATGTCTAACATTATTACAATATCACCGGTATCACGAATTGAAGGTCATGCAAAGATCACTATCCACTTAAACTCAAAAGGGGAAGTGGATGATGCACGATTTCACGTGAACGAATTTCGCGGTTTTGAAAAATTCTGTGAAGGAAGATTATTATGGGAAATGCCGGGATTGACTTCGCGTATTTGCGGAATCTGTCCGGCGAGCCATCTTGTTACTTCCGCAAAAGCAGGTGATGATATTCTGGCAATCGGAATTCCGGAAACTGCAGAGAAACTTCGTCGTATGCTGACGCTTGCTCAATGGATTCAATCGCATGCGCTCAGTTTTTTCCATCTTTCTTCCCCCGATTTTCTGCTGGGATTTGACGCAGATCCCGCGGTGCGAAATATTTTTGGATTGATGCAGCTTGATAAGGATTTTGCGCGACGCGGAATTCGTCTTCGCAAGTTCGGTCAGCAGATCATTGAATTTCTCGGCGGGCGAAGAATTCATACGCCGTGGGCTGTTGCAGGGGGAGTCCGCGAACCATTTACAAAAGAAGAACGCGACACACTTCTCGAATGGTTTCCGGAAGTGAAGGAAACGGCGCTTCTTGCTGTTGATGTTATCAAAAAAACTCATGAGAAATTCCATGCGGAGATTCCGAGTTTTGGAAACTTCCATTCGCTCTATGTCGGCCTTGTGGGTCCAAAAGGAGAATTAGAATATTACGGAGGCACGCTTCGCATTATGGATAGCGCAGGAAATATTATAGCAGACAGTATAGATCCGCGCGACTATTACAAACATTTTGGCGAAGCAAGCGAATCGTGGTCATATCTAAAATTCCCGTATTATAAACCACTTGGTTATCCAAAAGGAATCTATCGTGTCGGTCCATTGGCGCGATTGAATATCTGCGATTCTATTGAAACGCCGCTTGCTGAAAAGGAACGGCGAATGTTCAAGCTTTTGGCTCCCAAAATGGAATCAGTGAACAACTCGTTCTATTACCATTATGCGCGAATGATCGAAACGGTTTTTGCCGTCGAGAAAATTGAGGAGCTGCTTCACGATCCAACAATTCTTGGAACGCATGTCCGTTCAAAAGCGGAGATCAATCGGTTGGAAGGTGTAGGCTTTGCAGAAGCTCCGCGCGGAACACTGTTTCATCATTACAACGTAGATGAAAATGGTGTGATACAAAAAGTGAATATGTTAATTGCAACAGCGCAAAATAATATGGCAATGAATCGTACGATAAAACAAATTGCGATGCGATTTATTGACGGGAAAAAAATTACTGAACCGATATTGAATAGAGTCGAAGCAGGTATCCGGTGTTACGATCCGTGTTTAAGCTGTTCTACTCACGCAGCGGGACAAATGCCGCTGGAAATACAAATGTTGGATAGTGATGGGTACTTACTTGACATGGTTAAACGATAAGTACATCAAGTACTGGTGTCATGTGGAATGTCGTGGCTCTACCTGAACAGTAATTCAACGTTGAAAAAATGAACATATCATAATCTCCCTTTTTCCTTTTCTGCAAAAACTAAAAATATATTTTTGCATTCCCGCTAAAGATATGGACAGTGTCCATTGAAATTTCAATCTAAACATCATTTTTTTGTAGCATAATATTTGCTGATGTCTCTTCAGATATGATAAGCTATTTATTTGAAATAATTTCGCCCAGATAGTTTCATACGCGCACACCTAAAACTGCCAGTGCGCGTCACCATTTCTTGATGCAGAAAGGAACCGTGCTATGAAAAACGCTTTCCCCGATAGTACCGATGAACTTGAGATTGGTGAGATAGTCTATCAAGATACCATGATTGATACTGTCCGCGACATCCTCAAAAAGTACGATCATAATCCCACTCGTTTAATGGATATTCTGATCGACACACAATCAGAATTCGGATATATCCAGCCGCTTATTGTTGCCGAAATTTCCCGTCAATTAAATATTTCCAACGTTGATATTGAACAGACACTGTCGTTCTATCATTTCTTTTCCACAAAACCAACCGGAAAATATACCGTCTATTTGAACAATAGTGTTATCGCAAATATGATGGGACGAGAGGATGTTGCCCGTACATTTGAACGTGAAGCCGGTTGTAAGTTCGGCGAAGTTTCTGCGGATGGATTGATCGGTCTATTCTCAACCTCGTGTATCGGTATGAGCGATCAGGAACCTGCGGCATTGATCAATGGAACAGTCTTTACCATGCTTACGCCGTTTAGAGTGAAGGAGATTATTCGTGATCTGAAAGGAGGGAAAAAATTAGACGAGATAATTGTTGAGGGATTGGGTGATGGAGCGAATGCTTTGCCGGAGATTAATTCAATGGTACACAATAATATCCGAAAAAAAGGTCCAATCCTTGCCGACGGATACAAACCGGGTGAAGCATTGAAAAAAATTATGAAAATAAAACCGGAAGAAGTGATCGCAGAAGTGAAACTCTCCAATATTCGCGGACGCGGGGGTGCAGGATTTCCCACCGGAATGAAATGGGAGATTTGCCGCAATGCACCAAGTGATGAAAAATATATTTTCTGCAATGCCGATGAAGGTGAACCTGGAACATTCAAAGATCGCGTTATCCTTACCGAATATCCGAAGATGTTAATGGAAGGGATGGCGATTGCAGGATATGCAGTTGGCGCAAAGAAGGGAATCCTCTACGTTCGACATGAATACAAATACTTGCAGGAATATCTCGAAAAAATTATTGAAGGTGGAAGAAAGAAAAATTATCTCGGAAGAAATATCTGCGGCAAAGAAGGTTTTGATTTCGATATTCGAATTCAATTTGGTGCCGGAGCATATGTTTGCGGAGAAGAATCGGCGTTGATCGAATCAGCTGAAGGAAAGCGGGGAGAGCCGCGTGATCGTCCTCCGTTTCCGGTAGAGAGCGGATACCTTCAAAAACCGACTATCGTAAACAATGTTGAAACGCTCTGTTCAATTGTAAAGATAGTCAATCACGGTGCCCTATGGTACCGTTCGATGGGAACAAAAGAATCGAGCGGAACAAAAGTGATCAGTATCTCCGGCGATTGTAAATATTCCGGCGTGTATGAAATTGAATGGGGATTTTCGGTGACCGATGTTTTGGAAATGGTCGGCGCCAGTGATGTGCAGGCAGTGCAGGTCGGCGGTCCTTCCGGAACACTTATCGGTCAGAATGAATTTAACAGGACTTTGAGTTACACCGATCTTTCAACGGGCGGTTCGATCATCATTTTCAACAAACAGCGAGATCTTATCAAAGATGTTGTGTTGAATTTTACAAATTTTTTTATTGATGAATCGTGCGGATCGTGTACAACATGCAGAAATATTCCGGTGATGCTGAGGCAAAAGTTGGAGAAGATCCTTAATGCGCGCGGTGTTCAGAAAGATATTGAGGATATGATCGAGTGGGCAAAAGTATTAAAGGCAAGCCGCTGCGGACTTGGATTGACCGCTGCCAACCCAATTGTTACAAGCATAAGAAACTTCCGACCATTGTATGACAAAAAGATTCAACACGGAAAAGAGTACGACAGCAATTTTGATATGCTGGCGGCGGTGAAAGAATCGTGCGATGCTGTTGGACGTGTACCGAATATTCACTCAAATTGAAGAGGGTCAACAATGACAAACAATGTGATCAAATTTTTAATTGATGGTAAAGAATATCTTGCAAAAAACGGAACGTTTATCATTGATGTTGCGCGTGAAAGCGGGATCTTCATTCCAACGCTTTGCAATATTCCGGGAATAAAACCCCGCGGCTCATGCAGAATGTGTACTGTAAGCGTTAATGGAAGGTATATGTCGGCTTGCACAACACCAATCTCTGAAGGCATGGATGTACGAACGAACACACCCGATTTAATTGATCTGCGAAAAGCGATTCTCGAAATTATGTTCGTTGAAGGAAATCATATCTGCCCGGTATGCGAAAAGAGCGGTAATTGCGATCTTCAAGCTCTAGGATACAGATATCAAATATTAGTGTCACGTTTTCCGCATCAATACCCGAAACGAACTATCGATGCTCTCAACCCACATCTTATCAAGGATCATAATAGATGTATCCTTTGCAAACGTTGTATCCGCACGATTAAGGATGAACAAGGACGAGGTTTTTTTGCTTTTCATAAACGCGGGCACAAGATTGAAATCAGCATCGATCACAGTATGAACGAGCTGTTGACCGAAGAGGTTGCTCAACGCGCAGTTGATATTTGTCCGACCGGTGCACTATTAAAGAAAGAAAGCGGTTATCAAACGCCGATCAGCAATCGCAAATATGAACGCACTCCGATCGGAAGCGATATTGAGCATGCTCATCAATAAGAAGGATTCATTATGGAAAAGAAAAAACCAATTGTTGCAACAACTTCGCTTGCCGGATGTTTCGGCTGCCACATGTCCATACTCGATATCGATGAAAGAATATTAAGTTTAATTGATCTTGTTGAGTTCAATAAATCGCCGATCAACGACATCAAAAAATTCACGGAGTATTGTGACATTGGAATCATCGAAGGAAGCTGCTGCAATAGCGAAAATGTTTATACTCTTAAAGAATTTAGGAAGAACTGCCGCGTGTTAATTTCTCTTGGCGAGTGTTCTATCATGGGGGGCATACCATCAATGCGTAATGGAATTCCGATCCGTGAATGTTTTGAAGAAGCATATATGCACGGACCATCGGTAAAAGGACACAACCCGGAGATGGTGTTGCCGAACGATCCTGAACTTCCTATGATTCTGGATCGAGTGTATCCATGTCACGAAATTGTAAAGATAGATTATTATTTGCCGGGTTGTCCGCCGCGCGCCGATCTTATTTATGACGCACTTGCGGCACTCATTTCCGGAAATGAATTAAAATTACCGTATGAAGTTGTGAAGTATGATTAACTAATGTCACGCAAAAGAAAGTCCCCTCTTAGTGCTGGAATTTGCGATGGAGAGAGGGGATTTAGGGGTGTGTTTGAATATAAAATTGTTGGACATAAATTAATTGTTTGTTTAAACACAACGACACACCCCCCGACCCCTCTCGCTGGCGCACGGGTCAACGCACAGAGGGGAGCAAAAATCAAGTTTTGCATATCATCAGGTATTTATATATCGATTAACCGCATTTTGTTTTTCACGGAGTAACATTATGTCACAAAAAATTACGATTGACCCTATTACCCGAGTTGAAGGACACGGAAAAGTTACGATCCATCTTGATGATGAAGGAAATGTTGTGCGGAGCCGTCTGCATATTGTAGAATTTCGCGGATTCGAACGTTTCGTTCAAGGCAGACCGTACTGGGAAGCGCCTGTACTTGTCCAACGTCTATGCGGAATTTGTCCTGTCAGTCATCATCTTGCTGCAGCAAAAGCATTAGATGTTATCGTTGGCGCAGGAACCGGACACGGTCTTTCACATACCGCAGAAAAAGTTAGGCGGCTAATGCACTACGCGCAAATTTTTCAATCGCACGCTTTACATTTCTTTCATTTAGCATCACCAGATCTTTTGTTTGGAATTGATGCCGATCCAAAAATTCGAAACATCGTCGGCGTTGCGCGCGCAAATAAAGACCTTGCCATTCAGGGGGTGATGATGAGGAAATTTGGTCAGGAACTGATACAGGCAACTGCGGGAAAGAAAATTCACGGCACTGGTGCAATTCCCGGTGGAGTAAATAAGAATTTATCTGAAGAAGAGCGCGATAAATTCACAAAAGGTGAATCACCGATGAACCCCGAAGCGATGATCGCCTGGGCGCAATCGGCGATCGATTTCTTCAAAGGATATTATAAAAAAAATAAAAAATTCATCGATACGTTTTCTGTCTTTCCATCAAATCATTTAAGCCTTGTTGGTAAGGACGGTGCACTTGATTTCTATCATGGAGCAATCCGAGCGATTGACAACGAAGGTGTGGTAATATTACACGATGTAAATTATCAGGAATATTTCAATTACATCCACGAAGAAGTGCGGTCGTGGAGTTATATGAAGTTTCCATATATTGCTGAAATAGGAGAAAACGGCGGGTGGTATCGGGTTGGACCATTGGCACGGCTCAATACCTGCAATTTTATCCCCTCTCCGCTGGCACAGACGGAATTTGAAATATACAAAGCTCTCACAAATGGCAAGCCGAACAATATGTGCATGCATACACATTATGCACGTTTAATAGAACTGCTTCACGCCGCAGAAGTGATCCGTGACCTTCTGAATGATTCTGATCTGCAAGGAAATGAACTTGTGCGGACAGGAGAAAAGAGACATGAAGGAGTCGGCGTTATTGAGGCACCGCGCGGGACACTATTTCATCATTATCGCATCAACGACAATGATCAGATCGCAATGGCAAATCTTATTGTTTCAACAACGCACAATAATGAACCGATGAATCGGGCAGTAAACCAGGTTGCAAAATCCATGATGACCGGAAAGAAAGAGATCACCGAACCGATGATGAATGCGATTGAAGTTGCCATCCGTGCGTACGATCCGTGCTTGAGTTGCGCAACCCATGCGTACGGACAGATGCCGTTGGAGATCTCGCTATACGATGCACGCGAAAAATTGATCGATCAAAAGAAGAAAGAGTAATGTGAAAAAAATACTACTCCATGCATACGGAAATCCTGGCAGAAGAGATGACGGACTAGGAAATGCATTTATTGAAATGTGTCACCCATGGATATCGTCTGAATACGAACATCATCTTACATGTGAAAGCGGTTTTCAACTGAACGTGGAAGATGCATACACCATGAGTGAATTTGATATTGTGGTATTTGTTGATGCCACAAAAGAAGAGATCGAAAATTTCACATTCACAAAAGTTCAGCCGGAGTCTCAATCTCCTTTTACAACTCATACAATGTCTCCCGCGGGTGTATTATTTCTGTGCAATGATCTCTATGGAAAACTGCCGGAAACATATCTTCTGCAGATTAAAGGGTATGAGTGGGAGATGCTGGAAGGGCTATCCGAACAAGCAGAGAAAAATTTGTGGAGTGCTTTCCATTTCTTTCGGTTGCAATTGCAAGAGTGGATAGAGATTGAGAAAATGCACGAGCACGTTTGACCTTTTGACTCTCAATTTTCCAAACTCACACAATCAGTCAGTTTGAGAACGCAAAGTAAGCGATGTTCTACTTTGGGATACAAAAAAAACTAAAGCGTAATGGAACGAATGTGAAAAAAACATTCTTTGGTTTTGTTGCATTATTAGTGATTATGATTTCAGGATGTAAGAAAACTGAAAACCTTACCGGACAAGAAACACCAAGTGAATGGAAGCTTGTTCGTGAAAATCAAAATGACAACTACTATCACGCGTTGTCTTTTATAGATCAGCATAATGGTTGTGTCGTTGGAGATTCTGGAAAAATTCTAACCACGAATGATGGTGGAAATTTGTGGCATGTTCAAGAAAGTGGAACAACTGTTTCTCTAAAATGTGTGTATTTTGCTAATACACAAAAAGGTTGGATTGGCGGAGGGAACAATTCAATTGGTTTGACAACAAACGGCGGTATTACCTGGATATGGCAGCATCCCGCTGGTGAATCTAGTAGAACTTTTATGGCAATGTCATTCATCAATGAATATACGGGTTGGGTTGTTGACAATTATAGCGGGATACTTCACACAGAAGATGGCGGAATGACTTGGACGCCACAGAGCAGCGGCACAACATGGGCAATCACATCGGTGCAATTTTTAGATGCCAAAGAAGGGTGGGCTGTTGCCACGAACAGAGTGGTTCTTCACACAACCGATGGTGGTGACAATTGGACTACAAATATCCTCGATACTATTAACTATGGAAATGGTATTACTGCAATTTACAGTGATATTTATTTTTATAATCAGTCTAAAGGATGGATTGCAACAAACGTTGGGGCAAGTAGTATTAGAAATCCAATTGCATCGATCGTTAGAACCTCAGATACCGGTAACACGTGGAATTGTCAATCTACACCGGAAGAACTCGCGATAAACTCTATTCAATTTGTTAATGAAAATTTCGGTTGGGCAGGATGCTTCGGTGGAATTCTTTTTACAACAAATAGTGGAAAGACATGGGATTACCAATTTAGTAAAACAGATGATATAATTGTTGATATATGTTTTGTAGATCAATCTCATGGTTGGGCGTTATCCTTTAATGGAAGTATTTATAGATATCAAGCATTATAAGATTTATATTCTAACCGGTCACTTTCATAATGCCTCTTTGGAAGCAGTGTTCATACATTTCTCTGTGATACGGTAAGTTCCTATTAGTGACATTCATTTCGAAGCATATACCTGACACTTTTAAAGAGTTATACCATTCTTCAGATCATTCCCAACAAACATTTGCTTTTTTCGTTCTCCCTGCCTACATTTCTGCAAAAATCAGGAGTTATGAGTCCGACTTCGTCCTTAACATTGATAGCTCAAAGCACGATCATGCGGGAATTATTAGAGCATGTTGAAACTGCTGCTCTTTCGGATTCATCCATATTGCTGGTTGGTGAAACAGGTGTTGGCAAAGAATTGTTTGCCGAATACATCCATAAAAAAAGCAATCGTGATAATTTACCGTTCGTAAAAGTGGGTCTTGCTTCTCTTCCTGCTGAATTATTGGAAAGCGAATTGTTCGGACACGAAAAAGGTGCATACACCGGTGCGGGAACAGAAAAAAAAGGATTGTTTGAATTAGCAGAGTCGGGGAGTATTTTTCTCGATGACATTGATGATTTTCCAATTCATTTACAATCCAAACTTCTTCGAGTTCTTGAATCACGTGAATTAATGCGTGTTGGCGGAACGGTTCCCATTCCGGTAAACGTTCGAGTGATCTGCGCATCAAAAATAGATCTAAAAGTTTTGGTAGATAAGAACATGTTCCGTTCGGATCTCTACTATAGGATCAATGTTGTTCCTATTTACATCCCACCTCTCCGTTCGCGTCGGGACGATATTCCGATCTTGATCCATCATTTTCTAAAACGATTCATACCGGACCGTCCTGTTGAAGTAATTGATGAAGCAATGCAAATATTGAAATCGTATGATTGGCCCGGAAATATCCGTGAATTGCGGAATGTGGTTCAGCGAATGGCGATATTTGCGAACGGATCAATTACGCCTAAAAATCTTCCTTCGGAAATTCATGCGAGCAGTTCACTCGAATCGATCTTAAAAGCTTGCAATAAATGTCTTGTTGAAGAAAAGATGAGCTTTGAAGAAGTCGTGAACTGTCTTGAAATGAATCTTGTGAAACAAGCACTGCTCAAATCCGACGGTAACAGAACACAAGCCGCAAAAATTTTAAATCTAAGCCCTTCAACACTTCGAGATAAACTTAAAAAATATAGTTTAGAAGAATAAAAAATCATGGAGATTCCCGGTTTACTCTAAACCTTCCAAGTTTCTAAAACTTGGAAGGTTTTTTACTTCTTAAACGGAAATCCGTTTATCGTCGAGCGGAAATCCGTTACTTCAATTCTTCACTTCAACTAATTCCTTAAAAAACATCGTTTTTAACTGGCATTGTTATTGCAGTGTGTTGAGCAATTCAACAACACATTATGTCAATTTCTCCAACTACTCCCATTCAAAATGCCTCAATCACTGCAGAAGTGGTTGGTGTCTTTCAAAAAGAAGAAAAGCCTGTCACGACTCTTCTCATCAAGCCGTTCACCATTGAAGTAGATGAGATCAACGATGCTCATCTTGGTGATGAAGCAACGATAGAAATTACGTTTTTATTCAACTCAATAAATTTTCAACCAATACCTAGGAGGCAGAAATGAACGGTACTCCACTTACTCTTTGGGAACATGCACAGTCGCAGGGAGTTTCCCGGCGAGATTTTATCAAATATTGTTCGTGGCTTGCGGCAGCAGCCGGAATTGAAGCGTCGGCAGTCGGTCAAGTTATTCATGCAATGGAAAAAAAACCACGCTTGCCTGTAGTGTGGATGCATTTCCAAGAATGCACGTGCTGCAGTGAATCGTTTATCCGTTCTTCTCATCCGGTTGTTTCGGATATCGTGCTGGATAAAATTTCGCTGGATTATACTGAAACGTTAATGGCGGCTTCAGGATTCCAAGCGGAAAAATCGCTGAGTGATACAATAAAAAAATACAAAGGTGAATATTTATTATTGGTTGAAGGATCAGTTCCTACCGCCGATGATGGTGTCTATTGCTGCATTGGTGGAAAATCTGCAATTGATATTTTGAAAGAAGTTGCCGCTGATGCTAAAGCAATTGTTGCGTGGGGAAATTGTGCAACGCACGGCTGCGTTCAAGCAGCAAAACCAAATCCAACGTCAGCAACGCCGGTTCATAAACTCATTACCGGAAAACCGATCATCAATGTTCCGGGTTGTCCTCCAATAGCAGAAGTAATGGCGGGAACGATTGTTCATTTGCTGGCATTCGACCGCATTCCGCAGCTTGATGGACTTGGAAGACCGAAAGCATTTTATTCAAGAAGAATTCACGATACATGTTATCGCCGTCCAAATTATGATGCCGGTTTATTCGTTGAATCATTCGATGATGAAAATGCGCGTCAAGGATATTGTTTGTATAAAATGGGCTGCCGCGGTCCGGTAACATACAATGCGTGCGCAATTATGAAATGGAACAATGGAGTCAGTTATCCGATCCAATCCGGACATGGTTGTATTGGATGCAGCGAAAAAGATTTCTGGGATAATGGTCCATTCTATCAACACCTTGCTTCATTCCCAGGTTTTGGAATTGAAACAACCGCCGATAACATTGGTGTTGCTGTTGGAGCAGCAACTGCAATAGGAATTGCAGCTCATGCTATTTCCACAAATATTAGAAAAGGAAAACTTATTAACGCTGAAATTGCGAGCAGTACTGAAAAAGAAGAAACATCTAACAAGGGAGGTGCGTAATGTCTAACCGAATTGTTGTCGATCCAATTACCCGAATTGAAGGGCACCTTCGCATTGAAGCTGAAATAAAAGATGGAAAAATTGTTGATGCATGGAGTGCAGGCACAATGGTGCGCGGTATTGAATTAATTCTCAAAGGTCGCGATCCGCGGGATGCGTGGGCATTTACAGAACGAGTCTGCGGTGTGTGTACGACGGTTCACGCATTGGCATCTGTTCGTGCTGTTGAAGATTCGTTGAACATTGTTGTTCCTCCAAATGCGGAATTAATCCGTAATCTTATGTTTGCTACGTTGTATCTGCAAGATCACGTCGTTCATTTTTATCATTTGCATGCATTGGATTGGGTTGATGTTGTCAGTGCATTAAAAGCTGATCCGAAAAAAACTTCGGAACTTGCACAGAGTATTTCCAATTGGCCCAAAAGCTCACCTAAGTATTTTGCCGATGTACAAAACCGATTGAAAGCATTTGTTGAAAGCGGACAGTTAGGTATTTTTGCGAACGGATACTGGGGACATAATGCATACAAACTTCCCGCAGAAGCAAATTTGATGGGAACTGCACACTATCTTGAAGCATTGGAATGGCAAAAAGAGATCGTAAAAATTCACACGATCTTTGGCGGAAAAAATCCTCATCCGAATTATCTTGTTGGCGGAGTTCCGTGTTCAGTCAATATTGAAGAAGCTAATTCGTTGAATGCAGAACGTCTGGCGTATGTTGGAACGCTGCTGGATCAAGCGTATGAATTTGTTAATCAAGTGTACATTCCGGATCTGCTTGCTGTCGCTTCATTCTATAAAGATTGGGGAGCAATTGGCGGCGGTGTTTCAAATTATCTTTGTTATGGTGATCTTCCGATGAATGGATATGCAGATGTTTCGAAATATAAATTTCAACGGGGTGCAATACTCAACAGAGATCTTTCAAAAGTACACGAAGTTGACGGAAAGAATATTGAAGAGATCCAGGAATTCGTGAAACATTCGTGGTATGAATATGCCGGCGGAGATGATGTTGCCATTCATCCATGGCAAGGTGAAACAAAATTGAAATACACCGGACCGAAGCCGCCGTATCAACATTTAAATATTGAAGAAAAATACAGCTGGTTAAAGACTCCGCGATGGAAAGGTCATGCAATGGAAGTGGGACCGCTTTCCAGAATGCTAGTCGCTTATGGCTCAGGAAACAAGGAGGTTATTGAAGAGGTGAATGGTGTGTTGAAAGCGCTCAATGTACCGGTCGGGGCATTGTTCTCAACGCTGGGCAGAACTGCCGCACGCGGTATAGAGACAAAACTGATGGCGAATTGGGCTAAGGAATTTTATCAACAGCTTCTTTCGAACATTAAAAATGGTGATTCAAGAATGTTCGTTAAAGATAAATGGGAACCTTCTTCGTGGCCCAGTGAAGCCAAAGGTGTAGGACTCACTGAAGCACCTCGCGGCGCACTTGCACATTGGATCGTTATCAAAGACAAGAAGATTGAAAATTATCAACTTGTTGTTCCAACCACATGGAATGCTTCTCCGCGCGATCCGAGCGGGCAGCGGTCTGCATATGAAGCTGCATTGATCGGTACTCCGATTAGTAATCCTGATCAACCGTTGGAAATATTACGAACGATCCATTCGTTCGATCCGTGTTTGGCGTGCGCAGTCCATTTGTATGATGAAAAAGGACGGTACGTTCACCAGATTAACACATTTTAGGAGGCGCGTATGGAAAATGCATTAATACAGCGCGTATATGTTTGGCAGTTACCGGTGCGATTGTACCATTGGGTAAATGCACTTGCGGTAGTTCTGCTTGCGTGTACTGGATATTTGATTGGACATCCGTTTGCAATTCAAAGCGGTACCGAAGCGTATGATAATTACTGGTTCGGCACCGTACGCTTCATTCATTTCGTTTCAGCATTTTTCTTTTTCTTTAATTTCCTTGGACGCATATACTGGGGATTTGTTGGAAATAAATATGCGAACTGGCATAATTTTATTCCGACAAAGAAAAAGCAGTTTGAAGAAATGAATGAAGTGTTAAAGGTGGATATTCTACAAGCAAAAATAAAACCATTAGAATCTATCGGTCATAACAGTCTTGCCGGACTTACATATTTCATTACCTTTTTAGCATTTTTATTTCAATGCGTTACCGGTTTTGGAATGTATGCGGCAATGAGCACATCGTTCTTGCCCCAAATGTTTGCATGGATAGTTCCGTTAATGGGTGGAGATTTTGCAGTGCGGCAATGGCATCATTTAATGATGTGGTTCTTCATCATCTTTTCCATGATCCATGTGTATCTGGTATTTTATCATGATTATGTGGAAGGGCGAGGTATCATCTCATCAATCGCCGGCGGGTGGAAGTTTATTGAAAAAGATAAACAGGAATAAATGATAAATGAAAAATAAAATAAAGGCGAAACAGCAAAGTTGCTCGCCGTTTATTATCACGGATGATAGTGTAGCTCCGTATCAATTGTTTGAGATGTTCGGAAAATCCAAAGATTGTTCTTAAGCGTTTTGTGGAAGGATCTTGCGGAAATACTTTCTGAATTATTTAATAGGTAAACGATAAGTGGAAATATGCTAACAAAAATCAATTAGGACATAATTGTCTTGATTCTACTCATGTTTTTTATTGCTATTCATCATCAGCGTTTCTAAATTCCTGCAAATATTGCAAACGGAATCCCGAAATTCTGATTGTGGTTACAATTACTTATTAAAGAGCCTCTGGATTCGCCAACTGCGAAGAAAGAGGTTTTTTTATTGCTAAAAATAAATGTTGAAGAATTATACGATGAAATATCTTACAATCAGGTGAAATAAATTGATTGATACCATCCGCCAATTAAAAATTTTGCGAACAAACAAATTATTTAAAATAAATGGGTACGTATTAGTAGAATGACTCATGTCAGAATAAAATATACTTTTATTTTTCTGTTCTTCAGCATTTACAATCTATGTTCACAGCCGAAACAATTCCAATCGGAACGAACAAAACCTTCCAGTGAATTTTCTCAGGGCATAACCGTAGAACATTTTTCTACTGAACAAGGACTCTCCTCCCGTTCTGTAAATGTAATTACTCAAGATAAGTATGGATTTATCTGGATTGGAACAGATAATGGGCTGAATAAATATGATGGTGAGAATATTACAGTGTTCAAAAATATTCCACAAGATTCGACTAGTTTATGTGATAACTGGGTGAGTGCACTCTGGATTGACTCCATGGGAGATTTGTGGATTGGGACTGCTGACGGCTTAAATAAGTATGATCCGGAAATAAATTCATTCCTTCGATATGTTCACAATGCTAATGATCCAAATACTCTCAGTAATAATTCTGTTCAATCAATCTATGAAGATAAAAAAGGTACGCTGTGGATCGGGACTTCATACGGTCTAAACAAATTCGATAAAAATACCAAAACCTGTGAACGAATATTTCCGATACCTCACGATTCTTCCAACTCGGGAATCAATTCCATCACTGCCATTCTTGAGGATAGTAGAGGAGATTTTTGGATTGGAAGAGGACGCTATTTTGGTTTTGCTGGTGGTTTAAGTGTACTTGACCGCAAAAACGGAATTTTCACTCATTTCAATCACAACGATAAAGATCATAACAGCCTTCCGAACGATTGGGTAACATCGTTGTATGAAGATCGTGACGGAATAGTGTGGATAGGAACAGATGGTGGAGTTTCTACATTCAATCGAACAAACAACACATTTCTCCCAATTCAAATATCTTCTACCAAACCTCTAACCATACATCGAATATTCGCAAAAACAATTTGCGAAGACCGCACAGGAAATATCTGGTTTGCTACTTGGGGCTCCGGGATATTTAAATACAATAAAGAAACGAAATTGATAGTTCAATATACGTATGATCCTTTAAACCAATTAAGTATTACGAGTCCTACTATTGCTTCACTCTTCTTTGATAGATCCGGACTTCTCTGGGTAGGCACTTGGAGAGGAGGTGTGAATACAGTTGCATTAAAACCATTTGTTCATCACCAAACAATAGCAAATTCTTTTTTACTGAACAATGGGGCAGAATCTCTTTGTAAAAATCACCGGGGAGATCTTTACATCGGAACATTTTTAAATGGAGTTTGGAAATATAGTTTTTCGACACAGGAGTTACTGCATATTTCCCTTCCTCTAATACGAGATGCGATGCAGTTGGCAAGTGTTAAATCAAATCAAGTATCCATAGTGGAACGTTCCGATGCTCGCTTTATCGATCAGATCCAAGAAGGTAATGCCGGAGCAATTTGGATGCGCTGCGGAGATAGAGGCGAACTCATCCAATATTATCCCAATTCCAACAAATCATCAATCGTATTTCGAACACCAATCACGAAGAGTGGATTTAGAGAACACCTCAGTTGTTTCCTACCAGATAGTGATGGAATCATATGGATTGGTTCCAGGAGAACATTATACCATATCGATACACAGGGGAACGTACTTTCTATCTTCTCCTCTGATCCGAAGAATTCAAGATGGCTTGGTTCCGGTGTCGTGAACACATTATTGCGTGATCGTTCCGGAACTTTCTGGATAGGTATGACATCCGGCTTATATCAGTTTGAAGAAACATCAAGGTCATTCATAAAATTTCAATACATGAAGAATGATTCAACGACTCTGAGCAATAATGTGGTCGCGAATCTTCTCGAAGACCATCGCGGCAGACTTTGGGTTGGAACGGTGGATGGATTGAATCTGTATGAGTCAACAACCGGAAGCTTCACCAGATTTACCACCGCAGAAGGAATGGCTGGAAAAGCAATTATGTCTTTTCAGGAAGATGGAAAAGGAAACATCTGGGCAGCAACAGAAGTCGGCATTACACAAATAAATGGTACAACCGGAGTTATTACGAATTATAATCAATCGAGCGGACTTCCGACAGTGGAATATTTTTATAACAGCTCTATTCGAAGGGAAAACGGTGAATTATTGTTTGGCACTAATACCGGTATACTGGCATTCCATCCTGATAACGTGAAAAAACTGGAGTATGTTCCTCCGGTTGTTATCACCGGCATTAAAAAATTCAATAGACCAATTCAACTTACCACGTCACCGGAATTGATCAATGAAATTATATTTAAGTACGATGAAAATGTTTTCTCTATTTCTTTTTCAGCATTAAGTTATGAAAAGTATTCATTCAATCAATATGCGTATAAGCTTGATGGATTTGATGACGATTGGGTGTATTGCGGCAGCAGGCGCGAAGCTATTTATACTAATCTGGATCCGGGCAGATATACATTCCGGGTCATTGGATCAAATCATGACAATGTTTGGAATGGAAAAAGCGCTACGCTTTCGATCATTGTTCTTGCTCCTTGGTATCAACAATGGTGGGCGTATTGCATATATACACTTGTATTCTTAGGAATGGTCGTCAGTGTAAATTGGGTTCGTATGAATCGGTTCCGTCTGGAACAGCAAGTTCTTGTTGAGCATCTGCAGACAGAAAAACTTTCAGAAATGAATTCTATGAAATCCCGCTTTCTTGCAAATGTTTCCCACGAACTTCGCACACCACTGTCGCTCATTCTTGGTCCGATCGAATTTCTGCTTTTAAAAAAAAATGATACCGAATGTGTTGAACAACTTGGTATTGTGCAAAGGAATGCTCAACGATTGCTCCGGCTTATTGAATTGTTGTTGCAATATTCTCGTTTAGAATCGGGCACCATCAAACTTAACGTAGCACAAGAAGATGTTATTTCAATTCTTCGCCGTCTTACGGGATACTTTTCAAGTCCTGCTGCAAAGAAACAGATTGAAATGAGATTCACAGCGGAACAAGAAAATATCAATGGATTGGTTGATGCAGAAAAAATTGAGCACATTCTGCAGAACTGCATTTCTAATGCTATTAAATTTACCCGGCCCGGAGGAACTGTTGAAGTATATGTACGCATAGAACATAATGATCTGATTTTTTCCGTAAAAGATACAGGAGTAGGGATTGCGCCCGAGCATTTGCATCATGTGTTCGAACGTTTTTACCGCGTTGATACAACACACAAAACAGAAGGAACTGGAATCGGGCTTTCACTTTCAAAAGAACTTGCTGAGATCCACCACGGAGAAATGCACATTGAGAGCGAATTTGGGAAAGGGACAACGGTTACGGTGCGTATTCCTTTGTCTGGGTACAGCGATTCAGAAATTACAGCAAAATCAATAGAAGGTTCGGTAAAGCAAGAACCCATACACGTTTCTTCGTCTAATGGTGTTATGGAATCACTTGTTGACGCTGAAGAACAACCGGTCATTCTTATCGCGGAAGATAATGAGGATGCGCGTATGTTCATCCGAACGCAGCTTACGAAGCAGTATACTATTCTCGAAGCGGAAGATGGCGTGGATGCGCTTAACAAAACAAAATTTCAGATCCCCGATCTCGTTATCAGCGATGTGATGATGCCAAAAAAGAACGGACGGGAGCTCTGCAAGGAATTGAAACAGGATGAACGGACAAGTCATATTCCGGTCATTCTGCTTACCGCATTGGCGGAAAAAGAGGATAAGATCGAGGGATTAAATGTCGGCGCGGATGATTATTTGGTGAAACCGTTCGATGCGCAGGAATTGCTTTCGCGCGTACGAAACCTTTTGGAGAACAGGAAAAAACTGCGGGAAGCATTTGGCAGGACAGTTTCTTTGAAACCAGGTGAAGTTTCTGTTACGTCACTTACCGATTCGTTCCTCCAAAAATCGATCAGCGTTGTCAATAAGCATCTTTCCGATCCGGCATTCGGCGCTGAAACATTTGCACAGGAGGTATTCCTCAGCCGTACACAATTGCATCGGAAACTTAAAGCGATCACCAATCTTTCTGCAACAGATTTTATCCGCCACCTGCGCCTGCAGCGTGCAAAAGAACTTCTCGAAAAGAATGCCGGAACTGTTTCAGAAATTTCGGAAAATGTTGGATTCATAAACCACTCCTATTTTGCCAAATGCTTTCACGATCAGTTTGGCATTCTCCCCAACGAAGTAAGGCACCCTCAGAAATAAAAATCGTTGCCGCAGATTCACAGATTTTTAGTAAGAGCATACCGTTCGTTTAGAACGAACGGTATGCTTAGCCTTCACCTTTTTTTAATCTAATCTGTGAAATCTGTGGCAAAAAAAACTTTGCTGAGAATTAACAAATTTTTTAAATAATACCTTTTTGTCTTTATTTGTAAAGCGCTTCTACGGTGAAGAATGCAACACCAGTGGTATAGTTTGCAACATTAGAGTTAACGTCCGTCCCTTCTGTTTTGATATATTCCCGCACGTTTAATCAACCCTGTTGTCCATCAACCATATTCTGGAGGTTCTATGCGTACCGTTTCTACGTTTGTTGCATTATTGCTGTTGTTGATTTCATTCACAGAGGCAACTACTCGAAAAGTCCCGCAGGATTTTGCCAAGATACAACTGGCGATTAATGCCGCGGTCAACGGTGATACTGTGTTGGTAGCAGAAGGAACATACAAAGAGAATCTTGTTATCACCAAAAAGGTCACTTTGGGTAGTCTTTATTTCATCGACAAGGACACGTCGCACATTTCCAAAACGATTATTGATGGAAGTGCACCGACAAATCCCGACAGTGGATCTGTTATCTCCATCCGGAATGTGGATACCACCTTAGTGATCACGGGATTCACTATTACCAAAGGAACAGGAAACAAACACGTTAATCCGTATTGGAATCCATCAGCGACTGCATTGACGTGTGGCGGAATCGAAATGAATGGCGGTGGAATGACAATCCGAAATAATATCATTACCGGCAATACGCTCAACATACTTCCGCCGGCAACCGAAGGATGGGCCGGCGGTATCGGTGTTTACGATATTGATGTGCAGGGTTCCACGACGTACACTATCATTGAATCGAATGTCGTTTCAAACAACTCGATCATCGGGGGGACACAAAATGGAGGCGGCGGGATTGACATGATAGGGAGTGGAAGAATTATTAACAATAAGATCCTTGGTAATTCGAGTATGTTTTCGATCAATGCTGTCGGGCAGAACAACTTATCCAAAAAAGACACCGCCGTCGTTGAGAACAATCTAATACAGGGGAATTCAGCTTCACAGATCTCAGGGTTTGCTGTCGGAGGAAGTGGAATGACAGCATACATTCGTAACAATGTCTTTACAGATAATATCGTCAGCACTGATCTTTCGGTTGTTTGCTGGGTCGGGGATGACTGTAACACAGTGTTCGAACGTAATTACATTGCAAGAAACACCGCACTTCGACAGTATGGCATCTTTGTGGAAAGGGGGGCGAAAAGCTTGATTCGAAACAATATTATTGTCAACAATTCAGGTGGAATTTTAGTCGATGTGTCATCTTCAGCAACTATCGTCAATAACACAATCGCCGATAACAGCCGATATGGCATTACTGGCTCTGGTACCGTTTCTATGTTAAACAATATCTTGTGGAATAATACATTGGGCAACATATTTGGGAGCGGGAGCCGCTTTACGGCATATAATCTTATCGGAGGCGGTCCTCTCGGCACAGGTGATATCGATTCTAATCCGGGCTTTGTTGCGAACGATACACTGTATCGCCTCTCAAATACGAGTCCGTGCATTGGAGCCGGTGTTTCATATGCATCACTTGGCAGTGTACCGATAATCGCACCGACAAATGATTATTCCGGTTCTTCCCGTCCGAATCCTTCTTGGAGCAAACCCGATCTTGGAGCGATGGAATCTGGTCAGGCATTTCCGGGTGGTAATGCAATTCGTGTTCCGCAAGATCAAACTACAATTCAAAAAGGAATTAACGCTGCACAAAATGGCGATGTTGTACTCGTTTCAGACGGAACATACAAAGAGAATCTCGTTATCAAAAAGAAAATTACTTTAGCGAGTCTCTTCTATCAAGACAAAGATACTTCACACATTGCAAAGACGATTATTGACGGAAGCGCACCGAGCCATTCGGATTCGATGTCTGTTGTTACGATCGATGGAGCGACTGATACAACAACTGTGGTCACCGGATTTACGATCACTGGAGGCAAAGGTAATCGTAGACATTCATTTTATTACCCGACATGGTATTGGAGAACCGGCACCGGTATTAATATTAACGGAGGCGGTGCGCGAATATCCAATAATATTATTCGGGCAAACAACAATAATAATGTCAATGATACGATTGCAGGTTCGGTCAGTGTTTGGGACCCAATGGATGTCAACGGCGTTTCGTTCGCCATTATCGAAAATAATGTTATTTCTGACAATGTACTGACAGGAAAAATTGTAGAATCTTCCGGTCTTTTAATCGGAAATAGTTCAATTATCCGAAACAACATTATTATACGGAATACCAATTCAGCAAGTATTCTATTGTCCGGAGCTGGATCTTCGGGCGGGGCGGCAAGTATTTCGAACGGAACAGTTCTGTTAAGTAATAATCGAATCACACACAATTCTGTTCCAAATCTTGGGGGTGGTATCATCATCTATGCCGATCCGACAATTCCCGCCATCCCCGTTGTAACAATGGTCAACAACATCATTATGTACAATACCGCCGGCCGTTATGGCGGTGGTGTCTGGTTATACTCCCCTAGCTCATCACTTTCTTCGGTAAACAATACAATAGCTATGAACACTGCCGGCATTGGCGGATCGGGACTTTGTATAGATGTCAATGCAAATATTAATGTGCTCAATACGATACTTTGGAATCCGGCAGGGACGGAGTTAAAAATATTTGCTGGAGGTTCCGTTAATGCTCAATACAGCAACATTCGTGGAGGACTTGTTGGCACAGGAAATATTAACAGCGATCCACTTTTTAAATCCACGAATAATGATTCTCTTGGAATATTCGTATCCGGAAGTCCCTGTAAAAATGCAGGTGTAAATACTGCAACTGTGGGCGGGTTAGTAATTACTGCACCGTATCAGGATTATTATGGTACAGTTCGTCCAACTACTTCAACGCCTGATATTGGTGCCTATGAAGACGGCACATGGACTGGTGTGAGAGAACTTATTTTAAATCATCTTCCAACATCATTTGGTCTTTCGCAAAATTATCCCAACCCATTCAATCCAACAACAACAATTCGGTATGCTCTTCCAGTTTCTGGAAACGTAAAACTTGCCGTATATGATCTGCTCGGAAGAGAAATTGCCACACTTGTGAACGAAGAACAATCTGCGGGATGGAAGGAAGTGCAGTGGAATGCTTTGCAAGTTTCATCAGGGATTTATTTTTATAAACTAAGTGCAGGTAATTTTATTGACATAAAGAAAATGTTAGTGGTGAAATAAATTCAGTAACCTTGCGAAGGTTTTATAAAAGACAACCTTCGCAAGGTTTTAATAATGGAGGAAGGATTGACAATCCGTCCTGCAAAAAATCCTCGCATTTAGAAAAAAGTTGGAATATATTCCAACCAATGAATACACCGAAGCAAACGCTAATTCTTGGTATTGGCAATTACCTAATGGGTGATGAAGGCGTCGGCGTTCATGCTATTGAAGCATTATTAAAAGAACAATTCCCCGAACATGTTCGGCTTGTTGATGGCGGCACCGGCGGTTTTCACCTCCTTTCGTTTTTTCATGAATACGATCCGCTAATTTTAATTGATGCGACAATGGATGATCATCCTATCGGAACAGTTCGTTTGATTCAACCTCGTTTTGCTTCGGATTTTCCGAGAACGCTTTCTGCGCATGACATTGGTCTTCGCGATCTAATCGAAACAGCCATTCTATCGGCTCCATTGCCAAAAATTTATCTTATTGTCATTTCAATTCACGAAATTCGTTCAATGGTTACCGATTTATCGCTTGAAATTGAACAGACAATTCCTAAGATTGTTCAAATTGTAAAAGAGATTTTAGAGAACAAATAGAGTACATTAATAAAAGTACTTTCCATAAAAGGTTCACATGCCGAGCGAACTATCCGTCCTATTAATTACCGCAGCATCCGTCGGATTCATGCACACCATTTTTGGTCCTGATCATTACATTCCATTCATTGCTATGTCCAAAGCAGGGAATTGGTCAAAGTTTAAAACATTATGGGTTACAATTCTCTGCGGATTAGGTCACGTTGGGAGTACAATTATTTTAGGATTAGTTGGAATTGCATTCGGCTATTCCATATTTCAAATACAAGGTGTTGAATCGTATCGGGGAAATATCGCCGGCTGGCTCTTAATTATTTTTGGTCTTCTCTATACTGTGTGGGGAATTCGCCGCGTAATTTTAAACAAACCTCATACCCACACTCATATTCACCACGATGGAGCAATGGAATTACACTCGCATGAACATCAAAATAAACATGAGCATCCTGAATATAAAGCGTCAATGCGAATCTGGTTTATCTTTACAATTTTTGTTTTTGGTCCATGTGAACCGTTAATTCCAATATTAATGTATCCGGCTGCAAAAGGAACATTAACCGATGTAGTCATTGTCTGCACTGTCTTTAGTATAGTAACAATTGGGACAATGCTTGCCGTTGTGTTTAGCGCGTTGTATGGTCTTTCGTTTGTCCCAATGAAAAGAATGGAACAATACAGCCATGCTCTCGGCGGTTTTGCAATTCTCATGTGTGGAATTGCTGTTCAATTTTTAGGTTTATAGAAGTTTATCGTAATTACTCAGCAAAGGAAAAACGATGCCACAGATTGCACAGATTTTCACAGATAAGTTTTTTAAAATTTAATCTGTGAATCTGTGGCTATGATTTTGCTCTGTATTTCAAACCAAATCTAAGTTTAAAAAATACGCTGAGTAAATACAGTTTATCGCAAAACGATTGGATATTTTTAAAACAACTTCAAATATTTTTTTTATTTTCTTCGTCTTTTTGTGTCTTATGCCAAAGGCATCCTTTTGGAGAGTGGCGAAAAAATTAATTTTTTAGATTACCTTTAAAAAATATGCACGAATTATCCATCGCAGAAAGTATAGTTGATATCGTTCATCAGTACGTTGACAAAGAGCAACTATCCGATGTGAGATCGGTGCGTGTGAAAGTTGGGACATTCAGCGGAGTTGTACCCGACTCTCTGGAATTTTCCTATCAAGCAATTACGGCAGGAACATTACTCGAACGGTCAACGCTTACACTTGAGCGTATTCCGTTTGTGATTGAATGCAAAGATTGTAAACGCAACTCAGTAAGCGAGGATGGCATTACGCAGTGTCCATTGTGCAGTAGTTTCAGTACGTCAATAATTTCAGGAAGAGAATTGCAAGTGAAAGATATTGAATTGGAAGACATAGAACAGGTGAAATCATGAGTGTAGTTACCATCGAACGAAAAGTACTCGAAAAAAATGATGACATAGCACGCCGTAATCGTGAACTGTTTGCGAAGAATAATATCTTTGTGATTAATCTTGTCAGTTCGCCCGGTTCCGGAAAGACAAGCCTCTTAGAGCGGACACTTGAATATCTAACGACATCGCTTCGTGTTGCGGTTGTTGAAGGAGATGTGCAGACTGATTTTGATGCGCAGCGTATTGCAAAGTATAATATTCCTGTTGTTCAAATTGTCACGAACGGCGGCTGCCATCTTGAAGCAAAATTAGTGCAGGATTCGCTTTCCGCATTTTCATTGGAAAATGTTGATCTGCTTGTCATCGAAAATGTTGGTAATCTTGTCTGTCCCGCAAATTATGATCTCGGTGAAGCGATGAAAGTCGTTGTTGTAAGCACGACCGAAGGAGATGACAAACCCTTAAAATATCCTGGAATGTTTCACAATGCTTCGATACTGATTATCAATAAAATTGATCTGGTTCCATATGTTAATTCTGATCCGGAAGTAATAAAAAAGAATGCACTCCAAATAAATCCTGCACTGAAAATATTTGAAACATCGTGCTCAACGAACAAAGGAATTCCTGAATGGTGCGAGTGGTTGAGAAGTCAAACGAAGAAACGTGCCGTTTAAAAGTCATCATTCATGGCGCAGTCCAAGGTGTCGGATTCCGCCCGTTTGTATATCGTCTTGCAACCGAGATGAAGCTCAATGGTTGGGTCTCCAATACATCGCAAGGTGTGTTGATTGAAGTTGAAGGGGACCAACAAACACTTCACACATTTATTTCAAAAATCCATTCCGAAAAACCGCCATTAGCAAAAATCCTCAGCTTTGAACATTCGTTTCTTGATCCAAAAGGGTTTACTCAATTTGAAATAAAAGAGAGCAGTGACAATGGTGAAAAAAGTGTTCTTGTGCTGCCGGATGTAGCAGTGTGCTCGGACTGCTTGAACGATATATTCAATTCGAATAACCGGCGATATCTCTATCCTTTTACGAATTGTACAAATTGTGGTCCGCGGTTTACCATCATTCAATCGTTGCCGTACGATCGGAAGAATACAACCATGAAGAATTTCCCGATGTGTGAAGATTGTGAAATGGAATATCGCCATCCGGCTGACAGAAGATTTCACGCACAGCCAAACGCATGTCCAAAATGCGGTCCGCATGTTGAATTGTGGAATTCGAACGGTAATAGCGAAGCAACACATCATCAAGCTGTGCTGCAGGCTGCGGGATTACTTTTGAACGGACATATTGTTGCGGTAAAAGGTCTGGGTGGGTTTCACCTGATGTGCGATGCTCGAAACGATGATGTTGTACAAAAACTGAGAACACGAAAATACCGCGAAGAAAAACCGTTTGCTGTTATGTTTCCTTCGCTCAATGAACTTCAAAAAGAGTGTGAAATATCGGAAAATGAAAAACGACTTCTACTTTCTCCTGAATCTCCCATTGTGTTATTGAGATCTAAAAGGAAAAGTCATTGCGAGGAGCACCCGCCTGACCGACGCAGTCGGACAGGAAGCGACGCGGCAATCTCCTCAGTTATATCCGAATATGTCGCTCCAAAAAATCCGTTCATTGGCGCAATGCTTCCATATACACCATTGCATCATATTCTACTTTCGTTAACGGGAATTCCTCTCGTTGCAACAAGCGGCAATATCAGTGATGAACCGATTTGTACCGATGAACATCAAGCAATGAAAAAATTGAAATCGATCGCCGATTATTTTTTGGTGCACAATCGTCCTATCGAGCGGTATTGTGATGATTCCATCGTTCGAATTGTTCAGGGTAGAGAACTGGTTGTGCGCCGAGCAAGAGGTTATGCTCCGCTTCCTATTCAACTTCCCATGAACATCGAAAAACCAATCCTCGCTGTCGGCGGACATTTGAAAAACAGTATTGCGCTTGCTCATCACAACACAATTTTTGTCAGTCAGCATATTGGAGATTTGGAAACACCGGATTCACTTGTTACATTCAAAAAAACAATTCAAGATTTTCATTCGTTATATGGTATTGTTCCATCGCAAATTGTTCACGATCTTCATCCAAATTATGTTTCAACAATAATAGCGAAGAATGATCTATCACAACAATATCCTGAAGCAATGATCATTCCACTTCAGCATCATTTTGCTCATGTTTTTTCCTGCATGGCGGAAAATGAATTGAGCGGGACAGTACTCGGATTTTCTTGGGACGGAACTGGCTATGGCACCGATGGAACAATATGGGGGGGAGAATGCCTTCTCATAGAAGGGGAAAAAAAATCCCGTGTTGGAACGATTCGACCGTTTAAACTTCCCGGAGGAGAACGTGCAGTGAAAGAACCACGGCGTTGTGCAGCAGGAATTTTACTTGAGCTTTTTGGCGAAAAATGTTTCGAGCATTCGATTGAGGTCAAAAATACATTCCTTGACGGTGAACGAAAAATGATTGTTGAAATGCTGACAAAAAATATCAATTCCCCAACAACAACCAGTATCGGAAGGTTATTTGATGCAGTTGCTGCGTTGCTTGGAGTTCGAATGAAAAGTTCGTTTGAAGGTCAATCGGCAATGGAAGTAGAATTTTTAGCACTTGATAACTCCACAACGGAATCGTATCCTATTATCATTACCGAAAGCAATGGCTTGTTCGAATGGGATTGGCGGTCTATGATAACAAAAATGTTGAATGATATTGAAAAGCGCATACCAAAATCGGAGATCGCAAAAAAATTTCACAACACTCTTTCCGATTACATTGTTGCGATGGCAAAAAAAAAATAATATCCCACGTATAGTTCTTTCAGGTGGATGTTTCCAAAACATGATTTTATTAGAACAATCTATTACATTGTTACGAAGAAATGGTTTCACTCCATACTGGCACCAGCGAATTCCGGCAAATGATGGTGGAATTTCGTTGGGGCAAATTTATGCAACGTACCTTGCAAATCAATAATTTCTAGAGATATATGAAAAACTTCACATCAATGTCATTCTGAGGAGCGTAGCGACGAAGAATCTTGCTTTTCTTTCCCAAAAATAAAAACGAAATTCTTCGCTTTGCACTGAATGATAATAGACAGCCTGTTTTCCATATATCTCTTCATATAAGAGGAGGTTCCCATGTGTCTGGCAATTCCTGGCAAAATAGAATCCATTGTAGAAGGTTCCAATCCCAAAATGGCGAAGGTAGATTTTGGCGGGATCAAAAAAAATGTTTGCATTGAATTTTTGCCGGAAGCGGGACTTCACGATTACGTTTTGGTGCACGTAGGAGTAGCGTTAACAAAAGTGGATGAAAAGGAAGCATTGGAAACGATTGAGCTATTTAAAGAAATGGGAGATGCGCTTGACGAATTGAAGGAAGGAGATCCTGTATGAAATATCTCGATGAATTTCGTGATCCTGCATTTGCAAAAACTCTTTCAGAAAAAATTCACACTGTTATGACCAAGCCGTGGACCATCATGGAAGTTTGCGGAGGTCAGACTCATTCAATTGTAAAGTCAGGTTTGGAAAAACTTGTTCCATCAACGTTGTCCATCGTTCATGGACCCGGTTGCCCTGTTTGTGTTACTCCGTTGGATATCATTGAAAAAGCTGTGCTCATCGCCTCAAAACCAAATGTGATCTTTACATCATTTGGCGATATGCTTCGAGTTCCCGGAAATTCTACTGACTTGCTGCATGTAAAAGCCGCCGGCGGGGATGTGAGAATTGTCTATTCACCGCTTGATGCTGTAACTATTGCTCAAAAAAATCCTGATAAAGAAGTTGTTTTTTTTGCCGTCGGTTTTGAAACAACCGCTCCTGCAAATGCAATGGCGGTATGGCAGGCACATCGAAACAATCTTAAAAACTTCTCTATCCTATGCTCACACGTTCTCGTTCCTCCGGCAATGGAAGCATTGCTCTCTTCTGCACAGAATCGTGTTCAAGGATTTCTTGCCGCTGGTCATGTATGTACAGTAATGGGCTACGAGGAATATATTCCTCTGGCAAAAAAGTACAAAGTTCCAATGGTCGTTACAGGTTTTGAGCCGATTGATATTCTTCATGGAACTTTGATGCTCATTACACAACTAGAAGAAGGTCGCTATGAAGTAGAAAACCAATATGCTCGGATGGTAAAGAGAGAAGGAAATGTTTCTGCACAGGAAATGATTTTCAAAGTATTTGAAATAACGCACAGAAAATGGCGCGGCATTGGTGAAATTCCACAAAGCGGCTATCGTTTAAAAGAAGAATTTAGCCGCTATGATGCGGAAAATAAATTCGATCTTGGTTTGATCGATGTTCAGGAATCTCCTCTTTGTATTGCGGGAGAAATTTTACGCGGAATGAAGAAACCATTTGAATGTTCCGCCTTTGGAAAAGAATGTTCACCGGAACATCCGCTCGGTGCACCGATGGTTTCTTCCGAAGGAGCATGTGCGGCGTATTATAATTATAAACGCCAGGAAGTCTCTACTATTTAATTGATGGTGCACTCATGAAAGTCCCCTCTGTGTGTTGTAGAGTGCGAAAGCGAGAGGGGATTTAGGGGTGTGTAAGAAATTTCACGACCTATTTCTATGACAAACGACATTTCACAAGGACTTAGCTGCCCGCTTCCGATCGATAACTACGCCACTGTAGTTCTCGCACACGGTGGCGGCGGGAAACTGACGCACCAACTAATTGAACAGGTGTTCAAGAAACATTTCTCGAACCCTGACCTGGACCTGATGCACGATGGTGCAATGGTTGAAGTGAACAAAGGAAGAATCGCAATCTCTACGGATTCGTATGTTGTCAGTCCGATTAGCTTTCCAGGTGGAAATATTGGTGAACTAGCTGTGAATGGAACCGTGAATGATATTGCAATGTGCGGTGCTCAGCCGAAATATTTGACCGCATCATTCATTCTTGAAGAAGGTTTGCGGATCGATGAACTGGAAATTATTGTTGAATCAATGGCGAATGCAGCAAAAAAAGCAGGAGTGTTAATTGTAACAGGAGATACCAAAGTTGTTCCGCGCGGCAAAGCTGATAAGATTTTCATCACCACATCCGGTGTTGGTATGATTCCTGAAGGAAGAAATATTCATCCTTCCAAGATCAACGCGGGCGACAAGATCATCATCAGCGGAACAATTGGCGATCACGGAATGGCGGTCATGTCCGTGCGCGAAGGATTGGAATTTGAATCAGAGATCCGATCAGACACATGCGCGCTCAACGGATTGGTTGAAGCGATGTATCACGCTTCTTCTAATATTAATTTTCTACGTGACCCAACCCGCGGTGGAGTTGCCAGCACAATGAACGAGATTGCATCATCATCAAATAAAGGAATTCGATTATTCGAACAGGCAATTCCGGTCAATGGAAATGTCCGTTCCGCTTGTGAGATTCTTGGTTTTGATCCACTGTATGTTGCGAATGAAGGAAAACTGATCGCTATCGTTTCGTCAGTTGATGCAGAAAAAATTCTTGCTGTTATGAAGCAGCATCCATTTGGAAAAGATTCTTCTATAATAGGAGAGGTAACGAACGAACATCCTTCGGTTGTCGTATTGCAGACGGTAATCGGCGGTGAAAGAGTTGTTGATATGATGTCCGGAGAACAATTGCCGAGAATTTGTTAATAAAGAATGTAACCTCGATCTTTTGGCGAAGTCAGTCCTTGTAAAATGTAGCCTCGACCTTTACGGTCGAGGAGAAAAACCTCCCGCAACCGTGAAGTTCCAAAGGAATCCCTTTGGTAGTTGCGGTTACATATTAAGAATATGCAAAAACCGATTCGAGAAAAAAATCATCGACTTCCTTCGGTAGCCTATAATGGATTTGTTGCTGTTGCATTTACTGCCAACGTATTGGAACAAAAACATTTGTTTGTCGACGATACAGTTTTTCAAATATTTCAAGCAATTTTATTGGATGAGTTGAGACGTCAACACTGTTCATCGTACGTCTATCTCTTTATGCCGGATCATTTGCATATTATTCTTGCAGGAGAACATGACAATGCAAATGTGCAAGAATGTATGGACATGTTTAAACAACGGACGGGATTTTGGATTTATAAAAATAAACCGTTATACCATTGGCAAAAGGATTATTACGATCATATCATTCGCAGGGATGAAGATATGAATGCCCAGATTTATTATATATTGCAAAACCCGGTTCGGGCTGGATTAACGGATTCTTGGAAAAAATATCCGTATAAAGGTTCAACAAAATTCAATTTTGATGAATGGAACGAACAGTTGTAGCCTCGACCTTTACGGTCGAGGAGAAAAGCACCCCGCAACCATAAAGGTTGCGGATACAAATAACAAACGATCATCCTTCAGTGGTCGTATTGAAGACGGTAATTGGTGGTGAGCGGGTTGTGGATATGATGTCTGGTGAACAACTGCCGCGGATTTGTTAATATCTTTGATCTATCGAAATAAAAAAACCGAGTTCATCACTCGGTTTTTTTATTTGAAGCTATTCTATAATTACACTTCTGGAACTGGACGACCCATATCTTTGTAAATGCCGATGATTAAATTTGCGTTATCCTCTGCATCTTTATTATTCGGATCAATTTTTAATGCTGCACGATAATACTTTAAGGCAGTCGGATATTTTACTTTTGGTGCAAGTGTATCGTTATTCAAGTAAAAGTGTCCGAATTTTATATAAGCGGAAACCAATGATTGTTGCAACGCAATATCGTTCGGGCTCTTTTTTTGGATCTCTTCCAACTGCTTAATTCCTTCTTCGAACTGAGCTGTGTTTACAAGCGCATTTGCATGATTTAATTTTTCAGCATCAGCTTTTGGCTCGGCACACCCTATCAGCAGCGCAAGCACAGCAATAACAATTACACTATATCTCATTATTCTTTCCTTTCAATGTTCTAAACAACTGTAAATTTATATGGCTATATAATAGTACGAAAGATTTTTGAAAAAATACACTATTCTTTCTTCTTTTTCATCGGAACATTTTTTATTTTACCAACGTCTAATCAGACGTTAACTGCAATAAAAACTAAAATGTCAGCCACCTCAAATGTGGAACTATTACGCCTGGTGTCTGACATCTTGATTTTAAATTCGGAGGAATAATGAACTACGACATCAAAGCGATCAATGAAAAAATCCAAAAGGAGAGCGCTTTCGTCGATCTGCTCACGATGGAGATCAACAAAGTCATTGTTGGTCAAAAGCATATGGTCGAACGCCTGTTGATCGGTTTGCTTGCAAACGGACACATCCTATTGGAAGGTGTTCCGGGGCTCGCAAAAACACTTGCCATTAAAACTCTCGCATCGGCTATTGATGCGAAATTTCAGCGGATTCAATTCACGCCCGATCTGCTTCCTGCAGATCTTGTTGGAACGCTCATCTATAATCAGAAGGATGGAAAATTTCAGACAAAGAAGGGTCCCATCTTTTCGAACTTCATCCTTGCAGACGAAATTAACCGCTCGCCTGCAAAAGTGCAAAGTGCGCTTCTGGAAGCGATGCAGGAACGTCAGGTAACAATTGGTGAAGAGACCTTCAAGCTTGATGAACCATTTTTGGTTTTAGCTACACAGAATCCGATTGAACAAGAAGGAACATATCCGCTTCCCGAAGCTCAGGTCGATCGTTTTATGCTGAAAGTGAAAATTGATTATCCTTCGAAGGATGATGAGTTGCTCATTATGCGTCAAAATGTTAGCGGAAAATACACCGAAGTAAAATCGGTTGTTACGGGAAAAGAAGTTTTAAAAGCACGGGCTTCCATGCAGGAAATTTACATGGATGAAAAGATCGAACGATACATTCTCGATATTGTTTTTGCCACTCGTAATCCAAAAGATGCACAGCTTCCGAATCTTGAAAACTTGATCAACTATGGTGCGTCACCCCGTGCGACTATCTCGCTGGCACTTGCTTCTAAAGCATATGCGTTCATCAGGCGCCGCGGATATGTGATACCGGAAGATGTTCGCGCAGTTGCGCTTGATGTCATGCGCCATCGTATTGGTGTAACGTATGA
The DNA here is from genome assembly GCA_030679145.1 of Bacteroidota bacterium. Taxonomy (GTDB): domain Bacteria; phylum Bacteroidota; class Ignavibacteria; order UBA10030; family UBA8401; genus UBA8401. The sequence goes on along the minus strand of JAUXTU010000064.1, from coordinate 3,657 downwards.
AGCTGAAGCGGAACAAGTGACATCAGAAACAATCGTGCAGGAAATTTTGAACAAAGTTGAGGTTCCATAGGAAGCTAATAAGTATTTGAGTCGTTGAGTAGTTGAGACTGCTTTTTGAATATTCTCATCTACTCAACGACTCATTTACTCAACTACTATTATGACTACAGCAGAACTATTAAAAAAAGTACGCCAGGTTGAGATCAAGACCCGCGGAATGGTGAATCAGGTATTCTCCGGAGAATATCATTCGGTCTTTAAAGGACGTGGAATGGAATTTTCTGAGGTGCGCGAATATTCCTACGGTGATGATATCCGTAAGATCGATTGGAACGTTACCGCTCGAGCCAATAAACCGTTCATCAAAATATTTGAAGAAGAACGTGAGTTGACTGTAATGCTCGTTGTTGACGTGAGCAAATCCGGACAGTTTGGAACTGTCACCTCAACGAAGAATGAGATCGCGATCGAAATTTGTGCAGTCCTTGCATTTTCTGCAATCCGAAATAATGATAAAGTCGGATTGATTATGTTCTCCGACGGCGTTGAGAAGTTCATCGCGCCGAACAAAGGGAAATCACACATTCTTCGTATCGTCCGTGAATTGCTTTCCTTTGAACCGAAAGGAACTGGAACAAATGTGAGCGCAGCGCTGCAATATCTGAACAATGTCATCAAGAAACGTTCCATTAGCTTTATCGTTTCCGATTTTATTGATAAAGATTATGATAACGCACTTCGTATCGTCAGCAAACGCCACGATGTTATTGCTGTAACGTTGAACGATCCGCGCGAACGCGAATTGCCGAAGATCGGTCTGATCAAAATGAAAGATGCAGAATCCGGACTTGAACGGTGGATCGACACAAGTGATAAAGGAATTCAATCATCATTCAATCAATTTTGGAAACAGCATGATGAACGGATGAAGAAAGCGTTTCTTTCCACAAAAGTTGACCGTATCACTATTGAAACACACAAACCATATATTCGCCCATTGGTTGATTTCTTTAAGATGAGAGAGGCGAGAGTATGATGCGGTTGTTAGGGTCATTGGTTGTTTCACTGTCCGTTGTTATATTCTCATTTTCACAGGATGTTATCGTTACCGCAAGTGTCGATTCGCAATCGGTTTCCATTGGCGATTGGATTCGTTATTCTGTCAATGTTAAATACCCTTCATCAGTTCCTATCGGGTTTCCATCATTTAAGGATACGATCGGGTCTTTCGAAATTGTTCAACAAGATTCTCTGTTAAAAACGGAACTGAACGGAGAGATTGAGCTTAAGAAGAATTTTGTTATTGCGAAATATGACGCCGGAAATTTTTATATCCAGCCGTTTGAAGTTCAATACAAAGATGCAACAGGAAAGATTCATTCATCACTGTCAAATCCAATCCCGGTCGAGATTCGTGGTATTGAAGTTGACACTTCGCTCTCTATTAAAGATGTAAAACCACAGCTTACCGTTCCAATTTCCGCTGAAGAAATTGCTTTGTATGCCGGAATTGTGTTTGCGCTTGCAGGGATTGGTTATGGCATTTACTATTATATACAACAAAAAAAGAAAAAGGCTGGATTGATTGCAGAAATAAAACCAACTATTCCGCCGCATGTATTGGCATTGATTCAACTGGAAGAGTTGGAGGTGAAACGATTGTGGCAGTCGGGCGAGATAAAAGCGTTCTATAGTGAAGCGACAGAGATTGTCCGCCGGTACTTTGAATTGCGATATAGTTTCATCGCCCTTGAGATGACCACCGGAGAAGTGATGGATCAATTAGAAAAATTCAAATTAGAAAAGAACATCTTCGCATCGATCAATCAATTTTTATCGGACGCCGATCTTGTAAAATTTGCAAAATATCAACCAATTGCATCAGAGAATGAACAGGTACTAGGCCAAGCCCGCTCAATTGTTGAGCAGACAAAACCAATTGAAACCGAAAAAGCAAAACAAGAGATGCAAGCCGAAGCGATTGCATCCTAAAGATTTTTATGATCTCAGATATTACATTTGCTAATCCCGAACTGTTACTATTTCTGCTGCTCATTCCGGGGCTTGCGGTGTGGTATTATTATCGGCTTCACTCAAAAGAGAGTGATGTTCAGTATTCTACATTGCAGCCTTTTGCAATGATCAAATACAGTATGAAGGAACGGCTTCGTCATTTTCCTTTCATCCTTCGATTGTGTACAGTAGCGTTAGTGATTATTGCTCTTGCTCGTCCTCAATCAACATCAAAAGGGGAAAATGTTTATTCCGAAGGAATTGATATCGTCCTTGCATTGGATATTTCCGGCAGTATGCTTGCTGAAGATTTTCAACCGAACAGAATTGAAGCCGCTAAAAATGTTGCACAGGATTTTATTGGCGGACGAACAAATGATAGAATTGGATTGGTGATTTTTTCCGGAGAAAGTTTTACTCAGTGCCCCTTAACGGTCGATTATGAAGTTTTGAAAACATTGATCAAACCGTTGAAGAGTGGAATGATCGAAGATGGAACAGCAATCGGTCTTGGTCTTGCAAACGGAGTCAACCGACTGCGCGAAAGCAAAGCAAAAAGCAGAGTGATTATTCTTCTTACTGATGGTGTAAATAATCGCGGCGAGATAGATCCAATTACAGCGGCAGAAATTGCAAAATCATACGGAATCAGAGTGTACACTGTTGGTGTCGGTACAATTGGTGAAGCACCGATGCCGCAACAGACTCCATTTGGTATCCGATATAGAATGGTTCCGGTTGAGATTGATGAGAAGGTGATGAAACAAATTGCCGATATGACCGATGGAAAATATTTTCGTGCAACAGATAATAAAAAATTACGCGCTATCTATCAGGAAATTGATCAGCTCGAAAAGACTCGGATCGAAGTCCGTTCGTATCGTCGGTATACAGAATTATTTTATTCCTTTATTTTTGCTGCAGTTTTTTTGCTGATTGGTGATGTTGGATTATCTAACACATGGTTGAGAAAGATTCCGTAGAATATTATGTTCAGATTTGCTCATCCTGATTATCTTTATTTTTTGACCGCCATTCCGGTCTTTTTAGCCTTGTATGCCTATGTGCGTATGCAAAGTGTGCAAGCAAAGAAATTATTTTCTTCGTCGGAATTATTCACCCGTCTTGCAGAACAGCACAGTTCAAGAAAAGGCGGGGTGAAAGCCGGTCTGTTTATTCTTGCGTTTAGTTTTCTTGTTGTTGCATTGTCAAATCCTCAAGTAGGAACGAGAATGGAAGATGTGAAACAGGAAGGAGTCGATCTTTTTATTGCGTTGGATGTTTCCAAATCGATGCTTGCGGAAGATATTAAACCGAATCGTTTAGAAAAGGCAAAATACGAAATTGGGAATTTGATCGAGCGATTGGCGGGAGATAAGATTGGAATGATTGTATTCTCCGGAGAAGCATACACACAATTTCCTTTGACGATTGATTATAGCGCTGCAAGTTTACTGTTGGATATTGTTGATGTAGAATCTGTTCCAAACCCAGGGACCGCTATTGGTTCAGCGATTGTTCAATCGATGAAATCATTTAATTTTGAAGACCCGGCAACCAAAGTTCTTGTTATCATGACCGACGGTGAAAATAATTCCGGCGATGCTATTGAAAAAGCTAAAGAAGCTGTTGAAAAGGGGGTGC
>JAUXTU010000091.1 GCA_030679145.1 Bacteroidota bacterium | reverse complement strand
GATAACGATTTCACGGTCCAACAATTCCTTTCAAAATTATATGCAGCGGAGAACTTCGGTCTGCACGGGATGAGTTATAACGACAATTTTTTCTTCAGCACACGATAGACGACAGGGTGAACAAAATCCTTGAACTTTCCGTCCAATCGTGCAATTTCACGAACGATACTGGAATTCAAATACGTATATTTTTCCGCAGGCATCAGGAACACGGTGTCGATCTTATTCGATTGTTTCCGGTTCATCAATGCCATTTGAAATTCGTACTCAAAATCCGAGATGGCGCGCAATCCGCGAATAATTGCGGTGGCGTTTCTCTTTGTTGCAAATGAAACAAGCAATCCGTTGAACTGTTCAACAGAAACATTGGAAAACCGTTTCTGTTTGATGATTGCCTGGATCATATCTACGCGTTCTTCGCCGGTGAACATCGGTGTTTTCGATGAGTTCACTGCAACCGTAACAATCACTTTGTCGAATAACTGTGTGGCGCGTTCAATAATGTCCAAATGTCCGTTGGTGATCGGATCAAATGTACCGGGGTAAATTGCAATTTTCATGGTTCACTCTTTAACAAAAGAGAAATTATTTTTTATGCTGAAAAAATGAAACGCTGGTATTTCCATATACTTTCAAGACAGCAACTTCCCAAAGGGAAGAAGGAACAAACTCAAAACGAGAGGGGTGCTCAATGACCAGATATCCGTCATTGGCAACGATTCCAGTTTCAAAAATTTTATTAGGAAGAAGCTTCAATGTTTCCAATGCGTACGGAGGATCAGCAAAAACAACCGTAAATTTACTTTTTATTGATTCAAGGAAGACATCAACATCGCCGTAGACCACGTGCGTTGTCGGATCCGCTTCTAATTGTTTTACATTCGCCGTTAAGAACTGGAATGCATTTCTGCTTTTCTCAACAAAGATACACTTCTTTGCGCCGCGGCTCAGTGCTTCTATTCCGATACTTCCGCTTCCGGCATACAAATCCAAAACATTCGCGTTCGTCCAATCCACGCGGGATTGAAGTACGTTAAAGATTGCACCTTTAACTTTATCCGTCGCCGGGCGCACAGAATTATCGGCAACCGTTTCCAGTCTGCGTCCTTTGTATTTACCGGCGATCACCCTCATTCTTCTTCGCGCACCGCTAGACCGATTGCAGCGGTATATTCCTGCCGCCGCATCTTAATCTCTTCAACATTTTTGATCGAAGCGGGAAGGGCAATTTTTTTGAACGGATCCGCAAGTTCAACTTCAATGGAGGATATCTCAACTAATTTTTCAGCAAGTTTGGTCGTGACAATTCTTCCATGAAGATAGATCACATCAGCTTTTTGTTCGCGAGCATATTTATCGATCACAGAAAGATCTCGCCCACTCCATTTGATCGTTCGGATATCCGCATTTTTACCGTTCACAAGCAGACTTGCATCAAGTGTCTCTTCATCCATACCAATCACGACCGTTCGTTTTCCGGTAAGGTGCGGATAGTTAAAGAGCAAAGCACTTTCTGCGCAAAATTGGTCAAGATCAATAATATGCATCGATCCGTGAAGTTCCTGACAGACATTCTTTAGAAAATTGATAAAGGATTTTTTAATGGAAATGACCATGGCATTTGAACCCGGAAGTCCATCATCTCCAACCAAAGCATATGGCTGAACCACGAATTGTTCCGGATTTCCATCGGGAAAATAGTTCTGAAGTTCCCATTGTAAATGTTGTTCGAATTCTTCGTCCGTGAGAGAAGCGTCAACCGGAATCTGTTGAAGCATCGCCATTTTTGTATTCAGTCCGAACGAAAAGAAATGTGCTCCGGAAGCAATACGTTTAGTGAATGCTTGAATTTCTTTGGCAAATATCTTCTCACGTGCAGTCATTCCGACTTCAGTGAATACTTCAGGATTGTCAAAATTAATTTCGGAATCAAACGAGCCTGCAGCAGTTAATGTTTTGCCTTTGGGACTATGGGCAATTTCAACAGCGGTGATATGGCTACGTTCGATAATGAATGCGAGGTACCGTTCAGTGCCTGTCATTGAACCTCAATATGGGGTTTAAGTTTTTCAAATTTTTTTTCACCAATGCCTTTAATCTTCCGAAGTTCATTGATCGTTTTGAATTTTCCTTTTTCATCACGATGTAACATGATCCGTTCTGCCATTGCTTCACCGATTCCCGGCAGCGACATTAACTCTGTCTTTGTTGCACCATTGATATTGATCTTCTTTGTAATAGTTCTGCCGTTGTCTGAAACAAGACCATCATTGATCAACGATTTTGAGCGTTCATTGAATACTGAATCACTGACAGAATAATCAAAACTTATTGCTGCCGGTGGAACAATGTATGCTTTATACGCTTTAACAGCAACGCCAGCCAGCATTACCAGTGATAGAAAGAGGAACACTTTCTGCTCATTTTTTGTAAATGCAAAATACTCTGACAGCCGTTTAAAAATGTTCATTTATGAAAATGCGCTTTTCATTTTATCGAACAGACTTTTGCTCTTACTTTTTTCTTCTTCAGATGGATTGATATGTTCGTTATCTGCAAGTTCTTTCAACAATTCTTTCTCACGTGAATTCACTTTATGCGGCACCCATACCTGAATTTGGATCAATTGATCGCCCCGTCCATATGCATTGAGATGAGGGATCCCTTTATCTTTTAATCGGAGCATTTTTCCAGGCATCGTCCCGGGATCGATCTTGATCTTCGACTTTCCGGTCAAAGTTGGTACTTCGATATCAGCCCCAAGCACCGCATCAGGATAACTGATCAATGCTGTGTAAATAACGTCGTCACCGTTACGAATGAAAGAATCATGTTTCTCTTCCGAAAATTCTACGATCACGTCACCGGCTGGTCCACCACGACGGCCCGAATTTCCCTGACCCTGCAAGGTCATGTAATTTCCTTCACTCACGCCGGCAGGAACATTGATCTTGAGTGTTGATTCACCCTGCTCACGTCCTTCACCATCGCATGTATGACATTTTTCTTTGATGATCTGTCCGGTGCCGCCGCAGAATGCGCATGCAGAGATGTTTACGAACTGACCAAACATTGAACGGGAAACCTGACGCAATTCACCGGAACCTTGACACTGTGGACATGTTGATCGTGAAGAGCCGGGTTTTGCTCCGTTTCCGTTACACGTTCCGCACGATTTCCACTTTTTGATCTTTACTTTTTTCTCAACGCCTGCAGCGATCTCTTCCAACGTCAATTTCAATCGGATACGAAGATCGGAACCTGGATCGCCGGTTGAACGAGGACCGCGTCTTCGCTGTTGTCCGCCAAACATTTCTTCAAAGATGGAACCTCCGCCGCCAAAGATATCACCGAAATGTGAGAAGATGTCGTTGACGTCGTTATAATTTTGATAGTCAGCACCGCCGCGCATACCTTGATGACCGAATTGGTCGTAGCGCTGCCGCTTCTGCTGATCGGACAACACTTCGTACGCTTCGGTCGCTTCTTTGAATTTCTCTTCAGATTCTTTGTTGTTCGGATTTCGGTCCGGATGAAACTGTAGAGCAAGTTTTCGATACGATTTTTTTATCTCATCAGCGGAAGCATTGCGTTGTAAACCAAGCACTTCATAATAATCTCGTTTAGCTGCCATCTTAATTTTTCACTTCCTCTGATTGTTCTGCCGATTCCGATAGTGATGTTGCAACAACAACTTTTGCGTGACGGATCACCTTATCGTTCAAGAAATATCCTTTTTCGATCTCCTCAACAATGACGTGCGGAGCAACATCAGTGCGGGGAACCTGCATCATTACATCATGGAAATCGACATTAAATTCTTTGCCGATCGTTTCCATTACCTTTACACCCTGCGATTCCAAGATTCTATTGAATTTTGAAAAGATCAACTCAACTCCTTTATAGAATGGATCATCTTCCGATTTCTCTTTGCCGCTTTTTAGTGAACGGGAAAGATCGTCGATGATCGGTAATAGTTCCAGAATGATGTTCTCGCTTGCATATTTTGCAAAATTGATCGAATTCTGTTCAGTGCGTCGTTTATAATTCTCAAATTCTGCCGCTTTGCGCAGCAATAGATCTTTATGTGAAGCAACTGCAGATTCAAGCTCAGCAATTTTATCAATTGCAATTTCTAATTCGGATTTTACCGGTATTTCCTGTTGTGGTATTTCTTGCGGCGGCGCTGTTTGATGTTCATTTGTTGCCGGTTCAGTGTTTTGCTCTTCCATACATCCTTACTTCTGTAATTAAATGAAAAAATACTAAGTGTAAAATTTGATTATAATTTCCGTTCAAAAAGACTCGAGATCGTTGTTGCGACAAAATCGACAAGCGGGATCATCTTTGAATATTCCATTCTCTTAGGTCCCAGCAAACCAATCGTTCCCGAAACATCACCGACATTATATGTTTTTGTGACAATACTGAAATCTTTTAAATGTTCGATCTTTGTTTCTTCGCCAATTGTAACATTGGCAGTGCCGGATTTAATATCGCTGGTTTCCAATACGTGAATGATAATATCTTCATTTTCCATCAGCTCGATAACGCTTTTGAAATTCTTTGCATTCTCAAATTCAGGCTGGGAAAGAATATTCGTTGTCCCGCCAATGTGAATCTTGTCCCGCCGATTCTCATCGAATAATTTATCAACTGATTCGATGAATAACCGGATTAATCCCGATTCTTCATATTGATATTCTTTGATCCGTTCGGTAAAAGTATCGCGAATATCTTTCAGTGTTAAACCGCTCAATCGTTCATTCATCAATCGTGCTACATCATCTAATTTTGTTTTGGCAATTTCAGAATGAATTTCCATCATAATGGTCTTTACTAAACCGGAACGAATGGAAATAATCACAAGCAGACGAGTACTGGATATCTGCATCAATTCCAATTTCTCAAACACACCCGATGTCATTTGCGGCGCTGTAACAACACTAAGCTGATGTGAAATTGTTCCAAGTATCTTTGAAGCGATCTTTAGAACTTCATCCGTTTCAATATTTCCGTGCAGTTGTGTTTGAATAGATGACTGCTCAAGCTCGCTCAGTTGATCGATCTCCATCAATTCGTTCACATAGAAACGATATCCTTTGTCGGTCGGAATTCTCCCCGCAGATGTATGCGGATGTCCAAGATACCCGAGCGATTCCAAATCAGACATAACATTCCGAATCGTTGCAGCACTTAAACCAATGTCGTGACGTTTGGAAATGTACCGAGAGCCGACTGGGATAGCGGTTTGGATATAACTATGGACAATATTATGGAGAATTGTTTTTTCTCTGTCGTTCAGTGTATTCATTCTTCTCGTAACAACTTCCTGTTGAAAGACAAAAAATGCCTTATTTCTTTGAAAAATACGAATAGTTTGAGCGGATGTCAAGGAATGACAGAGCGGGGATACTACTGAAGTATTTTGAAAATGTTTGGAAAGTTATAGTGTGATTTTTTCTTGATCTTCCATTATTTTCAAATTTTTCTCAAGTTCCTTGCGAATATCAATAATGCTTTGATCTGTAACGTAATTGGTATAGACAACGTTGGAAAGTTCAACGAGTGAACGGACAACGGATTCGATGACAGATGCTTGACCTTTCAGATCGCCAATCAGTTGAATAAATTGGTTTGCAGCTTCAACATCGAGGCTTTTCCGCACCATTCGTTCGTATGACGATGACCGCAGCATGATGATTGCAAGTGCATTATTTACATGATGAGCAATTGTTCGCACTGTTGTCTGAAACATCTGGACAGCGGCTTTTTGCTTTTCTTCCTCGATCTTTTGACTTTCACGCTGCCTTACTTCTTGCCGGAAAAGAAACCGTTCATACACGCCATTGATAAGGATGGGGAGATGGGAAAGTTCAAGGCGTTCTTTTCGGATATAATCATACGCCCCAAGTTTCATTGCGTTCACAGCAATCTCTTCAGTTCCGGCTGCTGTAAGCATCACAACCGGAGTCTCTAATTTTTGGTCTTTCATCCATTGCAATACCTGCAAACCGGTCATTGAGCCGATGTGATAATCTAAAAGGATAACATCAAACTGTTCAGAACCAAGCAGCGAAATTCCCAATTCTCCAGAATTTGCAGTTTTCACCTGATAATTTCCGCTTGACTCAAGATCTAAGCAGAGAATATTTGAAAATGCAACTTCGTCATCGATGATCAAAACTGTAAGCGGTGTTTTCATTCATTTCCCTTTTTCATGGTGTAAATTAACCGCATTATCAGACTTAATCAAGAAGTTTTTATTATTGTAAACTGAGATAGGTAACAATTGATGAAAAAAAACAGAAAAGCACAGTTTTTTTTGCTGCCCCACAAGGATTCGAACCTCGATAAGCAGAGTCAGAGTCTGCTGTCTTAGCCGTTAGACGATGGGGCAATTGTTTACTAAAATAAAAAAATGCGGCTCGAAAATCTACTTTCTTTTCAAACTTTCTATAATTTTTTCTACCCGCTCTTTTGTTTTATCACTTACTTTTGCAGTGATAATAATATCATTCTCTTCGTATTTTTGTTCGGTAATTTCTGCAAGATCATGAAGAAGTGAAATTGTTTTGTAATCTGCATTAGAAACGGTGAATGTTATTTCGGTGAATGCCGAATGGATCAACGAAAGGAGCATTTCTTTTAATCCAAGAATATTTATTCCACGATGTGCAGAGATGAAAACTGAAGGTTCATATTTTGACTGCAGATTCTTGATGATGCTTCTGTCTTCAATGGTATCAATTTTGTTGAAAACATAGATCACTGTTTTATTTGCAATACCAATATCTGCAATGGTATTCTTTACAACTTCAATCTGCTCTTCCATTTGAGGGTGAGCAAGATCAATAACATGAAGCAGAATATCAGCTTCAATCACTTCTTCCAGTGTGCTTTTAAACGAAGCGACCAAATGATGGGGAAGTTTTCGAATAAAACCGACCGTATCGGTCAGCATTGCGCTTGTTGAACTATCCATGGCAACCAATCTGGTTGTGGGATCGAGGGTTGCAAATAAACGATTTTCTACAAATACTTTCGAATCGGAAAGTGTATTGAGCAATGTCGATTTACCAACGTTCGTATAGCCGACAAGCGCAATACTGTAAAATTCCTTTCTTCCGCTTCGCTGCGTTGTTCGTTGTGTTGCGATCTTTTCGAGCTTCACTTTCAAAACGGAAATTCTCTCGCGAATCATCCGCCGGTCGGTTTCGATCTGTGTTTCGCCCGGACCCTTTGTACCAATGCCGCCGTATTGTTTTGAAAGGTGAGTCCACATGCGAGTAAGGCGGGGAAGCATGTAATTTAATTGTGCAAGCTCAACTTGTGTCTTTGCCTCATTGGTCTTTGCGCGTGATGCAAAAATGTCCAGGATCAATCCGCTGCGATCGAGAATCTTTCGTTCAATTGTCTGTTCAAGATTTCGTACCTGAGCTGGAGAAAGGTCGTCATCAAAAATCACCAATGAGATATCATCATCTTTGCACATTTGTGCGAGTTGTTCAACTTTTCCTTTTCCGATATAATATGCCGAATCGAATTTATCTTTTACCTGAAGGACCTTATGAAGAACATCAGCACCTGCCGTATCTGCAAGCAAAACAAGTTCATCAAGGTATTCTTCTTCCTGTTGTTTGGTTGTGTTGCGGGTGGCAACACCTACAACAATAGCCCGTTCACGTTTTTCTTTTACTAGATCGATCATCATTATTGTATAAATTCCTTTTGTTTACGTGGCAAAAAAACATAACCATAGATTTACAGATGAATTAGATTTTTGGCTTCGGTTCCCGTGCAACAAGCATTTCAATCAACGCAATAACAAGAGCAGCGATTAGAAAATATCGCCATAATTCAATTCCAAATCTGCTTTGAAGAACAGTTTCGGTAATTTCAGAATCGGGCTCTAGTTGTGTGATCGATTCTTCAGCGATTCCCAATTCACGAAGAATTGCTATGGTTTGTTCTTTCTTTGCAAGCATTCCGTCGGATTCCTCCCGTCGTGTATTGATTGGAAGAGTCAGCACTGTATCCCTTTGTGAAAGCACTGTATAAATACCCGCTTTCATCGGATTGTCAAACGAAAAAATTGAATGCGAAATTCCGCCGCTCGTTGCTTTGTTATAGGCCGTCAGCGGCGTTGACCGTTTTTCAGCGTCGAATAATTGCAGTGATGAAGGGGAAAGTAATCTTCCTTTTTTCAGTTGGAATGAATTGAATTCAATTTTTTCTCCGACAGAATAATTCAATTGCTCATTTGCGTTGATTGGTGATGAAAGATACAACACTGATTGATATAACAAAGGGACAAAAATTCCTTTTAATGGAAAATCCGACCATTCAGGAATTGCCGGAACGGAAAAACCAAGAATTCTGCCGCGGCCAAGTTCGCGCTGCCAGAGAAAATTCTTCCCGTTAGAAAGCGAGATGATAGAGCGAAGATTTGATTCGACACGTGCATGAATTCCGATATTTATTTGCGGTGTTTCAATAGAAAATCTGTTTCTTTTCAGACCTTGTTCAAACATTCCCTGAAAGATTGGAAATTGATAGTCTACTTTTTCAAATGTTGTGGAAGACCTGGATAGTTGCATCTCCGCAATGCCTAATGGTTTCATATAGTTATACAAGATCACCGTTGTTTCCGCGGCGGGAAAGAAAATAACATTTCCGCCATTTGAAACATATTGCTGAACGGTCGATATTTGATTACCAGAAAGATCATTGATTCCGGAAAGGATTACGATATCATTATGCGATAGTGCAGTTGTTGTGATCTGAGTTGGGAGTAATTTGTTGATTATGATAGGTGATGAATTTTTAAAGATTCCTGACACCGATAGTGCGGTTGAAATATATCGTGAATATTTTTCTTCTTTAGAAATTATAGCAAGCTGTATCTGTTCCGGAATGTTTATAGAAAAATAAGAACGATTATCCGATTCAAACAGGTCATCTTCTAATTCCACGAAGCCGGTCATAAATCCTGAGTGAGAAGGAGTGATGCTAAACTCCAATGTGCCTCGTTCGCCCCCTCCAAGAGAAATGCTTTTTTGCATCACTCGATTATTTCCAACAGTAACAGCAACAAGATGATTCTCGACGGATGTTGTACCGTAATTTTTGATCTCTACATTGAGAATAAATAGTTTTCCCGTCTGAAATAAGGATGGGGGAACCGTAATTTGCTCAATTGCTATATTGGCGATCTCTTTTTGGGATAATGAAGAATAAAATATTTTTACATGCGGTTCAAATAACGATTCTTTAAGATTTTCTTTTTTCTTTTCTTCAGACAACGTTGATACTTGTCCATCGGTGATGATATACACTTCTTTATTAAAGTTCTTGGATTGTGCCAGCAGTCGTGATGCAAGGCGCAGCCCATCTTTAATTGTTCGATGGCTAAAACTAATCTCTGTTTGTCGAATGAGCGATTCTATTTTTTGAATATTGTGGGTCGGTTCTTCAGTCGTTGCAACAGGAAGGTCTGATAAGCGAAGGAAAAAAACGTCATCATTTTCCTGCAGAAGCGATATGATCTTTAAAGCCTGAGTTTGTGCCTGCGTTAAAAATTTTCCGCGTTCATTACTTAATTCCATACTTGCAGAATTATCAAAAAGAATTACAATGGTTGATTTCGCATGAGATGAAAGTGATCCGAAACTTCCTTTCAATGCCGGACGCGAGAACGCAAGAACAATAAGCAAGATCAATATCGTGCGGAGTGCAAGGAGCAGCCACTGCCGAACTTTGATCTTTCTCATTTTATTTTTTTGCAATTCTTTTAGGAATCTCAGTGTGCTGAATTCAATTGTATTAAGCTTGCGGATATTGAAGAGGTGAATGAGGATTGGTATCGCCGCCGCTGCAAGTCCAAACAGAACAAAAGGGTTAAGAAAGGTCATTGAAAATTGTTACGGACAACATTCCAAATATTAGTAGTAAAATTAATTTCACTACTAATATACTTCAATGGGATTTTGAATACAACTTACATTCCGGACTCACCAAAACTCCTTCCATATTTACAAAATTCATACTATGGAAGCACGATTGCTTAAATACTTTTGAAAATTAAAGAATTAATGCAATTTCTGCTGGAAGGTGCTATGAATTTTAAGTATGTTCTAAATTTCATTTTCGTGATGGTATGTTGGGTTTTGAAACCACAACATTATTAGAAAGTCTTAATAATGGTTAGAAAATACTAACATCTCTTTTATTTACAATTACTTATTACGATTTTCTACAAGCAATAAGTGTGAGAGTAACATACTCTAAGAACAAAAGATAATTAACAATAAAGCCAAGAAATGAAATATTATACAATCGAAGAAATTGCCGAATCGCTGGGTGTTAATGTCACATCGGTACAACGTTGGGCAGATTCTGGAAAATTAAGTTACGCCAGTATTGATGATGGCGTTCAAAAATTCTGCAGTGAAAATCTTGCTGAGTTTGCCTCAAAATATAATATCTCAATGAGATTTCTCACGGAGCCAATACAAAGAAAAAGAATTGAAATTGCATAACAATTCAATCCCGCCGCATAACAAACAATCTCAGATTTAAATCCGATCCAAACACTTACAATACAACAATACAAGTAATGGTGATCCTTGCAAAAAATGGAATTTGGATTATATTGTTAATGATAAATGTTGCTTGCTTCAAAATACTGAATCATTGAGCAAACTTGAAATTTCCATTTCTCACGAGGGTGACCTTAAACACCCATCCATTATTCACTATTGATTTTAAATTTTTCTTTCTTATTTTGGTGCAGGAAAAATGACTGAGATAAATTAATTCATTTATAGAGACATCTGAAAAAATGATTGTCTTTTGTCATTCTGAACGAAGTGAAGAATCTCGTTTTTATTTTTGAGTAAAAAAGCGGGATTCCTCGTCGCGCTGCTCCTCGGAATGGGCATAATAGTCAAAAAGTGTTGCTAAAATCACTGTAAGTTGTTCTTTGAAATAGCGTTATTGGTAGAAAACTCCAACAAGGTGTAGAATCGTGACGAAAAAAACATTGTGCTCGATGTAGTTCATCAGATGTCAA
>JAUXTU010000058.1 GCA_030679145.1 Bacteroidota bacterium | reverse complement strand
GAAACTCTACCTTTGAAATCAAATCACAACTAATTCCAAATACGTCCGGGCTTCAAATGACTATCGAAACTCTACCTTTGAAATCAAATCACAACCGGTGGAATGATACGTGAATGCAATGGTAACTATCGAAACTCTACCTTTGAAATCAAATCACAACTCCTGATACAACAGGAAAGTTCATTGAACACTATCGAAACTCTACCTTTGAAATCAAATCACAACATACCCGCAGCCTCATTGTCGCTACAATCACTATCGAAACTCTACCTTTGAAATCAAATCACAACTTATGATCTGCTTGCTCATCCCCGTTGCCGACTATCGAAACTCTACCTTTGAAATCAAATCACAACTTGTTACGCTTGAACATAAAACTGCAAAGTACTATCGAAACTCTACCTTTGAAATCAAATCACAACTCATCATCTACGCGCTGCGAATCATCCGGAACTATCGAAACTCTACCTTTGAAATCAAATCACAACAAAAACAGGTTGTGATTGTCCGAGTGCCATACTATCGAAACTCTACCTTTGAAATCAAATCACAACTAAAAGGGAAATAATAATGAACGAGTGGCAACTATCGAAACTCTACCTTTGAAATCAAATCACAACTATAAATTGGTCAATGAAAAATTTGAACCGACTATCGAAACTCTACCTTTGAAATCAAATCACAACCAATGAACATTCTACAAGGCGCGGGCGCGACTATCGAAACTCTACCTTTGAAATCAAATCACAACTATAAATTGGTCAATGAAAAATTTGAACCGACTATCGAAACTCTACCTTTGAAATCAAATCACAACTGCCATTTCAGACTCAAGAAGTTTCATATACTATCGAAACTCTACCTTTGAAATCAAATCACAACCGGATGATGATAAAAGAAGGGATATATTCACTATCGAAACTCTACCTTTGAAATCAAATCACAACTCCTTCAGTTCCTGTGATAGCCCCGAAAAACTATCGAAACTCTACCTTTGAAATCAAATCACAACTTGCGGGCGGCGGTCATCCGACCTGGGAAACTATCGAAACTCTACCTTTGAAATCAAATCACAACTTGTTCGCTCTGTTTTGAATTTCAGTTCTGACTATCGAAACTCTACCTTTGAAATCAAATCACAACTGCGGGTTGTTGCATTATCGTTCCGGTTAACTATCGAAACTCTACCTTTGAAATCAAATCACAACAAAGTGCCGTCTTTCATTAGATCGGCTTGCACTATCGAAACTCTACCTTTGAAATCAAATCACAACTGCAACGGCGACCACAAGTAATGAGCGTAAACTATCGAAACTCTACCTTTGAAATCAAATCACAACACACATGACAATAACATCGCCCGCTATCAACTATCGAAACTCTACCTTTGAAATCAAATCACAACCCTATTCCAGTTATTGCTATATAAAATAGAACTATCGAAACTCTACCCCGCCAAACTAGTTCGCCTCTGGCGAAGACGGGTAAACTTTGAAATCAGGAAGCGATTTTCAAAAAGGAAATATAAATTGTCAAAGAACAAATTACGTCACTGGATTCCCGCTAAGAGCGTGCGGGAATGACGTTGCTTTAGAATTGGTTTTCTACTGAACTAAAATCTGTGAAATCCCCGCCTGCGGCGAGCGAGTGTGGCAAACTTTCTTAATGCTTCTTCCCTTCAATCGCTGCAATCTCGTTCAACAGATCGCGTTTTGTAAATCCTGATTTCCTCATCAGTGAAACAACAAAACCTTCCAGCTGTTCTTTGGTTTCATCATCAATTTCCATCGATGTCATGATCATCACCGGAATGTTGAATGTTGCAGAACTATGCTTCAATTGATATGCAACATTAAATCCAGACATTTCCGGCATTACCAGATCCAAAATAATCAAATCCGGTTTTTCTTTTTCCGCAAGCACAAGTCCATCTTTCCCGTTATGCGCTTTAATCACTGTGCATCCTTCTGCTTCAAGAATGATCTGCACAAGATCGGTCACCGATTTGTCATCATCGATCACGAGAATCTTCGTTGAATTCTGTTTCCCTTGTCCTTCCACTTTTTTTACCGCTGCGATCAAATCATCTTTTTGCACCGGCTTCACAAAATATTCAACGGCGCCAAGACCAAAGCCGACGTTTCGTTCATCCACCATGGAAATAATGATCACCGGAATATCTTTGCACAACGGATGATCTTTCAATTCCCGAAGAACCTGCCAGCCGTCTTTTACTGGAAGAAGGATATCGAGCGTAATAACATCCGGCTTCCATAGTTTTGCTTTTTCCAGCGCTTCAACACCGTTTGTAGCAATGTCGATTATGTAACCGGCTTCGCTTAAATACGTGTGCAACAAGGTGCGGGCGTGCGGTTTGTCTTCAACGATCAATACTCGCCGCTGGCGTAACGGATCAGTTGTTTCAGAGATCTTTTTAAATACTTTCTCTGCTTCATTTTCCACCTGCACCATCATCGGAATGCGGGCAACGAATGTGCTTCCTTCGCCGTACTCACTCATAACATACAATGAACCGCCATGAAGTTCCGTCAGTTTTTTGGTGATCGCAAGGCCAAGACCGGTCCCTTCGATCTTTTTCGCACCCTGATCGGTTTGCTGGAACGGTTGGAATAATTTCTGAATTTCATCTTTCCGAATACCGACACCAAAATCTTGAACAGAGAATTCAATGTCGTGGTATTTTCTTTTTGCAGAAAGAATTACTTTCCCTTCTGAATTGCTGAACTTGATCGCATTGGAAATAAGGTTCAGTAGAATCTGTTTCAATCGGACACCATCAGCAATAATATCGTCCAGTTCTTCATCCATCACAACTTCAAGTGTCAGTTTCTTCTCATCAACCTGCGGTTGAACAACCTGTTTGATCCCGGCGACTAAATTACGGATACCGACAGGAGCGAAACGAAGATCCATCTTTCCTGCTTCAATCTTTGAAAGGTCGAGGATATCGTTGATCAAATGGAGCAGATGTGTTCCGCTGGATTTGATTGCAACATTATATTGTGAAAGTAATTCCGGTGTAATCGCACTTCCTTCTTCCGTGATCAAATCGGAGAAACCGATGATCGAATTCAACGGTGAACGGAGTTCATGGCTGAAAAATGCAAGGAATCTTTTCAATTTATCATGCGCTTCCTGCGTCTGTGAACGCTGGATCTCAAGATCGACATTCTTCACACGCAGTTCATCGATCAATCCTCTGCGGCTGATACCGAGCGTGATCTCGCTGGCAAGGAGCGAAAGGAACGACATTTCTTTTTCGACAAGAGCACGCGATGTATTGATCAGAATTTCCAATACGCCAAGATTTTCTTTTTCAATTCGAAGCGGCAGCGACACCAGCGTCGTCACATTCGAAGTAACAACTTTTTCCGGCGCAAATGAATACAATACGCTGCGGGAAATATCTGTTGTAACGATCTTTTTTCCGCTTGAAAATGCTTCGATACTGGCAAATTTTGAATTGTTTGCAATCGAAAGTGAGTAGAGATTCCTTTGCAGCTCGGACAATGGAATATCCGGAGCAAGAAGGATCAACTGCTCGTCATGCTGACGATGGAAATAGAGCAGAACATTTTGTAACGGCAATTCATAGTGTTTTGTAATTGCAAAAACTATATCTCCACAAAGATCTTCAAGTTGTCCGGCGGTGTTGATCGCGTGGGAAATATCCAATAATAAATTCCGTTGAAGCTCCTGACGTTTTTGCTCAGTAACATCCTGTAAAAAAACCGATAATCCATTTTGATTTGGATAAATGCGAAAATCAAACCACCGGTCGTATTGCTGGTCGAGATATCTTTTTTCGTGAGATTGGAATGTTTGCGTTTCCATTGCACGGCGGTACTTTTCACCCAATTCATCTTTCTCTAAATTGAGGAACACTTCAAAGATATTTTTCCCTAACACTTCGCTTCGGGAAAACTGAGTTCCTTCTTCCGCTGCTTTATTAAAATAAGTGAAGATGAAATTTTTATCCAGCGCAAAGAATCCGCCGCTGATACTTTCAAGAACTTCTTCGGAATTAAGGTTTGAATGGGTCATTGTTTGGATAAGATAAAAAATGGTTCAACGAGTAACATGCGGCGGTTGAAAACCGCGATAGGTATCAAACTGTGAATCGTAAAAGACCAAATTGAATGAACTGTCCCGCAATGTTCCGCCGGATGGATACAAATAGAATTCAGACAATGTATCGGTTTTTATTTTGGATAACAAACCATCGGCTGTGTAGAACTTAACGGTATAGAATCCGTGTGTGAAAAGAGCGGTTTTCAATTGTTCATGAAGGTTCTGTTCACTGAATATCCATAGATCATCACTCATCGCTCACGCAACCCCAATTCTGCCAGAGCATCCGGACGAATTAGCATCAAGAGATGTGATTGTTGAACGATCAGATATTGTTTCCCTTCGAATTCGATCTCGATGGCTGCATCACGAAGAAACAATGCATAATCTCCTTCTTCAGCCTGCAACGGAATATATTTCACCGGATCTTTCGGTGCAGACCATGATTCCTGATCGATGAAGTTTGGATTGACAACGGGATAGCCGGGACCGATCTTAATAATATAACCAGCCTGAACTTTATCTTTCTCTTTCACACCGGGTGGAAGATATAAACCGTGGGCAGTTTTTTCCTGTCCTTTGTCCGGTTCAATCAGCATTTTGTCGCCGACAAGCAATATTTTTTTGTTCGAAATGAGTGTCATACAATTGTGGTAAATATACAAAGAAATTCTATTTCTAACAGTATAGAAATTTTAATTAAAAAATCATTCCTTTGGGTAATCAGAATGCATTCGGAACAAGGCAATCTGTTCCCCGTTGTGCGCAACTTGTTTACGGAAGAAATAATATTTCATGAATAATTTTCTTTCTTTCATCAAATCCTTCCGTTCCTTCTCTTGTAAAAAAAAGACATTGGTGATATTGTAATTCGTACATAAACCAATGCACATTAGGCAAGGCTCAAACGTAGAGATCAATATAAGCGAGTCGCGATTTAACGTTGAGAATTTTTCAAACCCTAATTTCTGTATTGCATCAGAAACTGCGTTCACCTCAGCATGTTCTCCAGCAGCGTTATTACGGAACACAGTGTTAAACCCCTCACCAATGATCTCTTGCTCATGTAATAGAACCGAGGCGACAGGAACATCTCGTGTTTCCAGTGCTTTTTGCCCCAATTCGATAAGGCGGTTAAGTATATCCGGCGGAATTTCTATTTTCTTTTTGTAAGAGAATCTCATAGATGATCAAATATCTCGAACTTTCATTGTGATGATAAACTGATCTGCCCATCGGTTGAATGGCCGAAACATTGAGAATCGTTCGTCGCATGATTGAAGGAATGAATACACACCGGGGAATTTTTGCGGAAACTTCTCCATATACGGAGGAGGAGAAAACGAGGCCACTCCCCGTATTTTGAGAACGGTACACTGATCTCCAAAACTTTTTATCAAACTCGATACGGTATGATAGTAGGTTTTGAAATAATGTCCTTCAATGTGAGCAATAATTCCATCGTTGTGAAGCCGTCTCATCCCGATCGTTGTGTCTCCTCGAAAGATATGTGCAATTTCCCAAGGGCAGATTGGGGGCATGATCACCAACGTTAACAGTCCATTTGGCTTAATGACTCGGAGCAGTTGTTCAGCAACTTGATGGAGATCGTTCACACAATTTAATCCGCCAAAATTAGAAAAAATATGATCGAACTTTTTTGGCGACAATTCCCCTGCTTCTGTGAACGAACGCTGTTCCGCTGTGATGCGATCATCCAAACCTTTCGAAATAATTTTCCTCCTGATCTCATTCACCATCCCTTCAGCAATATCCATTGCGTGAACAGCATATCCTTTTTCTGCGAAATGAACTGCATCAATTCCGGTTCCGGCGTTGATGTCAAGGATCGTATCGCCCGGTTTTAGATACTCTTCAACGTGGCGCTGAACAACTGAACGCATCCATTGAAGCATCACATTATTATTTTGAATAATGTCAAACAACGGCGATTGAGCTGAGAATGCAATGTTGACAAGAGTTGCATTTTCCCTTGAGTCAAATGAAGAGATTGAATTTGTTTTCATCATACTTTCGAAAGTTGACGTAAGCGTATCCGATCAAAGAACAATGCAGGGATATAATAGACAAGTAAAATAATTCTTCTCAGTTGGCTTTTAGTAACAGCACTTTTAAACCTGACGAAATCTTTGAACAAAGACACACCTTGTTTACAGCGGAATATTTTATGAACATATCGATGCAGTAGTTTATAATATCGTGGGGAATATGTTCCGCGGTACATCATCGCAAGATCGTCGGAATCGAACCAATTTTTTTTCTCTCCCATGTTTGATTTCACTGTTTCGTAGAATTTCGTTCCAGGCAAAGGATATGAAACTGAAATACCAATATTGTCCGGCATAAGATCTTTCACCATTGAAATTGTCGCCTGAATATCTTCTAATAATTCTCCGCGATAACCAAACTGCAGAAAGAATGATGCTTTGATTCCGTGCTTTTTTAATAATCGGCGCGCTTCAGAAATCTGCCAGACCGTGATCCCTTTTTCCATTGCATCAAGAATTTTTTGTGAACCGGATTCCGCGCCGATCCAAACTTCTACACAGCCCGCGTTGGCTAATGCTTCTACAGTGTCGTCGTGCGCCAATAAATCAGCACGGGATTGAATCATGAACGGTATTTTTACATTATGTTCAATAACAAGTTTAGAGAATTGCTGCACCCATCCCGGTTTCAATCCGAAAATATCATCCGCAAACCAAATATGATCCGGCTGCAATTCCGATTGAAGGAACATCAACTCTTTCACCACATGTTCAGGTGAGCGGGAATTGTATACTTGACCATAGATCGGTTTTGCACACCAGTTACAATGATAAGGGCATCCCCGTGTCGTTACCATGTTCACAGCAAAATATCCATGGTGCTTTTCCCAAATAGTCCGGTAACGTTCAACATCAACGAGATTCCATGCAGGAAAAGGAAGTGAATCCAAATCACGGATAACATTTCTTTTTTCTGTTGTAATAATTTTTCCGTTGGAGACAAATGCAATTCCATGAATCGTATTCAACCGAGACTGCTGGTTTGTTAAATAAGCGTTGCATGTTTCCAGCAATGTCTGTTCTCCTTCGCCAATAATTACCACGTCTGCATGATTTGACAAATATTTTTCAACATGATCAGCTGCATCAGACCCATGCACGAAAACAGGAATATTGAATTCCTTTGCAATTGCAGACATCACGAACGCGGCTTCACGCATTCGCGTAAGACACATTTTGTTCAGATAATTAAAATCGTCATCGTAAATCACAAGAATTTTAGGCTGAATCGTTCGAAGTACATCCCGAAGTTCGGATTCAGACGACGACAGCATTGTATCAAATAATTTTACACTGATATTGTTTGATTCCAAATATCCTGCTGCATACAATGTTCCAAGAGGCGGATATGGCATTTGTGCTTTCGCCTGTTTTGGATCAAAATAAAGAAAGTATGAGTGCGTCAGCAGAACATCGGTCATAAGGATTCCCGTATTCCTAACGAAGAAAGTCTGTGGTGAAATTCCTTCAGTATGGTTTCCTGACGATCATCGGGCCAGCCTGCAGAAATATCGGGTGAAATGATGAACATCATGTTGAATTGCTCGGTGCTGGTATGATTGAATGATCTCTGCCAGTATGTTCTGTGAAATTCCATCAGCCTAATGTTCAACGCACGGAGAGGAAGGATGCTAAGGATTATTTCAATAATCTGCTGACTCAGTGAGCGGGAAGAAGAGATCATTAATTTTTGATCTGTGCTTACGTTGATATTCGGTAAAAATTCTTTCATCCATTGATTCTGTCTTTGAAATTCCAAGAATGCCGATTCATTCCATATCACTTTTGTCGTTGCAACTTCAATGGCGGTAAAGATATTTCTTCGTTGCTGTGCATAACCGTTTTCAGTGACATAAAAGTTCGTGCAGAAATATTTTGAGCTGCCGAACAGAAAGATCTTTCGAAACGCGGTTAACATTGTTCTGCAGACCCACAATCGTTCCGGCGCAGCAACAATCATAAAATCGATGTCGCTTGAAGAAGCAGCAACATTTTTTGAAAGTGACCCGGTAATGAATACTGCTCTAATAAATGGAAGGGATTTTATGAATCGAGAAATGTTTCTCGCATATTTCAATCTCTTTTTTGCCCGACGTTCTTCTGCTTCTCGTTTTTCAGTAATGTTGCGATGAGTTGATGGTAGTAAAAAATATGACTTCTCTTTCACCAATTCTTTTGATTTTACCATGTGTTCAACCGCATTCTCAACATCGCCATGGGAAATAGAATTTTGTGGTAAAAAACGGAATATTTGCTCAGTCGTTAACGGATAATCAAAAACGTCAAAATATGCTACGGTTTTCAGGATATTATTTGGAAGATTTTTATACGGAGAGGTCATAACTATAATTGATTTTCCCTTCTCCAAAATAGTTTTTTCTTGCCCTTATTGCAATGGTCTGCAGGTGGGAATTATAATCCTGAACAATTAACTTTGTTCTATTAAATAGCTCGGTTAACATCTTATTGTCGGCGAAAAATATTATTTGCCTTAAAGATTCATGCAACTTGAGTATGCATTTGTATACCGATTTTCTTAAGGAACTCGTTGGGAAGTTCACCGCCGGCAAAGATATACACATAAGAGTTCTTGATCTCTAGTTCACCGTTTTGCGTACTAAGCAGGACAGTATCTTCCCGTATTTCTTTCACTTCGGAGTTAAAGAGGATCGTTATTTTTTTTCGGGAGATAAAATCATCGATGTGAGTTCTATTCCGTTCTTTAATGCGGGAAAATTCATTTTTCCGGTAGGATAATGTCACTTTGTTATTATTTTGAGAAGCGAGCCCGATCGCCGCTTCAATCGCCGAATCACCGCCGCCAACCACCAAAATATTCTCGTCATGATGCGTTGCCGCATCGATCAATCGATACGTAACTTTTGATCGTTCTTCCCCCGGCACACCAAGTTTTCTCGGCGTTCCTCTTCGACCAAGCGCGAGAACTACATATCGAGCTGTTATTTGTTTTGTGGTCGTTGTAAGAACAAATTCATTATTCGCAGACAGAATGTTGCTTACCTTTTCATTGGTTTCAATTTTTAATTGTACCTTCTCAATAATGTTATTCCACAATTCAAGCAACTGTTCCTTACTTGCTTCTGTAAATTTTAGTTTACCCCATATTGGAAGTTCAACAGGATTCGTCATTACAATTTTGGCTCGCGGGTATTGAAGAATGGTTCCTCCGATATCACCTTGTTCAACAATGATATATCGTATATTTTTTTCATGCGCAGTCAATCCGGCTGTTAATCCAGACGGACCCGCTCCAATAATTGCAACATCAACCATATCATCCCTTGACGCTGGCGGCAGTTTGGAAATATGTTCAATAACTTTCTTCCCTTGAGATATAGCATTTTTTATTAATCCCATTCCTCCAAGCTCACCAACAATGAACATTCCTTTTACTGTGCTTTCAAAATTCTCGTCAATAATCGGCAGGTCTGCACTACGTCCCGGCTTTGCCATCATCAATTCAATCCCGCCGACCGGACAAGCTTCAGCACACAATCCGTGACCAACACATTTTGCGCCATGGATGAGCGTTGCTTTTCCTTCAATTAAACCGAGTACATCACCTTCCGGGCATGCACGAACACACACACCACATCCGATACACTGCACCAAATCAATATGCGGGTGCATGGTCATGGCTTCATCGAGACCGGAGATCTTCATTTTTTTAAATTTTTCACGGGCTTTATTTTCTTTTTTCTGGAATTTTCTTACATACGGAATAACCGTAACAAGAATAAGTAGAACGGTTATCACAATTGTGATTAGAGTTTCGTTCATATTAAAACCTCATGCCAATTTCAGCAAATATCCTGATGCTGTTCATTGTTTTGTCCATCACATCGTCCGCGGAGAGTGAAGAATAAAACGTTCGAGATATTCTGTAGTTCACACTTGCGGTCGCTGTATGTGTTGCATAGTCTTGCCTTAGTGTAAGAATTCTGTACGAAAAATAATCATATCGAAGCGAGGTCGTCAACGAATAAAAAAATGTTCTGTCGATATCAAATGTGATATTGTCCCCATCAGAATACACTCCGTAAATCTTTGCATATCGAACTCCTGCTCCAATTTCTGAACCAAGAATGTCGCTCATTCGAGCAGAACCGTCCATCGTCACAGCATCTCTTGCATCACCTTTTTTTGTCCTGATTACAAATCCACTAGAAATTGAAATGAAATATGGCAGACGCACGGTAGCATTCGCTCGGAAACCCTGCATAAAGTTTTTGTCAAAGAGTGTGTCTGAAAATGATTTCATGGTTTCAAAAAGATACACCGACCGTGTACCATCGTAACCAACACTGGTGGATAACCAAGGCACGGGATAATAATTAACTGAAAAAAATGTGTTGGAAAGTTTCAGCGCAGAACTTTTTACTCCATTGTTGATATCATTCAGATCAAATTCAGAGCTTTCATAGATCGAAAGTTGAGAACTCAGCGCAGCATAGTTTTGGAGATAGAGGAACTCTCTGTCTAGATTTCCTTTCACATGCTGACGGATATACGCAAGCGTTCCGTCATAATGCTGAGAAAAATCTTTCCCTGAAGTATAACTGACGAATAATGCTTCTTTGGTATTATCCGAATTGACGTCAACAGATTGCTGCAAAACATTCGCGCCGAACATAATGCCTGCGGTAAAATCACCTTCCCTCGCAAAAAAATGTGCGCCATCAAACACACCCATTCCACCGACATATCGCGATGTCATTCTGCCAACTCCATAACCAAATTGATCTTCGGGAAGATCGTGTTGTAGTTGAAATTCATATATTCTCGTTTTAAACCGAGACGATCCGCCATAGCGTTGATAACTGTTCGTTAGATCGTAATAACTGCGTGTATACATGGAAAATTCCAAACCTGTTCCATACAGATTACGCACATTTAATCGAAGCAACGGCGCAGGCTGGCTCAAATTGAAACGTGAATCTTCCGCAAACATTCCAGAATATTGCAATGATACCCTTCCGGTAATGATGTTTTCATTATTTTCTAATGCCACACTTTTAGGAATTGACTTTACAATCGTTTTTGTGCTTTCTTTCAAGGTATCGATAGAAATTGCCGCCGCTGGAATTGGCGCAATAAAATTCTTTTTACTTATTCCCATATCACCCACGCTAATTGCTCCTTCACCGGTAAGGATCTGCGCCGCTGAAGATTTTTTTGAAACAGCAGTGATAATTATGGTAGCAATCGTTCGTTGATTTTTTTGGATATCAACCGTATCGCCAACAACAAATCCTGCTTCACGTCCTGCATTAAGATACACAACCGATGCAGAAATATACGAAACAGATGTTCGTATCTTTTCATCAGCTTTCACGCTAAATGCAAAAAGAACAATCAAGAAATAGAATAATTTCAGACGAATCATTATTCAGCTTCTCCTCTGGGATGACATCGATAACACGCTGAACTTTGATAAACATATCCTGAAACTTCCCCTTTATGTTCTCCATCCATAGATGATTTATTATGCTCGTGACAATTGATGCATTCAAATTGTGTATAGTTTTCTGAATTTGTGTGACAATCTCCGCAACTGTTCCAACGACCCGGACGATGTTTCGTGCCCGACGAAATCGGGAAGTAGGATTCGTGCGGAAACAACGCTGCCGGCTGCCACGTTAATGCGCGATGACACATTTCACAGTTCGTCGGAAAATTTGCTGTTTGATGATTTGGATTAGTTGTTGCCAAATATTCTTTCTGATGACATTCAAAACATTTGATCGGAACACCGCGGAATACACCGTTGCTATGACATTGATTACATGCAACACCTTCATGCGCACCGCGTAAAGGAAAGTCTATTTTGTTGTGATCGAAACTACTTCGCCATGATTGGGCTTCAACGGAATGACAGCGTTCGCAGTCCATACTAAATCCAGCCTGAACATGATTTGGCATAACGGATGATTCAAATGCCTGGCGATGACACGAATAACAATTCTTCGACGTTCCGACAAATTTCAATGACGAATGACAGTTGATACACTCAGCCATTTGGTGTTGACCACGAAGTACATACGAAGTCCTCAAATGATCAAATTTCATGGGAGTAACCATTTCGTTCCATCCATTCGTTGAGTGACAATCAGTACACATCCATTGAATTGGTCCATGAGGAGAATCCTGTGCCATAATAGGAACAATGGTTAAAAGACTTATAATCCATACACGCAGCACCAATTATTTTCTCCCTTTCGGATGACATTGGTAACACGCTGCACTCGTATACGAATACCCTGATTCTCCTTTATGATCATTATCCACACTCGCCTTATTATTATGCTCATGACAAGTGATACACGCAAAAGATTTGAAATTCCCCGGACTATTATGGCAATCATTACACAATGTCCATTTCCCCGGCGAATGTTTGTCGCTTGAACCAATCGGAAAAGATGGTGTATGATTAAATATCCACGGTTGCCATTTTGTGGTATTATGACATGTTGTGCACGTTAATGAAGTATACCCTCCCGACACATGATTAGGATCTGTTGTTGCATTGTAATCAGTCAGATGACAAGTATAACAGTCCGTTGTTGTTCCTTTATACACTCCATTTTTGTGACAATCTATACAAACAACTGTAGCAGCAGCGTGTGCACCAACCAATGGGAATGCAGTTGTGCTGTGATTAAATGTTGCGGGCTTCCATGCTATGTTTGAATGACACGTCAAACAATCGTGAGAGAACTGTGAAGTTACATGGCTCGGCGTTGTCGTACCGTTAAACTCTGTCGAATGACAATCATAACAAACCGTTGAAGTTCCCTTAAACTGTCCATTTTTATGACAGTCCGAACACAGAACTGCGGCATGAGCACCAAACAAAGGGAAAACAGTATTTGCGTGATTAAATGTTGACGGTATCCATTTATTGGTTGAATGGCACGATAAACAATCGTGCGAGAATTGCGCGGTTGCATGATTGGGGCTTGTTGTATTGGCAAAGTTGGTCTGATGACAACTGAAGCAGTCGGACGGTATTCCTTTAAACACACCATTGGTATGGCACGAAGAACACTCTGCTGTTTTATGCGCTCCAGCCAATTGAAAATTAGTTTTGCTATGATCAAACGTTGATGGCCTCCACACAAACGTAGTATGACACGTTAAACAATCATGCGATAACTGCGAATGATTTAATGTTTTAGCAGTTACAAAATCTTGCGTGTGGCATGTATAACAATCCGTTGGTAATCCTGTAAACTTAGTGGTAAGGTGGCAGGAATTACATTCAGCAGTAAAATGGGCGCCAGTTAATTGTAATTTTGTCTTGTTGTGATCGAATGTTGATGGCTTCCAACTTATATTTGTATGACAGGTCAAACAATCATGAGATAATTTTGAATGATCTATTGTTTTCACATTCACAATATCTTGAGTGTGGCACGTGTAACAATCTGTTGGCAATCCTGTGAACTTGGTGGTTGCATGGCAGGAATTACATTCCGCTGCAGCATGGGCGCCGGTCAATTGCAATTTTGTATTATTGTGCTCGAATGTTGATGGCTTCCAACTTAAGGATGTATGACAGGTCAAACAATTGTGTGTTAATTTTGAATGATCTATTGTTTTTACATTTACAAAATCCTGCGTGTGGCATGTATAACAATCCGTAGTCAATCCTTTAAACGCGCCGCCTGTATGACACGATGCACATGTAGCGGAAGCGTGAGCACCAACCAACGGGAATGCAGTCTTGCTGTGATTGAATGTCGCCGGCTTCCACGCAATGGTTGTATGACACGATAAACAATCGTGCGTTAATTGCGAATGATCTAATGTTTTTGCAGTTACAAAATCCTGCATATGGCATGAATAACAATCCGTTGCCAATGCTTTAAATTTTCCACCCGAATGACATGAAGAACATTCTACTCCTGCATGTCCATTCACCAATTTAAAATTGGTTTTATTGTGGTCAAATATTGCGGGCTGCCACGCGGTCATAGCATGGCATGTTAAACAGTCGTGAGAAAATTTACCCGTTACATGATTAGGCGCAATAGATTGAACAAAATCTTTTTGATGACAACTAAAACAATCACGTGACAAACCTGCAAAACGATTATTGGTATGACACGATGCACAGTCAACCGAAAGATGAGAACCGATCAATTGAAAGTTTGTTTTCGAGTGCTGAAATACTGAAGGCTTCCAGCCGGTCATGGTGTGGCACGACAGACAGTCGTGTGAAAATTTTCCGAGCTGGTGATTGGGCGACAGAGCTTTTGAAAAATCTGAGGTATGACATTTAAAGCAATCCGTTGTTGTTCCCGTAAACCGCTTTGTTATATGGCATTGAACACATTGTGCATTTGAATGCGCACCTTGCAGCGAAAAACCGGTGGTTGTGTGGTTAAACTTCATTGGTTTCGCAAGCTCTTTCCACGATTCCGTTGTATGGCAATTTATACAAGGTATCTTAATTGCACCGTGAGGCGAACTTTGTCCATACGTAAAATTTATTACTAACGATATGGCAGCAACTATACCTATCGCGAACGAGGTTAAGCTGGATGACAATCTACGCATGCGGCTCCCAATGGTTTGTACTTAATAATTTTTTTCTGATTGACCCCCGTCGGTTTATGGCATTTTTCACATGGCACATTTGAATGTTTCCCTGTCAGCGAAAAACTTGCCTGTGTATTATGGTCGAATAGTAACGATTTCCAACTCTTGTCGATATGACACCGTTCACACTCCGTTTTTCCGTTCTTCACCAATTGACCGGCATGCTGATCTTCGTGACATGTATTGCATTTTATATCAATACCAACATATTGAACAATATTATTTTTCGTTTTATGACATTCTGTACAAACGATTGCAGCATGTTTTGCACGTAACGGAAATTTTGTTTTATCATGTAAAAACTTCAATGTTTGCCACGATTCAATTGTATGGCATGTTTCGCAGCCGTTAGTCATTTTACCGGCAAATTGAGGACCATGAATATTGTTGTGACAAGTTGTGCATTCAATGTTTTCTTTCCAGTGAAATATTCTTGAACTTTTTGCCTGAATTTTTCCTTCGATGTGGCATTTTCCACACGGTGTTGCAATATGACTGCCAACTAAAGCAAATCGACTCTGTGAATGTTGAGCCAAACCATATTGTGCCGGGATAAACCCTTTTTCGTTATGACACGATTCGCACGCTCCGCCATCTTTTCGTGAATCAAATTGTTTCCCATGAGCATCAATATGACAATTACTGCATTTGCTGAATTTTGTGATGTGAAATCCTAACTCACCGCTAACATTCTTTACCTTGGGATTTTTTTCATGACATTGTTCACACTTCAATTTTAAATGTTTGTCTTTTAAAGGAAATGCTGTTTTTGAGTGGTCGAACTGCTCTCCTTTTACTTGATGCCACGACTCCGTGGTATGACACTGCGTGCATTCTTGTTTGAATTTTCCCTTATGCGGATCCGTATGACACGATTGGCAGTTAGAAAATTCCATTTTAATAAATTGCGCTACTGAACCATTATCCCATGTTTTTTTATGACATTGTGCACATTCTACTTTTGTGTGGGCACCGACTAATTTGAAATTTGCATTCTCGTGCGAAAAGCGAACTGCTTTTTTCCATTCTGTAGTAGTGTGACAAGTCGTACACTGTTGTTTGAATTGTCCCCGATGTTCATCTTTATGGCACGCCAAACATTCGGTTGATAATCCCAAAAATGTCTTTGTTTTTCGTTCTTGAGAAAATGCTTGGATATCTTTTGCTGTAATTTTCGACGGTGTATGACATTTTTCGCATTCAACCTTTGCATGTTTTCCATCCAACACAAATCCCACAGGCGAATGATCAAAATTCTTTTTGTCGAACCGGATTATTTGAAACTCGCGTCCATGATGATCCTTATGACATTCCACGCATTGCTTTGAACCGATCGTTGCGTGAAATCCTTTTTTTAATGACACACGAGACTGTATCTCTTTATGGCAATCCAGACATCGGTCATTTGCCAATGTCTTGCCGACCGTGTGGCAATTCGTACAGTTATCCATCCCCTCCAAGTGCTGATGCCCTTTAAATAAGTCACCCGGGGATATTTGCGCGGAAGCAAAACTGGTAATAGCAGCGCAATATAAAATTCCTTTAAGAAAATTAAACTTCATTTCTACTTTCCTGACGGAAAGAAATGTGCTTTTGCTTGAACCGCTTCATCACTGTTAGGCGCAACATCAATCAAATGTTTCAAAACTTTTTCTGCTTCGGGGGAATTTCCTCTTGTTGCAAAAATCATTGCTTTGTTATAAAGTGCTTTAGGGTTGTCTTTTTTGAAACGTAGAATCTTTTCCGTTGTCTCCATTGCCTTATCGTATTTCTTTTCAGTGAAATAGCAAACGGAGAGATCAAATAACAGAGAATCGTTCTTTGGTTGAATGACAATCGCTTGTTCAAAATATCGTATTGCATCCGAAGTTTGGTGTCCATCCATCAATAATCGAGCGAGTGAAGCGATATGAGCGGCATTCGAAGGATTTTTTTCGACTGATGCTTTTAGCTGATCTACTTTTTCTTGATAGACAGGAACAACGTTCTGTTTTGATGGAGCAGTCTCTTTCGGAATATTCATATTTTCTGACATATTTTCTGATTGTCTGGGCAATGGTGTCGTTTCAACAGCATGCCGGTTGCGCAAAAGTATAAAAGCAACTCCTGCACAAAAAACGATCCCAAGTAAAATGGTAATTCCAATATTTTTTTTCATTTTAATATATCCAAGTGTAACCGAATGTGATCGCTACGCCAACGTGGATGAATAGGATAACAAACATAATGATACTGAAAGGAAGATGAACAACATGCCAGTAATGGAACAGATTTTTTACCTGTTCTAAGAAGTGTACGCGGCGGAGCAGTTTTATCCGCTCATTAGCAACGGCAATTATTTTTTTAATGCTGGCTGTATCTACGGATTTTCCATGCAAATGCTGAACAATGCTTTTCAATCTGCCTCTTCTGGTAAGATCGTTAAGGATGAAAAAGGTCAGCAACGACACGATGGAGACGCTTTTTGTTCGTTTCGGACTTGCTAAAGCGTCAATCTTTCGCAAATCGACAGGATCAAGCTCAAAATCTTCAATTAATTCACGATATAATTCAATACTTTTTTCTTCGAGCTCTTTCACCGTCAGTTCATCTCCCTTAATTCCTTTTGGAATTTGCACGTAAAGATACCGCCCAACAATTCCGCTCAACGCCACTGCTGTCATACTCCAGAAACTGACTGCTACTATTCCGCCGAATTTAAATGTTGTATGATACAGCACTAGTACCGGACCAAGCAAACATAAAAAGATATGGAATTCCAGAAAATATTTTATGCTCCCAAAATTCTTGAAAGCACGAATTCTTTTGCGGGAGGAATACATTGAAACGCCAAAAATGATCATACATGAACCGATGATTCCGTATCCATGGCTTTCAATGCCGCTTGGCTTCAGTTCATCATAACGTTCATGGAACGGGCGTTCTTCAAAGGAGAGTGTGTAAAAATCAAAATTACGGAAACCAATGGCAACTATTGTAACGCTGGCTATAAAAAAAAGGAACCAGAAAAATACTTGGTGGGCAAAATCTTTCATTCTAATATTTTGTATTTAATTTAATGGTTTACAAACTATTACACATTAAATGATACAAAATTTTGAATTAAGTTAAAACACTCTGAAATGTATATTTCATTTCCTGTGATGTATATCTTCTATAACAGACTAATTTATCCGTTATAACCTATCTCAAACATTTTTTTCTTCACTTTATTGGAATAGTAAAATAAAATGTGCTTCCAACACCAACTGTACTTTTTGCTCCCACATCTCCGCCATGTGCTTTCACAATTTTTTTTGCTATTGCAAGACCGAGTCCCGTGCTTTTTTCTCCGCCGGTTGGAAGAACCGTTGTCCGTGAATATTCTTTGAAAAGATTTTTTAATTCATTCTCAGGAATTCCTTGCCCCTGATCGGTAACTTCACAACACAGATTTGTACCTTGTTTAGAAATATGTACTGTAATGTGAGTCTGCTCATGCGAATATTTAACAGCATTGCTCAAAAAATTGTCCAAGACTTGACGGATTCGATTACTATCAATTATAATATTTTCAGGAATATCCGGATCAAGCACTGCAGAGATGGTGATATTTTTCCCTTTCGCAAACATTTGATGTGTCTTAATTGCAAGAGCGATGAGTTTTTTTATAGCAACCGTTTCTTGCATTAATGCCAAGTGTCCGCTTTCAATTGCTGCATAATCAAGAAGATCGTTGATCAACGCAAGCGCCGAAGCTCCTGCGCCGGAAATATTTTGCACGTATTCAAGAAGATCCGGTGATGATTGTATGGCTTGTTCCTCTTTTAACAGTTCTGAAAAACCGATAATTGCTCCCAGCGGATTGCGAAGATCGTGCGCGGCAATTCCCATAAATTTATTCTTTGTATCATTCAATTCAATTAATTGTTGATACAGACGGGCCTTTTCTAATACCACTGCAATCTGTCCTGCTAACTGTGTATAGATTTCTACATGCTCAAATTTATACGTGTTCTTTTCAAAACTGGAAAAAAATATAAATCCGATATTTTTCCCCATTGCAATTAGCGGACAGGTTAAGCTTGAGCGAACACCTTCTTCTAAAATATCTTTTGTTGATTGTGATCCCGGTTTATCTTTATAATATTCTTCAAGATCGTTAATAATGCGAGGTTGTTTCGCCGTTAATATTTTTTCTAAACTGCTTCCTTTCAGCGGTTGGTGGTATCCCTTTGAGATGCGAACATTCGGTGAATCAGATTTTGCCCAATGGGCAACAACTATTCCTTCTGATGCTTCGATCAACGATAATCCGATTCGATTGAACGGAATAAATGATTTAAATGCTGAATAGACTTGTTCACAAATATCTTCCAACAAAACTCCGGCATTGATCTTTTGGGTCACTTCGGCAAGCGTTTTTAATTCTTCCAGGTGATCGCGCATCATTTTAATATTTCGCTCACCTTCTTTGTAAAGTGTCTCCATTCTATTTAAACGAGCAAGAATTGCTGTTTTAACTTCACTGGATTTAACAGGTTTTGTCAAAAAATCATCTGCACCAAGTTCCATTCCATACCGCATAACATTTGACTCGCTATGCGCTGTTAGAAAAATGAATGGAATTGGCATCAACTGTTCGTGTGACCGAAATGCGGTCAGCGTTTCAAATCCATTCATTCCCGGCATAAATATGTCGCACAGGACCAGATCGGGATGTTGTTCTAACGCAAGTTCTAATCCATTTTTCCCGTCGTACGCTGTAAAACATTCAAATCCTTCAAGTTTTAATGCATAAGCAAGAGTAGTTCGCATCGCTTCTTCATCATCTATCAGTAATATCTTTTTCATTTTGCAGCCCCTCATAAATTTACAGTTATAGTTATAGATATTTTCAAAAGAAGGCAAGCTAAATATTGGAAGGAAAAAATCCTTTTTGACTAAAAAGATCATAAAGTATGATTTACTTAATATATTGAAACGTCCGAAAATAACGTTCTACGTTCTTTTAATTTGTATACATGGTTTGTTGCAGAAAGCATCATCCTTTTGTAAATTGGTATAAGTTCACTCGGTCATAAATACGTAGACACAAAGCGAGCACACAAATAAAAAAATTACCGTTTTTCAACACGACGATGACAAATCGAGTTGGCGAATTCACAAAAAATTCAAAGATAATTAACCGGCGCGTTCGTCTAACGGTTAGGACGGAGCCCTCTCAACCCCTTCAGTTCTGGTGAAACTCACCGAAAAACATCATAATTAGGTTCTTTAGGTCACCGAAAGGTCACCTAAATGTTCCTATCAACCCGTTATGACGGTATATATTATTTATTTTATGACGATGCAGATGGCCGTCGACATAAAATATCTACCCGCACCAAAAACAAATCCGAAGCACTAGAGTTTCTCCGTAATCAAAAACTTCCACAGGATGCAACGAAGAACATTCGTTCGGTCATTACTCTCAAACAATTTAAAGAGGAGTATCTCACATTCGTTAAAGTGAATGCTGCAGAGCGGACTCATCGTTTACATGAAATCGCTATTCGCAGATTGGTGGAGGTCTTGGGAGAGAATATTTTCATCCACACGATCTCTCCTCGGGATATTGAAAAGTATAAAATCTATTTGTCCCAAACACTGGATCCGAATACCGTAAACATTCGTCTCAAGAAATTAAAACGGGCATTCAATGTTGCTGTCGATTGGGAACTGTTGGAAAAGAATCCATTCGAGAAAATCTCTTTCCTCAAGGTCGCACACAGAACAATACAGTTCTTACCGCCAGAGGATTTTGAAAAACTGGTAAGTGTTATCACGGAAGAACAGTTCAAAGATATCGTACTATTTGCGGTAACGACTGGCTGCAGGAGAGCTGAGATCACCAATCTACGGTGGGAGAACGTAAATTTAACTATGAAATTCGTTACCATCCAAAGCGATAAGAACTTTCAGGTAAAAGCTGGGCGAATGCGAACTCTCCCTATCTCTCACGCACGTTTACCTTTACCCCAGACAGTCTTAAATCTTCCTATTTCTTTGCCTGCATTTGGTGATTTAGATATTTTAGGAACTGCATCGGTTATATTTTCTTTCATATCAATACCCTTTATTTTCAGATAATGACAAGAGAATACAATAATAGGGTTAAGTTGACCTCGTAAGCATCTTTCCGCTAACGACCAGCTCGAGGTGGCGGTATTTTGTTTTTAATAAATTCAAACATTGGTCGAAATACTTCAAACATTTCTACAGGCAAATTTTGTACTGTATTTCTAGCGAATTCAATTTTTTTGTGCTCATCCATTTGAGTACCACCACCACGAGTGCGTTCTTCGATAAAATACTGTGCTGTGTCTGGGTGTCCATAAAATAAATGTTCTAAAGTTAGCCTTGACTCATGTTTGTACGTTTCTTTCGTTGCTTCATCTTTAAATACTTGGAGTTTAATTGGCTCAATATTCGGGACTGGCTGAGTATTCAAATCCCATCCAGCTTTTTCAATTGCCGGTGTTATGAATTTCGTGCAAATATCTCGTTCAGAAAAAGTTGACTTATCCATTGGTTAATTGATTTATGATACTTTTGAGTGCATTTCAACCACAAATTCAAATGATCTCTTAAGGTCAAATTGACGGAAATCTTTTTCCCGAAGTACTGCCTTCAACTGTGAATCAATCTGTTCTTCTAAAGCCTTCAACCGTTTATCAACCACGTTTAATTTATCATTACCCGGAATGCCTACTTTATATTTCACAAGTTCAATGAGTTCCGGTTCTCCAATTTTCAATCCACCTTTCAATACCGCAAAATCAATATCAAAATAATCTCTTATGGCGGGCTCACGTCGTGTTAATGCCGCTCTAAACTTTTCAGAATATGCTTCACGTTTTGCAATACATGGTAATTGAATTACAGAACAAGCCCGTTTACTATTTACTGGATTCAGCAGAATGGTGTGTGAATCATAGCTGTTAATATTTTCGAGTAATGGCTCACGAAGACTGACCTCAAATTTAATTGATTCTGCATTACCAGTAATGAGTGAAGTATACTCTAAAGTAGCCAAGTATTGCATCGAACTATTTGCACCGGTCAAATCTTCTTTAATTCTAATATCCGGTAATTCTGTTTGTATTTTCTTAAACGCTTCTTTTGTTGGTTTAATTTTTTCCTGTCGATCTTTTCGTGTAGAATCAACTGGCATCGGAATTGTAAAGTCTAAATCTTCACTTAATCGGTAAAAATCTGCGTGTACTTTTGCAAGGCATGTTCCGCCTTTAAATACCAAATCAGGGATAGTTGAAAAATATTCAAGAAGCAGCGAACAAAAATAATCCTTCTCAATCAGTCGTTCGAGAAATTTCGTTTCGGCTGCTGTATGGTTTATAGAAGCACGAAACAGATCTGCATCATTGTGAAGTGTAAAATATGACATGCTACCAATCTCCATTGATAAGAACACCCCATTGACGATCAATGGATCCTCGTTTAGGTAGCGATGGAATGAGCGGGATAAAAGATGAAGATGGTTTGAGCACTTTTCGGAATTTGGCTAGTAATGTTTTTTGTATTCCCAATTTATCGAGTACGAATCCAATTCTACGCATCGTTCCTACATCTGCATATCGCAGAGTCACCTCAACAAAATCTTTTGGTAAAACACGCTTAGCAGTAATTTCTTTTTCAATCCATTGATAAGCGCGAGGAAGTGTATTAAATCGAGACCAATCGTACACGGCATCAAGCAACGATCTTCTCCGTGAAGAATACAATCCGATTTCACCCTCTCTAGTTTTTACTTCTTCAATATCACCAAGACGCTTATCATTCACCTTAATCAATGTTATTGCTATTGAACCAATCGTACGCTCTTCTGACAACCGGTTATTGTAAACATACATTCGCGTAGGGATTTGTTCGTCAAATCCGTACCGATTAAAAGCATTTGGACCACAAATTTGATACTTCCCTTTTTGATCTTCAACTAATGTATTAATAGCGAGTATGTCCGTTGGGCTCCATTTGCCGCCAAGTGGAAGCTTTTGGGGAATAAGATACAAACCGCGACGAACTTGTGTTATCATTTTGTCGCCGTTCAATCGATCAAATAGTTTTCTTTCTTGAATCGAATTGATCTGTAGTATCTTTGTAAGATCACCGGTCTTTAATGTTCGCAACCCTCGCAACTGGGTGTACGAAAACAATTGACGTTCAAGATTCCCGAGCACTTTCTTCATTGTATGGTATTTTCCTCTAATCCTCTGGTAGGGAATTTAAGCAAAATAGTATGCAATTCAAATTTATTTGATATTATAAACCGGATAATTCTAAACCTGATAACCAGAAGAATTCAATTCTGGTTTTGTTTCGGCGTAATTATCATTCCACTTAAAAAATAATCAACAGTAAGTATTATTGCACTCCAGACATTCATTTCGTAAATTATAAAATTAGATTTTGTTCTGGTTGACGTGGTTACTATTTCATCGAAAAGTGCTGGATTGTTCAGTAATTTTTCTAAATATGTCTCACTTGATCTGTTGATTATATAGGAATTTCAAAGATTTTGCACCGGCGCGTTCGTCTAACGGTTAGGACGGAGCCCTCTCAAGGCTTAAATACGGGTTCGATTCCCGTACGCGCTACAAATAAATTTTTTCGCAGCAAGCTGCGGAGTATTTGTCATGCCAGCGTACGCTGGCATCCATTTTTCTGGATTCCGGTGCCGAAGGCATCACTTCGTAGACTTTCGCCGGAATGACAACGAAAGGTCGGGGTATTTAACCCAATTAGAAATAAATATGAAAAATTTCCGCGCATCTAGTTTTGCAAAGTTCACCGTGAATTTTCTTTCACTCTTTTTGTGCCTCATATTCATGGATTGTAATAATATAACTTACAAGCCTGTAAAAGTGTGGTTCACCACTGAGGTAATGCCCGCAGATTCGTCATGGTTCCATGCCCCTAAGGAGTTTACAAACAAACTTACGCAGCAGCCTGATTTGATATTTCAGACGTCAGACGCACTTGGGAATACTATCATTGTTGATTCATCAATTAAGTATCAACCTTTTGAAGGTTTCGGATATTCCTTTGAGGAAACTACAGTTTTTAATTTATCGAGTATGAAAACCACAAAGCGCGAAGAATTACTCCAACTGATAGTTTCGCCTCACAAAGGAATTGGCTTTAATATGATGCGCATATGTATCGGCTCTGCGGATTTTACATCACGTAAATTTTATACCTATGACGATACTCCAAATAACACAGAAGATACATTGTTAACGCATTTTTCAATTCAAAAAGATATTGATTTTAATATTGTAAGTGTGCTGCAAGAGGCATTGAAAATTAATCCTAAACTGCGATTTATTGCCTCGCCATGGTCACCGCCCGCGTGGATGAAAACATCAAAAAAAATTGTTGGAGGTAATTTTTTATCAAAGTATACAGAAGTCTACGCAAAATATTTGACAAAATTTTTATTAGCATACAAGGAAAAAGGAATTCCTGTTTTTGCAATCACGTTACAAAATGAACCTCTATACATGCCGATTGATTATCCCGGCTGTTCGCTTACATCGGAACAATCCCGGAATTTATCAATTGCCTTAAGTAAAGAATTAACCAAAAATAATTTAGATACTAAAATTTTAATTTATGATCATAATTATGATGGTGCGTTAAACTATATAAAACCGATTCTTTCTGATACTGTTTCAAATTCTGTCATTTATGGTAATGCATTTCATGGTTACTCGTGGGCTATTAACGAAGTTAGAAGTGTTCATCATTTATTTCCTGACAAAGCAATCTATTTCACCGAACGCAGTTATTGGGGTGCTGACGGAGTGAGTGATATAATTGATATTTTCAACAATTGGTCGAGAACCTACATTGGCTGGGTTACAATTCTTAATAGTGAAAGAGGACCGGAGCAATGGACCGGTACCCCCGGACATTCAATGATAATAAAAGATGCCGAAAATCATGATAATTATTGGTTAACAGGTGAATATTATTTGATGGGACAAATTTCTAAATTTGTTAACGTAGGGGCGTATCGTATATATTCTAATCTTACTGATAAATCAATAAATAATGTAGCATTCATCAATCCTGACGGGTCTATAGTTCTTATCGTTTCAAATACCGCCATGGAAAAACAAATGATAAGAGTAAAACTTGGCGATGCGGCCTTTTCAACTACTATACCTGGTAAAACGGTTGGCACGTTTGTGTTTTAGAATTACGTTTAATAGTAAAGCTGATAAAATTTCAGTGTAAAATATCTTTCACATTATTTTCAATGTATTTACACTGGATTGTCAAACATAAATGTTCTCTCGCAGAAGCATGACATCTAAGTTTCTCGAACGCACTACAAATAAAGAACGCCGCATAATGCGGCGTTTTCTTTTCTTTAATTGAACCGTTCGTTTGAAACGAACGGTTCAATTTTTATTACACAGCTTTTACAACCACCACTGTCTGATCATCATGTTGTTCTTGGTTACCAACAAATGAAGAAAGTTCATGTAAAATTATTGTTTGAATTTCTTGTGCAGATTTTTCTGCATTATCACTCAAGATATTCTGAAGACGTTCTTCACCAAAATCTCCGCCTGTATTATGCGCTTCGGTGACTCCGTCCGTTGCAAAAAGGAAAACATCACCTTTTTCGTATTGTGTTTTTTTCTCTTTCATCTCAGCAGTAAAAACTGATGCATTGTTCAATCCTAATCCTAGTCCGCGAGGCAATATTTTTTTCACGGTCTTTGACTTGAACTCATAATGCCACAGCGGTAAATGTCCTGCTCTTGATACAATCGCCGACCGTTTTTTGGGATCGAATTCAACACCCAGCACTGTAACGAAGGACCGTTTTTCAAGATCCTGACAAAGCAATTTATTTGCTCTCTGAAATAATTCTTTGGGAGAAAGATCGAATCCATGAAGCGATCGCAAAATTCCTTGTACTTTAGACATGTATAACGCTGCCGACGTCCCTTTCCCGCTTACATCACCGATCACAACAGTGAGTGCCCCATTTCCATTCGAGAGATAATCAAAAAAGTCTCCGCCGACTTCCATTGCAGGAATAGATGTTCCCGAAATCTCTAATCCCTGAATTTCCGGCGTGGTTTGAGGGAGCGAATCCAACTGAATACGCCGGGCAATTTGCAACTCGTGCTTCATTCTCTCTTTTTCCGCTAACTCTTCATAGAGAAATGCATTTTCAATTGCAACGGATGCCTGTTTTGCCGTTGTTGAAAGGAATGCCAGATCTTCCTGCCGGAATGTTGTTTCCGATTGTTTTTCTCCAACCAGCAATACACCGATCAATTTTTCTTTTGAGCGAATTGGAACGCCGTAATGGAATCCTTCACGATGAAATTCATCTTTGAGCAAGGTCGGTAAATAGTCAATTCTAAATTCATTTTTAAATTGATGAATACTTGTGATCAATTCACGTTCGTGAGAAATACAAAATTCTTCCCATACTTTCCCATCGAATCCGTATGCTGAAAGGCAGGAGCAGTTTTTCTCCTCGCGAAAGAACAACACACCAACCCGTTTTAATTTCATCAACTCGCTCAATTTACGAACAAGTCCGCGCGCAAGATCATCCATGGTTAATGTAGTTGCAAGAATTTCTCCCAATTCAAGCGAGGCGCGGCGATAGTCATATTGCTGCCGATAATATTTTTTATCAATTAACTGCTGACCGACTTTTCGCACACGCAATACAACAAATGTTAAACCGATCGCAATGACCATCAGCATAACATGTTCGGATGCTTCCCGCTCTGAAGCCAGTGCAGGTGTATCGTTTATCTCAATTGCCGTTCCGGTAAAAACAATATTAGCCTGCGGAAGTTCAAGCATAGGAAGTTTAAAAAATGTCCACGTTAAAATATAAAAAACAATAATACCCCATATAATAGTAACGATACTGTATTGAGTGTTCCTGCGAACTCGGAAATTCAGATCCAGCAATCGATATCGTCCGATGGTGAAAAGATATGACAGAGGAATTGCGGATAAAATTAATCCCATTGCACCTACCACAATAACTTGCAGTATGTTTGTGAAAAAGAAACCAATGATCGACATAGTGACACCAACGATCAACGATGTCCATTTGTTCACACGATTAAGCCGTTTATATTCAAGAGAAATACCTTTGCGGTAGCGTATAGAAATATAAATTCCGTAGATCAATAGAAGAGCTAATGGAAACGGAGAATTGACAACGTACGAGATTAACGATGAAACTATTGCCGTAATGTAATATCCGGGGATGATCCACTTTTTATCGATAAGATCAGTTCGTTCAAGCGGAAAATAATGGAACGAATGAAACATGGCGGACACACCAAAGACAAAACCACCATTCATGATAATATTTCGGATAATGATGAATGGTGTCGAATCAACATCTCTTCGAACAATAAGCACTGTCATGAAAAAACCAACGAATAGAAATGATGAACCAATCAGACGCGCCGCAATAATGTTTGGTCTTGAAATAATAATGAAACCCCCGATACACATCCACAGCACTCCCGCCAGACAAAAGATCAGTATCGAGATCGGAATCCCAAATTTTGCCAATTCAACATTTAATTCAACAAACCGGTTGTTACGAAGAATTTCATATTTTAATGATTTGCCGATCTGACCTAAGCGCAGGATTCTATCAGCTTCGACATCAGTCTTAAATTCTTGTTCATTTATTCGCAGAATAAGATCACCAATCTTCATTCCAGCCCTGTCCGAAGCACCACCGACGGTTACATCGGTCACTAAAACATGCGAAGGAAGGAATACTAAAAATTCAGTTTTCAATAAAGAACGTTTTGTCTTGAATAACAGAATATTGTTTGTTGACGGTCTAAGTACTTCAAAACGGATATCATTCTGCGGACCTTCATCAAGGGCTCTTGCAACATCTTTCATTGTTTTTACTGTTCCGTTATTAATAGAGATGATCAGATCGCCGGTGATAATGGAATCCAATGTTGACGTTATCGGAAGTGATCTCGTGCTTTGAACGACACGTTTACCATGCATTTCAGCTGAGAAATTCTTCACTACCATCAGGTTTGACAGAGGATTTCGAAAAACATTTTCGTCCGTCGGAGTACTAATGAAGGAATAGAATGTTACCGCAGATAGAATCAATAAGAATGACAACAGCAGTCCGAGCAGTATTCTATAGATATTCATTCTGTCTAAGAAAGTTGTCATTCAATAAATGAAAAAATGTTGAAGTTGAAATAATACGACTGTAAGCGGTATTAAGTTACGGAAACAAACTATGAGAGTTTAGAAAAATTTTCTCGATTCCTTTACAATGTACTGCATTTTTGGTATTTTTGTGCAGATTTAGTAACATTTCAAAAGAACCAATACCTCATTAAACCACTATTGCTTTGGCTTCACTATATTCACCGTTTGATGTAGCTTTACGCAACTGCCAACATTGTCCATTATTGATTCGGAGCCTTACAATGAAAATTTTCTTACTATCTGTTTCAATATTTTGCCTTTTTACATCTGCGGGATTTTCTCAAAACGAAGATATCTATACAATACAAGAGCATGGTCCTGGTCGGTGGATGACATTTTCAACACCTGTCAATGTACAGCACAAACTTGCAACCCATGGTCTATTAGGCTATGAGTTAGTGTTCAATCCTGATTTCGAGATTCGGCAAGGAAGCGGTCCGCTGTATGCCATTCGGTTTGAAGAGATTGGAAAATTCAATGCAGCATTAAAACCGCAGCTTCCGGCAAATACACACGTACAATTTATCATTGACGGTAAGCCGAGCAACGAATTAAAAATTCAAAAGACCGGTTTTCGAAATGAGAGAGACGCAAAACATGTTATAAAATTTTTAGTTGTTGGCAGCAAACAAATTATTGAGAGCATGACCACGGCTCGATCGGTTCGAGGATTATTGTATTTCCGGGATACTAAGAATGAAAAGATCGACGTTAAGTCATTTACGATCGATCTGAAGTCGATTCGAACACTGGCGCGGTTGGTTTCAATAACAAAATAAGTCCAGCATTTATTTTTTATTCAGCTCCGCAAGCTGGGCTATCTTTTGTTCATATTCCTTTGCCACAAAATTCAGCGGGTCAAAAAAATACACTCGCTGGATATCTTCCAGCGCTCTTCCATATTCTTTCTTCTCAATAAATTCATCCGCATGTTGAAAATATTTATTCTTGATTTTTTCAAGCATGACGGTCCGTTCATCCGGCGCAATGAATCTATCCGACCGTTTAGACGTTCTCCGTTCTTGATCACGAAGTGAACGATCGATCAATAATGACAGTATCTGTTCATTTTCCATTGCAAGCTCTTGGGAGAATTCTTTGGATGAAGACAAAGGAAGTTTTGCAACAAATTGTTCGAGTGTTGAAAGATAGATATTATGAAGATCAATGATCTTCGCATCACGGATGATCTTTAACGCAGATGCATATTGATGACGAAGTACTTCTTGCTGAACTTCGCGAAGTATTATCTGTAATGAATCGATGGACATTATCCCGCCGCTTTCGTGCTGGAGTAAATGAGTTTAAGACCTTGGGCCGCCTTGATATCGTGTTCTTCTTGTTCTGCGCGAATGTCGTTATCAAGTTGAAGTAATCCCGGATTCTGCATATCCACTGTCAGACCATGCGCAACTTCATCAAGGGCTTTAACAAAATCGTCTTGCGACCGAAATTCGGATGCAACTCGAATGTGAATACGGATCAGTCTCTCCTGTTCTTGCTTCGAGATATTCTGGGGAGACGACATTGTAGAAGAAGGTATGCGAG
Organism: Bacteroidota bacterium; assembly: GCA_030679145.1. Lineage (GTDB taxonomy): Bacteria > Bacteroidota > Ignavibacteria > UBA10030 > UBA8401 > UBA8401. The sequence continues at coordinate 19,825 of JAUXTU010000058.1, read as the reverse complement.
AAGAGGAGATTTTTGCATCATGAAGCACCATAATCCGTTGCTCAAGCTTTTGTAATTCCTCATTGGTAGGGTCCAATACTAATCCCGAAAGGATTTCAGCCAACGCTTTATCAAGGATATTTGACATCAAAAACGTCTGCGCTGCTGCAAGATGAGCGGCAACTCGTTCATGTCGTACCTCTATAATGCGGCGCTCTTTTGCCTGAGCTGAAACCGATTCTATTTCAGACAGCAACAATAATGATTCTGCATGCTCAGGAGATAACTCTAATGTTTTATTCACCGCAATTTTCGCTTCATCAAACTTTTCTACCATCAAATATTCTCTTGCAATAATCAATAATTTTTGGATTTCAAGATTGCGGGTTTCTTCTCTATGCAGTTCCTGCCAACGGAGTAAGGCGGCAGTAACTCGATCTTTCATTTCCAATAATTGCTGATTGTTCTCATCGATCGATAGTCCGCTTGTAATCTCAGATAACGATTCTTCAAAAAGGCCTCGTTCTTCAAGTTCTGCGGCATGTTGAAGATTTCGACTAATCATTTTTGTTTGTTCTTCCACATTCTTCCGGTTAAATTCTTCCGTTAAGAATGCATCAAATTCCACCTGTAGTTGTTGTTCATATTCCTGAATGTCTTCATTCAATGGATCTAGAATGAATGCTTTAGCAACTTCATTGAATGCCTTGCTGAATTGCTGGATCGATCGAAGACGTTCAGCTTCCATTAGATGCATTCGAATCTTCGCGCTTGCCGTATTTTTATTTTTTTGCAGATCATCGTGCACCTGCTGAACCTGATCGCGTTCTTGAGATTGAAATGTCTCGCGTTCAACCACGATCGTCTGCTCTACCTGCTTCACATCATCATCAAACGGATTAATGATAAAAGCCAATGCAACTTCTCCCAGCGCAGCTTCAAACTGACGCTCACTAAGGAACTGTTTTGCTCTTTCTAAAAAATGCTGGATTTTTTGTTTATCGTTTTGCTGACGTACGCGTGTTTCCTCGGTTTCACCAAGGAGCACTTGTTCACGGCCGGTAGTTTCAATGCGCAACAGTTCTTCTTCCTGCTGAGCGTGGATCTGTGCCTGCAATGAAAGTTTGCTCTCTTCATCCTGCCGGTAATGCTCTTCCTGCATTGCAAGGATACGTCGTTCACTCTCCTGCAGTTCTTCGTTGAGCGGATCGAGCACTGTTGCACGGGTGATCGTACGGAGGGCATCGGTGAATTTTTGCTGTTTCGCTAATGTTTCAGCATTGGAAATGTGTTTCCGAATTGTTACCAGAATCATTTCACGTTTCTTCTGACGCTCCTCCATCTGCCGTTGATATTGCTCCAACTGAACTTGCTGTTGACGTTCCTGTAGTTCCAAAATTTTTTGTTCTAAGCGCAATACTTCCTCATTCAACGGATCGATCACAACAACAAATGCCAACTCACTTAATGCTTCATCAAGTTTATTTGCCTGAAAGAGCTCATTCACTTGCAGCAAATATTGTTGTACTTTATCTTCTTGAGCACGCTTTCGGTCTTGTTCTTCCTGTTGAAGTTTATCCTCTTTTTCTTTTTGAATTTGTAACGACTGAAACTTAAGAAGTTCCTGTCGACGCTGGCGTTCTTCCTCTGTTTTTCTTTGTCGTTCAGCTTCGTCTTCGCGTCTTGATTCTTCCTGTCTCTTTCGGATCGTCTCTTCTAGCAATTGAATCTTTTCATTGACCGGATCAAGAAGATACGCGCGAGCGATCTCATCAAGTGCTCGATTGAATTCCTTTTGTTCGAAATATCCATTTGCGCGGGTGAGAAAAGCAGCAATTTTCGATTCAATTGCACTGCGACGCAATTCGTCATCCTTTGATCGTTGTTTCTCTTCCTTTTTCTGAAGTTCAACTGCTTGTTCATGTTGAGCAGCTACCGTTGCACTGTGTTGTACTTCTGTAATCGCGAGCTCAGAAAGATGCTGGAGCATTGGAGCAATCTTCTGTTCGCCCTCAGATGGAGCGGCAGGTGATATTCCTGCAGATTTTTTCTTTGCATCTTCAAGGTTTTTTGCATTCAGCAGTGTCCGAACACGCTCTTCATACGCCAACGCATATAAATGGCGTGAATCATACGAACGCGCTTTTGCAATGAACTCCAACGCTGTAGAAAGATCACCTTCTTTAACAAGTTTATCAGCATGTTTTAGAAGCTGCGCAACTTCCTTCAAGCGCTCAGACATCGGTATTGATTTATTTTCAGATGGTGTTACCATTTTTCCGCTGTATATTTTTAGTTGTCACTATAATCTAAAAAAAAATCTGTGGGCAAAGCAACAGTGAAAGCGGTTAGAATGTTATAATGAATCGTAACGTCCCATTCACTGATTTTTCGGTATTTCACTGAACTGTTTACGCAAAGCCAAAGCTTCGTTATGTGACGGATTGAGACGTATAGCCAAATCGACCTCGAGCATTGCTTCAAAAGTCCGATTTTCGGAAATAAGTTCCCTCGCTTTACTTAAGTGGGTCTGTATCAACAATTCTTTCTCTTCGTTTGCCTTTTTTTCTGCGGCCAAACGCTCCGCATTTTCAATTTCATCACGCAGTTGTAATGTATCCAAACGCTTCATATCGAAACTGAGCGCATAGTCTACCCACGCCATTGCTTCACCGAACGCCTCACGGGAAAGGCTTTCCCGCGCCATTGCCAAACTCTTTCTGATACCTTGGTTATTCTTTGTTGATGCAAGTTCCGCCTGCTGTTCTTCATCATATTTAAGATATTCTTGTTGAATATCACCTTCAAGTGCAAAGAGTTCTTCATTCATCGGGTCGTGCCGATATGCTTGAGCAATAACATACAATGCATCCTGAAATTGAAGTGATTTCCTTAGTTCTTGGGCTTTAGTAATCGCTTCCTGAACTAATGCTACCGTCACTTCGTTAGCGGGTTTTACCTGCTCGGTGGTCTGCTGAACCGCTGACTTTCGTGATAGCTTTTCTTTTTTCTCTGCATCTAAAATTTCACGCTGAAGTTTTGCGATCTCTTCATCAAACGGATTGATCTTGAACGCTTTGCCGATCTGGACTAATGCTTCATCGTGATTGGAAATACTTAAGAAACCGCGTGCTTTTGAAAGACACAACAATACTTCTTCTTCGTTCCGTAATAACTTTGTTTCGGCATCCACTCTTTCTCGAATCTGTTCCCGTTTTTTTTGTTGGATCGACAGACGGTGCAATTCCGTTTCTTGCTTTCGGCGACGTTCCTCTTCCTGCTGTATTTGAAATTCTTTTTCCCTTTGGATCGATTCTTCTTCCGCTTCTAATATTTTTTTTTCGAGTGCAACCACTTCTTCATTTGACGGGTCAATGAAATATGTCTGTGTCGTCACGCGAAGCGCTTCAGCAAAACGCTGAGATTGAAGTAATTCCTTTGCTTTATCAATATTTTTTTGGATGGTAAGACGAATCGTTTCGATCTTCTTCTGTTCTGCTTCTAGCTTCTGTTTCTTTTGTTCAAGTTTCTCTTCATGTTTTTTGTCCTGAGCCTCGCGAATCTTCTGATCAAGTTCCAGTACGTCTTCATTCAATGGATCGAGCACTAAAACAAACCCTAATTGACTCTGTGCTTCTTCGATCTTATTTTCCGAATACAGCGATCGCACCTGATGCACATATTGTTTTATTTTCTGAGTACGAGCCAGCTGATATGCCTCTTCTCTTTTCTGCTCTTCAAGTTTTTTTCCTTCGAGACGTTGGTGCTGCCATTCCTCAAACAATTGTTCATGCCGGTGAAGTTCGCTGTTCTGTTTTACTTTGCTCTCTGAATTATCACTATGTTGAAATTTTTCCTGCGATGCTTTGATCTGTTCTTCAACCTGCTGAATATGTTCATTGGCGGGATCGAGCATGAACGCGCGCGCGATTTCATTCAGTGCAAAATGAAATTCATTTTTCTTTTCAAACTGCTGTGCTCGTGCTAAATAGTCGGATATTTTTTTTGCGAGATTTGAAGCGTGAATCTGTTCTTCTTTCAGTTCTTCTTGCTGCTGAATATGCTGTATTGCAAGCATTTCTTTTTGCTTATAAGCCGATACTGCACTGCGTTTCACTTCTTTTATTGCAAGGTCCAGTATCTTTTCAAGTGTTGGCAAAAGATTATTGATGACAGCTTGCTGTGCTTGCGCATTATCCGCGCCGCCCTCAACCGGATCACCACGGTGTAAGATTATTGAACGTATATATTCTTCGTATGCGCGCGCATACATTATAGTCGGATTTTTCTCGCGAGCTCGCATGATCTCATCAATCGCACGGTCAATATCACCGTGACGAACAAACCGATCGGCATTCTTTAAGAACACGATCACTTCGGTCAGATGTTCTGCTCCGGTTATTTTTTGAGAGATATTTTGCATGCAGATGCCGCGTGTGTTCATGCGCAAACAATAAACCCCGCGAAGGGTTGCGGGGCTTATTGTTTACAACATAGTCATACGCTCTTTAATTGTTAATGTTATTCATTTATTTAGATTTGTTCTTAGCCAATAATGCTTGAGCGGCTCGCAATCGCAGTCGAAGCGTACTTTCTTCATTTTTGACAAACCGTTCAGGTGCAATCTCTTCCGCCATCTTTAATACATTCTTATGCGGCGCTGCCTTAACTACTTTACTTCGCTCAATTGCTTTTTCCAATGTGAGCGAAATCTGATCTTCCGGCATTGGCTTTACAAGATAGCGAAACACGTTCAGTTCATTGATGGAACGGATCGCAAGTTGTGCGTCTTTCACTTCCGTAAGTATGACTGAGACGGTGTTTGGATATTCACGGCGGACCGTATCAAGAAAACTGACACCATCTACATCGCCAAAATTGATATTACTGACGATGACCGATACCGGCTTCTTCGCCATTTCCTGGAATGCAGCATCGATTGAATTTACTGCAACGGTATTGAATAAACTTCCGTACTTATCTATGAGTTTTCCGGTCTCTTCCTCGCTGTAATCAACAAATAATACTGTTGGGCTTGCTTCTTCAACCTCAATATGAAAACGATGACCCGTTACCGGATTTTCATCCGTGACCGGTTCTTCGTTTTTCTGCATCTCGTTTTCTTGTAGTTTTGTGACTTTATCGTAAATTTCTACGCCAAGTTTCATCACATACAGCATGAACTCGCCCTGCCACGGTTTGTTGATGAATCGAAAAACTTCGCCGGCATTCACTGAACCTATGATCGCATCAAGATCGGAATATCCTGTTAATAACATTCGGACAGTGTTTGGACTAATCTCTTTTACTTGGCGCAACAATTCATGACCAAGCATGCCGGGCATGCGCTGATCACTCACAATTACTTTAATCGGAACAGACTTTATGATCTCCAATCCATCATAGCCATTCTCGGCAAGATAGACCTTATATTTATTTTTAAACAACATGTTCAACGACGATAAAATCATCGGTTCGTCGTCGACAAAAAGTATATTTGATTTTTCAGGCACCATTACTTTTGACATTTCTTCTTCTCCTGATGCAATATGTAATCGCATCATCGTTATTCTTTCTTGACCTTTCAGAACTACCTTTATTTTATTTTGCAACTCTCTGTTGAATAACAGGAATACGCACAAAAAAATCAGTTCCGCGTCCCACTTCACTCTCCACTTTTATCGACCCGCCATGTTTTTCAATGATCTTATATGAGATCGATAATCCTAATCCGGTTCCTTCACCGATTTTCTTTGTAGTGAAGAATGGTTCAAAGATCTTTCCGAGATTCTCTTTGGGAATACCTCGTCCGGTATCGCTAATTTTAACAACTGCCATATCGGGGTTGCCAGGTTCCTTATATGTACGGATCGTGATGGTTCCTTGTCCCTCAATTGCCTGAGCCGCGTTTGTCAATAAGTTCAGAATAACCTGATTATATTGTGCGGGATAACATTCCGCCATAAGATTTGCGGTGAAATCTTTTTTGACGACAGCTTTATTTTTAATAACATTGTTGGCAATAACAAGCGTTGCTTCCAATGCATTATTAAGATCGATCTTTGCAAGATCGGCTTCATCAAGTCGGGAAAATTCGCGTAAGTTTCTGATCAGTTCTTGAATACGTTCTGTACCGACAAGTGCCTGCGACAACATTGTTTTGCTGTCTTCTAACACCGTATTCTTTTCAAGTTCTGTAGAAAGCATTGCAAGATCCGTAACTGCTTCTTCCAAACCGTCTTCAACACCATTCACAAGCATATCCAACAGTTTTTGATATTTTTCTACAATATCGTTGATCATTTGTTGGTTATTAATCATCATCTCGATATTGTTTTTTACATAACCGAGCGGTGTATTTACTTCATGAGCAAGACCGGCGACCATTTGACCAAGTGATGCCATTTTCTCTCCTTGTACGAGAGCTGTTTGAGTCTCACGCAAGGCTCTGTTTGTTGCTTCAATTTGTGTCCTATTATCTTCCAGTTCTTTGTTTCGTTGCAGCAAGCTTAATGCAATTTGGTTGAATGACCGTGCTACACGTCCTAACTCATCCCGTGTTTCAACTTCAACCACTTCGGTGATCTTCCCTTCATTCAACTGCGTTGCAACATTTTCAAGTGTTGCCACTGTTCCAACCACCGAACTATAGAATCCACCCAACAAATACGACACAAACAGAAGCAAGATTAATGTACCGGTAATATAGATGAATCCTTGGTTCTCTAATGTTTTAATACGTTGCTCGATCAAATTCTTTAAGATCGGCACTTGAACATCAAATACATCAAGTCCGGCTTTGATGGGACGATCCAGAATGGTATAATCAATTCCATGAAGCGTACGCAAGCTGTCATCCAACAACTCCGATTGAAGTATCTCAAGATATTGATCTGTGGTTGATTTAAGATCTACATACGATGGTTCCACCAATGGTGATATCGGTTGGTTGTACGTGTTAATTCTATTCACACCATCTGCAATATCCGACATTAACGGTTGTATATTTCCTGCTTGCAGGGTAAATGAATTTCGCTGATCGGCGGAAAGTATTCCGGTCGAATCGATTGAGCGCAGCAAAATCTTTGATCGACTCAGTGCTTCCGTCATTTGAAGAACTTTAAAATTTGTAATATTCATCAAATAATATGTTTCAATATCCGTATCCAGCGTTAAGTTAGAATTATCAGCTACATCAACGATCAATGACAAGATATCAGACATCAATTTATTGTGAAGCTCCACGCTTTTTTCCACCTTATGGGTGAATGCACGGCTCTTCAAGTTCTTCCAATCAATCTTAATGTTCTTCCATTGTTCACTTACAGATAATGCGTCTCCAAATTGTGCATCAACGGAATCACCGCTTATGACAGCATCTTCGATCTGCTGTTGAGCCATTATCATTAATTGCTGGGCAGTGGAATCCTGGAAGAAGAACCGGACGGAATATTCACGATGGAGCTGCACCGTTTCGAAGAATTGACGAAGTGCATGATTATAGATGATACCCGTTAATTCCTTTTGCGAATACTCCACGTTCTTATTGATCTGAGTTGTTACCACATACAATAAACTGAAACTCGGGATCAACAACAGCAACGCCACAATCGCAAATTTTTGCAGATAATTAAGACGATTCATCAGCAGCGCACCGGCACGGAAGATTGCTTCTCTCATACGATAACTCCGTTTATTTAGTAATTGAATATAATTTAAAAGATCTATTCCGCGGTTGATATTTTTGTAATAACATTTACAACGCGGTCAAATTCTATCGATTTATCAAAGAAATAATCCGCACCTTCTTCAAAACACTTTTTGCGGTATTCTTCCTGTGCATAATTTGTTAGCACAATAACTTTTGCAGTTATTTTTTTTCCACGAATATTCTTAAGAACATGAATTCCGCTGCCGCCGATGAGAAAAATATCCAGAATTACGACATCGGGGTTTGATTTGATGATCCCTTCCATTGCTGAAAGCGGATTATCGGCATAACCAACAATATTGACCGCCGGAACCTCTGATAACATGGATGTAATTCTATCCCGAACGATCTCTGAATCATCAACAATGAAAATAGTAATTTTTTTACGTCGGTCTATTTTCTGCATAATTATTGTATTCAACAATATACAACAATTGCGGAAATGTATATACGAATGGTAATCATAGAGATCTTATGTTGAAGATCCAGCAAGTGGTATTCGTACACGGACTGTCGTACCAACGCCATGTTGCCCGAGCACTTGTACCTCGCCGTTGAAACTTGCTGCGCGTTCTTTCATTCCCAACAATCCTACGGAACGGAGGTTAGTAATTTCATGTGGCGCAATACCTCTTCCGTCATCTTCGATCATCAGCAGAACATTATTTGATTCTTTACGAAGCGAAACGATAATATTTTTTGCATCCGCATGGCGGATAACATTTGTCACTGCTTCTTGAAAAATTCTGAAGAATGCCGTGGCACGTTTTTCGTCAATGTGCAATTCTTCGTCAAGATGAAATGAAAAATTAATCCCCGTTCGTTCGCCAAAATCTTTTCCTTGCCATTCGATCGCAGCCGCAAGTCCGATATCATCCAAAATTCCCGGGCGAAGATCGGTTGCAAGTTTTCTCACATTGTGAATTGTGGAATCGGCAAGCAACATCATCGACTTCATTCGTTTCTGAATTGCTACATCGGTATCCGTTAATTTATTGTTCAACCAAACAAGATCCATCTTCAACCCGGTCAACGCCTGACCGAGGTCATCATGAATTTCGCGCGCAATATGGGTTCGTTCTTCTTCCCGAATGTTCTGCAGGCGAACAGTCAATGCGCGTAACTGCTTGCGAGAAGTGTCAATTTCAATTTCGGAATTCATCCGCTCGGTGATATCGGTGATCGTTCCGACAAAACCTGCAAGCGAGCCGTCGGGATTAAACTCCGGCAATGCCTGCCCGAATACCCACAATTCTTTTTCGTCGCTCTCTCTATATACTCTGTATTCCGATTGGAATGCGCTTTGTTCTTGAACACACCGATGCCATTCGGTACGAATGCGTTTTCTGTCATGCGAATGAACTGCATTCAAAAAACCCTCTCCAAATGCTTTGTCATAACCAAGACCGGTAATGTCCGTCCATCGTTCATTCACATACAGATACGATCCATCCGAAGAAGTGAGAAAAATTCCAACGGTAGAAACTTTTGCAAGAGTGTTGAAGCGTTCTTTACTTGATCGCAATTCTTCTTGTACACGGCGTTTATCGATTGCATTTTCAATTGCTGAACCAAGACGAGCTGAATGCTGCTTGAACACATAATCTGCAGCACCTGAACGCATACATTCAACAACAATCTCTTCATTCAACACATTGGAATAAATGATGAGCGGAGTCGTTGCAACCATATTCTTCAATATTGAAATTGTATCGGATGGCTTTATTTCTACAATAGCGTAATCAAAAACAATAATTTCAGGAGAAAATTCTTCGAGTGTTTCGGGAATCAGGTCAAATGAAGCAATATGGAGCAGCGTATGATCAATACCGGACTTTCGCATCTCATTGTTAAACAATGCTATGCTTTCCTGATTGTTCTCAATAAATAGAATTCGTGTTGGCTGCTTCATTACTCATTTTTTTGCTGAATACAGTGGACTTATTGCAAAGTATAGCGATTGTTTGAGAGAAAATCAATTTGAGAAGTACGGAACAATAATCTTGTTATTTTTTGTCTTAAATCCTTTTTGCTTACATTGGTTTTAATGTCAGAAAATATCCTCCAAAAATTTCATCCGGTCGTTCGCCAATGGTTCACACGAACGTTTGGTCCGCCTTCCCCGCCACAGCAGCAAGGTTGGCCATCCATTTCCGAAGGCAGTCATACTCTTATCGTGGCACCAACCGGTTCCGGAAAAACACTCGCGGCATTTTTGTGGTGTATCAATCATTTAGTGGAAGAGAATATCGCATTAGCAAGTATCATTGCAGATTCCGACGAAATAGAAACAAACCAAAACTCCGGATTGAAGAAAAAAACTCTTCGTAAATCCAAAAAGAAATCTGAAAGTATCCACAATGACAATCCTATCAATGGCGTTCGTGTTCTTTATATATCTCCTCTAAAAGCACTTAACAACGATATTCATAGGAATCTTGAAATTCCTTTGAATGGTATCTTGCAAGAAACTGAATCACAAGGAATAAAAATGCCGGAAATCCGAAGTGCAGTTCGGACAGGCGACACTACACAAACCGAACGGGCGCGAATGTTAAAACATCCGCCGGATATTCTGATTACTACTCCTGAATCGTTGTTTTTGATGCTTACGTCTGAAAAATCACGGGCATTGTTTCATTCCGTGCAATATGTTATTGTTGATGAAATTCATTCTATCAGCAATACAAAACGAGGCGTTCATCTTTCATTATCTATGGAACGATTGGAACATCTGGTTCGCAAAACTCGAACGGATGATCAACGCGCTTCGTTTGTTCGGATTGGACTTTCCGCTACACAAAAACCGTTGGAAGCTGTTGCACAATTTCTCGGAGGAATGGAATGGAAAGAAGAAAAGCTCATTCCGCGTAACGTAAACATTATTGATGCGGGTTATAAAAAGAGCGTTGATCTAAAAGTAATTTGTGCTGTTCGTGATTTTTCCGATATGCCGATGGACACTGTTTGGTCTCTCGTCTTTCCACAATTATTACAACTTATTCACGAACATCGAACAACACTCATCTTTGTTAACAATAGAAGACTTGCCGAACGAATTTCTGCAAGATTGAATGAACTTCTAGATGGAGTACAAGACACAACAAATAATTATGCAGTTCCATTCTATTCCAAGTTTCGTCATTCACACGCCCACCTGCGGGACGGGCAGGAAAACGGGAATCCACAGAATGGATCCCCGATAAAAGCTTTCGGGGATGATATAAACCCTTTAAAAGTTTTTGCGTATCACGGAAGCATGTCTCGTACCGTTCGTGAGCAATTAGAAACCGATCTAAAACTCGGAAAACTTCGCGCACTAATTACCACATCCGCACTTGAACTTGGGATCGACATTGGAACAGTTGATCTTGTTGTGCAAATACAATCTCCCAAAGGTGTTGCGCGTGGTTTGCAGCGCGTCGGACGTTCAGGACATTTGGTCAATGCGCACAGTAAAGGACGATTATTTGTCACACATAAAGAAGATCTGATCGAAAGCGCTGTTGTAACAAAAGGAATGATCGAACATAATATTGAACAGACATTCATTCCTCAAAATTGTCTGGATGTTCTTGCTCAACAAATCGTTGCAATGGTTGGGATAGAAGAATGGAATGTTGATGAAATTTTCGATCTCATTCGCCAGTCATATTGTTATCGCACTTTGAATGAAAGTGTCTTTCATTCAGTCCTTGAAATGCTTGCCGGACGATACACGAATGAAGCATTTCGTGAACTTCGCGCCCGAATAATGTGGGATAAATTGCACAATCGACTTTCTCCCCTCCCCGGCTCTTCACTTCTTGCAATCATGAACGCCGGGACAATTCCCAATCGCGGATATTTTGGTGTCTATCTTGAAGATTTAAAAACAAAAGTCGGTGAAGTTGACGAGGAATTTATTTATGAAAGTCGCGCGGGAGACACGTTCATACTTGGGTCGAACGTTTGGCGAATGATGGATATTGATGCGAACAAAGTCATCGTCACTCCTGCTCCGGGTCAGCCGGCACGTATGCCGTTCTGGCGCGGCGAAGGGATCGGTCGAACGTATGAACTTGGTGTTCGCATTGGTGAGTTTCTAGAAGAACTTTCAAATAGTCGTCATTCTGAGGAGCGAAGCGACGAAGAATCTACCGCTGAGTTAAAAGCAGATTCTTCGTCCGATAAAGAGCATCGGACTCAAAATGACAAAATAAATATGTTATCCTTGTTTCCAATCGATTCCAACTCAACTCGAAATATTATTGAATATGTTGAAGACCAGCGGTCATCAACTCAGATCGTTCCGACACACAAAACAATTGTTGTAGAAGGATTCCGCGACGAAGTCGGCGACCCGCGCATAGTCGTTCATTCGTGTTATGGAAAAGGAGTCAACGGACTTCTCGGCATCGTTCTCTCATACACACTCAAACAACGATTGAACATCGACGTTCAAATGCTCTATAATGATAATGGAATTCTCTTCCGTTGTTCCGATGCAGAACGATTACCGCTGGATCTGTTTTCTGATATCACGCTGCAAACTGCTCAGCAAATTATTCTTGAAGAAATTCCATCGTCGCCGTTGTTTGGTGCACTTTTCAGGCAAAATGCGGAACGCTCCCTTCTTCTTCCAAAAGGAACTCCTGGCAAACGGAGGCCCTTCTTTCTTCAACGATTGAAATCAGCTGACTTACTTCAAATAGTTCGTCAATACAATGATTTCCCAATCGTCATCGAAACGATCCGCGAATGTTTAACTGATGTTCTGGATTTTGAGCATTTCAAAGAGATCATCACAAAAATCGAAACAGAAGAGATCCGCATTCACACCGTTCAAAATGAAGTTCCATCACCATTCGCATCAACATTGTTATTCGATTTTGCCGCAGTGTATATGTATCAATGGGACGAACCGAAAGATACCGCAAAACAGCAATTCGCCTCATTGAACAGAGAATTGATCTCTAAAGTTGTAAATATCGAAGAACTGAAAACAGTTGTTCGTACCGATGCGGTAGAGAAAGTTGAAGAACAATTACAGTTTACAGCGCCAACACGACGTGCGCGCACTCCCGAAGAATTGATGGAAGTATTGTTACGATTAGGAGAATTAACGGAAATAGAATTGCTGAGTCGTATTGAGAACAAGGAATTCATCGCACAACTGCAAACTAAGAATATTATTTCTTCAATAGCGATCGGAGAAAATAAATATTTTATTTTAACCGAAGAACTGCCAATTTATAAACCATTCGCGGTGTTTCCCAAAGAATGGCTGTTGTCGCTCATTGATGTATCGCTGGATAAAGAGTTTAACAGAACTGAAGCGTTGCAATACGTCATCTTTCGAAAGTTATGTTCACACGGAACATTGACAACAACAAAAATTGCGCAACGGTTCGGAATTGACAATAATGAATGTGAAACTATTCTTCGGGAATTATTAAAAGCCCAGAATATCGTTCACGGAGTTCTGACAAATGAATCCGAAGAAGAACAATGGTGTTACCGTCCCAATTTTGAGCGGATCCATCGAGCATCTATCTTCATTCTTCGCAAAGAAATCAAGCCGGCAACCATCGCGCAGTTCACACAATTACTATTGAAATGGCAACACCGCGATCCTTCCGCACAAGAACAAAATGATGATGGAATGCGGACGCTGCTTCAACAATTTCAGGGATTTTCACTTCAGCCGGAATTATGGGAAACGGAAATTTTCCGAACACGAATCCAATTCTATGATGGTAAATATGTGCGACAATTCACTCAACGCGGTGAATTCTTTTCTGTTGGCACTGATTCAGGAAGGTCGCAATGGATCGGTCGCGGAGAAGGCGCGTTGTTCCTCAAGTCCAAGGAACAATCGCTTGAAAGCTTATCAAAGCACGCATTGGACGTGTATGAATTCTTCAAAGAGAACGGCGCGTCATTCCTTTCCGATATTAGAGAACATACTTCTTATTCACTTTCAACAATCAACCGAACATTATCGGAACTATTTTGGCGTGGGCTTGTTACAAACGATGTTGTTGACGAAGTATTGAACATAAAACGTTTTCGAGCTGTCGAATCTGAACTTCCTGCAGAACGGATTAAAATAATTAACCACCGGCTTAATCCGTTGAAAGCAGTTGCGTTGAAAAGCGTCCGGCAAGCTTTTAAGCAAGTTCCCGGCTGGAACGGCCGCTGGTCGCTCGTTCACATAAAAAGCATTCTAGGCGCACATGTTTCTGATGAAGAGAAAATTCAGCACCAAGCGCAGCAATTATTGCTTCGCTATGGAGTTGTCGCTCGGGAAATTGCAAAGCGTGAAGAGAATTTATTGCCGTGGTCATTGTTAGCAATGGAATTCCAGCGAATGGAAATGCGCGGAGAAATTCGGCGCGGATATTTTGTAGAAGGTCTTTCCGGAATGCAATTCGCACTGCCTGATGCAGTTCGAATGCTTGATGAAATTAAATCAAGAAAACAGATCAATGAAATACCAATTGTAGTTAATGCGTGTGATCCAGCAAATCCTTATGGAGTCGGAATTGATTTTTATTCAAGTGAACCCTTCGCTCAAAGCGAAGGGTTCACTGCTGACCTTCCTCGGATTTCACGTTTACCGGGAAATTATATTATCTTTAGTAACGGTTCGCCAATCGTTTGGATTGAGAATTACGGATTAAGAATATTCATTCTTTCCAAAGAGGATACAAACGACGCATTTGTTCACGGATTTCAACAATTCATCAATCATATTCGGACATCATATCCGGAGCGAAATGAACTTAGTATAGAGTATTGCAATAATCTTCGACCATCAGAATCCGGATTTGCAGAACTCTTCCGGTCACTCGGTTTTTATCGCGACAGAGTACAGACTATGAGATTAGATTTACGGTAACATCATAAGGAGATCGTATGAAACAATTTTTTACACTGATTTTTTTCTTCTGTTTGTTGGCGGTTGCACAGGATTCCATCACAACCCGTGATGTTCGGTCTGCTGAAAAGATCCTTGGACTGCGCTTCGATGAAACCCAGCGCGATTCTATGCTTGGTGATCTGAAATATCGGCGCGAAAGTTATGAGCGAATGCGGACAGTACATATTCCATATAATGTATTGCCGTCGGTATTATTCAATCCAATTCCGACTGGAATGAAACTTCCTATCGGAAAAAGTAAATTTTCACCTGATGGAGTGAAGAATGTCTCCCTTCCAAAGAATATAGATGATCTTGCATTCTATTCTGTTGGAGAACTTGCTTCGCTTATTAAATCACGAAAGATTACATCCGAAAAATTGACAAAGCTCTACATCATTCGATTGAAGAAATATACGCCGATGCTGCATTGCGTTATTACTTTGACTGAATCGCTCGCACTTGAACAGGCAAAACGCGCCGACAAAGAGATTGCATCGGGAAAATATCGCGGACCGCTTCATGGAATTCCGTATGGCGCAAAAGATCTTGTGTCAAAAAAAGGATTCCCGACAACGTGGGGATCTGTTCCGTATGAACACCAGGAATTCGATCATGATGCAACGGTCATCAAAAAATTGGAAGAAGCAGGTGCGGTGCTTGTCGCAAAACTTTCCATGGGAGAACTTGCAATGGATGATGTCTGGTTCGGCGGTATGACCCGCAATCCGTGGGACACAACAAAGGGATCAAGCGGTTCTTCAGCAGGTTCTGCGTCAGCAACTGCTGCCGGACTTCTTGGATTCACGATCGGATCCGAAACGTGGGGATCGATCGTTTCACCTTCAACAGTCTGTGGAACGACAGGATTTCGACCAACATACGGACGCGTCAGCAGAGTAGGTGCAATGGCGCTCAGTTGGTCAATGGACAAACTCGGACCGATCTGTAGAACGGTGGAAGACTGTGCGCTGGTGTTCAATGCAATCTACGGTCCGGACAGAATCGATCCGACGATTTATGATCTCCCCTTTTCCTATGAACCCAAGAAAATATCCATGAAGAAATTGCGTATCGGTTATGTGAAATCTGATTTTGACAGTGTAAAGGAAGGAAAAGAGTTCAACGATTCTGTAATTGCTATATTAAAAAAGTTCGGTGCAACACTTGTTCCCATCGAACTTCCCAAATATCCGATCGGAAGCATTTCATTTATACTGGATGCTGAATGTGCGGCTTCATTTGATGAACTTACACGAAGCCGAAAAGATTCACAATTGGTACTTCAAGGAAAAGGAAATTGGCCTAATATCTTCCGTGCAGCGCGATTTATATCGGCAGCGGAATATGTTCAGGCAAATCGCCTCCGCACAATGATCATTCAGGAAATGGATAGACTTATCAAAAAAAATAACATCGATCTGTATATTGCTCCCTCGCTTGAAGGAGATAATTTATTACTGACAAATTTAACCGGTCATCCCAGTATCACAATTCCCAACGGATTCAATAAGAAAGGATTACCCGTCAGCTTTACATTTACCGGGAAATTGTTCGACGAAGGAACACTTCTTGCTGTCGCAAAAAAATACCAGGATGCAACAAATCATCACTTGAAACATCCGGTGCTTCATTGATAACAAATAAACTCTCTCAATATCTGCATCATCAACAGGCACCGGAAATACTGATCCGTTTTCCACGCTTGTTATTCATGTATTATTGGTTCAATAGAATAATGGTATTACGCACGTGGTATGTGCGCCGGATATTTCGCAAAATACTTGCTTCAAACCCTTCTCCCCGCAATATTCTTGATGTGGGCTGCGGAATGGGAGATTTCATGTTTTCTATTCCGGAACTTCGACCCACTGATTCAGTCACCGGAATTGATTTGTCGTTCTCAAACATACAATTATGTAAACAACTGGCGGAGTCTTTGGGAAAGAACAACTATTCGTTCTTTCAGGACAACCTCTCAGAATCAGCGTTTCCTGATCAACAGGATATCATTTTATGCTCTGCTGTGCTCATGTATATTGAAGATGATGTGGCGCTATTAAAGAAATTTCGCAATTCACTTTCTGAAAAAGGAAAACTCATTCTATATGTTCCTGTGAATTATCGACGATTTCTTTCTTTTTATAAAAATTTATCGAAAAAAAATGGCTTTGATTATGATGAAATGATCGGACGACCACACACATACACTGATGAATCGATTGTACAACGAATTCACGCGGCAGGATTTGTTATTGAAGAACAACAGTACTCCTTCGGCAGACTTGCTTCCATAATGTTTGAAATATCAGCATTATTTGAATGGTATTTTAAGACACAACACGTTCTGTTTTCTATTCCTCTTTTTCCGCTCTATTTTGTATTTTTACCCATCAATATGATTTCCATGGGAATAGATTATATCGGAAAGCGAACTACCGGTAACGGCTGTATCATTGTTGCAAAAAAAATAACACCTCATGAAAAAAATAAAAGCGACAACACAAATTCGCGAAGATAAAAATGATTTAGGATTCGGTTCTCGTCTTTCTCAACAGGCAAACAGCCGAATGATGAACCGTGACGGAACATTCAATGTTGACCGCGACGGAATGTCCATAATCAAATCAATGAGCATGTATCATTGGCTTATTACAATTACATGGACAAAATTCCTTTCGATAATGTCTGCCTTTTATGTTGTCATCAATTTTATATTTGCCTTTGGATACTATTTTGCCGGCAGCGATGCACTGAATGGTGCTGAAAGCACAACAATGACCAATCATTTTTGGAATTGTTTCTTCTTTAGCGTTGAAACATTTGCTACGATAGGATATGGTGCGTTAAGTCCAAGAAATTTCCCGGCAAATTGGCTGATGACATTTGAAGCGTTCTTTGGCCTGTTCTGTGCTGCAATGGCAACCGGATTATTGTTCGCACGATTTGCGCGACCAAATGCAAAAATATTATATAGCGACAATGCTATTACCGCTCCATTTAAAAATGGAAAGGCGTTAATGGTTCGCATTATCAATCAACGTACGAGTCAATTGATCAATATCGAAGCACAGATCATTTTTTCGTTTATGCAGGAAAAAGATGGGCGCAGAGTTCGTCAATATCATACTTTGCCTTTAGACCGACAAAAAGTAACATTCTTTCCTCTGCATTGGACAATTGTTCATGATATCGATGAAAAGAGTCCATTACATAATAAGAACCAAGTTATGCTGGAAGAGACCGAAACAGAAATGTTCGTATTAATCACGGCAACGGATGAAACATATTCTCAAACAGTTCATTCCCGTTCTTCATATCGCTTTGATGAAATTGTGTGGGGGGCAAAATTCAAAGATATCTTTGAAAAAGGAACATCCGGTAAAGCGATCGGCGTTAATATGAAACGCATTCACGATTTTGAAAAGATAGAATTATCATGAATCAACTGCATTATATCGTCGATGGATATAATCTTATTCATGCAATTCCTCCTCTTAAGAAAACGCTTGCACATAATGGCGAAACAGCAAGAGAATTATTGATCCACTCTATTTCACAATTGACCCATCGAAAGAAATTTCGCTGCACAATTGTGTTCGACGGCGTTACGCCAAACAATTCACCAAAACAATCTGGTCACGCGCCGGTTCATGTAATTTTTTCTTCTCCCATCAGTGCTGATGCTAAGATGAAACAGATGATCGAGCATTCCAAAAACCGATCGTTACTCGTTATTATTTCATCGGACAGAGAGATTATAAATTTTGCAAAAGTATGTTCCTGCCAAACACATACATCAAATTATTTTGCGAATCTTCTTTCCGAAACACATGACATCGTTGCCGAAAAATCCGATGTGCCGCTTACGAAATCTCAAATAGATGAATGGTTAAAGATTTTCGGTGAATAGTAAACATTGCTTACACTTATAACCTTCACTTTCCCTGCTTATTCTTTTTATTTCTTAGAAAAGTAAACTTTATTTAATATTTCCTTGACTTTTGACATTCCTTGACTTAAATTTAGGTGAACCTAAAATGAATTTTACATTAAGGAAATTATGGAAACTTCACTTCCACAAACTTCTACAATAGCCGAAACTAAAAAACTTTACAATTTTGTCTTCTATTTAAGTCTCTTCACAATCATCTATAACATTGCCGAGGGGGTGATCTCCACAATGGTCGGTTACTCTGATGAATCACTCACTCTATTCGGTTTTGGAGTTGACAGTTTTATTGAAACAATTTCGGGAATTGGAATTGCAGCAATGGTCATGAGAATTGCAAATAATCCGACGAGCAAAAAAAGTGAATTTGAAATTACCGCTTTAAAAATCACCGGATGGTCGTTCTATCTATTGTCCGGTGGACTTTTACTTTCCGCAGTTCTATCAGTGATCCAAAATCAGCAACCCGAATCAACATTTTGGGGTGTGATCATTTCTCTCGTTTCTATCGTTGCAATGCTTGTTCTTGTTTATTACAAAAAGAAGGTCGGTAAGCAGCTTGATTCAAAAGCAATCATTGCCGATGCAAACTGTAATGTTGTTTGTATCTATATGTCCATCACGCTTCTGACCTCAAGTTTTTTATTCGAAACATTTCATGTTCCGTTTGTTGATGCAGCAGGAGCAATAGGATTGGTATATTTCTCACTTAAAGAAGGAAAAGAATGTTTTGAAAAAGCAGAATCTTTGAACGACTCCTGCAGCTGCGAACATGATTAACCACAGTTGACCGTCACCGTTAAGGTAACGGTCAACTACGAAAACAGGACAAATATGGCGAGCGAACAAATTGAAAATTATCTAAAGAACATTTATAAACTTTCTTCCAATGAAGGAAAAGTAACAACATCTTCTCTTTCGGAAAAACTTCAGATCTCTCCCGCTTCCGTTTCTGAAATGATCAAGAAACTTGCAGAGGAAGGAACGTTGACTCACACTCCATACAAAGGTGTGGAGTTAACGGAAGAAGGAAAACTTCTAGCGCTTCGCATTATTCGAAAACATCGGCTCTGGGAAATGTTTCTTGTGGAAGTGCTCCATTTTGGATGGGATGAAATTGATAATGAAGCGGAACGATTCGAACATATCATGTCCGACAAGATGGAAGAAAAGATCGATCACGCTCTTGGTCACCCGTCGATCGATCCGCATGGCGATCCTATACCGACAAAAGATGGAGATATCCATTGTTCAATGAGTTATCCGTTGAATGAGGCGA
>JAUXTU010000043.1 GCA_030679145.1 Bacteroidota bacterium | reverse complement strand
CAAGAAATGGAATACTATATTCCTGCAATACGCGACGTTTCGTTTCAATGTTGAATTTTTTGATCATTACTAATTCTGAGCGTCGCTTTGATGCGGCAAGAAACAATGAGAGGAATAACGTCGTGATAATAATCCAATGAGAAATGACTACTTGAATTGCAAGCGCACCACCAAATACACGAAGCATAAAACCGGTGGCAATGATAAACAAATCGAGGATAACAATATGTTTTAGTGAAAATGTATAGGCAAATTGAATTGAGATATAAATAAGAATTGTATAAAGGAATTGAATCGGAAGAAGTTGAGCAATTGCTAAACTTGCTGCACATAAAACTAATGCGATACTGATTGCAAATGGAATAGATATTTCACCTGATGCAATCGGTCGTTTCATCTTTTCTGGGTGGAGTTTATCTGCTCCTCTATCAATGATATCATTGATAATATAAATAAAGCTTGAAGCCAAACAAAAAGCCATGAAAGCCAACAGTGCTTTGTTGTTATATTCTTTCTCAAATAGGTGTTTGGAAAAGATCAACGGAGTGAAGACAAATCCATTCTTCAACCATTGCAACGGACGTAAAAGACGGATAATGGCAGACATTATTTCTTTTTTCGTTTGGTTAATCGCTTTTTTGTCTTAGTAATTTTTGACTCTATCTTCTGAGGAACAATTTCTGGTGTAATATCTTCTTGGGCTATACTTCCAAGTTCTAAAATTGCAGTAGCCAAAAGTTTATACTTTTCATTGATTTTGTTTCTTACCAACAATGAAACACCTAAGAGTGGTATTGGCAGCAAGACAAAAAGAATAACTGTTCTAAAAATTTCTGGTTTGGAAAATCCATTGTATAGGTTTATTAATACAACTAAGCTATAAAAAATCACACCGCCCCAAGCAGAAATTCTCCAGTGACTACCTTCAAGATTTCTCCGTTCAAAATCTTTTATTTCTTCCAAAGAGCGTATCAACTTTATTCTTGATTCAAGATTCATTTCAATCTCCTAAATGACATTTGATTGTAAATTTGAAGCTTTGTTAGAATCTTAGAACACTGCTTGCTCTTCATATAATCCGAAATGCTCAACCAATGAATTACACATTTCACCAAGTGTAACATATTTTCTTGTTGCATTCAACAAATGAGGCATTAAATTCGTCCCATCAGCCGCAGATTGTTTTAGATCTTCGATCGCAGCGTCCACCGCCTGCTGATTTCTACTTTGCTTTAAGTCTGCAAGCCGCTTCTTTTGCAAAATTTCAACATCAGGAGAAATTGAAAGTAACGGGATATCAACTTTCTCTCCTTCTTCAACATATTGATTCACACCAACGATGATCTTATCTTTCTGATCCAATTCTCTCTGGTAGCGATATGCGGCTTCGGCAATTTCACGTTGAAAGAATCCTTGTTCAATCGCCGGAATCACACCACCAAGCATTTCAATTTTTTCAAAATACTGTTCGGCAGCTTCTTCCATTTTCGTTGTCAGCGATTCAACAAAATAACTTCCGCCTAAGGGATCAATAGTATTGGCAACTCCTGTTTCGTCTGCAATAATTTGCTGAGTACGAAGTGCAATCTTTACCGCTTTGTCTGAAGGTAATGCCAGCGTTTCATCCATAGAATTGGTGTGAAGCGACTGGGTCCCTCCTAAAACGCCTGCAAGCGCTTGTATTGCGGTCCTCACAATGTTGTTTTCAGGTTGTTGAGCAGTGAGTGTGCATCCTGCTGTTTGTGTGTGGAATCGAAGAATCCATGATTTTGGATTTTTTGCACCATATTTATATTTCATTCTTTTGGCGTAAATCCGGCGAGCAGCACGAAACTTTGCTATCTCTTCAAAAAAATCTAAATGCGAATTGAAGAAATACGAAATGCGAGGTGCAAATTCATCAACATCCATTCCGGCAGCAATTCCATGTTCAATGTATGCAAAACCATCAGCAAGAGTAAATGCAAGCTCCTGTGCAGCGGTTGAACCTGCTTCACGTATATGATAGCCTGATACAGAGATAGGATTGAATTGCGGAAGTTCTTTCGCACAGTATTGAAACATATCCGTAATAATTCTCATCGAAGGTTTGGGAGGATATATCCATTCTTTTTGAGCAATATATTCTTTAAGAATGTCGTTTTGAATTGTCCCCCGGAGGACATTCGATTTCAATCCCTGCTTTTCCGCAACGGCAATGTAAAATGCAAGAGTCATTGCTGCGGGAGCATTGATCGTCATTGACGTAGTCACTTTGTCCAACGGAATACCATTGAACAAGATTTCCATATCAGCAAGCGAACTGACGGCAACGCCACAAATCCCGACTTCCCCTTCTGATAACGGATCATCCGCATCGCGTCCCATCAAAGTCGGAAGATCAAATGCCGTTGAAAGACCAGTCTGTCCATGCTCAAGAAGGTATTTAAACCGTTGATTTGTATCCTCCGGAGTTCCAAATCCGGCAAACTGACGCATAGTCCAGAGTTTTCCCCGATAGCCAGTCTGATGAACGCCGCGCGTATATGGAAACTCTCCGGGAAAACCAATCTCTGCAAGATAATTTATTTCTTTAATATCATCTGGAGTATATAACAAGTCAACAGGTTCGCCGCTCACCGTTGTAAATTTCATATTTCGCACTTTTGATGCAGCTGATTGCGATTTATATCGTTCAGCTGCTTCGTGTATTCCTTGCAGATCGTTTATTGTTGCCATTCCTTTACTCCGATATGTTTGATCGTGGATGGAATATTTCAAATTGTAATCGAAATATTCATTTACTAATTATTCAATAGTTCAAATTATGTTCTAAAAAATCGTCTGTCAAGCTCAGCAAGAGATAATTTGATCAACACAGGTCTTCCATGAGGACAAACGTATGGCATTGAAGTTCCAAACAATTGATCGATCAATGAACGCATTTCCGTTTCGGTAAGACGTTCTCCAGCTTTAATCGCTGCTTTACAAGAAAATGATTTTGCAATATTATCTCTCGCATCCAGTTTCACACGCAGTTGATTATTCTTAAATTCATCGAGAATATCCTGAAGAATATTCGCTTCCGTTCCCGCCTTTACTTCAGGCGGCACACCTTCAAGTACA
This sequence comes from Bacteroidota bacterium, assembly GCA_030679145.1. Classification (GTDB taxonomy): domain Bacteria; phylum Bacteroidota; class Ignavibacteria; order UBA10030; family UBA8401; genus UBA8401. The sequence goes on along the minus strand of JAUXTU010000043.1, from coordinate 24,365 downwards.
ATTGTGTTTTTACCAAACAATTTTGTTTCAAATCCAATCGAATTGAGAAATGGCAGCAAATCCTTTGTTAACGTATAATCTCCTGCTGGTAATTGAATTGTCTGCGGAAATAATAATTGCTGCGATGACGGAACGGCATTATTCATTCTTGTCAACGCCCTCTCATACAATATCCGCTCATGAGCAACATGCTGATCGATGATCATCAATCCCGAGCGAATCTGAGTAAGAATATATTTGTTATGCAATTGCCAGATCGCTTTTCCTTCTTGTGCATCAAATTCCCGAGTTCCGTGTTGAAACTGAGTTTGAGTATCAACAGGAAGTGTTGTTTCATTGTCAGGTAATTTGGAAAAAATTTGATCGAGCTTTGAATTCAGATCGAATGGTATTTCTTCATTTGAAAATGTCGCTGATTGGTTTTGCCCACTAAATCCAAACGGTGAAGATGGTTTTGGTTGAACATCCGAATAAAATCGTGGAATTGCAGAATGTCTCAACGAAGAAAAATCATTTGTCTGCCGTTGAAACTCCACTGTCGGTATAATATCGCTTCCGCCGAGTGTTTTACGGACAACAGAAATAACGATCCGATAGATGCTCTGTTCATCGGCAAATTTCACTTCCATTTTTGAAGGATGAACATTGATATCCACTTTGTGCGGATCAACTTCAATGAACAACAAGAAGAATGGAAAATTTCCCTTTTCAACTAAATGTTCATATCCTGAAAAAACCGCATGATTGATCGAGCGATTGATAATAAAGCGATTGTTGAGAAAAATATATTGATCAACTTTTGATTTACGTGCGAAATCTGGTTTCCCGATAAATCCTGAAATAGTAAGTAGATCGGTGTGCTCCTGCAGTGGAATCAATGTAGCAAAGTGACGATCTCCAAATAAACTCTTTAATCGCTCATCCAATTTTTGAGATGGAAGCGCAAGAATAACATCGTCATCGCTGTTAAACTCTAAAGCAATTTCCGGTTTTGATAATGCCAACCGCTGAATTGTATCATAAATATGTTTGAATTCAGTATTGTTCGATTTTAAAAATTGCCGTCGTGCCGGAGTATTATAAAAAAGATTCTTAACGCTGATCGTTGTACCGCCCTGATGGGCAACATTCGTTTGTTCTTTGATTTCAGTTCCTTCAATTCGCAATAACGTACCAACTTCGTCCTCCTCTCGACGAGTCTTGAGTTCTACTTGAGCAACCGCTGCAATGGATGCTAACGCTTCACCGCGAAAACCAAGCGTGCGAATATTTTCAAGATCCTCGTACGTTGAGATCTTGCTCGTCGCATGACGATAAAACGATTTTACAGCGTCCTCCGAACTCATTCCTTTTCCATTATCGATCAATTGGATCAATAATTTGCCGGCACTCTTGATCGTAATAGAAATGGATGTAGCACCGGCATCAATGGAATTTTCAAGTAATTCTTTGACAACAGATTCAGGGCGTTGAACAACTTCGCCTGCTGCAATTTTATTTGCTAAATGTTCGGGTAATATGTTAATGATTGATGACATTTTAATGAAGCGTCACTCCAAGTCCCGGTTTAGTATTTAATTTTAATTCGCCTCGAATATTTCGAACACCATCAAAAGGATCATTTGATATTAAAACATTTCCATCAAGATCTGCATAATCAAGCAACGGACTTAAATGTGCGCCTGCCGAAGTCGCTACAGCCGTTTCAATCATACATCCCATCATAACTTTCATATTCAAAGCTTTTGCTGTATTGATCATTCTCATCGCTTCACGGAGACCTGTACATTTCATCAACTTAATGTTAATGCCATCAAATGCCTGGGCAAGTTTAGGAATTTCACTTAAACGAATGACACTTTCGTCAGCGATCAACGGCAGATCAGATTTATCCCGCAGCCATTTTAAATCGTCAAACTGATCGGCAGGCATAGGTTGTTCAACAAATTCAACATTTTGATCTTTCAACCATTGAATCCGTTTAAGCGCAAGGTTTTTGTCCTTCCATCCTTCATTCGCATCAACATAGAGAACTTTATCCGTGATCTTTCGAATTGTGTTGATCATTTCTTCATCATTATCCAATCCGAGTTTCACTTTTAAGATCGGAAACTCTTCGGCTTCACGAACTTTTTGCTCAACAACTTCTTTGGAGTCAATTGCAATTGTAAAAGAACATTTCGCTGTCTTCTTTGGATTCAATCCCCATAGTTGGTATAACGGAACGCCGAGTTTTTTCCCGATCCAATCATGGAGTGCAATATCAATAGCGCATTTAGCAGAGGTATTTCCCTGTTCAATGGAATCGACATACGCCAACACTTCGTCAATGAGAAAAGGAGTTTCGAACCGTGATAAATTTATCCGTTGGAAAAATGATACTACTGTTTCAGGAGTTTCACCATATCGTTTGGATGGAGATGCTTCTCCATATCCAATGATCCCATCGTGTTCTAATTCAAGAATGATAACCGGCGCTGTATCTCTTGCTCCACGTGAAATTCGAAACGTGTGCTTCAATTTTAAATCGTATTGTTTCCATGAAAATTTCATACTGCAATCCTGTAATCGAATTTAATGACTTTCTTTTTCGAATAACGCTTCAACAAATTTCTCTGCATCAAATGGCTGAAGGTCATCGATCTTTTCGCCGACACCAATAAAACGAACCGGAACTTTCAACGCATTGGTCACAGCAAAAATAACTCCCCCTTTTGCAGTGCCGTCTAATTTTGTAATCGCTAAACCGGTCAGTCCAACCGACTCGTTGAAAAGTTTTGCCTGTTGTATTGCATTCTGACCAGTGGTTGCATCAAGAACAAGAATTACTTCGTGCGGAGCTTCGGCGCTGACCTTCGTAATGACACGTTTGATCTTTTTTAGTTCTTCCATCAAATTTGTTTTCGTGTGCAACCGTCCCGCAGTATCGATGATAACGACATCAGCACCGCGCGCTTTTGCCGCCTGAACCGTATCAAACGCAACAGCAGCCGGATCGGACCCTTGAAGCTGCTGAATAATTTCTACACCAGCCCGCTGCGCCCACACTTCCAACTGTTCGTTTGCAGCAGCACGAAATGTATCGGCCGCACCGATCAAGACATTCTTTCCTGCTGATTTATAATTATACGCCAATTTCCCGATTGTCGTAGTTTTTCCAACACCATTAACACCCACAATCATAATCACATACGGTTTTGTATGTGGTGGAAATTCAAACGGATCGACTCCATTGGATGAACTCTTTACAAGTGCGTTAGCAATTTCGGAACGTACGAGTTCATTAAGTTCTTCCTGAGACTCGTATTTTTTCTCTTTCGTTTTACGTTTAATACTTTCAATGATACGTTGCGCAGTTTCAACTCCAACATCGCTTGTAATAAGAATTTCTTCCAACTGTGTCAAAAATTCATCGTCAATCTTTCCTTTTGCAAAGATCAACCGATTGACTTTTGCAACAAGAGTTTCTCGTGTTTTTGCTAAACCTTCTTTCAGTCTTGAAAATTTCAGTGAATCAAAAAATCCCAAAATAATTTCCTTCTAATTTTAACAGATTGACAAAAGTGTCATCCTATTTTTTTTGTTCGTTTAATGTTTGAAAGAACCGTCGAGTATATTCGAATAATGAATACGTTAATAATCCAATAGTGAACCACATTAATAATCCAAAAGAGGATTTCATCCAAGAATATTGCAACACTGCAAATACAAGCGTCAGGGTCAAGAACGAAACCGCAATTTTGCCGGACATCAAAGACGGAAGAATAATTTCTGTCCTTGATTTAATGTAAATCCCAGCAAAAAAAATTATCAGGTCGCGAAAAAGAACCAATAATGTGAACCACAATGGAATATCGCCAAAAATGGTCAGCATTACAACCACGATGCCAATGCCGATTTTATCCGCCAACGGATCAATTATTTTTCCAAAATTAGAAATTTCATTGAATTTGCGTGCAAAATATCCATCGAGCGCATCAGTTGAAACGGCAACAAGAATGAAAAGAATTGCAATCTCACGATGGTACGGTATTGGAGTTGCAAGATAGTACGATGCTGGAATCATCAGGATTATTCTGCTGATGGATAGCAAATTCGAAATTGTCCAAATTTTCCCTTGTATCATCGTATTACTGCAAATTTTCCGAGAACAGTATTTGTGATTTCATTGACATCATTAAGTTGTTCTACTCTATACAAATAGACACCAGTTGAAACTAGATTACCATTTTCACTCTTCATATTCCACGAAATTCCTTCGCTCGTGGTAACATTCTCGAACATTTTTATCTTTTCCCCATTCATTGAATAAATAGTAATTCTGCAATCCTTTGGAATATTGACAAATGAAACTTGTTGCGAATTTTTTGCAGGATTCGGATAGACTACAATCTTATCTAAACTTTGTGTTTCTTGTGCAATCGAAAGTGTTTGCCCTTTACCGGAATTCAATCTCGTACCGCTGGATGAAAAAACGCTATCACTGATACTCACTTCTAAACGCAACGCAAGTTCTGAAAGATTTGTCCCTGTCACCATCGTAAGAACAATACTTTCTGGTTGAATTGAATCAACAGACGTTATAGTATATTGCCGTGCAATTGTTTTAACGGAATAATGCAAAATATTTTTTGCCGTTGTAAAATCAAACGGTTCACTGAATTCAATTTGGATTTTATTCGATGATAGCAATTTTATTGAACGGACAAAAAATTCTTCAGAAGTTTGAACTGTTGTAAAAAATGAAAAAGACTGATTTGTATCTGCAACCATTCCGGATAGATCGACCATTTGCCGTATTCTTAACGAGTGGTTTCCTACTGAAATAGTATGAGGAAATGTTGCAAGAACACTTCGGGGGGATTTCCAAACTATTGATGACGATTGAGTGTTCGAATCAAGAAGTAGTAACGTCCTTAATAAATTATCCGAAGAAATGTCATAAGAAAAATTCACAATCAATTGGGGAAGTGATACTTGAGCGACCGAATCAATCACGGGAGCATTGTGTGGGGTGATTGATACAATAGATGATTGTGGACTTTCAGTTGTACCAACAGCAACTATCGAATAAAAATATTTTACATTTATGGAAACCGTTGAATCAACAAATTCTGGAACGCCTGAAATTGTTATACTAAACAACAGTGAATCAGCATGTGTTCCTCTATAAATCTTATTATTCAAGGTTTGTGAAGTCCATCGCAGTCGAATTTTTGTCGAGTCAATAGGAAAAATTGAAAGAGCAAAGGGGGCTGATGGGTTTGAATTTCCAAATGACGACGACCAAAACTCTGTTTTGCCGTTCGTATTGAATCCAATATCATTTATTCCATCAAAATCAAAATCGTACACTACAATACTATTGCTTTGTGATGGGTGAAAGAATACAGGAATAAATCGACCTGCAATTGGATTCAAGCTAAATATGTATCCATGCGGATTAAGCGAAAGAAATAATTCATCACGATCTCCTCCCGTCAGTCGTTTTAATGTGCATATTCCATTATCGTAACCGCTCCCCGCTTTCACGCCAACAAAATCTTGCTCCCAAATCTTTGAAACTTTTCCTGAAGGATCATTCTGTAGGTGGGAAAATACTCTTACTTTCCACACTGCCGCATCATATTCTCGATCGCTATTCCAATCTAAATTACTGTGTCCGAGAACAGCAAAATCAGTTATTCCATCTCCGTTAAAATCACCCGACGTAATATAATCGCTCATTTCATATAAATTCGTGCTGTCAATCCCGGCAAATTCAAAGTTCAAAGTGTTTACAGTTGTCTGACGATACATAATCAGATCACCATCATAATCTGTAAAAATGATTTCCTTCTTTCCAGAATTGGTAAAATCTCCGACAATAGATTTTGGCGGACCAAATTGATTTTTTGCATCACCAAACAATGGCATCGATGGATTTGGAAGTCGTGTTGTTAACAAGAAGTTATTGCTCCCAAGATTTTTATAGATCAAATATTCTGAACTATTTCGAGCAATAATTTCCGGTCTATTATCGTCGTCCAAATCAACCATTTGGCTAGCCCAGACATCAGATGAATCTCCCCAAACCGGTAGGTTGAAAAATTTTCCGGAAATAGTATCGATTTGCAATAATTGCGAGACGCCACGATCCTGAACAAGAACTGCAGACTTTCCCTCTCCGGTATTTTTTACAAATGAGCGCGGCACCCAAGAATGAACGGAAGAATCAACAGCAGTAAATCTTTTTTCGATGAATTGATATTGATAAGCATTCAGTTTGCCAAAATCACCTTCTGAATTATATTGATTAAGTATAACCGTAGGTTTTCCATTAACAGTTTGAACTGAGTTCAACAAAAAACCAGAAGGAAGAGTAAACGGTTTTTGAACAAAGTTTGGAAAATTAAACGGTAACGCTCGTAGTTTGATTGTATCATAACCAATTGTTGGAAATCGTACTGAACGTTTTGCAGAAGAATTTTCCTTGAATTCACTATAGAATTCATACTCTTGTAACGGTAATAAATCTTTTAAAGATAAAACAAATGTATGATTCATTTGCAAACCGAGCGACTGCATCGATTTGAATTGACTCTCGCCCACTTTACGATAGTACAATACTCCGTAACAATTTCTATCAACCCGCACTTCTACCAGTCCGCCATATTCATTGCCTATAATAACAGAATCTCGGAATTGAGATGGAGACAAAATTTTTGGTTGTGAAGAGTCGATGATAATCCGTTGACGAAATTCTACATCGTTCCCTTTGCTATTTTTCACCACCAAACGAAGAATATAAAAATCATTAGGGAGCAAAATCTTATCCAAAAATTGAATAGTATCTTGTAGAAGAATTTTATTTTCAATTATTGAGATTAAATTCCATTGAGTTGGGTTTTCACCTCTGCCATAAAAAAGCTGTACCGATTGAAGATATGGGGTCGACGCTGAGATGACAATATTCTTGAAATTCTCAGACAAAATTTCATCCAATCCCGGAGAATGAATAAGCACAGTCGATCCGGATACCATTTGAATTGCTTTAGCTGCATTGACAATTCCCGCACCGTAAAACTTATCCCATCCTATTTCGCCGACATCGTCGGCAGAATTTAAAAGAATCCCGCGAATTTCTTCATTGGAACGTTCAACATAGGTTGGTTGATTATTCTTTTTTTGTTTTTCTAAACTCTTTAAGAATGCTGCAACACCTGAAACATGCGGTGCTGCTGCCGATGTCCCAGCAAATTGATCTATATAACCTCCACCAATTGTTGTTGTAACAATTTGTTCTCCCGGAGCCATAATGTCGAGCGAAGAACTGTAGGAAGAGAAAAATGAGCGAGAATCAAATTGACTAACCGAGCCAGTCGAAATCACCTCGCTAAAATCTGATGGATAATGCGGATAATTTGTACCGTCATTTCCACTTGATGCAACAAGAACAACATTTTTTGAATAGGCATAACGAATAGCATCATGTAATATTAATGACCGAGTGACATCGCCAAAACTCAAATTAATTACATCGGCACCATTATCAACAGCATACACGATTGCGGATGCTATGTCGATATCATTTCCGTTTCCATTTTTGCCGAACGCTCGCAGCGGCAAAATTTTAACCGGAAATATTCCTGCTAAACCGATTCCATTATTTGTTTGTGCACCAATAATTCCGGAAACAGCTGTTCCATGTCCATTCTCATCCGCAGGATCATTATCTCGTTCATTCCAGTCTCCAATATCTTCGGATTCAGATTCTACAAAATCATATCCTTTCCAATCATCAATAAAACCATTTCCGTCGTCGTCAATGCCGTTGGTTTCTTTTCCATTACCAATTTCCCCGGGGTTAAATGCAATGGTATTTATCAGGTCAGGATGTTTATCATCAATTCCGGTATCAATTACTCCGACCTTGACATTCGGTAGTGATGAATTTATTGCTTCACTTTCACGCAGTGAAGCAATTCCAATTCGACGAAGATTCCATTGAGAAGAATATGCCGAATCATTTGGGATTGAATAAACTTTGTAGGTATAACTTGGCTGGATGTATTCAATTAAAGAATCAGCTGATAATAATTGGAGGATTTGATCATTCTGTTTTTGGGGAAATTTAATTACAGAAAATTGTTTCCATGGAAATGTAGAGTTGAACGAAGTTGCTTTTCTTCCTAACGAACGAAATGAGAAGGAGCTTAATTGACTGTTGACTGTTTTGGCTTTTTTTAGAGTTGTATTGATTGTCGAATAAATCGTTACAGAATCGATCTTGTCCGTTTTGAATTTAACAATATACGTTTGTGAAAAAGCCAGAGGGAAAGTGAAAAGAAAAATATTTAAAGCGATATTCCACCGCATCATGCCTCAAGATCGTTTTTATCGATAACATCCTCAATTGGGGTCGGATATTTTCCACCAAAGCAAGCCGTGCAATATCCTCTCTTTTCGCCATTCGGAACAGATGCCAACATTTTTTTTACAGAAAGATATTGAATGCTATCCACCCCAAGTTCCTGACGAATTTTTTCAACGTCCTCATCACATTTCACGGCAATCAAATCTTCTCTGTTTGGAAAATCCATTCCATAATAACATGAGTTGACAATTGGCGGTGATGTAATTCTAAAATGAATCTCTTTAGGTCCGGCCTCTTTCAATAATTTAACCAATTGTTTTGACGTAGTTCCACGAACGATTGAATCATCGACAACGACAACCTTTTTTCCCTTGAGCACACCTTTCACCGTATTGAACTTTGTCTTCACCTTCATTTCGCGCATTCCCTGTTCCGGCTGAATGAATGTTCTTCCGACATAATGGTTCCGAATGAGACCAAGTTCTAACTTTGTATTGATACCTTGTTTAATTGATTCAGTGACAAATCCCAACGCTGAAGTATTACTGGAGTCAGGCACACTGATAACGATTGTTTTTTCTTCCGAATCGGGAAGCACTGGAGATTCTTGGGCGAGAGACTTTCCTAATTTTCGGCGAATTTTATCTACGCTGTCTCCAAAGATAAAGCTATCTGGTCGCGAGAAGTAAATATATTCAAATATACAATGATGCGATTCAGCGACTTTCTTTTCAACTCGTAATGATGTCAACTGTTCTTTTGAATCTGCTCGTTTATCAATAACTAAAATCTCTCCTGGTTCAATATCACGAATATATTTTGCATCGATAATGTCAAACGCACATGTTTCAGATGCTATAACATAACATCCATCCTTCTCTCCTAAAGCTAATGGTCTAAATCCATACGGATCTCGTGCAGCAACCAACATAGAATCAGTAAGTATCACCAGAGAATATGCGCCTTCAACTTTGTCAATTGCTTCTTTAATCTGATCAATCTGTTTTTTTTGTTTACTGCGTGCAATTAAATGAAGAAGAAGTTCTGTATCAGATGTAGTTTGAAATATTGTACCATCATCCTGTAATTGTTTTCTGATAGTTCTAAAATTAGTCAAATTACCATTGTGAGCAACGCCAAGGTTGCCGTTACGGTAGGTAACAATGAGAGGCTGGATATTCTTTTCATTATTTGCTGACCCAGTCGTTGAATATCTGTTATGACCTATTGCAGACCGTCCTTTTAACACATCCTTAAGGGAATTGTAGTCCTTAAAGACGTCCGTTACTAGTCCCATTCCTTTTATTAAATTAAAATGGTTTCGTCTTTTATCTTCGCGATATTCGCAAGAAACAATACCGCTCGCTTCTTGTCCCCGATGCTGTAATGAATGCAACCCGTAGTATGTTAAAACGGAAGCTTGAGGATGGTCAAATATTCCAAAAACTCCGCAAGCGGTTCTCGGTTTATCTTTCTTAAAACGCTTATAATTTTTTGATTTCATTTAAGTTATGACAGTATCTTTTAACCAATTAATATCATCTATAGACGGATAATCTGTAGTGTAATGAAGCCCTCTGCTCTCTTTCCTTTCAAGAGCAGAGCATATAATTAAATCGGCAACACAGGAAAGGTTGCGCAACTCTATCAGTTCTTCGGTAACTTTTGTACGTTTGTAAAAATCCTGTACCTCTTCTAAAATCAGCTTTATTCGGCGCTGGGAACGTTCAAGACGGTGATTTGACCGGACTATACCGACATAATCCCACATTAATTGCTGAATCTCTTTTCGGTTATGCGAAACAAGTATCCATTCCTCGCTATTGATAGTTCCGCTATCATCCCAGTTGGGAATTGCATCAGCAATTTTATTCCCATTGGCCATATTCTTTTTGATCGTTTCAACTGCCTGATGGGAAAATACAACTGCTTCAAGAAGAGAATTACTTGCCAGCCTATTTGCGCCATGAAGACCAGTCATACTCACTTCACCCACTGCATATAATTCTTTAACGGAAGTAGCCCCATTTTCATCCGTAGCAACTCCCCCGCATGAATAGTGCGCTGCCGGAACCACCGGAACAAGATCAGAGGTAATGTTAATCCCGAATTTTAAACAACGGTCGTAAATATTCGGAAAATGGTTCTTTATTGAATCTGCATTCAAATGTTTTAAGTCCAGAAAAACACACTCATCTCCACTTCGTTTTAGTTCGGTATCAATTGCCCGGGCAACAATATCGCGAGGTGCAAGAGAACCTTGCGGATCATATTTTTTCATAAAATCTTCGCCCCGTTTGTTGCGAAGAATTGCCCCAAAACCCCTTACAGCTTCTGAAATTAGAAACGACGGCGAACCGGAATTATATAACGTTGTCGGATGGAATTGTATGAATTCCATATTTGCGATACGTGCACCGGCTCTATACGCCATTGCAACACCATCACCGGTCGCAATTGCGGGGTTTGTTGTGTGCAGATACACTTGGCCCGCGCCACCTGTTGCCAACAATGTCGTAGAAGCAAGAAATGTCTTCACTAGGTTTTTTTCTACATCAAGAACGTACGCTCCCCAGCAATGAATCGAATCGAGCGACTGTTTTCCAATTCCAAACAGATGATGTTCGGTGATAAGATCGATCGAAATATGATTCTCATAAATTTTTATATTAGGATGCGAAGAAACTTTAGCTAGCAACGCTCGCTCAATTTCTTTCCCCGTAAGATCGGCAGCATGGATAATACGATGGTGTGAATGCCCACCTTCTTTTCCTAAATCTAAACCTCCCTCGGTTTGAGTAAATTGAACACCTATCTCAATCAGTTCATTGATCCGTTCCGGTCCCTCTTTAACAACCAACTCAACAATATCCCTATGGCACAGGTAGGCGCCTGCTTTCATTGTATCGTTAATGTGATTTTCAAAAGCATCAACATTCGATACTACTGCTGCAATTCCACCTTGCGCTAAATTTGTATTTGATTCTGCTTTTTCTTTTTTGGTAACAATAGATACTGTCCCTAATTCTGCAATCTTTAGAGCAAAAGAAAGACCTGCGATACCGCTGCCAATAACTAAGAAGTCAGATTGAATTTTCATATAAGAATATACAAAAACTAAAATAAAAAAAGAGAGAATCTCTTCTCTCTTTTTTTATAAACATTACATATGAGAATGAAATTATAATTTATAATCAATTCCGATGTTTAAGAGACCAAGACCGAAACCAAGACCAGCTGAAGCATACAACTTTTCAGTTAATTGATACCGTGCATTAGCAGAAAGACCAAAAAGTAATCCGCTACTGGCAGAACCTGTCCATGTCCCAAAAAAGGATTTAAGATTTGCCGGGCCTGTATATGTTGCACTGGCTGATTGAATGTTATAACCGAGGCTTAATGTTCCCCACGTATCTAATTTTTCATTTTTTAATAAATCAATGTGATAGTTGCCATTTGCCATAATTAAAATGTTGGTATACGAAAGATCGAAATATGTAATGGATTCAGTATAACCAGAATATCCAATAGTTGCACCGATACCGATGTTCTCCTGATATCCCATTTCGTAACTGCCAATAAAACCAACGGAAGCACCAGCTACTGAGCCCAAGGCTAGTTTTGCTCCAACATATTGATCGCCATTATTAATAAGCACTCGTTGAGCTAATGACAAACTTGAGATTGTCATTACAAGCATTGCAACAAAAAGCAGTTTTTTCATATATGTAATCCAGTAAAATTTGTTAATAATGTAGTGATTTAATTATGAAGGCATCGCTAATATATAAGGGGTTTACCAAATTGTCAAGAGAAAATATCTTAAACTATTCTAAAAATATATTATTACAGAAGAGCTTAATGTTCCAACCGTAAAATCAAATTGGGAATTTGCACCAACTTTTTGTGTGTATGCTTGTGAACTAATCGTTACATCAATTGCAAACGAATTACTAATAAACCCGCTGCCAAGTGCAATACCAGCACCTTTTACTTGATTACCGTTGGGAGTCAGGACAAGATCATCTTCTACTGGGTCATATTGAATATCCACATCTGAAAGAATAGTAGGAACCGTTTTCAAACCTAACCGTATCGGTATTACTCCGGCGTCACCAACAATCAAATATTCACCGCCAAATCGTATTTCATTTAAATTTTTACCACTTTGACTCACTCTTTCCGTTCCTGATATTGTACCAAAATTTGCAAGACTCAAATCTGTAGTAAGATTTTTTTGAGCATAATTTCGCATTTCATAATCAAAAGCAAATGTTAAATTTTCTCCTAATCTATACGAAACTCCAAGCCCGATCATCAGAGGCATTTGAATTGTTTGCTTTACATCTACCGTGACAATTCCAGGAGTACTCGATAATTGATCTTCTATTACAACACTTCCTTTACTTGTAAGATTAAACGGTGTTCTCACAGTGGCTCCGATCTTAAACGGAACACCATTTTTCATTTGTTCAAAATCAAACAAAGCACCGAAAACAAAATTCAAACCCGAAAAATCTGCTGTATAATCTTCTCTATTTTTTCCAAAACCAATAATTTGAACACTGTGCTTATTATCAATTGATCCAGTCCAAATATTTACAGAAAGCCCTAATGAGATCATTGGATTTATTTTTAACGCAATTGCCGGTGTAATTGTATTAACACCCCCTGTTGCATCGGTAACCTCTTGAATAGTATTTCCTCCGCCAATATCTTCTTCATTTTTTCCTTTTTCAAAAAAATCCAATTGTCGTTGAAATGACACTGCGGCGACAATTTTCATTTCATTTTTTGTAACCGGTGTTGCAAAACTGGCAAAGTTTAAACCGAATCTGCCATTAGATTCTTCATAATCAAATCGTGGCTTATTTTCATTCTTAAATGCAACACCTTCCGAAATAAAGCGAGAAACAACAGAAGCTTCAGGTCGTTCAAGCTGTGTCAATCCCGAAGGGTTCCAGACTACTGCCGTTGCATCATCAGCTAACCCAATAAATGCGCCGCCAAATCCTTCAGCACGGGCACCGGCACCCGTAATATTGAAATCTGAATTATATTGACCAAATGATACTGCTGATAATGAAAACAATAAAAAGACAATACAGAACAATTTTTTCATTCTTTACTCCAATTGGATTAAATTATTTTATAATGACTTTATCCCCAACCTGAATTTCCTGATCGGCATCAATCGGCTTTACTGTAGCAAATTTATCCTGAACTTGTATTACAATTATTTCGCCCAATCGTGTAACTTTTTTTCCAAGAATCTCACCTGATATCGGATGTTTTATACTTTCACCTTGTCTAAACACCACGCATTTAGTCCCCTTTCGTACACCATTCAATACACCGATATCAATAAATAATTCTTCAGCGTCTACTTTAATGATGTCCCCTTCAATAATGGGAAGTTCATTATATAACATCGTCGCAACATTCGCAATTGCTACGTCAATTGACTCTTGTGAATTGTTTTCAGATACAGCATCTTCAGATATCAAAGTTTCAGCAGTTTCAACATCAACTAAACGAGCAGAGATCTTTACTGCATTCCCAGTTAAAATGATATTTCCAATAACGAGCGCATCAGCACCAGCAATTTTTCCTAATTTCACTGCGGATTTATCATCCACAAATCCGGAGGCCTGGATCTTTTGCTCTGCAACAATTTTATCCATTGATGATCGCTCAATCACTTTGAAACGACGCAGATTCACCAATTGATCAATCATTTCATTTGTAACGGCATCTTTATATCGTGATGCATCTTTACTTACCTCAAATGGCAACACGGCAATTGCTAATCGGGATCCAACTTGTGTGGAATTATTTGGATCATATTTTTTTGTGACTACAAAAACAGTAGTTTTGGGTGTTGAAGCAGTATTTGAATTTATTGTAGAAGGAACTGTAACGGGAAGTTGTTCTTTTTTTGTTTCTGTATTCTTTGGCTGCGTGATTATAGGTTCAGTTTTTTTTTCAATTTTTGCAACCATACTCGGTTTGACACCACCTGAAATTCTCTTTGAATATTCATCCGCCCTGTCTGAATAACGATATGCGATTGAAAGTTCTAATTCCTTTTTCGCAAGATCGAGTTCACCAAGCATATAGTGTGCAATTCCGATTTCACGATGCGGAAAATACTCTATGAATCGTGTGCCGTACGTTCTCTTCCTTTGAACATCTTCAAATTCAAGCGAAGCAGCAGATTGTAATTCTGTTATTGCACGTTGCCAGTCTTGTTTTTCAATATACTCAAGACCTGATGTGTAATAATTATAGAACTTATTCTGGGAAAAAAGGGCAGAAGTGACAAAAAGAAACGAAAAAAGGGTTTTTTTCATATTTATATGCTGGAATAAAATTCTTTTTGATTATAGGTAAAACAATTTTGAGAATCAAATAAAGTTTATGCTTTTGGTTGTGATGACAAAACTTCATCCAAAATTTTAAGCAGTATATTAAATTCGCTTTCCCCCGCAATTAATGGGGGAAGAATTCTAATAACAGTATTAGCTGTTGAATTTACTAAAACACCTTTAGTTAACATTTGGTCAACTATTGAAGCACTTTCAATTGTCAATTCTATTCCAATCATATATCCATAAACACGAATCTCTTTGATCACCGAATATTTTGATTTGAGATCAATGAGTTTTAACCTAAAATATTCGGATGTTTTATTGACATTCTTCAGAAATGAATCAGTCATAACCGCATCAAGTGTTGCAACACCTGCGGCACACGATACGGGGTTTCCTCCAAATGTTGTTCCATGAACTCCATATGTCCAAACATCAGCAACTTTTTTAGAACCGATAATTGCTCCTAACGGAAGTCCGCCGCCAATTGGCTTCGCAACAGTAATAATATCCGGAACAATTTTAAAATGTTGGAATCCAAAAAGCTTCCCAGTCCTTCCAATGCCAGATTGAATTTCATCTGCGACAATTAGAAAACCGTATTTTTCACGCAACAAGTTAAGTGACTCTGCAAATTCTTGTGTAACTGGAATTATTCCTCCTTCCCCTTGGATACATTCCAAAAAAATTGCAGATGTATGTTCATTCACTTGTGAATTGAGATCAGATACATTATTAAAATCAATTGTTCCAAAGTTGGAAAGGAATGGTTCGTAGCCATCACGATATTTATCTTTGTCCATCAGCGACAAAGCACCCATTGTTCGTCCGCTAAATCCGTTGCTCATGCCAAAAATATTTTTCTTCCCATTCTTTTTGCCCCATTTGCGTACAAGTTTTATCGTTCCTTCAATTGCCTCTGTTCCGCTATTGGAAAAGAAAATTTTATCGAATCCCGATAACGACAATAAACGTTCTGCTAACTGCAATTGCGGTTCTTGAATAAAGAAATTTGAAAGATGCGTATATTTACGAACTTGTTCATCAATAGCTTTTATGATTGCAGGATGAGCATAACCGAGGGCATTCACAGCTAATCCGGAAAACATATCGAGATATTTTTTTTCATCTTTTGTAAAAAGATAACACCCTTCACCACGCTCAACTTCAATGGCTAATCGTTTATAAGTATGGAAAAAAAGCTCGGATTCTTTTTCTTTAGCGTTCATTCTATTGCTTTAGGGGAAGTTAGTGTGCAGAATAATGTATGGAAAAAATTAACTTTTGAAGATAGATCGGTCAACATTCCATTATTTTGAATTTGAAAATCTGAAAGTTCTAGCAGTTCTTCAGTTGATATTTGTTGTTTCATTCTGGCGGTTACTTGTTCAACACTCACAGAATCGCGTGTTGTAACTCTCATTATCCGTTCATCATCGTTGGCAATTACTGCTAATGAATAATCTAGCAATTCAAAGAAACCAGATTCGAACAATAAAGCAGATTCAATAAGTGCATAAACACATTTTGAAGGCAACTGCTTTTTCCATTGCTCAAATGATTCAAACACTCGAGGATGTACAATGGCGTTAAGTTCATCTAAAAGTTTTTTGTTCTCGAAAACTATTTCAGCAAGAATTTTCCTGTTCAATTTTTTTGAAGAATCTAAAACTTGATTCCCAAACGAATCAATTATCTCCTGAAGAACTACTCCGTTTGAATTAATGATTTCTTTTGCAACAATATCTGCAAAGAATATTGGGTTTCCTTTTTTTTCAAAAAGGGAACAGACTGTCGATTTTCCACTTCCAATGCCGCCAGTAACACCAATAAGAATCATAACGAAAGCTTATTTAGCAAATGAAACAGATCGCACTTCTCGAATAACCACAACTTTTATTTGTCCTGGATATTCCATTTCTTGTTGAATTTTTCGCGCAATATCATGTGCCAATTGATCGGCCTGTGCATCATCCACTTTATCGTGCTCTACGATTACGCGAATCTCTCTTCCGGCTTGAATTGCATAAGTTGCCGAAACACCTTTAAAAGATTTAGCAATTTCTTCTAACTTCTCCAATCGTTTTGCATATCCCTCAACCGATTCTCTCCTTGCTCCCGGTCTTGCACCGCTTATAGAGTCTGCAGCTTGAACTAGTGCAGCAATTGGATGCTCCATTGGAATATCATCATGGTGGGCACCAACTGCGTTTACAATAATTGGATTCTCATTATATTTTCTTGTCATTTCAAGACCGATAATCGCGTGCGGCCCTTCGACACTTCTATCTGCCGTCTTTCCAATATCATGTAACAGTCCGGCTCTTTTGGCTAGATTTATATCTATACCCAATTCAGCCGCCATAACACCGCAAAGATATGCAACTTCAATACTATGCTGTAAGAGATTTTGACCATAACTTGTACGGTATTTCATTTTTCCTATGTGCTTAATAATCTCACTATGCGCACCTGGAAGTCCAACTTCAAGTAACGTATTTTCGCCAACACGAATTACTTCTTCTTCTAACTCTGCTTTCACTTTTTCAACTACTTCTTCTATTCTCGCAGGATGGATTCGCCCATCAGCAATAAGCCTCTCTAATGATACTCGTGCAACTTCTCTTCTAAAAGCGTCAAAGCCCGATAAAATAACAGCTTCTGGTGTATCATCTACAATAACATCTACCCCTGTTGCAGCTTCAAAAGCTCTAATATTCCTACCTTCACGACCGATAATTCGTCCCTTCATTTCGTCACTTTGAATTTGAAGTACACTCACTGTTGTTTCCACAGCGTGATCAGCTGCAGACCGTTGAATAGCCTGAACAATTACTTTTTGTGCTTCTCGTTTAGCTTCTTCTTTTACTTTGTCTCTAATGTCTTTTAAGGTTTGTGAAGCCTCAGTTTTTACCGAATCGACAAGGTTGTCAAGCAGCAACTTTCGGGCTTCTTCTCTTGACATTCCCGATGCACGTTCTAACCGAACATTCTCCTCTGCAATCAATTTATCTATATCCAATAATTTTTGGTTTAACTCAGTCGATTTCTGTTCGTTTACCTTTTGGACAGTATTAACATCTTTCTCTTTCTTGTTAAGAAGATCAACCTTACGATCTATATTTTCCTCACGTGAATCTAACTGCTTTTCATACGCTTGAAGCTTATTTCGTTTTTGGTTTGCTTCATTCTCAAATTCATGTTTTTTCTTATACCATTCATCTTTTACTTCAAGCATCTTCTCTTTTTGAATTGCAGCTGAGTCACGTTCCGCATCAGAAAGGATTTTTTTTGATTGTTCTTCTGCCGAAGAGACCTTATTTTTGCCTATTTTATTATTAATGAACCAGCCTGCAAAGAATGATCCTATTGAAATTATTATTGCTATTACTAATTGCTCAATCATATTTGCTCCGTTTAAAATAAAAAACCCGCACAACAACCTCAGACAAGTGTAGAAAGAACCCTCTTTCTTATACACAGTGGGTGCCGCCAAAACGTTTCTTACTTCCACCGTCTGCTATTTCACCGAAGTGAAAAACCCGTAGGCTTGTTGCAAAAATCAAACTTACGTTTGAGTGAGGCCTGTAATATTACGCTTGTGAGCTAAGCTCCCTATAAATAAAACTATAGGTTCTTTATTTATGTTGTCTGTGGCTGACAGTGCGGATAATATTTGACTCTTTACAAATCCTTTACATTATGGTTCGTTGCTGTTGATACTTGTATCAAGATAGTTCGTAATTTTAGATAACTCATACTCTAATGATGAAACAAGTTGCGAACTTTTATCTTTTTCTTTATAAAGATCTTCAGTTATGTTCAACGCAGCGAGAACAGAAATTGTCAGCGGTGGCTGCTCAGGAATCTTATCATGAACGCTTGTGATCATAGCATCCACATGGTTGGCAACCTTTTTGGTAAAGTCTTCGCTTTCTCCACGAAGAGGATATTCGGAACCGAATATTTTTACACGTACGCTTTTTCTGTCCATGGTCATAAGGTAAAAGTGAGTTTCTGTCAGCCGATAGAAAACTTACTTATTATGGTACTAAATATTGATCTAATTTTGAAATAACATTCCGTAACTTTTGCTGGATCAATCGTCGCTCATTCACATCAAGCGCAATTGATTCATTCTTTTGAATTGTATCTGAAACGGCATTCATTTTCATTGTCTCAATTTGAGCTTGCTGAAGAATAGCATCGTTCTTCGATTGTTTAAGATCTTCCTCTAGCTCGTCAATCTTCCGTAACAATCGTTTTTTTTCTTCACGCAATGTTGAAATAAGAAGGGATGCTTCTCGTGCTTTGTCCCATAACGATGCAAGAGCGTTTTCAACGCTGTTTATTACATCAGAAGAACCTTGTTCAAAATTTTGGTCCACCATTAAATACTTCGTAAGTTTGCGTTAAATTTTGTTACAACCGCGTTAACAATTGATTTTATTATTGATTCAATTTTACCATCAGTTAAAGTTTTTTCTGCTGAGTTAATACTTATCGAATATGCTACACTTTTATTTCCTTCACCGAGAGATTTTCCTTCAAAAAGGTCGAACAACGTTACAGAAGTAATTTCCTCTCCACCTACACTTCGAATTACTTTTTCAATTTCTCCGACACTAATTGTTTTACTAACAACAAAAGCAACATCTCGAATAACTGTCGGATATTTTGAAAATTCTTTAAATTTTTTAACAGTATCAAATTTGACAATCTGATCAAGATTTAATTCTGCATAAAAAACTTCTTTTTCAATCTTAAAGCTTTTTGCAAGTTCAGGTTTACAACGACCGATAAAACCAACATAAGTGTTATTGATTTCAACGCCTATGGTCATTTCAGTTAAAGAACTTGGTGCATTGTAATAAATAAAATCACTATTGTCAAGACCAATGCTTTTCAAAAGCGATAAAATTAACCCTTTAATATCAAAAAGATCAAGGTTTCGTTGTTTTTCAGACCATGAAAGCTGATTTGCATCACCCGAAAGACAAATTCCTAGAACATTTTTTTCGATATAACCTTTTAAATATGTTCCCTTCTCAGTTGATATCGAAAATTCTCTTCCAATCTCAAATACGTGCAGCCGAGTTGCACCGTGATTGTAATTATACGCTATTGTTTGCAGCATTGTAGCCAGCAGAGACGGGCGGAGGATTTCCAAATCAACACTTAATGGATTTTTTACAGTTACTAAATTTTCAGAAAACATCTTCGCTGTTGATCTATCGATCAAACTATTTGTTAACACTTCGTTCAAACCATTAGCAACACACCATTGACGAATTGAATTGATCCTTACTTCATCCTTGTCAGGCTTACTGAACATGACTTCGCTTGAAGTTTTATTTTCAATGTTATCATATCCGTAAATTCGTGCAACTTCTTCAATCAAATCTATTTCTTGCTCAATATCAGGTCTGGATGTTGGCACAACACACACAAATGAATTTTTTTCTTTCCTCGGTGCACTTTTAATTTCAAGTGAGGATAGAATATTTTTTATCTCTTTAGAAGAAATATCCGACCCGAGAATTGAATTTACCCTTGACCTTTTTAGAGTAATTTTCTTTGGAACAATCTTTTTTGGATAGAGATCAATAATTCCTTGAACAACTTCTCCTCCGGTTATCTCAGCAATGAGACTTGCCGCGCGTGCAGATGCTTCTGCAGTAATATTTGGATCAATTCCACGTTCAAATCGATATGATGCATCTGAATTGATACCCAATCTCTTTGCAGTCTTACGAACACTTGTCGGAGAGAAATACGCAGCCTCAAGCAGAACAGTTTTCGTATTTTCGGAAATTTCAGAATTTAATCCCCCCATGACACCGGCAATCGCAACAGGTTTCTTTCCGTCACAGATCATCAATTCAGTACCTTTTAATTGATGCGTCTTTCCATCAAGCGTTGTGAACTGTTCACCAGCGGAAGCATTTTTTACCACAATTGTATGCTTCGCAAGATTCTCATAGTCAAACGCATGTAACGGTTGACCATATTCTAACATCACAAAATTAGTTGCATCAACAATATTGTTGATGGGACGCAAACCTGCCGTCATTAAGAGCTGCTTCAGCCAATCAGGAGATTCTTTTACCGTTACATTTTGAATAACGCGAGCTGTATACCGAGGACAATCAATTACGTTTTCAATTTTTACTGTTGCAATCTTCGTGATCGATGTTTTTTTGTTTTCAGTGAGTTTGTACTGCGGGAATGAATATTTTTTTTTATATATTGCTGCAACATCTCGCGCTACACCAATATGGCATAAACAATCAGGTCGATTTGGAGTAATGCCTAATTCAAAAGCAACATCATTGACACCTAAATAATCCGCAAGAGCTGTTCCGACTTTAGCATTAGGATCAAGTACTTTTATTCCGCTGGAATCTTCACTTATTCCTAATTCTTTGGCAGAACAAATCATTCCAAAAGAATCGACGCCTCGAATAGTCGCTTTGATTAAAGTAAATGGTTTTCCTGTAGGATCGTGCTGGTTATGTGGAACGATTGCACCTATGAGCCCAACAATGACTTTTTGTCCAATCTCAACATTCGGTGCGCCACAGACAATTTGCAGCGGTCCGTCTTTTGAGCCAACATTTACCTTACACATTCTTAAACGGTCGGCATTGGGATGCTTTTGAACGTCAATTACCTCGGCAACAACAAATCCTTCAAATTTCTTTCCTAGGTAGTCAACCGATTCAACTTCAAGACCAACGCTTGTAAGTTTTTGAGCTAAGTTTTCAACGCTATCATTTACGTTGATATATCGCTGTAACCAATTATAACTTATACGCATACAAATGTCATTAAAACTGATTTAGAAATCGTATATCATTGTCAAAGAAAATTCTTATATCATCAATTCCATATCTCAATATAGAAATGCGATCAGCACCCATTCCAAACGCATAACCTGAAACTTTTTCAGGATCATGTCCACAATTTCGAAGCACATTGGGATGAACCATTCCAGCTCCAAGAACTTCAAGCCAACCAGATTGTTTACAGATTCGACATCCCTTTCCTTTACACAAAAAACAAGTTATGTCCATTTCTAAACTTGGCTCTGTAAATGGGAAATAGCTTGGTCTAAACCGATATTTAATATCGCTCCCATAAAAATTCTTTGCAAAAGTAACTAATGTTCCTTTCAAATCTGCGAAAGAAACATGTTTGTCTACATACAATCCATCTACCTGATGAAAGAAATAATTAGCACGAGCACTGACAGCTTCATTTCTATATACACGCCCCGGCATAATAACTCTCACTGGAAGCGGACGGCTCTTCATCACTCGGATTTGAACCGGTGTGGTATGCGTACGAAGCACGACATCATCTTTAATGAAGAATGTATCCTGCATATCTCTTGCGGGGTGATTTGGAGCAAAATTCAACGCTTCAAAATTATGATAATCGTCTTCAATCTCCGGACCATATTCAATACCAAACCCCATGGAAACGAAAATCTCTTTCATTTCCTCCATCGTCTGCGTAATGGGATGATGCGTTCCCTTGGGGCGCATTCTACCGGGAAGTGAAATATCAATTTCATTTTTTTGTTTTGTTGCGGTGGCATTAATTGCCGACCTTATCATTTCAAATTGTGCCTCTAATGTTTTTTTTACACCGTTTATCTTTTGACCAAAAAGAGGT
The DNA here is from genome assembly GCA_030679145.1 of Bacteroidota bacterium. Classification (GTDB taxonomy): domain Bacteria; phylum Bacteroidota; class Ignavibacteria; order UBA10030; family UBA8401; genus UBA8401. Next base: position 1,958 of record JAUXTU010000043.1, on the reverse strand, counting down.
TTTTGATCGTTGGGAACAGTCTTTAATTCTTCGTATAACGATGCTAGTTTACCACTGCGGGAGAGAAATTCGATACGAAATTTTTCAAGATCATCCATCGATGATATCGTGGGGAGCAGTTTTTCTACTTCTGCTTGAAGATCGGATATTTTTTTTTCGAGCATAAATCACTCTGTCTAAAATAAAAAAAACTCCCCACCGCGATCAATATATATGATGCGGTGGAAAGTTTCCAATTACGCTTTAACAAAATTTACAATTTCTGTAAAAGCTTCTGGATTATGCACAGCAAGTTCAGCCAATACTTTTCTATTGATATTGACTTCTTTTTTGTTCAATCCGGCAATAAGTTTAGAATACGTGATACCATGCAAACGAGCTGCAGCGTTGATACGCGCAATCCATAATTGACGGTATGTTCGTTTTTTTGCTTTACGATCACGATATGCATACTGCATCCCTTTATCCAAGTGATGCTTTGCAATGGTGATCAGTTTACTTCTCGCACCCCAGTAGCCTCTCGCTTGCGATAATATTCGCTTACGACGGCGGTGGGAGGCAACTTTATTCTGCGACCTTGGCATAGTTGCTCTTCTCCTTTATAAATGAATGGAACGGTGAATTAAATTATAATACCAACATTTCTTTGATCTTTTTTGAATCTGCTTTCGACACATAACCCGCTTTACGTAAACTACGTTTACGTTTTGTTGTTTTGCTTGTCAGAATATGACTTCGATTCATTTTGCGGCGCTTGATCTTACCTGTTGCAGTAACATCGAATGTTTTTCGTGCACCTCGGTGCGATTTCATTTTAGGCATTACACCCTCGTTTATGATTGTTCTTGTTTTTGTTTTTCAACTCGTTGTTTTGCAGTCTTATCAGGAGCGAAGATCATGATCATAAATCGGCCTTCCATCTTTGCCGGCTGATCGATCTTTGAATACGCTGCTAATTTTTCTGAAAGTTGATTCAATAATTCGAATCCGCGTTCTTTATACGCAACTTCGCGACCTTTAAAAATTACAGTCGCTTTTACTTTATCGCCATCTTCCAAAAATTGAATGGCATGTTTTGTTTTGAAATCAAAATCATGTGTATCAGTACTCGGATGAAAACGCAATTCTTTCAATTGCGATACATGCTGATGTTTTTTCTGTAATTTTTCTTTCTTCTGGATTTCGTATTTGAATTTACCAAAATCCATTATTTTACAGACAGGAGGAGTTGCGTTCGGCACAACTTCGATCAAATCTTTTCCTCTTTGTACTGCAATTGCTAATGCTTCACGGGGTGTCATTACACCAACTTGTCCACCACCGTCTTCAATTACACGGATAACATCTCCGCGAATTTCTTCGTTAATACGAGGTCGCTTTTCTTTAATGTGAGTCTCTCCTATTGTTTATAAAACCGTAACTAAATATACTAATTTTCTTGCAATAATTTTTGAATTACTTCAGTTACAGCCATTACACCGATATCGCCTTTTTTGTGCTGTCGAACAGAAACTGAATTTGCTTCTTTTTCCTTTTCACCAACAACAAGCATAAATGGAATTTTTTTCATTTCATGTTCACGAATTTTATAGCCGATCTTTTCATTACGTGAATCGATTTCCACACGCAATCCAGCTTCAGACAATTGCGCAACAACTTTTTGTGCATATTCAAGCTGTCCATCGGTAATCGGAAGAATGACAGCCTGCACAGGAGCAAGCCACAATGGAAATTCACCCGCATAATGTTCAATAAGCAATCCAACAAAGCGTTCCATTGAACCAAACGGTGCTCGATGAATAATTACCGGACGATGTTTTTGACCATCACTTCCAATATACTCTAATTCGAATCTTTCCGGCATAACATAATCAACCTGCACTGTACCTAATTGCCACGTTCTGCCGATGGCATCCTTTACCATGAAATCTATTTTGGGACCATAAAAAGAAGCTTCA
>JAUXTU010000032.1 GCA_030679145.1 Bacteroidota bacterium | reverse complement strand
ACATGACTGGAGAATATTTATGAAAAAAAAATTTATTTATTTTGCAGCCGTTCTCTTCTCAACTTCTCTGTTTGCACAACAACCATCATCGATTCGTCCCGTACACACATTTTCCATTGTTGCACGCGATTCTGTTACAGGTGATCTCGGTGTTGCTGTGCAATCACATTGGTTTTCTGTTGGATCATTGGTCACGTGGGGTGAAGCAGGCGTCGGTGCAGTGGCAACACAATCGTTCGTCGATCCATCGTACGGAAAACTCGGACTCGATCTGATGCGTTCCGGAAAAACAGCACAACAGGCACTCGATGCATTGCTTGCTTCCGATCCGGGAAAAGATGTTCGCCAGGTTGCATTTGTTGATGCAAAGGGAAATGTTGCCGCGCATACAGGTGAAAAATGTATCGAATCCGCCGGATACATTGTTGGAAAGCAATATTCTGTTCAGGCAAACCTGATGTTGAATGATAAGATATGGTCCGCAATGTCGAAAGCATTCGAATCTGCAAAAGGCGATTTGACGGAGCGTATGCTTTCAGCACTCGATGCGGCACAAGCCGTTGGAGGCGATATTCGCGGAAAACAATCCGCAGCAATTCTTATCGTGAAAGGACGATCAACCGGAAGACCATGGGCGGATAAAGTGATCGATCTTCGCGTGGAAGATCATCCTGAACCGCTGCAAGAACTTCGTCGACTCGTTTCAGTTCATCGAGCATATGACCACATGAACAACGGCGATCTTGCTGTTGAACATAACGATATTGAGGGAGCGCTGCGCGAATACGGAGCGGCTGAAGTCATGTTTCCCGATAATCTTGAAATGAAATTCTGGCATGCTGTTGCTCTCGTCAATGCCGGAAAAATTGATGCATCTCTTCCCATCTTCAAAGAAATATTTGCAAAAGATTCAAATTGGCTTACACTCATTCCCCGGCTGCCAAAATCAGGAACATTGATCGCGGATGATGGAATGATAAAAAAGATTATGGGTGTCGCACAAAAAAAGAGATAATAATGTTCTTATGTGAAACATTGTTCCGTTGGCATGCGTCTAACGTTAAAATCTCAATTCAGCGTTTTTGTAAGGGACCGTTCGTATAATTCCACCTTGATAACTCCTGTTTCAGCATTCAATTTTTTTATAACGATACCAAGGAGGTAGTAATGGACGAAAGCAGGCTTCGCACTTCACTCTTATTGCGGATGGCTCTTATCGGAGCACTCACAATAATTCTTCTTATCCCCGCAGCCATCGTTGAATCGCTCATCATCGAACGAAATGAGCGGAAAAATTCCGTCGTAAACGAAGTAAGCAGTAAATGGGGAAATCAGCAGACCATCGCCGGACCAATTCTCTCTATCCCGCTTAAATATACGGTGAAAAATGCTGAAGGAAAGATCTCAACGTACACAAATTTACTGCACATCCTTCCTGATTCACTTTCAGCAACCGGAACCATTTCAACGGAAATTCGATACCGTGGAATTTTTCAGGTGGTGTTGTACAATACAAAACTCTCTTTTAACGGATCGATCAATACCGCTGATATCCCACAATTGAATCAATCCAATGCAATTCCACAATGGGATGAGGCATTTTTCACCGTTGGAATTACCGATCTTCGCGGGATCAAAGAAAATGTAATGCTAAAAATAAATTCAACGCAATTATCCGCAAAGTCAGGTGTCCGTTCTAATGATGTTGTCACATCGGGAATCACTTTTCTCCCCGAGATCACAGAACGACAGCGGCAATTTCCATTCTCATTTGGTCTTGACTTGAATGGAAGTTCCGAACTTCGGTTTGTTCCTTTGGGAAAACATACGGAAGTGAATCTTACATCTGCATGGAACAGTCCGAGTTTTATCGGTGATTTTTTGCCGGAACAAAAAGCGATCAGCAAGAACGGATTTTCGGCAAAATGGAAGATTCTAGAACTTAATAGAAATTTTCCTCAATACTGGGTCGGAAAAAATGAGGCTGTTGATAAATCATCCTTCGGGGTCCATTTATTGGAGACGGTGGACGAATATCAACAGACACTCCGCACTGCAAAATATGCGGTTCTGATCGTTACGTTAACATTCCTTGCTTTCTTTTTATGCGAAGTGCTGACAAATGAATTGTTACATCCGATCCATTATACCCTTGTCGGTTTGAGTCTGATCCTATTTTATGTTCTTGTTCTCTCATTGTCCGAACAATTTGGATTCGATATTGCATATGTTGTCTCATCGTTAACAATTCTCACAATGATAATATTATATACACGATCAATCGTTACACGCAAACGGACCACGGCAATTACAGGAGGCGTGATCTTTTCTCTCTATATCTTCTTATATGTCGTCCTGCAATTGGAAGATTACGCGTTATTGATCGGCAGTATAGGATTACTGGCAAGTTTATCAGCAGTAATGTATCTCACCCGCAAGGTCGATTGGTTCTCGTTCGGAAAGACAAAAGAATAACTCCTTTCATTAGTATTCAATCCTGTCGGATATTCTCGAATATTCGGCAGGATCTTTTTCAGCTAATACTATTCCTAAAAAAACTTCACTTTCCTCCTTACTAAATTTATAATACATTGCAATTATACTGATATCCATTTAGGAGTTCTCACACCATGAAAAAATTAGTAACTCTTTCATCCTTCATCTTCCTTCTTTCATCCTTTTTATTCGCCCACGATCATCACAAACACGAACGGGTGATTTCCTTTCCTAATATTCCCGGATATCTCACATTAAAATGCGATCTCCATCAGCATACTGTTTTTTCGGACGGCGATGTGTGGCCCACGATTCGCGTAGAAGAAGCGGTGAAAGACGGACTTGATGCGATATCGCTGACAGAACATCTGGAATATCAGCCGCACAAAAGCGACATTCCTCATCCCGATAGAAATCGTGCATACAAACTTGCGTTCGATGCAGCAAAAGATACAAACCTCATCGTCATCAACGGTTCGGAGATCACGCGGAAGATGCCGCCGGGACACAGCAATGCAATTTTTTTAAACGACGCAAACAAAATGTTGATACAAGATTCAGTGGAAGTGTTTAGAGAAGCAAAACGCCAGGGAGCATTTACATTCTGGAATCATCCCAACTGGCTCGGACAAAGCAAAACCGGCGTTGCAACACTGACCGATCTTCACAAATTATTATTAAAGGAAAAATTACTGGATGGTATTGAAGTGGTGAACGATCTCACGTATTCGGACGAAGCATTACAGATTGCGCTTGATTATAATTTAACAATCATGGGAACTTCGGATATTCATGGCTTGATCGATTGGCAATATGACGTACCAAAAGGGGGACACCGCCCGATTACACTTGTATTCGCAAAAGAACGAACTGCAGCAAGTTTGAAAGAAGCATTATTTGAAAAGAGAACTGTTGTCTATTATAATGACCTATTGATCGGCAGAAATGAGTTTCTCATTCCGCTCATCCGGCAATCACTTTCGGTTGGTCCAAGTTCGTATCAAGGAAAAACCTCCGTGATGACTGTAACGATCAAAAATTCCAGCGATATGGATTATCTTCTTGAAAACAAAAGCGAATATTTGCTCCACAACACTGCGGATGTTGTTACTGTAAAAGCAAACGATGTTACAACAATTGAAGTAAAAGTATTACAAAATATTCCGTCGATCAGTTTGAAATTTTCTGTACTCAATGCTGTCAATGCTCCAAAAAAACATCCGGAAATTATACTAACCGTACTGCCACAATGAATACCGTGACAGCTCTTGCAAACGATTTTCTTTCTCAGCGCACCATTGCCATTGTCGGAATTTCTTCCAAACCGCAGGCACTTGCCAATCTTCTGTATAAAAAATTAAAGACATCCGAGCGATATGTCATTGCTATTCATCCAACCATAGCAACATTCGATGGAGATGTCTGTTATCCTATGCTTCAATCGGTTCCACAAAAGATTGATGGTGTGTTCATCGCAACAACATCTGAAAACACCGACCGCATTGTTGATGATTGTATTGCACTCCACATTCCGCGCGTGTGGATGCATTACACATTTGGTATTCAACACTCAACAAAAAGTTCTGCAATCTCCAGTGTCTCTGTTACAGCAGTGGAACGCTGCCGCGAACATAACATCACCGTTATACCCGGTGCCTGCCCAATGATGTTCTTAGAATCGAGAGACTCATTCCACTCTTGTTGGCGGTGGATCCTTTCTAAAACCGGAAAATTAAACTTATAGTAGAACTTTTTTTAGCTGATTGATATTAGAGCATGTTAAGGGTACATTTGTGGTGCAGACAATGTCTGACATCCGCGGACACCGTCAGAGACATCCTCACTTCTGAATAAAAGGAGATACTATGAATCTGGAAACCGACAAATATTACCACTTCTACGACCGATCAAACAATAATGAAATAATTTTCAAGGAAGATCGGAATTACAACGATTTTTTGGAGCGATACAAAGAACACACCGAGGATTATCTTTCAACATTTGCGTATTGCTTAATGCCGACACATTTTCATTTTCTTGTTAAAATAACAACGCCGGATATTGAAACGCTCAGGAAGAGTATCGCCTCGTTATTAAGCGGATACACAAAATCGCTTAACCGTTCGTTTGAACGGCATGGAAGTTTATTTCAGCCCCACTCAAAAGCAAAAGAGATCGATGATAAAGGATATTTACTTACCGTTATGTCGTACATCCATCAAAATCCTTTGCGGGCAGGGTTAGTAAAACATCTTGAAGAATGGAAACACTCCAGTTATCCTGCCCTTGCGGGATTGGTAGACAATCCGATTGTTGATCGGAGTTTTATCCGTCAATACTTCCCTTCGGCGGAAGAGTTCAAAAAATATTCTGAAGAAATAGTCGCGTTAATAAAGTATAAGTATTGGATTTAGGGACAATGTCTGACTCTCTTCCGCAAAGCGCGACGGACAGTTAGACAATTGCAACACCAAACCGGCCACTACTATGGATAAAACAAGACTTGTTGTGGTTCAAAAATATTCCAACGAAATAAATGCTGAAATTGCAAAACAGAAATTGGCATCGCACGGCGTGGAAGCATTTATTAGCAAGGATGACAACGGCGGAATGCTCTCTTCGCTGCAAACAACGCTTGGCGTTAGGCTTGAAGTTCTTGAGAGCAATCAAAAAAAAGCAGAACGAATTCTCAAGGAATTGAAAAAATAAAAGGTGCAACGTCTGACATTCTCCACTTTTAAGATGAAAGATCATTATGAACAATATCTTTTCACGAATCTCTCGTAATTTGTTCATACAATTGGTATTGGCAGGAACAATATTCTCTTCCGCAATTGCGGATGACTGGATTGTTCCTCAGCAATTGATCGGAACGTGGAGCGCACGCCAACAGGTGACCGTTCGAATGAAAGATGCTAATGATGACTATCTTTTTATTAAAGATACGGTCACTATTGCAATAACCATCAACGATAATAGAACTGTTGAAGGAACATGCGGCGGCGCAGCATTTCAAGGATGTATGCTAGCAGAGAACCGAGGTTGGTTCGGACGATTCTTCAATCTCGCTACTGATTATATCATTACAGGAAAACTGGTTGGCAAAATATTTGAGAAGGATACACTGACCGAAAAAACGATCAGTGCTCCGTTTAATGTAACGGGAACTACAACTGCCGGTTCTCTTTTCCAAAAAGAAAGCTGGTTCGGTATCTACCCGATGGCAGATTTTGGGCTGGAAAAGAAGTGAAAACACATATAAATATCAGCATTTATTAAGTTTATACAAATCTGCAATAATTGTTCTCAGATTATTTCAATCTCAAGAACATTTGATATAAGTCTTAAACTAAGCTATATTTGCTATATGAACGCAATAGAACTAAATAATATTGAAAAAATACGTAGTCTTTCTCAGGTTTATTTTCCAAGTGCTATTCGAAGTTTAATCGGTCATTCCAAATCAGCCAATATTGAAAGCAGAATTGTAAAACATAAAGATGTAATCATTTCTAAAAATAAGACTATCAAGTTTTCTGAGTTTTTATCTCGGTTGTATTCAAGAATGCTACATACTTATAGAAATGAATATATTTTTAAAAATACAATCATAAATGAACTGTGGCTCGGGAAACACCAGTTTAATAATTCAACATTGCTTAGAGAGTTAAAAATTGGAAAATCAGTTGCAGATTTAGTTTTTATTAATGGAGGTGTATCAATTTATGAAATTAAAACAAATCTCGATAATTTAGATAGATTGGAATCTCAACTTAAAGACTATAAAAAAGTAATTGAAAAAATTTACATCGTTACAGATTCAACATTTGTTGACGAATTGATCAAAACTTATAAGCATAAATCATATGGCATTATAGAATTGACAAAATCAGAAAAACTTAAAATTCACAAAGAAGCAAAAATTGATAAAAAATATTTCAAGCACGATACGCTCTTCAAACTCTTAAGAAAAGATGAATATGTTGAATTAATTAAAATTAGATTTGGGATAATTCCAGGGGTGCCAAATACACAATTATTTAAAACTTGTTTAAGGTTGATTAAAGAAATTGAAATTGTTGAATTTCAAAAACTAGTATTTCAAATTTTGCGTAATAGAAAAGTAAGCAATCCGGAATTTTTGTTAAGCAGAAAGACACCTTTTGAATTAAAATATGCTTGTTATTCGTTGGATTTAAGTAATAAACAATATTCGATATTATATGATGTCTTAAATAAAAGAATATAACTCTATGTATTTCCCATTTCTGAGAGGCAAACAGTTTGAATTAATTGCCCTACGTGAACTATCGAATTTTCTTTCCTCGAAAAGTGACAAAATTTCCCCCATCATAGAACCAGTTAAAGATTCATTCACCACTTTAAGAAGTACATTGGAAGCATTAAGAGATGCTGATGTAAATTTTAATTTAATTGTTAATCCTATCGTTGGTGACTTAACCAATAATTGCGATGATATCTATGATCTGATTAAAGATGTACTAGATGATTACACAAATTTTCAAATTGCTTTCTATGTAAACGATACTAAAAATATTGGTGAGTCATTACGCTTAGCAAAAAAAATCGATTTTGATTTCAATGGATTTTCTTTTATACATACCTCTCAGGTTCCAAACTTATCAGATGTTAAAAAATTTGATGGAACAAAAGAAACTGTTTATCACATTATTGACCTTAGTAAAACGTCGAGAAGGTACCATAGGAATTTTGTTGGATCTCGGTATATCTCGCTGGAAAACCATTTTTTAATACAGGATAGAAATTCGGATTATGCGATAACCCCGGATGAGTTCTTTTCAGAAGAACACTTGTTTTATACTACTGATGGTTTTAGTGGTTTTTCAGATTATTTAACAGTTGGTGATTCATTTTCAGAAGCAGGATTTGCCCCATATGCTGTTGCAATACACTTAACATATCCCGATAAAGATAATAAAATTCGAATTCATCATTTTGTTTCTAATTCAAACGAAGATACAACAGATGTTGCCGGAAAATTTGCTGAATCGTTAGAAAAACTTGTCAATTGGGTTAATAAAAATAAATTCACGTCAGAAGCAATTGAAGAATTCAAGGAATTGCATCGCGATGGACATTTCCCCGGCTTAGGATATGTTAAAAAGCTTTCTATAAAACATCATATTGAATTAGTCTTAAACCTAATATAAATCCATGAAGTGTTGTGTAGAATGTTTTCAAAGCAACTATATTCGCGACATTATTCAAACTAGCCATGATGTTGGCAAGTGTGATTTTTGTGGTACGGAAAGCATCAATCTTTTGCCACCCGAAAAGTTAATTGATAATTTTAGAGTTTTTATTGACGCATACAAACCTATAAAAAACCCTCCCGCAAATTGTAAGCCCGACAAAATCGAAAAGAGAATATTAATAGATTTCAATAGAAAGATATTTTCTTCAAAAAAAGAAAATGATATAAAAAAACTTCTTAGGGCTATATTTAAAAACGAATTAAATAATTATAAAGAGATTTTTACAAAAAATGTCTACCTTGAATGCCTTCTTGACCCCAATTCATTATTACAGTTGAGTAATCTTCAAATCTCATGGGATAATTTTGTAAAAGAGATAAAAAACGAAAACCGATACCATATAAAAAACACTGTTGATCTTATTAAACTTGAAAAATTATTAAGCTGGTTTACTAGAGAAATAAAAAAAGGACAATTATTTTATAGAGCTAGAATTTCAGAAAAAAATGGATTTTCAAAAAAAGAAATGGGAGCACCCCCTCAAAACCAAACAAAATCAGGAAGAGCAAATCCTCTTGGCATTTCGTACTTATATCTATCAAGTGATTCTGAAACAACCTTTTATGAAACAAGAGCACTATTATTTGATTATGTTACTATCGGCGAATTCAAACTATGTGAAAATATAAAAATTGTTAATTTAAAAGACACTCATATATATGACCCAATTCAATTTGCAGAATCAGATTCATTAACTGAATTGTTAATATACCTTCCATTTATAAATCGCCTTGAAGAAGAACTATCAAAGCCATTAAGAAGAAGCGATAACGAGCTTGATTACATACCAACTCAATATATTTCAGAGTTTATAAAATCATTGAAATATGCCGGTGTCCAATATAAAAGCTCTTTAAATCCTTCTGGGTACAATCTTGCTATTTTTGAATTTCAAAAATTTATTTGCACTGGCGTAAAGATTCATGAGGTCAAAGAAATAAAATTTAAACATAAACCAATCTAATATTATCACACTAACATTGTGCTAAATGATCTTTTACCTCGTTCCCAATCCTTGATTGGGAATGGTTGTTGTAAAAACCTCCGTTTTGCATTGCACGGTTTAGCAACCACCACCCCTTCTTTTCCCCTCCTCTTAGAGGAGGGGAATTGCAGACTCAAGAGTGTTGGAAAATAGTTTTCAGGGGTGGTAAAAAAATACAGTGCAGTGCAAAAGCAACAACCCCTTCATTTCCCCTCCTCGTCGAGGAGGGGAAATGCTGACTCAAGAGTATTGGAAAATAGTTTTCAGGGGTGGTGAGAAAATATTGTGCGTCGCAAAAGCAACCACCCCTTTATCCCCTCCTCGTTGAGGAGGGGAATTATCGACTCAAGAGTATGGGAAAATAGTTGTCAGGGGTGGTCAGAAAATGGAACTACAAATGAAAGCTCCGAAACAACAATTGTTCAACGCGAAGAAACAAAAATTGAAGCGACAGAAACTTCGCAACAACGCAACACCTGCGGAAAAGAGATTGTGGTCGTACCTTCGCAACAGTCAATTGCTCGGTCGTAAATTTCGCAGGCAACAGGGAATCGGTCCGTACATTGTGGACTTTTATTGCCCGAAGGAAAACCTTGCCGTAGAATTAGACGGAGATATCCATTCCACCAACGAAGCCCGCGAGTATGATCACGAGCGCGATAAATTTATCCACGATCATGGAATTACAACGATACGGTTCAGAAACAAAGAAGTGTTCAATGATGTGGATAGCGTGCTGCAGACAATTGCAAAATATTTTCGGACGAGCTCCGCGGTTTCGTAACTCAATTTTGCGTGCTACAACAGCAACCACCCCTGACGCTGCGCGTCCGTCCCCTCCTTAAAAAGGAGGGGACTTGGTAACTCAAGAGTGCTGGAAAATAGTTTTCAGGGGTGGTCAGAAAATGGAACTACAAATGAAAGCTCCGAAACAACAATTGTTCAACGCGAAGAAACAAAAATTGAAGCGACAGAAACTTCGCAACAACGCAACACCTGCAGAAAAAAAATTATGGTCGCACCTTTGTAACAGTCAATTGCTCGGTCGTAAATTTCGCAGACAACAGGGAATCGGTCCGTACATTGTGGACTTTTATTGCCCGAAGGAAAAACTTGCCGTAGAATTAGACGGAGAGATCCATTCCACCAACGAAGCCCGTAAATACGACCAAGAACGTGATACGTTTATCCGCGATCATGGAATTGCAACGATACGGTTCAGAAATGAAGAAGTGTTCAACGATATAGACAGCGTACTGCAAACAATTGCAAAACATTTTCGGACGAGCTCTGCGGTTTCATAATTTTTTATTTCTTCCCACCACCCCTTTATCCCCTCCTCGTCGAGGAGGGGAAATAGAAACTCAAGAGTAACCGAGAATATTTGATAGGGGTGGTAAGAAAAAATAGTGCGCTGCAACAGCAACCACCCCTGACGCTGCGCGTCCGTCCCCTCCTTAAAAAGGAGGGGACTTGGTAACTCAAGAGTGCTGGAAAATAGTTTTCAGTGGTGGTGAGAAAAAGGAACAACGAATGAAAGCATCATCGGTAATATTTGTTCTGCTCTATTTTATTCTTTCACTTCCCGCATTCGCCCAGGAAGAAAAACACCATGAACCGCAAGACACCGCGCTTATGCTGCTGAGAATGAAGAATCCCGAACTGCTGCTGGATGATCCGATCGTCATTCTTCCTCTCACCTTCGCGTTTGCAAAACCGGAGCAGAACATGCAGATGCCGCTGTATCTCACCTTTGCAGGGACACCGCAGTCATTTGCATGGGAGAACAGCACAACGACTGATCTTACCGCTCCCTTAAAGTTGCAATTGTACCAAAGCGAATCCGAAAAAGCATTCCGAATTACATTGGGAGCTGCAAGCGCCGGCGGTGCGGCGTATCTTGCATATCGATATTTAAAAAAATACGGATTGAAGTAAAAGTAAGAGGATGTCTGACGAAGTTTTTCAGTGTCAGACATTATCCTGCGGGCGTTTTAAATCTTGTTCCGTAACCGGAATTGAAATACATTCAACACAACACTATTACCGGAGAAACAAATGAAACAAGCATTGTGTATTGTATTGTTCGGCATGTTGTTTATCGGATGCAAAGAAGAAAGCTCGACGCAGCCGGCGCAAAATATTTTACCATGGGATATCGGACAGAGTGCCGAAGCGGTCTTAGGGCGTTCTACATTCACTGCGAACGGAATCGATTCTGTCGGACAGAATACTATCCCGGGTCCGTGGGGATTAGCAGTAAGTAATACCGGAACACTCTTCGTTGTTGATCAACGGGGACACCGCATCCTTCGATACGACAACGCGGATACCAAAGCAAACGGTGCTAATGCAGATGGCGTACTTGGTCAATCGAATTTTACCAATCGTAACTGGAATTACAATCTGAGCGGAAGCACTCCCTCCGCTAATGGTGTTGAAACGCCGGTTTCGGTAGCGTTGGATCTATCCGGCAATCTTTTTGTTCTCGATCAGGGAAATTCGCGTGTGCTTCGCTTTGATAACGCCGTATCCAAAACGAACGGTGCTGCAGCAGACGGTGTTCTTGGTCAGCAGAATTTTACATCCAAAGGATTTGGTTCCACCGCAGCAACATTCTTTTCGCCGCAGGGAATTGCGACCGATGCTTCGGGAAATCTGTACGTTGCGGACGGATCGAACAACCGTGTGCTGCGATTCAACAGCGCGGCATCGAAAGCAAATGGCACCGCAGCCGATGCAGTGTTCGGACAAACAACATTCACATCGAGTGTAAAAGGAACTGCCGCTGATAAAATGTGGAATCCGACTTCGGTCGCCGTGGATAAGAACGGCAATCTCTACGTCGGCGAACGGGGAAATTGCCGCGTGCTCATCTTCCTGAACGCGCAAGCGAAAGCGAACGGCGCAACCGCAGATATTGTGCTGGGCAAATCGGATTTTGCAGACGGTACAACGCCAACTTCAGCGAACCGTGCAAATATCTATCTTCCCTACGCACTCGCGGTTGATCAGAAAAATAATCTGTACGTTGCGGATGGCGGATTCAACCGCGCACTGGTGTTTTACAATGCTCCAGCAAAAAAGAACGGTGATTCTGCCGATGTGGTATTAGGAAAATCAAACTTCACGAATGGAACCATCACCGCTGCTTCAGAAACCAATATTGGTCAGCCGTACGGCATTGCAGTGCAAAGTTCTACAGGAAAATTATTCATTACCTGTTATTCTAATTCAAGAGTGCTTCGGTTTCAAGCGAAGAGTAGTTTGGTTCAGTAGAACAGTTTAACCCCCTCTTATATTCTCCCCCTTCAGGGGGAGAATTATTCTTCTCCCTTGCTATTTTCCGTAAATGGCGGTACGTTTAAAGTAGTAACAGCATCGGAGAAAGCATATGAAGACGCTTTCACGGTTTTTTATCGGACCTCTTAATTTCCAGACAACGGAATGAAAGAGGTTTTTGTGTTTTTACGGGGTTGAGCTGAGAACGTCTGACAGCGTTTTCGAGCCGTCTGATGTTTTGCGTGGGTTGCACATCGCAGGCCAGCGTTTGATGTCAGACATCCTCGAACAACATTCACCAATACGAAAGGAGACTGATATGATACTTCAACGATTGAAAGTGTTTCTCGACAGCCATCAGGTCAAATTTGTAGTGGTCACACATTCGGCGGCATACACTGCGCTTGAAATTGCGGCACTCGCACGTATTCCGGGAAAAGAGATCGCCAAAACAGTGATCCTTAAAGCGGATGGAAAAATGATCATGGCTGTTTTGCCTGCATCACACATGGCAGATTTTACATCGCTTCGGGAATTGACCGGAACACACCATATTGAACTTGCAAACGAATATACATTCAAGAATCTCTTTCCGGAATGCGAAGTCGGCGCAATGCCTCCGTTCGGCAATCTCTTCAACATAGATGTGTATGTTTCCGAAGCTCTTGCAGAAGATGAAATGATCGCATTCAACGCAGGAACGCATAAAGAACTGGTGAAAATGACGTACAGGGATTTTGTCCAGATGGTGCAGCCGAAGGTCGGCAAGTTCTCGTTCCCAAAACATTATTCCATCGCCCGCGAGCCGTGGGATCTGGAATAATTTTTAGCACTGCATTTTTATACTACACTATTCAAGCCTCGTTCCTCTCTCCGATAAGGAACGGGGCTGCAGTTTTACAAAATTCTTCTTGCGCCTTCACTGTTTTTCCTGCAAGTTTGTACTGAAAAAATTCGATACACTATAGTGAACAATACACAGAAAAATATTGTCGTTGTTTCCTTGGCGCTGGCGTTCGTCGGCACCACCTATTATTTTATTTACCGGCATGATGAAGAACTGTTGACCAATTACTCGCGATGGGGAAAAATGAGTGAAACGCCTGTCAATCATTCAACAGCAGAAGAAATACGCGTTGCACTGCAGTTCTCAGATTCGACACTTCCGCAATTACAGCAGCTTGGACTGATCAAAAGTTTTACCCGCACCGAGATCGAAACGATCGTCACCGTTTCCGGAGCAATCTGGAATGAGCGTTCAGCGTTCTTTAAGAAAAGCTTGCTGGAGCAGATATTCATCTATAATAAAGTAAACGGTTATTCGGTGAAGACAAAGATCATCGACGAACAAACTTCTGAACTCTACGCAGAGATCACCCCACCGGATAGAAGAGCTGTCTATTAGAAACTCTAGTCGTTACCATCATCCACCATTGAAAGATTCCATGAACACCAACACATCATTAATGATACTTGTCGCCGGTCCGTACCGCTCAGGAACGAACGACGATCCGAAAAAAATTACAGCAAACGTGCAGGCAATGACCGATACTGCTCTAAAAATTTATCGAATGGGACATCTGCCGGTGATGGGAGAATGGTTCGCGCTGCCGTTGATCGAAGCGGCAGGATCGAAACAAATCGGCGATGCGCGGTTCAATGAGATATTCCATCCTGTTGCTGTACAGTTGATTAGTCATTGCGATGCAGTGCTTCGTATCGGCGGTCCCTCTGCCGGCGCGGATGAGATGGTTGCGACAGGAAAAGCAAAAGGAAAAAAAATATTTATGTCGCTCGATGAGGTGCCGAAAGTATCACGATAAAATGTTTTCTGTTAGTGAGCTCAAAAAATACATAATCAATGTCATTTCGATCCCGCTTTAGCAGGAGAGAAATCTTGTTTTATCTTTAAGACCAAAATCGAGATTCCTCCACTTCGCTGCGCTCAGCGTCGGAATGACAATATCATTTTTTTTAAAAACCGATTCTATTTATTTTCTTCTTCTCTCAATATTTCCGTCGTATATTATTCCAATGTCAGCCACCAAAGCAATTTCAACGATCATCTTCAGTATTATCGGCAACTTAGTGCTTGCACTCGTGAAGGGGTTTGTCGGATATTTCGGAAACTCGTATGCACTCATCGCTGATGCTATTGAATCCACATCTGATGTTTTTTCTTCTATTGTAGTGCTGGTCGGTCTTCGGTATTCTTCACTGCCGCCGGATGAAAATCATCCGTATGGTCATGGTAAAGCCGAATCAGTTGTCACATTCATCGTGGTCGTTCTATTGATCGGTTCCGGTGTGATCATTGCTATCCAAAGTATCGAACACATTCTCACTCCGCATAAAGTTCCGGCTCCATACACGCTGATCGTTCTTGGTGCGGTCATTCTGATTAAAGAATTCTTCTTTCGTTTCGTCAGTAAATCCGGCAAGCAGACCAACAGCTCATCGCTTAAAGCCGATGCGTGGCATCACCGCAGCGACGCATTAACCTCGGGAGCGGCATTCATTGGTATTTCCATTGCGCTGGTGATGGGAGAAGGGTACGAAACAGCGGATGACTGGGCGGCACTTGTTGCGACAATAATCATTTTCTACAACAGTTATCTCATCTTCCGTCCTGCGTTTGGCGAGATCATGGATGAAAACAGATATGATGATCTGGTGGAAACCATTCGCACAATTGCACGCACAGTTCCCGGTGTGATCGCCACGGAAAAATGCCGCATTCGCAAATCAGGAATGACATATCTTGTCGATCTGCATATCACCGTCAGTGCGGTTATTACTGTTAAAGAGGGACATGATGTTGCGCATACGTTGAAGAAACATTTGATGAAACAGATTCCTGAAATTGCTGATATTCTTATCCATTTTGAACCGAATGAGCGTTGAATAATTTTTTTTGCTTGCAGAAAAATATCTTTGTCACTCTCCCGAAAACGGGAATGACACTACTCTATGGGGATTCTTAGAACAAGCAATAATAAAAGAGATTAGATTTTGATTGAAAAAAATCTCTATGATCAAAAAAATTTCCGATTTCCTCGCTCTTCAAAAAAATACCGCCGTCCTCCTTCTGATGGTAATTTTACTCGGAACCGGAGAGCGGATCGCTGAACGGTTCCTTCCACTCTATCTTATAGCTCTTGGCGGCGGAATGATGTCAGTCGGAATCTTTTCCGGCGCGAATAATTTCATCAACGCACTTTATTCGTTCTTCGGCGGGTACATCAGCGACCGGGTCGGGCATAAACGAGCGCTGCTGATATTTAACGTAATGACGATCATCGGATACAGCATCGTTATTATTTTTCCGTACTGGCAGGCTGTCATCATCGGCTCGTTCTTCTTTCTCTCGTGGTCTGCCATCTCAATGCCCGCAACGCTCGATCTCGTTTCCCGAAGTGTGCCGTTACACAAGCGCGCGATGGGAGTCAGTCTCAACTCCATTACTCGCCGCTTTCCGATGATGATTGGACCTCTGATTGGAGGAGTGCTGATCGAATGGTTTGGCGAAACAGAGGGGATCCGTTATTCGTTCATTATTGCCATTGCTCTCGCAATTATTTCGCTTGTTCTTCAACAGAAATTGATCTCTTATCCGAAACAACCGAACAATAATGCCCAGGTAAACCCGTTCGGATTATGGAAAACGATGCCGGGATCATTGAAAAATCTTCTCATGTCCGACATCCTTATCCGCTTTTGCGAACAGATACCATATGCGTTCGTTATCATCTGGTGCATCACCATCAACGGTGTATCGCCGGTCGAGTTCGGCATTCTCACCACAATTGAAATGATAACCGCATTGCTCATTTACATTCCTGTTGCACACTTTGCCGATAAGACAACGAAGAAACCGTTCATCACTGCAACATTTGGATTTTTTACCATCTTTCCGTTGGTGCTGATGTTCTCGCAAACATTCACGTTGCTCATGGTTGCGTTCGTTATTCGCGGATTGAAAGAATTCGGCGAACCAACACGTAAAGCGCTTATTCACGAATTATCTCCCGAGAATTCCAAAGCGGGAATGTTTGGTTTCTACTATTTGCTTCGGGATAGTGTTGTCGCCTGCGCCGCGTTCGCCGGAGCGTGGCTCTGGCAAATATCGCCCGAAATAAATTTCCTTTTCGCATTCACATTCGGGATTATTGGAACGATCTGGTTTATAATAAAAGGAAACGATGTTAGCGTAAGAAATAATCTTTAGTCCGTTGTTATAAAAGCATTTATCTGTTCTTATTGTTCTTTCAGAAAAAACTCCTTGCTTCTGCACCAAATTTCCCTAAACTTCTACACGCAAATTATCATTGATTAACAATTGTAAAATCACTTAGGAGAGACAAGATGAAAACTCTGATGAACATCGTCACTGTCTTGCTGGCTGTTGTGATGTGGAGTGGTTCGCTGTCCGCCGCGGACAAGATCCTTCCCTATCCCATCCATCAAAAAACGCTGACGAATGGACTCAATGTCGTTACGGTGCAGTTCGACAGCCCCGGATTGGCAGCTTTCTATATTGACGTACGTGTCGGTTCACGCAATGAAGTAGAAGAAGGTGTAACCGGATTCGCACACTTCTTTGAACACATGATGTTCCGAGGAACCGATAAATATCCGCGCAGTAAGTATAATGAAGTGCTGAAATCGGTTGGCGCAGGAGCAAATGCAAACACATCGCTCGACCGAACCATCTATCATATGACCGGAGACGCGACGAAATTGGAAACAATGTTCGATCTCGAATCCGACCGCTTCATGAATTTGAATTACACAGAACATGATTTTAAGACCGAAGCGGGTGCGGTAAAAGGTGAATACACAAAAAATTTCGCCAGCCCGTATCAGCAGTCGTATGAAAATACGATGAACACTGCGTTCGATAAACACACATACAAGCATACAACGATGGGATTCATCAAAGATATTATCGACATGCCGAATCAATACAAATATTCTTTGGAATTTTTCAATCGGTATTATCGTCCCGAATATTCAACCATCGTTGTTGTCGGTGATGTAACGCCGGAAAACGTGAACGCACTCGCAGAAAAATATTTTGGCATGTGGAAACGCGGAAATTATGTTTCCATAGTTCCTGTTGAACCAAAGCAGGATTCAGCACGATATACCCATTTACAAAACGGCGGTATTCCTCCCGCATTAAGTTTGAATTACAAAGGACCGGCATTCTCGGATTCACAGATCGATATGCCTGCGCTTGATGTGATGACAACAATTCTATTCTCACCGACATCGGCACTGTATAAAAAATTGGTTATCGAAGAACAGAAAGTCCGCAATCTCGGAGGGGGCGCATCCGATACACGCGATCCGAACCTGATCAACATTCAAGCATCGCTCGTCAATAAAGCAGATATGCAGTACGTAAAAGATGAGATTTTGAAAGCGGTGGAAGAGATTAAAACAAATGGTGTTGATGAACAATTACTTGCAAAGACAAAATCGTTATTGAAATACAGTTATGCAATGGGAATTGATAATCCCTCCACCATAGCAAACTCACTCTGCTCATACATCACTCTTACCGGAGATCCGGAATCATTGAATCGATTGTATGCATTGTACGATAACGTGACCGTTGCCGATCTGAAAATGGTGACAGCAAAATATTTTGTCTCATCGGGATTGACCGTTGCAACAATCTCTGCCGACGCAGAGGGAGGTGTGAAATAATGAAAACATTTATTTTAACAATCATTATCGCTGCAACAATGTTCGCACAGGATGTTGTTGAGTTGAAACAGCTGAACTCTAATAAAGTCGTTATCAAATTGGCGTTCCGCAACGGTTCCATTTCCGATCCGAAAGGAAAAGAAGGATTGACAACCGCTGCTGCAAATCTTATCACACAGGGCGGAACAAAAGAGATGACCTACAGCGAAATTCAGGATAAGATTTATCCCTGGGCTGCCGGATACAATTCTCAAGTTGATAAAGAAGAAACGATCTTTACATTCGCAGTTCATATTGATTTTCTCGATCAGTTCTATCCCATCGTAAAAGGATTGATGCTCACTCCGTCATTCGCAGAAAATGATTTTCAGCGCGTGATGAAGAATCAACAGAACTATGTCGACCAAGTGATCCGCGCTTCATCCGATGAAGAATACAGCAAAAAATCATTGGAAGATCTTCTGTTCCGTGGAACAAATTATCAATCCATGGTTCAGGGAAAATCTGAAAGTGTAAAAGGAATTACGCTTGACGATATCAAAAAGCATTATGCGACAATGTTCACAAAGCATAATCTCACCATCGGCATTGCTGGAAAATATTCCGATGCATTCTTAAAACAATTAAAAGCTGATCTTGCCACTCTTCCCGGTGCAAAACCGACGATTGCCGCACCAGGAAAAGCAAAAATGCCGAACGGTATTGATGTTGAGATCATTGCAAAGGATGGTGCGTTTGGTTCCGCAATCTTTACCGGAACTCCGCTCACAATAACACGTTCCAGCAATGATTTTGCCGCATTGATGGTTGCCAATTCGTATCTCGGCGAACATCGCAAATCATATGGACAGTTGTATCAGAAACTCCGTGAAACGCGTTCAATGAACTACGGTGATTATTCATACATTGAATGGTACAATAACGGCGGCGGATACATGCTCCCTCCCCCCGGTGTTCCACGTAATTCAAATTATTTTGCGTTGTGGATCCGTCCCGTACAGATTGCAAAACAATTGAAACAGCAATACAAAGAATTAGCAGACATCAAAGTCGGTCACGCCCATTTCTCGTTGCGCATGGCTGTCCGCGAAGTTGATCTGCTGATCAAGAACGGAATGTCGAAAGAGGATTTTGAGGCGACCAGAACATTCCTGCGCAGCTACATGAAATTGTATGTTGCAAATCCATCCGACCAGCTCGGATATTTGATGGATTCAAAGTTCTATGGGCGAAAAGATTACATCAAAGAGATGGAT
This sequence comes from Bacteroidota bacterium, assembly GCA_030679145.1. GTDB lineage: Bacteria > Bacteroidota > Ignavibacteria > UBA10030 > UBA8401 > UBA8401. Next base: position 8,041 of record JAUXTU010000032.1, on the reverse strand, counting down.
AAGCTCCTTTCCAAACTGACGCTTTCCGATGTGAACAAAGCGATCAAAAAATATTGGAGAACCGACAATATGTTCGTTACGATCGTTACGGATAGAAGTGAAGCGGAAGAACTCGCAAAGAGTTTGAAAGAGAACACTCCTTCACCGATGAGCTATTCCAATATCGTGAAAGCGGGATTGCCGAAATCTGTTCTTGATGAAGACGATATCGTTTCAACATTTAAATTGAACGTGAAGAATGTAACGATCGTTGATTCGAAAGATACGTTCAAATAACCGACATCATTATCTGTTTTATAAACAATGCCGCGAAAATTTTCGCGGCATTGCTGTTTTAGATATTTTCTAAATTTTCATCGTTCCCTTTTCAAATAAGACCGTTTTAATCTAAAGAACTTTGCAATTTGTAATTTTTACAAAATTTGCAAATTTTTTCAAAAATCTTCTTAAACAACCCGCTAAATTTCACAAAAAAAGGCACATTCAAAAATATTTTTATTTTTTCCATTTTTTCTAATCCGATTTTGAGGCTTTACGGATATAAGTAAGCAAAAGGGGAAATCTATTTATCCCCTGGCCAAAAATGGTATATTTACGTGACTGTGAGTTTGAAACACAAGGAAATGGCTTTGTTTTTTTATATCAAATCGCGAAGTAACCATAAAGAGGATTTACTATGAAAACTAATACTCTCTATTTTGTTTTTTTCTATTTATTTGTGTTTGAAAGCCTAACCGCACAGAATTGGCAAAAAGTTAACAGTTCCTATCCGTTCGATGATACTTCGGTAACATTTATCGACTATTTCTTTCTTGACAGCAATAATGGTTTATGTGTAAGCAACGGGAAGAATGAGGATGCTATCTTTAAAACTTCCAACGGCGGACAAACGTGGAATAAATTGCTTGTCATCGCTAACAATAATGGTAACGGAAAACTTTTTGCGCTTGATTCTCTTCATTATTGGCTATTAAAAGAGTATGGGGGTATTTATTCAACCTCGGATGGCGGGAGTAAATGGGATTCTGTTCGTATTATTTCTCCAAGCCCAAATTGGCTAAAACTTCCTTTTTTACAAATTCATTTTTTTAATAAAGATGAAGGAATTGTTATCGATAATTATCGATGGCTAACAACGGATGGTGGAAAAATGTGGACGAGAGCATTGGATACAAGTTTACAACTTTTGGCTAAAGACCTAATTTTTACTACTCGTACTATAGGGTGGTTTGTAAGTAATGGAAATGAACATGCACCCGATGCAGGTACACTTGCAAAAACAACGGATGGAGGATTGACGTGGAAAAACGCCTTTTCCACATTTCCAAATCCATTGTACACAATTGATTTCTACGATACGTTACACGGCATGATTATAAGTAATGGAGTCTTTTCTTATTCTTCATACGCGTTAATAACAACCGATGGAGGGATAAATTGGCAAGGCGGCAGCGTAACTAACAATGGGAGAACAAATGATATTGGGTTAAATCCCCAAGGTCTTGCTATAACAGCCGCAGATTATGGAGAAATATACTTAAGCAAGAATTTCGGAACATCGTGGAACAAAACGGTTATTGATACCGTATATGATTTTAAAAAGGTTCAAGTTCTTAAGAAAGAAAATATTGCATATATAATCGGACAAAATTTTTACGACAAAACAAGCACGTTGTTTAAGGCTGACCTTCACGGCGTAGTTAATGTTGCGGAGCAGTCCGATCAAACAATCACTGGTTTTGAAGTAACTCAAAATTATCCTAATCCATTCAACCCAAACACAATGATCAACTATGCTTTACCAAAAGCAGGAAATGTTGTGTTGAAAATATTTGACGCGCTCGGAAGGGAAGTTGCAACATTGGTAAATGAGTTTAAATCCGAAGGAACTTATAATGTGCCATTTAATGGTTCTTCATTATCAAGCGGCATATACTTTTATCGTTTGCAAGCTGGACGCTATGTTGAAACAAAAAAGTTGGTGTTGATGAAGTAACATTTTCTAAAAGTACATCCTCATCTTCAAAAACCACAGATAACACCGTGGTTTTTTATTCTCTCATAAAACACTCTATTTCGTTAAATTCAGCCATTCCCAAAAAAACCTGTTTGCATCCAGTCTGAAATATCTTATTTTATAGTATATATTTACTTGGGGAAACTTTATGCAAGCAGTAAAAGGTCACCATACATTTCATATTCCGGTCATGGGAATCGGGTTTACGATCGATACGCCCGTGAAAGTCGCTCATTACGGAATCAGTTCTGTAATGTCCTTAGTTGACGATATTCTCGCTGAAAAAATGAGGGAATTCTACAGTAAAAAATTGGACCTGCCGTACGATGCGATCACCGAAAAGAACAGCACCGATCACCGCGCACAGCGGATCACTGCGTATCTGAACCTTGTCGATAAAATGGTTCATGATAAATTTGCAGAGATGAAACGTTCGTTCAACGAAAAAGGGGAGGAAATTCAAAAATATATTGACATGCTTCCCGATTTTTCCGAAGTGAAGAAGCAGTTCCGCGAATTTGTCGCCAACAATACCGTCCGTGAAGATATTGCCGCGTGGATCGACGCACATCTTCATCCCGGCAGTATTGATGTGAACATCATGACAAAGCTGGACAAAGAGAATTACCGCAACAATGAAAAATTATCCAACGAATTTAATGATGCGCATGCCGCTCTTCGCGGTTACGCACAAAGCAACCTTCGCTCTGCGATCGTTTTTTCTGCGGGAATGAATCCCCGCCTGTACGGATACATTGAAAAGTTCGAAGACTTTTATCCTGATGCAAACGGCGATATCAAAAAGAAAATAATTTTGAAGGTGAGCGATTACCGCTCGGCGATCATTCAGGGAAAATTCCTTGCGAAAAAAGGATTGTGGGTTTCCGAGTACCGCATCGAATCCGGTTTGAATTGCGGCGGACATGCGTTTGCAACCGACGGATATCTGATGGGACCGATCCTTGATGAATTCCGTCTTCACAGACAAGATCTGATCCAGACAACGCACGACATTGTGGTTGAAGCGTTGAAAAATAAAAATCGTCCTGTTCCCTCTTCACCGCTGCCGATAAAGATAACGGCACAAGGCGGGGTTGGCACGCACGAAGAACATCAATTTTTACTCGAACATTACGGACTCGATTCCATCGGATGGGGCTCCCCTTTCTTATTGGTTCCGCAAGCAACAAATGTGGATGTACACACCATGCAATTGTTGTGTGCAGCAAAAGAAAAAGATCTCTATCTTAGCAACATTTCTCCTCTTGGTGTTCCGTTCAACAGTCTGCGTGGAAATACAAAAGATATCGAGAAACAGGAATTGATCGACAAAGGCCGTCCCGGAAGTTCATGTCCGAAAAAATATATCCAGCTCAATACGGAATTCACTGAACAAGCGATCTGCAGAGCATCGAGGCAATATCAGAACATCAGAATTAAAATGCTTGATGAAAAAGGTGCCAGCGCTGAAGAACGTCAGCAGGAATTTGATGCGATCACCGATAAATCCTGTATCTGCGTCGGATTGGGAACATCCGCATTGATCGTGAATAATTTGAATACGAAAGTTGAAGGACCGGGAGTTTCCATCTGTCCCGGACCAAATATTGCCTACTTTGATAAGATCGTATCCTTAAAAGAAATGATTGACCATATCTATGGCAGGATCAATATCATCAATAATGAAAACCGTCCGAACTTATTCGTGAAAGAATTAAAATTGTATGTCGATTATTTGAAGACGAAGATCGCAGAAACACCGGCACCGATCTCCGACAAGCAGTTGAAATATTTCCTCACCTTCCAGCAGAATTTGAATGAAGGGATCGAATATTACCGAGGTCTTTATTCAGATTTTGAGTCAAAACTCGCAGTATTAAAAGAAGATATCCTTGGTGAATTGGAAGCGATCAGAAATGAATTGCAGGAAATGTCGTTGGTAACGGCGTAACATTGTTGTTCCGCAAAATAAGAAAAGCCATGCGCGCATGGCTTTTCTTATTTTAAATACTCTACAACAAGATCATCAAAGTCCAGTTCGTTATTTTCGCGCGCCCGATCAATACGTTGTTGTTCCCGCATAAACCAGTCGTTGTTGATCTCATTCGCTTCTGCAATTAATTGAAGCCAACGTTCTTCGTTCGGATGGATCTTATGATCGCAGTGCCCAATGATCAACCCGTGAGTGATGAACTTCTTTGCAATTTCAAGCTGTGAAAAGACCGGCGGCTTATCGAGGATATATTTGTTTTCAAGAATATCCGCAATGGCTGTTTCACAAAAATCTTTTGCAAATCCCAACGATTTGCCGACACGCATCATTAACGTAATTTCTTCGTTGGTAACTTGGTGATCCTTACGGATCAACAGCAGCAGTCCGCGGAAATAATTGCTTCCTTCTTGAATGGTCATCTGCATACAATTCCCCTTTTTTTATAGACCTAACAACACTTCTATTTATCGATGACGGAGCAACCGCAGCCCATTTACGACAACGATCAACGTGCTTCCTTCGTGACCGACAACTCCCAACGGCAATGCCAGTGAAAAACCAAGCGCTGCACTGACAAGAATAACGATCACCGAAAGAGAAAAGAGAATATTCTGCCAGACGATCTTCCGTGCCCGCTTGCTTAAATTGACTGCGTATGAAATATTCATCAATGTTTCACCCATCAGCACAATATCGGCAGTTTCCATTGCAACATCCGTTCCCGCCGCTCCCATCGCAATTCCAACCGACGCAGTTGCAAGCGCCGGTGCATCGTTCACACCATCGCCGACCATTGCAACGGTTCCGTATTTTTTCTGCAATGTGCGCAAGACTTCCACTTTTTGTTCGGGAAGAAGATTGGCATACACTTCATCAACTCCGGTCTGCTTTGCAATGCTTGCCGCAACGGTTGGATTATCGCCGGTGAGCATTATTGTTGCAATAATACCATTGCGTTTTAATTCTGCAATTGCATGTACAGCATCTTCACGAACAACATCGGCAACAGCAATGCAGCCAAGCCATCCGCCGTCATCTTCATGAATTCCTTTATTGTCGCTTCTCCCAAGTTCGCGGTGAATGATCAATACTGTTTTTCCTTCTTGTTCAAAACGACCTTTTGCTTCCATTAGATCGACGGGAATTATTTCGCCATGTTCTTCGAACATTCTGTACCCGCCGATGAACGTAAGATACCCTTCTGTTTTTGCGTGAACTCCGCGTCCAGGCAGAGAAACAAAATTGGACATTTCAGGAATCTGTACTTTTCGCTCAACCGCTTCCGCAAGTACCGCTTTCGCTATCGGATGTTCCGAACGCCCTTCAAGCGCGGCAGAAAGTGCGAGCAGCGAAGATTCCGTAACATTGGAGGGATTATTTTTTCCGACATAGACATCTGTTACTTTCATTCTTCCCTGAGTCAGTGTTCCGGTCTTATCGAATGCAATTGCTTTTACTTCAGCCATTCGCTCAACATATGCGCCCCCTTTGAAAAGAATTCCCCGCCGTGCGCCGTTTGCAATTGCGGAAAGAATTGATGCCGGTGTTGAAATGATCAGTGCGCATGGAGACGCAACAACAAGGATCACCATTGCGGTGTAGAATGATGCATAAAATTCATGACCAAGAACGAACCACGGAATGAAAATTAATCCGAGCGTAAAAAGAATAACGCCGATGGCGTAATACGATTCGAACGTTTCAAGAAGATACTGCGTCCGCGCACGCTGATGCTGCGCTGTTTCCACCATTTGAATGATGCGTGATAATGTAGAATCGGTTGCTAAACGAGTGACGCGTACTTCAAGCACTCCGCTTCCGTTGATCGTTGCCGCATAGACTGCGTCACCGGTTTCTTTATCGACCGGAACTGATTCCCCTGTGATGGATGCCTGATTGATCGCAGAAGATCCGCTGACGATCACACCATCCGCGGCAATACTCTCTCCAGGAATGATGATGATGATATCGTTGATGCGGAGTTCCGCAATGGGAACTCGTTCTTCTTTCCCATTTCGTTTTACGGTTGCTTCATTCGGACGAAGTTTGAGCAGCGCTTTTATCGCATTCCGCGATCGATCCATTGCATACGTTTGCAAAACATTTGAGAGAGAAAAAAGGAACAACAGTGTTGCACCTTCATGCCATTGGTTGACCGTTGCAGCACCGATCGCGGAAAGGATCATCAGCATATCAACATTGATCTTTTTTTCAAGCGCGCTTTTATACGCTTCCTGAATCCCATACCAGCCGCCAAATATATACGAAAGGACATTTAACGTTAGAACTGCAAATGTGTGGACACCGTACGATTCTGCTATCACGCTTGTTACCACGGAGATCAAACAAAGAAGGGTGAAGACAACCGGAAGTTTTTGTGTGTCGAATCCTTCATACAATCGTGCAGATGCGTGTGCAGGACTTTCCAGCGGGGTTTCGTTATTCATAGAGTTGATATACAACTAAAAGTATGGAATATTATCGAGAACCCGAAATGATATTCGGGTTCTCGACATCGATTTAAGATAGGGAAATTTTGGATGGTTTTAGAAAAATATTTCTTGTAGTCAGACTAGTTTGTCTTCATTGTGCTGTAATTCAATTCCGTTCCCCACAAACTGTGAGGGATAAGAAATACCAACAACGTAATAACAGCGGCTGCCAAGATATACCGTTTTGGATTCGGAGATTTCCACACAGCAATTGCGGCAGTACCCCATGCTAAAAATGCAATTAACGTTTTATTGTCGGTGATGTCCCCTCCGAACGGAAATCCGGTCCACCATTCGTTGAAGGCATATTTCAACACCGCCGGACCCAGAATCATTCCGCCGAGTGTAAGAGTAATGAATGTAAGATATACCAAGTTTTTATAGACTGGCTGTTTTGTGAACATCTCCAATCCCGCCCGTGCAGAAAGTAGCATTCCAATAAACATACATGCAATATGAAGAATCAAAACCGGATCCGGAACTTCACCGCGAAAACGAATAACGGTTGATGCGGAGAATGTTTGTTTTCCGTCGGTCAAATAAATTGTATAGTGAAGTTTTCCTGCCGGCGGCTGGTGCGGTAATTGTGCGGAGAGAATTCCATTCGTATAGACCATTGGAATAGAAGCAACTTCATCATTCGTGTTATATCGTTTCCATTCTACTCTACCGGTGATATTTGGATTGTTTGTTTCCACCGTAACGGGATGATCTGTTGCTCCGCCGTGGCCGCGATCTAACGTTACAGAAATTGCTTTACTGTCTAACAGAGTGACATAATGTTTTGGATATGTCGGTCCGGTTAATCGTTGATAGACCGCTGAACCTAGTGTTATAAGAAGAGCAAGGATCCAAAGATGATATGTTCGTTTCATAAGAAATTTTCCATGATTAGTGATCAATTCATCATCTAATTGTGCAAAGAGTATGCCGAGGAATTCTTATGGAATTACATATAAATCGGACAAATGATTCTCAATTCTGAAAATAGATTAGTTCTTTTTTCAATACCGAGAGCACTTTTTTTTGGATTAAATTTTTATCATTGAATGGCTGTAAAAAGCCAAAAGAGAGGTGTCTTTCTCTGGCAGGCAAGCCGGTAGCCGACGAAAAAGCATTTATGCTACCGGAGGAACATACATTCTAATAAGTCTCCAGCGATTGCGATCGTAGCTGAATACCGCTTTAACTGTTATCGTTTTTCCGGCGAATGTGCCGGTTGATGTTACTTGCGATTGCGATACCGGCAATCCTGACTGTGAAGCTGAATAGACAACAGAACCATTCATAACAGAAGCTGTTTGATTTGCATATGAACGGGTTGCCAAAGAGTATGTTCCACCCATTTTCGTCATTGCCAGCGAAATGCCTGTGCGGGCGATCTGTTCTGCCTGAATGGAGTTTGCTACGGATTCTGAGATAGAACTATTGTTTCTATCTGCTGCTGTAAAACTTACCGTATACATTCCTAAGATCAGGTAAATTCCGGAAAGCATTGCTATTTTTGAAGTACCCATATTGTTTATCCTTTCTCTCTTT
>JAUXTU010000029.1 GCA_030679145.1 Bacteroidota bacterium | reverse complement strand
AGCTCTCGAGGAAGCACTCTACAAACTTAAGCAAGGAGAAATATCTCCTGTTATTAAAGCTGGACCAGGTTATTACATCATTAAGATAATTAGACTTGAACGGAACCCTCAATTTTCATCGTTACAGCCCGATGTTCTTCGTGACCAAGTTATAGAAATTATCCGGCTACGAAAAGAACGTGAACGATTTGACGAATATTTAGATGAAGTGTTTAAAAATAAAGTTGGGTATTCAATTCCTCGAACCTTTATTCTGGTATTGCAAAATTTAAAAGAAGTATATGTTCAACAAGGAATAGAAAGTAATGGATTGTTTAATGCAGAAACAATGAATGGAGTTAAAATCCGTTGTTATAATATTCTTAACGATACTCTTAGCGTAGTCGGGAATTCTTATTGGACTGTTGAAAATGTAATTGATAAGTTGACGAATAAATTTGTTCCGGTTGCAAAAGCAGATAGTTCTACAATCCCAAAAATCCTTAATTCACAAATTCAGGAACTGGTTCAACAAGAACTTCTTGAAGAAGAAGCGCTTCGGCGTGGAATGGACCAAAAGCCTGCCGTTAACGAAAAAATAGAAATGTGGCGGCAATCTGTACTGGCTTCACAAATGAAAGAAATATTAAGGCGAAAAACCGGCGTGACTGACGCGGAGATTTTTTCATTTATGAAGAGCACAGAATCACTTGGAGAAGTTCCACAAGTCCAAATTCGTCAATTAACTGCCTTGTCTCTTAACGAAGTAAAAACAGCATTAACTGCAATACAACTAGGACTTCCATTTGAAAAAGCTGTACGTTTGTGGTCAGTTGATACGGTAACGAGAGAAAATGGCGGGGTGACAGATTATTTTCCAATTACAGAACATCCCCCGATCGGTGAATTGGCATGGAAAATAGATGTTGGACAAATGTACGGTCCTGTTTTACTTGATAATAAATATATTCTTTTTGAAGTTCTTGATAAAAAAGAATCAATAGGAATTCGAGATACAGCCTTTGCAATTCAGTTTGAAAAAGCAAAATTACGTTTGTTAACATTAAAATTTAAACAATCAATGAATTCCTTTCTTGCACAAACAGGAGAAGATCGGGGATTTTCAATTTTTGAAGACAGGCTTAAAAATATTAAAGTCACTCCAATTCCAATGATGACATATCGGATACTTGGATTTGGTGGAAAAATTATTGAAGTGCCGTTTGTCGATCCGCAATTGGACTGGTTAAATGTTGAACCGCCAAAAACGAAAATAATTCCTTAGTCGTATTTTTGTTATTTTTTTGAAATTTCTGTCAATAACTCAATTGCCGGAGAATAATCAGGTTTAAGTTGTAAAAGCAAAAGCAATTGATTCTTCGCCAAGTCATTTTTCCCGGCTCTAAAATGCGCAAGAGCGAGTAAATAACCGTTCTGCAATTTTTCATTGTTACTTTGGTTAAACATTGCCATTGATCCATAATACATAGCGGCATCGAGCGGTTTATTTTGTTGTAATGCAATATCACCAAGTGCTCGGTATGCTAGAATTGTCTTTTCAATTGATAGAGACGAAGTTAAAATATTTTTAACCTTTTCAATATTACCCATTTCCAGGTAGATGAGTGCTAATTGTAAATACGGATTGACATCATTAGGTATTTGATTGATAATTGTTTCATATTCTTTAGCTGCATTTTTATTATCTCCCCGCCGTAGGTAATAATTAGCCGCTTGTAGATGTCCATCCGGCCAATTCCATTGTCCTCGTACTACATTCTCTACAATAATTCCTAATGTATCGTTAGATTTTATTGAAGATATTATTGGTACAATTCCTTGTGTGAATGGCCACGATGCCGTAAGCACTTCAGTTTTTCTTAACGCCAGTCGTTCATCAAATTCTGTTACATGACGATTTTGCCATAAATTGTTTTCGTCCACTGCTGTGGAGTTATTCCATTCTTCAGTTGTCGCAAATAGTTGATGTTGTCTCATCATACGGGCATACTCTTTTGCCATTAAAAAATATCCCCAAGCATTTGGATGAAGATGTTCTACTATAAGTTCGGTCCCAATAAGGGAATCGCGTGAATTTTCTTTGAAGACCTGTTCGATATCGACAAAAATTTCATTTTCTTTTGTACAACTTTTACGCAGCAGATTATTAAAATCAGAACTTGCTCTAAAGCGAAGCTGATCGTAGTCGCGTGCTTTGATGTATTCTTTTAAGGCATCGGCAGGGTTATTTTTTTTCTCATAACATTTTCCTAAAAAATAATGAGTATCCGCACGCAGGGTGTCAAAGGAGAGTAATGTTTTGAACACTGCAAGGGCGGAATCAATTTTATCGGCATTGAGCAATGACACACCGTTTTCAAAATCAGACCGGAATATCTCTTTTTCATTTGTTGTTGTGCCCGGATAATCACCCGAGATAAATGGTGCCTGTCCGCGTAAATTTGATACTTGGGAGGAGATCAATAACGGTATCTTTTGGTCGGCACAGATACTTTTTAATTCGTTCAGATTTTCTTCGAAAATTGAAAGTGCGTTATTGTATGTTGTGCTGTTATAGTGAATATATTTTCCGCGAGAAAGTCGTTCCATCATTGTCCCTCTTCCTTGAGAAGGTAAGGTGGAACTTTCAGAGGAAATAATGTTTGTAATAGCATTTCGCAATAATTGAAATGTTCGCAAATGGATCAACCGTAAGTAGATCTTTGCGATCCAGCGGGATGAACCAAGCGTTTCCCGAGAAGAAATTCCTAGTGCACCGTAAAATTCATTATGTCCATCGTATACAATTAATAAATTTGGTTCGTAGTCTGATAATTCACGAGCAATGTCTACAACTGTATAACTATTTGTTGCTGTTAAACCCAAATTGATAATTTCAATTTTTTTATTAGGGAATTGAATTTGCAATCGATCCCGCAAAAAGGATGGAAACGATGCGTTATACCAATACGGATATCCAACAGTTGTTGAGGCACCTAAACAAAAGATACGATATGTATCGTTTGGTTTTGTTGTTAAGAAGTATTCCGGTGATGTTATAGGGCTGAAATCTATTTGAGAAAAATATCGATATTTAATATCCGGATTCATGGTATAGTACGTTTTACCATGAATATTTTCTATTGTAAATATGGAAAGATTTGGTCCGTATTGAAAAACCCTTAGACTGCCTTCCAAAAGACAGAATAATAAGATTATGAAAAAAAGCGTTATGAAAATAAAGAATCCCTTTTTTGGGGATTTGTTGATTTTACGTGTATTCAATTTGAAAACTGACGGATTATTTGGAGCCATAAAAAACTTAAATGTTAAAAAGGGTTCAATAATATACGACTTTGTGTCTATTTTTCAATAAAAGCTATATACACAACACTAAATAATTGGAAAATGATTCAAACATATGAGAGGTCTAAAAAATTCAAAAAAGACTCTACTGCTAAGCAAGAAAATAAGTCTAGACAGATAACTTAAATTTGACCATCTATTTGACATAGAGATGGATTTTTACTATTATTTGCAAGAAGTAAATACAGTTACAGAAGCTAATATTGTATTGAATAATTGTTTATTGATATCTCAACACTCTGAATGTGAAAATATATTTTATAACCTACACTCTAGGATAAGTATTCATTCTATCGTAAACATAGAAAACTTGAGCTAAGCAAACCATACCTCATCAAATTTATTTCTAAACAAGTTTACTAAACCACAATCCACTAATTTATTAACTTACAGGAGTTTTAATATGAAATATTTTCGGATACTATCTATCTTGCTTTTGATAGAGTTGGTCTGTGTATCCCCGAAGTTGTACGCGAATGTTTTTGCTTCCAACATCCGCGTTACCCAACAGGGATCATTGGCACCGTTTGATGGACGTTTTAGTGATGGATCGGGAGTTTCGATTCGATTTGTTCTTCCTGACCATGCTGATTCTGTTGTTACTACAATTAAGGTTGGGGTAACAGTGATCAAAACTTTTACAACGAATAATTTGTCAAAGGGAGATACTTCAGTTGTGTGGGATGGAAAAGATAATAGCAATGCTTATGTTGGCAGCAATTCATTCTCATTAGAGTTAAAAACTTATGATAAGGGATATGCAACCTATACGACTCTTTCTGATGTCTCAATTTCAATATTTACTCGCGGAGTAACTGCTATCACAAATCCAAATTTAAAAAATTTCGGATTTATTTACACAGCTGATAATGGTGGTTATGCTGGTAAAGGTACCGGCGTTATGCGACATGCAGCGGATGGTTCTGAATGGGGTGCAGTTAAAGGTGCAGCAAAATTGACAACAACCGGTAGTGCTATTGGAAGTCTATTAAGATTTTCTTCTGAAGCAGATGAAGAGGGTTATGTTTACCTTCTCAATCGTTCGGCAACTGCAGGTCAAGTTCATCGATATCATACAGATTCTCTTAAAATAGCGATTGTCGATTCTGGTGCTCAGTACAATACGTTAATACAAGGTATTGGTATTAGAGGAACTGGCAGTGGTCGTTACCTTGCAATTGCTGGATATGGAAAAGTATGGGGATTTCTCCTTGGCAACAATGCCACACATTTTAAACCAAAGGATGTGGTTCTTGATGGAGACTCAACAGTAGAATATTTTGACGTTGCGTTCGGACGTGATTCCATGATGTATTCAACGTATTATTATACTGCGAAGGCGGATTCTGCAAATAGAACTAAATCTGGTGTTGCAAAATTTGATCTTACCGGCTATACCGGAACAGCTTTGAAATTGTCCGGTGCATTATGGAAAACGACTGCTGATACTGGAAGAACGACTACAATGGCATATTACAAAAGTCCGAGTGGCGTAGCTTCCGATGTAGTTTATTATGTAATTAATGCTGGGGGTTCACCAAAAACCGGTATTTACGCTATTACCGGTGTTAATGCAACACCGGCTATAGCACAAATTTATGTTGATCCAACCGGTGGAAATTCGTCTGCTCGATCAGATATTACGATTGATGCCGTAGGAAATGTTATTCATTTTGAAAACTCAACAGAAAATGTTGCAATTATTTCTCCTCCAACAGGACCAAATAATTATGCAACAAATTCATCATTTACATTGTCGGTGAACAATTCAGTAATTTCTATCTCGCAGGCAATTGTCGATGCTGACAAAAACTTTATTCCAGACAGTCTTGGTAAGACTTTGACAGTTAGAGGTATAGTAAATAGTGCAAATTTCCAGGGACCTGCTGGAACACAATATTTAATTCAAGATGATAATGCCGGCATTATGGTTTTTAAATTCGGCGGCGGCGGTCCTACATTAAAAGTTGGAGATCAAGTAGAGGTTGTTGGCGGAATTGAGCAATTCAACGGAACTACGGAAATAGTTCCTGTAAATTTCACTGATATTACTGTCCTCGGATCTGGTAATTTATTAACACCAATCTCATTGACAATTCCTGAACTTTTAGCAAACGGTGAGAAGTATGAAAGCCGTTTGATCAAAATTTCAGGTTTAGGAAAAAAACCTTCTTCACTTGCGTGGCCCGCAGCAGGCGGTAGTCCAAGTATGATATTTTGGAATGGTTGGGATACTTTAGTTGTTCGACTTGATAAAGATACACCTTTACCAGGAACAACTGAACCGGTATATCCAGTAAATATTGAGGGAGTTGTAACCCAATTTTCGGCAGGTCCAGTGTACAATACCGGATATCAACTTTCCCCAAGTTGGGTAACTGATTTCACAGCTGCCGGTGCATTACCACCAAATCCACATTTTACATTGAAAACTCCTGCAAATGGATCAACAATAAAATTGGATTCTGTAGCTCAAGTAATTTCGTTCTCGTGGAACAAAGCAGTTGATCTTAATGGTGATACTGCAACCTATCAATGGGTTCCAATAGGATTCACAGCGGCTGCTACAGGTAATGGCGGTAAAGACACATTTATTGTTCGTACCGGAGCGCAATTGAGAACGTTAATGGCTGGTGCTGATACCTTAATTCTAAAATGGACTGTGAAAGCAAAGGGTAAAGAAGCAACATTAGTTAGTAATGTTGATACAGTCTCTGTTAAACTTGTTAAAGGTTTAATCACCGGCGTTGAATCAACTGAATTATTACCGCTCGTCTTCTCACTCGAGCAAAACTATCCAAATCCATTCAACCCAACAACCACAATCATGTACAGCATCCCAGCAGAAAGCCGAGTAACATTGAAGATTTATAATATGCTCGGTCAGGAAGTTGCTACGCTTGTTAATGAAACAATGGTTGCCGGAAGATATACTGCTTCGTTTAATGCAAGTAATCTTGCAAGCGGCGCATATATCTATCGTATTGAAGCGGGTTCTTTTGTTTCGAACAAGAAGATGATTCTGTTGAAATAATTATTGCTTGTGAAATGAAGAATGAATAATTCTGATTTTCATTAAGGAATATGATATTTAAGAGGCAGGGTAAGAAATTACTCTGCCTCTTCTATTTTACAGATAATGTCCAACAAAGACAGTTCTTTTATTTGTTGACTATTAGATTTTTAACCTCTAATTTGTGAAAGCCCTTCCATATAGTGAGATGATAAGAGAAGTTTGATAGATATTTTACTGCGGATGTTTTTATCAGTTGTCCATTGATTGATAGAGTCATTCCTCTTTTCTAACTAAATATTTGACGTAGGTTTTATGGCTCATTTGACAGAAACCATTCCAGCGTGGGTAAAAGATGCTGTTTTTTACCAGATATTTCCTGAGCGATTTGCGAATGGCGATCCTACCACCAATCCGGAAAATGTTGAAGATTGGGGAAAACCACCAAGAGGGAATAATTATTTTGGCGGCGACCTTCAAGGAATTATCGATCACCTCAACTACATCAAAGAGTTAGGAATAAACACGCTGTATCTCAATCCGATTTTCTCCGCCGACTCCAACCACAAATACAATACAAAGAATTATCGCACTATTGATCCTTCTTTTGGGACGAATGAATTGTTTGATCAGTTCATTAAAAAATGTCATGAGCAGAATATTCGTGTGGTGATCGACGGCGTTTTCAACCATGTCGGTACGGCGTTCTTTGCGTTTCAAGATGTTCTGAAGAACGGTAAGGATTCAAAGTATGCGTCGTGGTTCAACATTTTTTCATTTCCTATTGCAATGAAGCCGAAACCTAATTATGAGTGTTGGTGGGGACATTCAGCCCTCCCAAAATTGATGGTGCAGAATCCGGAAGTGAAAAACTATATTTTTGAAGTGACCGAACATTGGACAAAGAAAGGAATCGACGGCTGGCGGTTGGACGTTCCCAATGAATTACCTCACGAATTTTGGAAAGAATGGCGTACTGTTGTCCGATCGATAAATAAAGATTGTTATATCGTCGGAGAATTGTGGGAAGATGCAAGTCCGTGGCTGCTGGGTAATGAGTTTGATGCTACAATGAACTATCGTTTTCGGTCGTCTTGTTTGAAATTCTTTGCAGAAGGCAAAATTTCTGCGAAGGAATTTGATAAAGAACTTGAAACAACAAGGAACCTATATCCCAGAGATGTAAATTTTGCAATGCAGAATCTGCTCGGTAGTCATGATACAGAGAGATATCTGACAATGTGCGATAATGATGTTGAAAAAATGAAATTATCATATCTGTTTCAAATGACATACGTCGGCGCGCCGATGATCTATTACGGAGACGAGATTGGAATGGAGGGAGGTAAAGATCCTGATTGTCGACGAACGATGATCTGGGATAAAAAGAAATGGAATACTAATCTTAGAAATTTTATTAAAAAACTTATTGCGATTAGAACTTCTTCTTCCGCATTACGACAAGGTACATTTGTAACACTTATTGATGAAAGTAAAAGTCGGATTTTTGCATTTGAACGTCAATCAGATAATAACTTTGCATATGTGCTCATCAATAGATCCAACAGAAAATTATTAGCAAAAATCCCAATTGCTAAAGGATTTAAAAAATTAAAAGATGAATTAAGTGGTGAACAGTTCACCGTTAAAAAAGAAACACTTTCACTAAATATTCCTGCACATTCAGGCAGGATTTTTATTGCAACACTTGAGGACAAGTTATGAAAAAAATAATGTTTGTTATATGTTTCTTTAGCTCAATAGCAATTGCTCAAACATCGGCGGATAGTGTTACGATCACTTTCCGCGCCCATAAACCTTTAACACCAACAGTCGCACTGCCCGGTCAATTTAGTGGATGGTCCACTTCCAACTATATGATCTATGATGGTGCTCTTAGTGCGTGGATTAAAACATATAAATTTAAGATTCATGAAGTATCTGCAGATCGAACACTTGGTGATTCGGTCTATCAATATAAATTTAATGACGGAAATTGGTATGCCGATCCGTTGAATCCTGAACAGAACCCGAATGACAACAATAACTCGGTGCTTCGTCTAACGAAATTATTTTATTTCCAATTCTACTCGGAAGAGGTTAGCTCTCAAATTGGAAGAATTGTTATCGGTATTGTTCATACAAATTCCGATACGGTTAAGTCCATAAAATTTTATACGGGCACCTCTGCCGCAACAGTTGGCGCGCCAACAGAAGTTCTTTCATCTTTTGACAAAACTAAAAACGTCCTTAACTACATACTTCCATCTCCAATTTCCAAAACACAATATATGCGGTTGGTTGCCACGATTGGAAGTGGAGATTCTATTGTCTATCAAAACACTGTAGTTGAAGTTCCGTTGATGCCAATGCCTTCGTATGCAAAACATGGTATTACTGTTCCATCAGCAACAAACGGAGATTCGGTAACATTTCGATTGCGTGTTCCGGGTAAAAGCTATGTTCTTTTGAGGATTGCTCCTGCGGGACAGCCCGTCGCTACTGCAACTCCAGTTATAATGCGAAAAGATCCCAGCTCGGATAACTGGTGGGTGAATGTAAAATTGTTGCCGGATACGAAATATGAATATTTGTACGAGATTGAAAATGGGAAAAAAATTACCGATCCATTCGGACGTTATGTTGGAACATACGGAACACAATTCTCCACCGGTGCTGATGGATTATCCGCAGATAATTATGTTTGGAATTCCACCTCTTACAACCGTCCCCCGATGAATAAATTAGTAATTTATGAACTGCATATTGGAGAATTTGCCGGCGGATATTATGCTAAAGGTGCAGGACAGGCAGGGTTTTCTGACCTAAAAAATTTACTGTGGTATTTTGATTCGTTGGGAATTAATGCGATTGAACTAATGCCATTGAACGACTACGGATCGGTCGGAAAATCCGGCCATTCATGGGGTTATGATCTTAATTCATATTTTGCAATTGAACCTGCATTCGGAACTCCGCTGGAATTAAAACAATTGATTGATGCGGCTCATCAAAAAGGAATCGCCATTATTCTTGATGTGGTGTATAATCATCAAAACGATACCGGTCCGCTATGGCAAATGCTGCCCGATGAAGCGGCAAGTCCGTATTTCAAATTAAATTCTGATTTTCGATACAATGAAGACAATCTTGCGTTCTTTAAAGATATGGATCATTGGACTGCCGAAACTCAAGAACTTATCTTGACCAATTTAAAAATGTGGATTGACGAATATAAGGTTGATGGATTTCGGTACGATTTTACTCAAGGCATTGGATGGAATATTATTGAACCTACCAAGGGAATTTTAGGATGGAGTAATGCAATTGATACGTTGTACAAAGGAAGTATTTATCAAATTGCAGAACACTTGCCCGAGAGTCCGGCTTTAATTTATTACAGTGGATTAAACGGCGGATGGCATGATTCATTTAGAGATGAATTATTTGACGAAGCCCGTTTTCAAAGTAAAACGCTAACGAATATTGAAAATTTGGTCATCGATCTTGGCGCATATGGCACGAATGATACACCTTCAAGCCCAAGTTCTTATGCAAATAGAACTGAACCTGTGAATGCAACAATAACACATGATGAGCTATCATTGATTTATGAAATGAAACAATATCAGGGAGTTCCTGAAACAACGGCTGTACTGCGTGATAAATTATATGGCGCATTTATTTTTACATCGCTTGGGATTCCAATGCTTTGGGAGGGACAGGAATTTAGCGAACCGCGAGGTTGGGTAAATGATAAATTGAACTATCGACCCGTGCAATTTAGTTATTTAAATACACAACGTGGAAAAGATCATTTTGCATTTTATCGAACACTTGCTCTACAACGGCGAAAAAATCCGGCATTATATCAAGGTCAATTAAAGAAACTGTATCGGTATGATGTAGAAAAAGTTATTGTGTGGGGATTTGAAGATACATTAACAAATTCAAAAGTTGTTGCCATTGCAAACCTGCACTCTACCACTGAGAATGTGACAAGTGTTCCGTGGTTAGGCTTGGGTACATGGTATAACATTCATGATCAAAGCCAACAATATGTTTACCAAGATCCAATTTCATCAATTACATTAGATCCTTATACAGTAAAGATATATTCTAATAAGTCTGATGCACAGTTAGGAATTACAGCAGTCTCTGTTAGCAAAGAAAAATTTCCGGAAACATTTGCGTTACTGCAAAATTATCCGAATCCATTCAATCCAACAACAGTTATCAGATATCGATTATCAGCGAACAATGCTGTGTCGCTAAAAGTATATGATATTGTTGGAAGAGAAGTGGCAACGCTGGTGAATGAACGGCAGGAAGCAGGATCGTATCAAACGTCGTTCAATGCGCAAGGATTATCGAGCGGATTGTATTACTATCAGTTGAGAGCGGGAAATTATTCAGAAGTTAAAAAAATGCTTCTTATGAAATAACAGGTTATACATATCAACCTATGATGCGATGAAAAAACTTCTTACATTCTTATCAATATTTTCAATCACACTATTTGGTCAACAGAAAAATGAACCATATAATCAAGAAATTATGACCGACAATTATCCGAAGAGCGGGGGAACGCTTTATTTGAATTTAATTTGGCACCAGCATCAGCCGTTGTATCTTGATCCCGGTACCGATCAATTGCAGGGTCCGTGGGTACGCACGCACGCGACAAAAGA
Source organism: Bacteroidota bacterium (assembly GCA_030679145.1). Taxonomy (GTDB): domain Bacteria; phylum Bacteroidota; class Ignavibacteria; order UBA10030; family UBA8401; genus UBA8401. The sequence goes on along the minus strand of JAUXTU010000029.1, from coordinate 10,254 downwards.
TTATTACGACATGGCGTCTATTCTGGAGCAATATCCGGATATTCACTACAACGTCAATCTCACATCGTCGATGTTGTTCCAACTGCAAAAATATTATATCGATCGGTTGAAACCATTCGTTGATCTGAAAAAAAATCGAGTTGATGCAAAGAAATTCCTGGCTGCGTGGGAAGGGAAGACCGATCCATGGATTGATCTTGCGTTGAAGCCAACAAAAAATTTTACCGCAAGTGATCTGAATTTCCTTTTGCATAATACTTGGAATGCATTTGGGATCAGTGAAGTACAGATTACAAGGTTCCCTGAATATGCAGCGTTGAAACAGAAGAATGTCAAAAAAGAAAAGTTTGTTGAGCAGGAATTGCGCCATATCAAGTTCTGGTTCTATCTGGCGCATTTCGATCCCGATTTTCTTGAAAAAAAGATCTGGCTTGCCGATGGAACGGTTATTGATCTGACCGATCTCGTTACGAAACATTCTGATGGAACGTATCATCTTGCGAAAGAGATCACCGAAGATGACTGCAATCGTATCATTTCTGAAACATATAAAGTGTGTGCGAATGTTATTCCGATCCACAAAAAATTAATGTACAATCATAAATCGCATCAAGGGCAGATCGAAGTCGCAACGACTCCATTCTTTCATCCTATTCTTCCGTTAATATTTGACTCGGATTTTGGAAAAATCTGTCAGCCGCACGATGCAATGCCGAATCGTTTTAATTATCCGCAGGACGCTGATGCGCAAGTTGCAATGGCGGTGGATTATTACACAAAAATATTCGGTCAAGCGCCGTTGGGTATGTGGCCCGGTGAAGGTTCTGTTGCGCACGAAGTTGTTCCGATCTTCAAGAAGAATGGAATTCAATGGATAGCCACCGATCAAAAGATACTTGCGCGCTCGAAACCATCCAATATGTCAATATTGCACCCGTACGAAGTTGATACAACCGATGTTGCAATAGTTTTTAGAGAGACAGAACTTTCCGACAAGATCGGATTCACGTATCAGAATTTTATTGGCGAAGATGCGGCGGATGATTTTATCAAATCGATTCTGCACTATGCTCCGAAAGAAGGAGAGCTTGATCGTTTACTTACTATTATTCTCGATGGTGAGAATGCATGGGAATGGTATCGTCGTGATAATGATGCAAAAGATTTTCTTCACGCGTTATATCGTAAACTTTCTAAACTTTACAAAAGTAAACAAGTTGTAACCGTGACAATGTCCGAATATATTCATGGAAACACAAAACGGGGAATCCAGGCACATCCGATTGAAGCAATGCGAAAATTGGATTGGCTCTACCCCGGTTCGTGGATCAATGCAAATTACGATACGTGGATCGGCGAGGATGAAGAGAATCGAGCGTGGAACTACCTCCTTGTCGCACGTCAGGATTTGGAGAATTCAGGATTGAGACAGCCCGATCCGAAAGTTCCTGAACCAAAAGTAAACACAAAAAAATGGTTCGCGTATAAAACGTGGGAAGCGATGTATGCAGCTGAAGGTTCTGATTGGTTCTGGTGGTATGGAACGGATCAAAATGCGCCAGCGGGTGATAAACCATTTGATTTTGCATTCATCACGCATCTGAAAAATTTATATATGTTTGGTGAAAAAGCTGGGGGCAAATTTCCGAAGCGGGAATTCAAACCGATCATTGCTGAAAAAGAACAGATGGTAATCCGCTCAAGTGGCGGAACAATGGCGCAGAGTAAGAAAGATATAGTGACGGTTGTTTTCCATTGTGATGCGAGAAATATCTTCGTTCGGCGCGGGATTTATATTGTTGGAAATCATGAACTCCTTGGAAGTTGGAAGCCAAATACCATACGTATGTACGATGATAGCTCATTAGGAGACGAGATTGCTAATGACTCAATTTATACCTTGGTCGTGCAAATGGAAGCCGGCACTGAGTTAGAATATAAATACACAAACAGCGGTCCGAGCGGTGTTTGGGAAGGTGAAGAATTCCCCAAGGAAAACAGAAAAATTGTTATTGATGGATCACAAAGCAGAATTGTTATTAAAGATATATTCGGGGAAAATAACTAATCGAGGAAAACAATGATAGAAATTCAAAAAAAACTTTCAAATTCTTTTTATGCACTTCTTAGTTTGCCCGCCACAGCTATGGGTTTTGCACTTTCAATTCAAATTTCAGCATTGAGTTGGCTGCTAACAACAAAATATGATCTTAAGATTGATGAAGTTGGGTTTGTATGGGCGGCGGGCCCGCTTGCCGGAATATTCGGGCAGGTGATCATTGGTTTAATCAGCGATAAAGTTTGGTTCTGGGGTGGACGACGACGACCCTTTGTATTAATCGGAGGTGTCCTTGCGGCAGGAATGTTGATGGCATTACCAAATATTGATGTTATTAACGAACGGATGGGGATTGGCAGTTTGCTCGCAGTTGCTATTGCAGTAGCGTTAACGCTCGATCTTGCGATCAACATCAGTTTTAATCCTACACGATCAATCATTGCCGATGTAACACCCGAAGGAAATCCGCGGACAAAAGGATATACGTGGATGCAAACAATATCAGGATTTTTTGGTGTATTAGCCTATGTTATTGGAGCGACTCTTGGTAATTATGTATTGATCTATGCCGGGGTTCTTCTTGTGTTTCTTTTTTCAATTGTGCCGATGTTCTTTATTACTGAAAGCAAAGATCTTAATAATGAAGTCGATGCTGAAACAACAAAGAAAAATAAATCGGCGACAGAATGGGGACAATTATTCAAAATCTATTTTGCGCATGGCTTCTCGTGGATTGGTATTCAGACGATGTTTGTATACATCATTGCATATATTCAACAGAAGTTTTTCGGCGGGATTTCTGACCAATCCATTATCAATGCTCAATCCGGGCAAATAATTGCAATTTCATTTGCCATCCTTAATACTGTCGGTTTTATTCTTCCTGCGTTTGTTCTTGAACCGATCGTTGAAAAAATTGGTCGTGTTAAAACACATCTTTCGTGTGTTGCGGTCATGTCGCTCGGTTATTTTGGGATTGTAGCACTGGGAAGCACCCCAATGGCGATGTATCTTTTTATGGCAGTAGCGGGAATTGGATGGGCTGCAGTGGTGAGTTTACCGTTTGCCATCATGACCGAAAAAATCGATCAAAGTCGTACCGGATTTTTTATGGGAATCTTCAATCTGTCTGTCGTTATTCCACAGTTACTGGTCAGCTTAGCTGTTGGAACAATCATTATGAACTCTGTCGATAAGAATATCATCTTCATCATCAGTGGTGTTTCACTTGCGCTCTCTGCTGCATTATGGACGTTAGTAAAGGAAAATCGTGCAGTAAAAAATGCAAGTGCAACTATGCCGAGCGCGTTGCATTAAGAGACGTATCGAAGTCCAGCATTAATTTAATCTCTTGTAAATGTTATTATGAAAATTCTATCGAAGTATGTATGTGTTTCTGCTCTATTCAATGTTATCTCAGTTGGAATGACATTTGCCCAAGGAATAACAGATATTATTCAGCCTTTACAAATTACAGCAGGAAGAGAAGATACGGTGTTGGTAAGTGATCTTTTCTATGCACCGAATTATGAACTGAAGTTTGCAGAAAATAAAAATATCCGGGTGTCATATAACAGCAAGACCAATACTTTAGCTCTTAAACAAAAAAATAATAACTTTGGAGCAACACTTCTTAAATTCACACTTCATGGCGAGAAGAACTACCTGCCAGTTGTCATGAACAACGGGTCAACTTCTCAGCAAATTCACATTTTTACATTCAAACCTAATGCAAAAGTGAATGAAGTTTTTGTCTCAGGGAGTTTTAATAATTGGAACAAAAAAAGTCATCAATTGAAAGATAAAGCCGGAAAAGGCATCTATGAGCTCAGAGTTCCGCTTGATCCTGGAAGCTATATCTATAAATTTATCGTGGATGGTAAAGAGGTCCTTGATCCTACAAACTCGGAAAAAACCCCAACCGGATTTGATGATTTTAATTCTGTATTGAGGATCGCGGATTCTAACAGCGCAAAATTATTTTTGCATATTGGCGGAAGAACAGAGGTGAAGGATGAAGTGACATTCTCATTTGTTTATGAGAACAACATTCAAAAAAAACCGATTAAAAAAAATAATGTTATTGTACTTTTGGATAATAAAAAAATTGAAGAATCTGCCATTCATCTTTCGAACAATTTGATTGAAATACTGTTCAATAAAAGAGAGTTGGCTGGACCGAAAGTGCTCCGTGTTCTTGTAACGCAAAACGGAAAGAATACAAATCTCCAGCAAGTTCAGTTGTTCAATGGTGAGCCAGCCGGGAAAAATGCAAAAAATAATTCGTGGGATGATGGGAATATCTATTCAATTATGATCGACCGTTTTAACGATGGCGATAGAGAGAATAATAAACCGGTTAGTCATGATTCAATTTTTAATCAGGCGAATTATCAAGGTGGAGATTTACGGGGGATTTCCAATAAAATTGATGAAGGATATTTCGATGCCCTTGGGATCAATATTCTATGGATCTCACCCGTGTATGATAATCCGAATATAGCGTTCCGTGAATATCCTGCTCCAAATCGCTGGTACAGCGGTTACCATGGCTATTGGCCCATCAGTGATAAAAATGTTGAAGAAAAATTTGGGACGATGGCAGAGTTGAAATCATTGATTGCAAAAGCGCATCAACATAACATTAAAGTGCTCTTGGATATTGTTGCGCATCATGTCCATATTGATCATCCATGGTTCAAACAACACCCTGAATGGTTTGGTACGTTAGATCTACCTGATGGTAGAAAAAATTTACGATTATGGGATGAGTATAGACTCACCACATGGTTCGAGCCGTATATGCCATCCTTCGACTTTACCAAGTCAGCCGATGCATTGGAAGCTGTGTCAGATAATACCATTTGGTGGATGACCGAAACAGGGGCAGACGGATTTCGTCATGATGCTGTGAAGCACGTGCCGAACGAATTATGGCGTGCGTTGACAAAAAAAATAAAAGAGAAAATTGAGATACCACAGAACAAAAAAGTTTATCAGATCGGCGAAACATTTGGCGATTACGACCTTATTGCTTCGTATGTGAATAACGGTCAATTGAGTGCTCAATTTAATTTCAATCTGTCATATTTTGCTATCCCCGTATTCATCGAACCGGAAAAATCTTTTTCATCCATTGACTTCCACATGAAAAAATCGTTCCGATCGTTTGGCTATAATAATTTAATGGGAAACATTATGGACAGCCATGACAAGGTTCGTTTTATGGCATATGCAGACGGCGCAATCAAAATGCAAGGTGTTGATACGCGAGAGATGGCATGGAATAATCCACCGATTGTTCATGATCCAAAGAGCTATGACAAGGCAAAATTATATTTTGCATATATGTTTACTATTCCCGGATTGCCTGTTGTGTATTATGGCTCCGAGTTTGGAATGACAGGGGCTGACGATCCTGATAATAGAAGGATGATGCGATTTAACGATTCACTTTCCGTGTATGAAAAACAAATGTTGAATGAAACACAAAAGATTATCAAGATGAGAAACCAGCATTCAGCATTGAGATACGGTGATTTTCTTACACTTCAAGCAGATAATGCATTGTACGCCTACATCCGTTCAGATATGAATGAACGAATATTAATCGTGTTGAACAAAAGCGAAATTCCACAAAATTTCAACCTTTCATTGTCGGAAATATACCATGCCAAAGAATTGGTGGATGTACTGACTGGAGAAAAAACTGAAATAAATAAAAATAGTGCAAGCATAATAATTCCCTCAGTGAATTGGCGTGCTTATAAAATTAATTAATTAACCCACACAAACTATAACTACTTTCTTGGATTACGATGACTAAACCTCGCTTAAATTTTTGGCAGATCTGGAATATGAGTTTCGGATTTCTCGGAATTCAATTCGGCTTTGCTCTCCAAAATGCAAACGTCAGTAGAATTTTTGAGACACTTGGCGCCAGTATCGATGATATTCCAATTCTTTGGATTGCTGCTCCGACCACCGGTTTAATTGTTCAGCCAATCATTGGTTACTTGAGTGATAGAACATGGGGAAAATTAGGAAGACGCCGCCCTTATTTTCTTATTGGTGCAATTCTTGCAACTGCTGCATTGTTCATTATGCCGAATTCACCGGTTCTTTGGTTTGCAGCGTTGATGTTATGGGTGATGGATGCGTCGATCAACATTTCAATGGAACCGTTCCGCGCTTTGGTTGCAGACTTGTTGCCATCAGAACAACGGACCACAGGTTTTGCTGTTCAGAGTTTCTTTATTGGAATAGGAGCAATCGTTGCGTCAGCGCTTCCTTATATGCTCACAAATTGGTTTGGTATTAGTAATAGTGCAGCTGCCGGTGAAATTCCTCAGTCTGTCATCTATTCATTCTATTTGGGAGGTATTGCGTTCATTGGTGCGGTAAGTTGGACTGTGTTTCGCACAAAGGAGTATCCACCTCAGGATCTAGAATTATTTGAACGGGAAAAAGAGGAGAGTAAAGGATTTGGTGCAGGTGTAAAAGAAATCATCTTGAACTTTAAGGATATGCCAAAGACAATGAAACAACTGGCAGTTGTTCAGTTCTTTTCATGGTTTGCACTCTTTTGTATGTGGATATATACGACAAGTGCAGTTACAAGCCATATCTATAAAACATCTGATCCAACATCACCGTTGTATAATGAAGGTGCAGATTGGGTTGGGGTTCTTTTTGCTGCATATAATGGATTTGCCGCACTTGCTGCTTTCTTACTTCCGGTGATCGCAAAAAAGACAAGCAGAAAAGTTGTTCATATGATATCGCTTGTTATTGGCGGTATAAGTTTGGCATCATTTTACATCATTTCAAATCCGCAAATGTTATTAGTGCCAATGATTGGTGTTGGACTTGCGTGGGCTAGTATTCTTTCAATGCCGTATGCTATTCTTGCCGGCGCACTCCCGCCAAAAAAGATGGGTGTGTATATGGGAATTTTTAATTTTTTCATTGTCATTCCGCAGATTGCAGCAGCGGGAATTCTTGGATTCATTATGCACACATTCCTTCAGAACGAAGCGATCAATGCATTATTGCTCGGAGGTTGTTCAATGATCATTGCAGGATTATTTGCTTTGATTGTTCATGATAAAGATATGTGATTATGTCTGTCACAATGCTTATATTTAGCAAAGTTTGAATAAATTGATCTTTGATTATTTATGCGAGTTAGTATGAACGTATTCATGAAATTTGGATTGGCACTCTTTATAGTGTCATCATTGTTTTCTCAACAGCAAAATGATTTTAAATTGCAATATGATATTGCACGATTTCGCGGTGATGATGAACATTTGTATGTTGAAGTCTATTATGCGTTTGATGTTTCTCTATTGAAGTATGTATTGAAAAATTCAGAACTTCAAAGTGAATCAATTGTCAGCGTAACTTTTAAGCGTTCAAGTGATGATTCTACGGTTGCAAGACAAGCATGGAGAATCCCATTCTCCGTTTCGGATACGATGATGCTTAAAAGTTCCCGGTCTTATTCTGACATATTTGGATTCTATCTAAAACCCGATATTTATCGAGCATATATCGTTGCATCTGATGTGAATGATCCCACAGTAAGAGACAGTATCTCCGTACTTTTTGATGTGAAGTCATTTGTAACCGAGACCATTGCATTAAGCGATGTGGAATTATGCACATCAATACTGCCGATTGAACGGGATTCGACAAATCGATTCTACAAGAATACGTTCGAGGTAAAGCCGAATCCAACGAGGATGTTCGGACTTCACCAGCCAGCATTGTTTTATTATTTGGAAACGTATAATCTTCAAAAGAAAAAATCAGACAATTATTATACAAAAGCTATTGTAACAAATGCAGTCGGAAAAGAAGTCATTAATCATGAGAAAGTGAAACGACGGATCAATGATTCAAACGTTGATGTTGGTATTATGAAAGTTAATTCACTCCGTTCGGGTGTGTATACATTCACATTTATCGTCATCGATTCTGTTGATAATTCCCAACATTCCTCTTCAAAAAAATTCTTTATTTATAATCCCACACTGCCAAATGATACGTTAACCAATCCTTCTGCATCTAATATTGATGCAACGGAGTATGCAACAATGAGCGAATCGGAACTTGATAAAGAATATGAGCAATCTCGATATATATCGACAAAGAATGAAATTGACCAATATAAAAAATTAAAAGGTGTCGAAGCTAAACGGAAAGCAATGTTTGATTTTTGGACGAATAGAGATGAGGATCGTACCACTGAACAGAATGAAATGAAACAGGAATATTTCAAACGTATTTCGATTGCAAATGTTCAGTATAAAACAGGATTCAGAGAAGGATGGAAGACAGACAGAGGAAGAATATATGTTATGTATGGTGCTCCCGATGAGGTTGAACGCCATGCAAATGAAATCGATGTAAAGCCGTATGAGATTTGGTTCTATAATTCAATTCAAGGCGGTGTGCAGTTTATTTTCGGAGACCGTTCAGGATTCTCCGATTACGTCCTTCTGCATTCCACTCATCGCAATGAACTGCATGATGATTATTGGAGAAAACAGATCGAAGCAAATTAGTTGAGGGAACACGGGTACCGAAGGCATGAAGACTGTGTAAAAAGTATGTTGATAACTCCAAAGTGGAGAATTTTTTCTCAATAGTAAGTTTTTTTAAAGATCGTGGTGGTAAAACTATTATTTTTGAAGGTGATATTAGGAGTCTATCCCACACACTTTTTAAAAACTTTGTTTTGAAACAAACTCCATGGCTTCGCCATAAGCGAGAAGTCGCTTGGTAAAATTGTAAATCTATTGGATCAGGCAATAAAACATTCAAAAACGAAATAAACGCATTGCGTATAACAAGCTAAAATGGTACAATAGACGCATGTTTATGCAGAAAAAAACATACTATTGCCTTATTACAATTGCCTGCAATGCTGGACAACGACCGTGCAACCATTAAACTGACTGACATGAAACCAAACTTTTGGAAGAACATACGACACGGATTGACCTCCAGACCGACCAGCCACCGCAATGAAGTTTTATTTTTTTCCACCGAACATTTGGCATATTTTATTTTGCCGCTAACGCATAAGTCAACGCAAGGCAAAACAAAAAGAGCCAAATCTTCCACCGAACCAAATTCTAATTTCATACTTTTAGAATCTATATGAAATACTTCACCAAAATAAAAAAGACAGACAGCATTCTCATTGTTATCTTTTGGATAGGTTTATCACTTCTTTTTGTGTTAAGCTTCATCGGAAAGTTTTACGATAAGAATTCTTTTTCAAATGATACGAATTGCGGGATTAACAATCTTGAAAGTCGGATTGCAACTGTATTGTCAGACCATCAATATTTTATTGCTGTGGTTGGCGATGGCGTTCCAAGCGAAGCAATAGTAAAAGATAGACCATACAATACTCAATATGCCCAAGGATATGACTTGTATCAAGGAATTCAACACGCAATAAAATTACCCGAATTTGATGCGATAAAAAAGCAAGTCGGCATTCTATACATTGACGATGGTGGAAATCCTTCTTGTGCAAAAAAGATTAGCAAAATATTAGCAAGCCATCCTGAGTTATTAGGAGTGATCGGGCACTCTACTACTTCAAGCACAAAAGAAGCAATTCCAAATTACGAAGCTTCAAACATTCCGTTCATCATTCCGGCTGCTACCAATCCAACATTGTTAGCTACACATCCAAAGAATTGTTTTCGCCTTCCTTCAAACGATAAAATTCAATCACTCGTAATTTCAGATTTAATACTTAAAAAACTTTCCTGTAGATATGTATTTATTATTTGGGATGCAACTCCTGAAGCACTTCAATATTCAGAGTATCTGAAAACAAATATTCAAAACTATGTCAACTTCAATCAAGACAGTTTATCCATGATAATTGAAGGTTCGTATCCTATTTCTCTGAACCCTTTAAACTATACTTATCTCTTTAGGAGAATTGTAAGTAGCAACACAGATGTAATTGTTTTTTGTGGATATGGTTCTTTAGCAAGAGAATTTTTGCTTGGCTTAGATGATGAGTATTCTCACTACAAAAACAAAATAAGACCCAAGGTGATACTTTGATCTTGCCCCGAACTTTCGGACACCAAGAAAAGACAGTATATTCTGTCAGGAGGTGTTCACATGTCAGAGCCACAACGTCGTCGAAGATTCGACTC
>JAUXTU010000026.1 GCA_030679145.1 Bacteroidota bacterium | reverse complement strand
GGAGTACACCGTTTCGCCGCGTGAACGAATTTTTGGGAATGTTATTGATCCCCGCGATCATTTTTGCAATTCCGTTATTCTTGAATTTGCATGATCTGTTTCATTGGACCCATGCAGATGTTGTTGCAAAAGATCCCATCTTACAAAGCAAAGCACCATACCTTAATGAACAATTCTTCACTATCAGATTTGTTGTGTTCTTGGGAATATGGGGATTATTCTATTTTATATTTCGTAATAATTCGTTGAAGCAAGATGTTGACAACGATCAAAAACGAACACGAAAAAATATTGGATTAGCGGCGGCATTCATTCCTCTTTTTGCCATCAGCGTTTCTCTGTTTTCATTTGATTGGTTAATGAGTTTAGAGCCGCATTGGTTTTCAACAATGTTCGGTGTCTATTATTTTACGGGAACAATTCTTACCGCGCTTGCAGTTATTACTTTTCTTGTCGTTACATTAAGCGAGAAAGGATTTTTCTTTAAGGGAATCAACGAGAATCATTATTACAGTTTTGGTGCGCTGATGTTTGCGTTGTTGTCGTTCTGGGCATACATTGCATTTAGTCAGTTCATGTTGATCTGGTATGCGAACCTTCCCGAAGAGAATTTTTGGTTTATTGCACGATGGCAAAATGGATGGGAATATGTTTCAATTGCAATCGTGTTCATCCATTTTTGGATTCCGTATTTCTTATTGGTTTCCCGTCCTTCAAAAATGAATCCGACCAAATTGAAAATTGGAGCTGCATTGTTGATCTTCGGACATTTTTTGGATCTCTATTGGCTGGTAATGCCGACGTATAATGCTTCTCCGGTATTGAGCTATCAAGAAATTGCGTTTCCAATCCTTTGCATCGGATTGATCATTGTAATATTTGCACAGCAGGCAAAGAAACATAATTTAGTACCGATTGGTGATCCGAAATTACAACGTGGCATCGATTTCCATCTCTAAATGAAAGTGTAATAAGAATGCAAGTTAACGACGAAATTGATTTTATAGAACTTTTGAAAAATCCGATCCGGCTGTTCGGATTAACGTATATTTATTTTCTGAGTGTTGCCGGATTTTTAGGTGCTTACTATCTCTGGAATATGAATGACGTTTCGAAAAATGGAATTGCCCCGGTCGTATTAAAAGATTCTACGCAATTTGTGCAGGATATATCAATGCAGCGCGGAGCATTGATTCCGCCGGTGAACGTTGCTGAAGTTGGTAAATCATCAAAAGTATTGGTTGACAAAGGTGCAAATCTGTTTAAAGCCAATTGTGCTTCGTGCCATGGTGATAATGGAATGGGTGATGGACCAAGTGGTGCTTCAATGGCAGTTAAACCGCGGAATTTCCATTCTGCCGAAGGATGGAAAAATGGACGCAAAGTTTCGAACATGTATAAAACACTTCAGGATGGTATTGTTCAGAATGGGATGCAGTCATTCAACTATCTCCCTGCCGAAGATCGTTTTGCAATAATTCACTTTGTAAGAACCTTTGCGAATGATTTTCCATTGGATAGCTCATCTGAATTGATGGATCTTGAAAAAGCTTACAACCTTTCACAAGGTTCACAATTGCCGCCGAGGATTCCGGTCCGATTGGCAATGCTGAAGATAGAACAAGAATCAATGGGTGATTCTGAATATGTTATTGGTGTGAGTAAATCAATTGGTGCAGCAAAACAAGATGATCTGGGTGGAGCACTGGCGCATCGTTTTTGTGTGAACAATACAAAAATTGCCGCGGCATTATATTCTCTTAAAGACAAAAATGTAGATGAATTTATTCGAATCATTTCGATCGACCCTGTTACGTTAGGGTTCAAGTCTGAAGTAACAAGATTGTCGCGAGAAGAATGGAATGCGTTGTATTCTTATTTCTCAAAAATTAATAAGAAAAGCTAAAGGTAAAACAAGTTATGTGTTTGGGAGTTAGAGCCGGAGTGTCTATGAAAACTATTTTAATAACGTTGATGCTGATTGGTGGAATCGCAAATGCCAACGATAGCGCCAAGAGAATAGAAATTGGGATTGAGGAAAAGATCGGCAACATTCTTCCGCTCAACACAATGTTCTTTGATGAGCATGGGAATTTTGTTTCGTTAAAAGAGATCATTACAAAACCGACGATCTTGAATTTTGTTTATTATCGTTGTCCCGGAATATGTAGTCCGATATTGACGGAGTTGACTTCGATTGTTAATTTTCATGAGATGGAGATCGGCAAAGATTACCAGATTGTAACGATCAGTTTTGATGAACGTGAAAAATTTGAACTCGCCGCGGCGAAACGAGATAATTATATGGCGTTGCTCAAGAAAGATATTCCGGTGGATTCGTGGAAATTTTTGTCCGGTGACAGCGCATCGATTCATCAAATTACCCAAGCAGCAGGTTTTAATTTCAAACGTGAAGGGAATGATTTTATCCATGCCGGCGCATTGATTATTATTTCTCCCGAAGGAAAGATCGCTCGATATTTAAATGGAACAAAGTTTCTTCCGTTCGATGTGAAAATGGCAATTACCGAAGCATCAGAAGGCAGAACGGGTCCGACAATTACAAAATTATTGGCGTATTGTTATAGCTATAATCCGGAAGGACGAACGTATGTATTCAATGTAACACGTGTAACCGGTGGTTTGATTTTATTATTTGCAGCAGTGTTCATTGTCTATTTAACGGCAAAACCTAAAAAAGTTCAATCGTAAGGTGAGAGTAAATTATGGCAAATGTTTCAGTGCCGGTTGAGAAATTAGAATTTAGTTATTTGGATGTATCAACAAACAAATACAAGAAAGGTATTCTTTCCTGGATTTTAAGCGTTGACCATAAGCGGATCGGCATATTATATCTATTTTCAATGATGTCGTTTTTTATTGTGGCAGTGTTCTTCGGTTTTCTTATCCGTCTTGAGTTGATGTCGCCCGGGAAAACGATCGTCGATGCACAGACATATAATCAGTTGTTTACTCTTCATGGATTGATAATGATCTTTTTATTTATCATTCCGGGTCTTCCGGCAGTATTTGGTAATTTCTTTCTGCCGATTATGATCGGTGCAAAGGATGTTATTTTTCCCCGTCTCAATTTGATGTCATGGTACATGTTTGTTATCGGAGGTTTGTTAGCAGTATTATCGATGCTCCTTCCCGGTGGTTCTGCCGATACAGGGTGGATGTTTTACGTTCCGTATTCGATCAGAACAAATACTAATGTTTTACCTGCATTGATGGCGGCGTTCATTCTTGGATTTTCATCGATCCTAACCGGATTGAATTTTATCACAACAATCCACCGTATGCGTGCAC
>JAUXTU010000019.1 GCA_030679145.1 Bacteroidota bacterium | reverse complement strand
CAGTGGACAGCAGATGGTGTTGTTATTTCAACCGCGGCTTATGATCAATATTCTCCAACAATAGTCAATGATGGTTCTGGCGGAGCGATTATTACGTGGCATGATGGTCGCAGTGTAACGTCTTACGACATTTATGCACAGAAGATCAATGCTTCGGGAGTTGTACAGTGGACAGCAGATGGTGTTGCCATTTCAACTGCGGCGAATAATCAATACTATCCAACAATAGTCAGTGATGGATCAGGGGGAGCAATTATTACGTGGCAGGATTGTCGCAGTGGAGCAAATTGGGACATCTACGCGCAGAAGATCAATTCATCCGGAGCTGTGCAGTGGATAACAGATGGTGTTGCCATATCAACTGCGGCTAATTTTCAATATTCTCCAACAATAGTCAGTGATGGATCGGGAGGAGCAATTATTACGTGGCAGGATTATCGCAGTGGAACGAGTGATGACATCTATGCACAGAGAATCAATGCTTCGGGAGTTGTGCAGTGGACAGCAAATGGTGTTGCCATTTCAACTGCGGCGAATTATCAATACTATCCAACAATAGCCAGTGATGGTTCAGGGGGAGCAATTATCACGTGGCAAGATGCTCGCAGTGGGAATTATGACATCTTTTCACAAAAGATCAATAATGCCGGAGTTGTGCAGTGGGTTGCAAATGGTGTTGCTATTTCAACTGCGGCTAATACTCAATCTTCTCCAACAATTGTCAGTGATGGTTCAGGGGGAGCAATTATCACGTGGCAAGATGCTCGCAGTGGAACGAACGACATTTATGCACAGAAGATCAATGCTTCGGGAGTTGTTCAGTGGACAGCAGATGGTGTTGCTATTTCAACCGCGTCGAGTGATCAATCTTCTCCAACAATTGTCAGTGATGGTTCTGGCGGAGCAATAATTACGTGGCAAGATTATCGCAGTGGAACGTATTACGACATTTATGCACAGAAGATCGACCGATATGGATTCTATGGTCAAGCCGGACCAAAATTGGTAGCGGCAAAAGATATTGCAAACGATCAAGGAAGCAGACTGCGCCTTTTCTGGGATCCATCATATCTTGATGCTGAAGCATACCAGACAATAAAATCGTACACAATTTTACTTGGAGCAAAAACAACCGGCATATTGGGGAAAAATTCAGAATCTCAAGGGAGCGGTATTTATTGGCAGGTAGCGGGATCAATTCCGGCAAATTGGCTTGAAGGATATACGACGGTGATACCAACGTATGCCGATTCCGGTTTACAGGGAAAACCAATGTATTATTTTCAGGTGATAGCAAAGAATAGTGATTCCACAAAAATGTGGTATTCCAACATCGACAGCGGCTATTCAGTGGACAATGTTCCACCGGTCGGTGTTGGCAATGCAAGGATATACTCCAACGGCGGTGGAATTCTATTACAGTGGGAGAAGAACAGAGCTGATAAGGATCTAATGGAATACAGAATCTACCGTTCAACCACTGCTGGATTTGCCGTTGGTAGCGGAACACAGTTGAGCACTACAACCGATACAACATATAATGATCCTTCCGGTACGAACGGAACCGCATACTATTATCGTATTGCAGCGATTGATGTTCACGGAAATCTTGGATCGCCGAGCAGTGAGCTGAACGAAACGGCGCTCTCATTAGAATTGACATCGTTTGCTGTATCAGCGAACCGTCGCAACGCGAACATAGCTTGGAGCGTAGCAACTGAAACGAACAATTTTGGATATGAGATCGAACGCCGTGCTGCAGGTGGACTCCACCTTGAAGGTGGATCCCACCTGGCGTGGGTCAAAGCAGGATTTGTTGAAGGAAGCGGTACATCACAAACAGCGCGGAAATATTCATACAGCGACAAGAATGTTGGCAGCGGAATATTTTCATACCGTTTGAAACAGATCGATCGAAACGGACAGTACACATTTTCCCGCTCAGTAGAAGTAGTGATGGGAGTTGCACCAAATGTATTCGAGCTCGCACAGAATTATCCGAATCCATTTAATCCTACAACGAATATTGAGTTCACTATTCCCGCAAATGGATTGGCAACATTGAAAGTATTCAATTCAATCGGTCAGGAAGTTGCAACGTTATTTGACGGAATTGCAGAAGCGGGAAAATATCATCAAGTAACATTCAACGCGAAGGATCTTTCCAGCGGTATATATTTTGCTCGACTCATATCGGATGGGAAATCACAGATAAAGAAGTTATCGCTGCTACGGTAGGAGAAACGAAAATGAAATATCAATTATTTGCACTATAGTAAGGAGTAAACTATGAGCACCAACAATCGTTTTAATTGGATGTTAGCGCTGTTGATATTCATCTTGTCGATATCAAATGCGACAACATATTATGTGAATGCTACCACAGGAAACAATACTAACAATGGAACTTCAACCGGAACTGCATTCAAAACAATTACCAAAGCACTATCGGTGGCAGTCGATGCCGATGTGATCAATGTCGCCGCCGGTAAGTACAAAATCGGAGAGACATTTCCTCTCAATATGGTAAGCGGAGTTACACTGACCGGAACAGCAGGGGCGCTCACGACAATAATTCAACCGAATATCTTAAGCCGTGTATTCAACTGCGCTAGTAATTCTGCTTCAACCATTATTCAGGGATTTACAATTACGGGCGGATATGTCAAAGATACTACCAGTGGAGGTACAGTATCACAAGGCGCAGGAATATTCATCGATGGTGGAGCACCAATCATTCAAAACAATATTATTACCGGCAACACAGTCCGCGGATATGATTTTTACCAGGCAGGATTAGGTGCAAATAATGGAGGAACCGCACATGGCGGAGGAATCTATATTGCAAATAGTGGTGCTCCAACAATTCGGAACAATGTCATCAGCAATAATACAGCGCAGGGTGGAGGTGGTAAAGATTATCGCGGAGGATGGAGCGGTAATGGAAGTGCAGGAGGAAATGCCGCAGGCGGAGGTATCTATGCAACCGGCAGTGAAATAATTATTAATAATACATTCTATGGCAACAAAGCGATTGGCGGCCTTGGAGGTTCGTCAAACTCTCTTGGTGCAGGTGACGGAGGTAATGCAACAGCCGGCGGAATTTCAGCATCATTCAATGCAATTATAAAAAATAATATCTTTAGCAATAATTCGGTAATTGCCGGAACTGTTGGTGGTGGTTCCGGTGGAAGCGATGGGACGGCAACTGATGGTGCACTTTCATTTTTTCAGGGGGTGAATTTTTCATATAATTTATATCACAATAATACCGCCACAACAAATGCTAATGGCGGTAATCTTGGCTCAAATAATATAATTGGCAGCGATCCATTGTTTGTGAGCGATACAAATTTCCATCTTCAAGCGTTATCGCCTGCAAGAAAAGCCGGAACTGTAATAGGAGCGCCGACAACAGATATGGATGGAGTCACGCGGACCAATCCTCCTTCGATTGGAGCGTATGATGGGTCTGGTCCAACTTCTGTCAATGATCAAACCTTGAGTGCCCCCAAAAAATTTTTATTAGAACAAAATTATCCCAACCCATTTAATCCTACGACAATAATCAGTTATCAGATACCAGTGAACAGTCGCGTGTCATTAAAAATTTATGATGCGATTGGAAGAGAAGTGGCAACACTGGTGAACGAAGTGAAAGAAACGGGATATTATTCTGTAACGTTCAACGCGTTGAAACTTTCGTCGGGAATATACTTTGCAAAACTGCAAAGTGGAGATAAAGTGCAGATAAAGAAGATGATATTGCTAAGGTAAATTAATATTTTTGGTGTCAACGTGAAAAAGTCCGATTTCAATTTTGTATTGTATCGGACTTTTTTTATACAGCATCGTGTGCTCTGCAATACAAGCGGAAAATTGACAACTATGTCCGATTTAGGTATGTTGACTGCAAGCAATAGTCATAATTTATTCTCACTAACAATTAGGATGTCCGATGAGATTTTCTACTAATTATTCTACAAAGTATATCATTCTTTTTTTGATGATTACCGCGAATCTTACTGCGCAATGGTCTACCAACCCAGCAATAAATAATGTAATTTCAACAGCTACTGGCGAACAAACGAATTCCACAATTGCAAGCGACGGTTCTGGTGGTGCAATTATTGTATGGCAGGATTCTCGAAGTGGAACGAGTTATGATATCTATGTACAAAAGATCAGTGTCTCCGGTGTAGTACAGTGGACAACAGATGGAATTGCAATTTCTACTCCGGCTAATGATCAAATGTATCCAACAATAGTCAGCGATGGATCTGGCGGAGCGATTATAACGTGGAATGATGCCCGCAGTGGAAATTTGGACATCTATGCACAGAAGATCAATGCCTTCGGAGTCGTGCAATGGGCAACAAATGGCATTGCTATCTCAACTGCGGCTAGTGATCAAACGAATCCAACAATAGTCAGCGATGGATCAGGGGGAGCAATTATTACGTGGGCTGATATTCGTGGTGGAACGTATTATGACATCTACACACAGAGGATTAATGCATCAGGTGCTGTTCAATGGACAGCAGATGGAGTTGTTATTTCAAATGCAACAAATGATCAATACCTTCCAACAATAGCTATTGATGGATCAGGTGGTGCAATCATCACGTGGCAAGATGTTCGGAGCGGGACGGATGGTGACATCTACGTACAGAGGATCAATGCCGCAGGAATAGTGCAGTGGACTGCAGATGGAGTTGTTATTTCAAATGCGTATTATGATCAAAACAATTCAAGAATAGTGAGTGATGGATCGGGTGGAGCGATCATTACATGGAATGATTTACGTAGTGGAATAAATAATGACATCTACGCACAGAAGATCAATTCTTCTGGTGCCGTGCAATGGACAGCAGATGGAGTTGTTATTTCAAACGCAACGGATGGTCAAACCAATCCAACACTAGTCAGTGATGGATCAGGGGGAGCAATTATTACGTGGACTGATTATCGAAGTGGTACGAGTTATGACATCTATGCACAAAAGATCAGCGTCTCCGGTGTAGTACTGTGGGCAGCTAATGGTGTTGCCATTTCAACCACGACTGGTGAACAATTCTATCCAGCAATAATAAGTGACGGTTCTGGTGGAGCTATTATTACGTGGACTGATTTTCGCAGTGGAACGAATTATGACATCTACACACAAAGAATTAATACTGCCGGAACTGTGCAATGGAAGGCAAATGGCGAGCCAGTTTCGACTGCAACAGGTTCTCAACAATATTCAACAATAGTCAGTGATGGTTTTGGGGGGGCGATCATCACATGGATAGATTTTCGTAATGGAACGAATTATGACATCTACGCACAAAGGGTTGACAGGTATAGATTTTTAGGTATAGTCGAACCATCGATATCATCAATAGCGGATATACCATCAGATCAGGGAGGGAAAATCAGACTGAAGTGGAACAAGAGTGCACTTGATACTTTATCTGATACATGGCAAATAACGTACTATGGTCTTTGGAGAAGAATTCCACCCGGTAGTGTAGCTTCATTACGTTCTTCGGTCACTCTTGCAAAGACCATGAACGATACACTTGGAACATTGTATGATTTTTTTACAACTGTTCCCGCGGTTCAGTCACCAACGTATAACGTTGTAGTTCAGACATTGACAGATTCTACTTCGACGAGCACATACCAATACAGATATCTTGTTACAGCCCATACGAGTGATCCAAATCTCTTCATTCTGTCTGCTGAAGACAGCGGCTATTCGGTGGATAATATTCCTCCCATAGGAGTTGGTAGTGCAATGATCTCGGTGAATGGCGGAGGGATATTATTAAAGTGGAGCAAGAACAGAGTTGACGGAGACTTGATGGAGTACCGAATCTACCGTTCAACCACTGCAGGATTTATGATCGGTTCAGGAACACAGTTGAGCACTACAATCGACACAACATATAATGATCCATCAGGTACAAACGGTACATCATACTACTATCGTATCGCAGCAATCGATGTGCATGGTAATCTCGGAACACCAAGCAATGAGTTGAATGAGACAGCACTTTCAGTAGAGTTGTCATCATTTGTTGTATCACCGAACCGTCGTAATGCCAATATCGCATGGAGTGTGGCAACGGAAACGAACAACTTCGGATACGACATCGAACGAAGATCGATGGACACAGACGGAAGTAATTTCCAACGAGTAGGATTTGTTGAAGGAAACGGTACATCACAATTGGCACGGCAATATTCATATAGCGACAGGAATGTCGGTAGCGGCGTATTTGCGTATCGGTTAAAACAGATCGACCGGAACGGACAGTACACATTTTCCCGCACGGTAGAAGTGAAGATGGGAGTAGCACCAAATGTATTTGAACTTGCACAGAATTATCCTAATCCATTTAATCCAACAACGAACATCGAGTTCACCGTTCCTGTCACTGGTCAAGCAATGCTGAAAATATTCAACGCAATCGGACAGGAAGTTGCGACGTTGTTCGATGGTATTGCAGAAGCGGGAGAATATCATCAGAGAGCATTTGACGCGAAGAATCTTTCCAGCGGAATTTATTTTGCGAAATTACAAAACGGTGACAAAGTTCAAATGAAGAAGATGATGTTGATCAAGTAGTAGCATGAATAGATCCCGCATTTACTTTTACAGAAAAATTAGAACCATTATTATTAACAAAGGACGGCTTCGATGAAAAAAAACAAAAACAGATCGTTCTGTACCATTATGCTTACTATCGGCATACTGTCGGTATCCGGATTTCAATCGGTAAAAGCGCAAGATGGGTTTATTGGCGAAATTCGTATGTTTGCTGGTACTTTTGCACCTAGGTACTGGATGTATTGTGATGGGCAGTTACTTTCGATTGCATCAAATACTGCATTATTTTCAATCCTTGGCACAACCTATGGCGGTGATGGACAAACAACATTTGCATTACCCGATCTTCGCGGCAGAGTGCCAATCGGTCCTAGAACTGGTCCGTATCTTACCGAACGCTATCTCGGTGAAATGAGTGGCGAAGAATCGGTTACTTTGGTTTCATCCCAAATGCCATCGCATTCACATTCATATATGCAGTATGCAGATTCAACCGTTGGAAGTTCAGAAAATCCCGTGGGAAAATATCCTGCTCGTAACGCAGCAGGAATTCCCCAATATGGTTTGACACCGAACACTTCATTAGGTGGTGCAGGGTCTGTTGGATACAGTGGCAGTTCGCAGCCGCACAACAATATGCCTCCGTACACAGGCATCAATTATATAATTTGTGTTGAAGGTATTTTTCCGTCGCGCCCCTAATTTTTTTTCAATACTTTTTCACAAAGGATTGAACATGAACTTTCAGAAAAAATATTTCTTTTTTTCGACATTATTCGGCTTTATTTTATTTGTATTTCCTCTTAAGGCTCAAACGTTGTACTGGTTGGATGCTTCATTTTCTTCTCCGGTAATCGGAAAATCCGCTGTTGATGGATCGAATATCCAGACAACGCCGTTGATCGGATCATCTCTGCCGGAAGCACTGACCTATTCTACTTCAGACAGTAAAATTCTCTGGACAGAGCTGAAATTCTCTGATGGAAGTATTTATGATACAGATACCAGCTTCGCTGCAGCCTCACAATTACTTTCCAACACTTCTGTTGTACGCGGAGTCGCCGTTGATATAGACAGCAACTGGATTTATTATGCAACATCCAATCTGCAGACGAAACCAAAAATCAATCGTATGCATCTCAATGGAACAGGTAATGAAACTGTTCTCGTGTTAGACAGTATCACAGGAAATCCCCGCGCTCTGGCACTTGACGCTGCTACACGGCATTTATACTGGACAGAATTCACTGAGGGAACGATCAAGCGTATTGATCTCGATGACAGTGCAGCTCCGCAGATTATCGTAAGCGGGCTTAACGGTCCGGTGGGACTCGCTGTGGATCATAGTGGAGGGAACATATATTGGACTGAAGCGAATGCCAATACGATCAGCCGGAGCCCTCTGAATGGATTCGTCAAGGTTGTCATTCTATCCAGCCTGGCAACGCCGAATTATCTAACGGTTGATACAGCCGGAGGATTTGTGTACTGGACTGAAATTAGTACTCCGCGCATTCGCAAAGCAACGGTGGCCGGCAATTCGGTTGAAACACTTCCAATCACTGTTTCTCATCCTACCGGTATTAGGTTCGTATCAGAGAACGAAGCTGCACTTCCGGTGGAGCTGACAGCATTCACGGTATCCGCAATGGACAATGCTGCAACACTAACATGGAAAACAGCAACGGAAACAAATAATTATGGGTTTGAAGTGGAGCGAAAATACATTGGTCATCCTGAGCAAGCGAATGAAATGAGCGCGTCGAAGGATGCTTCGACTCCCTCGCCAAAGAACAGCTCGGTCGCTCAGCATGAGTGGTCGAGTGTTGGCTTTGTTGAAGGAAGTGGAACAACGAACGCACCAAAAGAATATTCATATACCGATAAAAATCTCTCTACAGGAAAGTATTCGTACCGACTAAAACAGATCGACCGTGACGGGAAATTCTCATACACCCAAGAAGTTGAAGTCACAATTGGAACAATGTTAAAAGAGTTTGCGCTGATGCAGAATTATCCCAACCCATTTAATCCCTCTACGACGATCAGTTATCAGATACCGGTGAAGAGTAATGTTTCTCTTAAAGTATATGATGCAATTGGAAGAGAAGTAGCAGCATTGGTCAACGGAGTAAAAGAAGCGGGAAGTTATTCTACAACATTCAAGGGAGCAAAACATTCTTCGGGAATATACTTTGCAAGATTGCAAAGCGGTGATAAAGCGGTATTTAAAAAAATGATATTGCTTAAATGACTTTCATTCTTACGATTCGATATCTTTAGACCAAAAACTCCCGACATTATCGGGAGTTTTTGGTTGTACTGAAACTGATCTTCTATATAGTCATTGTTTTAAGAATGGCTGCATTGAATCGTATGATCGTTTAAGCCCGCTCTTGCTGTTTACAATATATTTCCCAAGCGGTGCCGGAATACCGGGCAGTCGAGAAATATCTACTTGTGGTACATTCATTCCGAATTTTGAATTCATTGTTTTAATAAATTCATTCGCAACAATTCCTGCTCCTTTTGAAGAGGGATGAATGCCATCCAAACTGAATAATCCGCCTGCAAGATAATCAGCGGTGAATGTTTCTCCGCCAATCTTCAACCCATTCTTTTTTATACCGTTAAAAATGCTATATATATCAACAAGTGCGGCTCCCTTTGCAGCCGTTACCGTTACAATTGTTTGGTTAAATGATGTTACTGCTGCTCCTGCCATTGCAATTTCCAAAGAATCCAAAATCAAAGCGTCAGGTATTGGATTTCGATAGTCGAGTCCGAACATCTGCGTCGTATCGATCCCGGCAGGAAGAGTGATACTATTATCTTTATACCATTGTCCAGAGGGTTGCCCTATTTTCGCAACGTATGCTCCAGCCCCTAATGGTAATAACGGCGCATTAGCTTCTGTTAAGTAAGAGGATGCATCGCCAGCACCAGTTGTTCCATGCTTTTGATAACTGATAGCAAAAGCTCCTTCCAGACTTGCTGCAACGGCAGGACCAACAGTGGTGAAATGTGGTATTGCACGAACATCCGGAATATTACCGACGATGATCTTTGCATTCGGGAATGCAGAGCGTAATGAATCGAATGCTTGTCCGTATTGTATTGCAAAAGTTGCCGAAGGAGTTGGAGCTGTTGGAATAACTGTGTTGCCAATAACTGCTGTGCCGCCGTAAATAGCGAATATAAGAACGTCGTTATTGCCTAGCCAAAATGTAACGATGTCTGCTTTGGGTGTAACTTTTCTTGCTTGATCGAAAACACTGTTTCCATACGATTTATTTCTCAGCACATGGAGAAAAAATATTTTCGGAAGCGGTACACTTTTCACAACAAAGTCCGCTGTATCTAAAAAATCGCTAATGTAGGCAAACGGTATTCCAAGATTATCGTACGGACGTGGAAGGTTTGAGTTTGTGGCAACCCCTGCAGTTGCTCCGCTTGAACCGATCACAGGTCCGCTGGCAGGCCAGGCAAGAATTTCTAAGCGCGCTGTCTTTCCTGAGATATCAGGAGAACCGGGATTACCCCAAATCGGTTGCTCAAATTTTCCAAGTGGTGCGCCGGCAATTTTCAGTTGTTGAGCGATCAAATTGGGAAAACTGTAGATCTGACCATCTTCATACAATCCGCCCGCTTGATATCCTGCGGTCAGACTGTTTCCGATGGAAATATATTTGTTTACCGTTACGCCGCCAAGTCCCGGTCCGGGAATGCCGGATGGAGCATCATCTTTACACCCGACCAAAAAAAATGTAATAAGTAGTAAGACTCCGAAATAATTTTTCATATTCAATATTCCTCTAACCTAAAATGAATAACCGATATTCAGTGCAAACAGATTTGCAATTGAATTGTATGTTCCGTCAAAAACGGTTTCGGTGTTTGTCACTGTGTTTTGACGGACCTTTAAGAATAGATATGCAGCATCAATGGTGATGTTTTCAGATAGTTGATATCCGAAGCCGACATTCCAACCATCTCGGTCTGCATCGGGAAGTACCGGATCGACATATTTCTGTGGAACCGGAGAATGATCGAATAAATATCCTCCCCGTATTTTTAAAGCATCCATCGAATACTCCCCTCCGACACGAATGATATATGTATTCTCATAATTCTTTGGCAGAACTGTTGAAGATTGATCCGCCTTAAAATTAACTTTTAATTCTTTATAGCTCGCCCAGCCGACATATTGAAAGTCAACTTCAACTTCAAGATTTTCCATTGGACTCATTGAAACCCCGGCATATGCCGTTGCGGGCAATTCCAAATTTCCATTGATTTCTCCATTAGGGAGTTGAAGTGCAGCATAATTAGGTGTGAATGTTGCTGTACCAGTTCCTTCAATTTTCGATCCGCTTCTGTACGATGCACCGAATGAAACGGTCTCCGAAAATTTATAGAGCAAGCCAACATTAAATCCGAAGTTATTACCTGAAAGTTCAAGATCGATGATTGGAGGGGTTGCACCAACAGGAACACTTGCAACCTCTTGACGAAGTTCCACACCTCCGGTGATGATATTCACACCAACACCGATAGAAATTTGATCATTTACTTTGTACGCTACTGTTGGAGAAAAATAGAATGTTTGAAGATCTGCTTTAATACTGATCCTCCGTCCGTCCCACATCGGATCCCATTCTGTTCCCAAACCGAACGGATTATACACTCCAAACCCAAAATGGAGATCTTCGGTGATACCGTACTGTACATACGCGTTGATTGGTGTGAAGATCTGATTCTTCATGGAAGTTTTTTTGTTTGATCCGAGGTTTGATGGACCGTAGAAATCAATTTCCGGTGAAATGAATGTTGAACCGAGATACACTGAATTTTGTTTTTGGAATGCGAGACCTGCAGGGTTGAAATACACCGCCGATGCATCATATGCACGGGCTGCAAATGCTCCGGCTTGTGCCATTGATCGGGCTCCGTGTTCGTTCAGTTGGAATCCACCGCCGAATAACAGCGTAGTGCCAATCATACAATAAGATAAAATTAGACTGATTTTCAAGTTTCCTCCTTTTAGAGTAAAAGAATGAGCCGAATATGGCGAAGACAAACTACAAATGCAAAAAGAAAAAATAGTTTGAATGGTTGAACCCCCTTGACTCTCAATGTTCCATTTGCTAAACTTACCCACGTTTTGGCATTCAATTCACCGTTCACTTATTATCAACTTTTCGGAGGTTCAATGAAAAAAACATTATACATTTTTAGTGTAGCAATGTTGATCGCGCTAATGGCATTCAACGGATGTAAAAAAGATGGGGATCCTGTCTCAGTAGCAGATACGACTATTCCAGATGATATATTTCCGTTGAAGGCTACGAATCGATTTGTGTATTCCGGATATTTTACGAATGCTGATACTGAAACACCAATTGCAGGGACTGATGCATTATATAGTACTTCGTGGACACTTGGCAGTTCGGCAACTCCTTTCTCTGCGATTTTTGGAGCAACGTATGGCGGATTGGTATCCGCCAATAACGGGGGAAGAACATCTGCTTCATTGATATATGACACAACATTGATTGTCCCGCCTTTAACACCAGCTGGAGTTACAGTCAAGAAATTTACACCTATATTTGCATACTATGATACTGTAAATGCAGATTACTATTACATGACGAATCTTGGACTTTTCTTCCGCGGTTCAGTGATCAGAGATTCAGCAAATGGCGGTATTCGCAGAGATTCGCTCCGCTTCATTAAGCTTGCTTCCCCAAGAGCAAAAATTGGCGGAGAGTTCACATCATTCCAACAGAGCTATATCAGTTATTCGAATCCATTAGCACCGACCACAATTGTATTAACTGTTACTGGAAAATGGGAAAGCAAAGTTGATGTCACCGTGAACGATACAACATATTCATCCTATTATTTGATCATATCGAGAACGGCAAAAGTTGGAACTGCAACAGTTGCCAGCGGTGTGACAGCCAAATTATGGTTGGTAAAAGGGGTTGGACCGGTAAAAATGTTCTTGGCAGGCGATGCAGAAGCACCGGGTAATTATCGTGTACTTAAATCAAAGAAAATTAATTGAAGTTGAATCAATTATGATGATATTCAGCAGCGTCTCAATTCTTACAAGAAGAGTTGGGACGTTGTGTCTTTAAACACTATTGGAGGTGCTTGTGAAAAAGCAACACATTTTTTTTGTCATAATCCTCAGTTTTCTTTTTCTATCAAATTTGTTTTCTCAACTATCGGTCATTGATTCCATCCGTCAAAGCACGGTCAATTTTGGTACGATTAAGGGATTTGTTCGTCATGCAGATTCTGAAGAAGGAGTGCCGTTTGCCAATATCCAAGTTAAAGGTACCACATGGGGCATATCATCCAATGAGAATGGCGAATTTATGCTGACCAAAATTCCGACAGGGAAATATAAGCTTGTTATATCAACGGTGGGTCATAAGAATACCGAAGAGAATGTGACCGTTGCTGCTGAGCAGATAACAACAGTCAACATCTATTTACTGAACGAAGATGTGCAAATGAATGAGATCTTAGTTTATGGGGCATCATTCCGAAAAGAAAGGATCACCGAAGCTCCCGCTGCGATTTCCGTAGTAGAAGGAAAGGGATTACAGCGAAGCGCATCCACGGGACAACTGCCAAAACTTCTTGAAGGTCAGCCGGGTGTTGATCTTGTGCAAAGCGGATTGTACGATTTTAATCTCAATACACGCGGATTCAATTCTTCATTGAATCGTCGTGTGTTGATCTTACTTGATGGACGCGATCTTGGGACCGCGTTTCTCAGTTCAACGGAATGGAACGGAATGGCTACACCAATTGAAGACCTTGGAAGAGTTGAGATGGTGCGTGGACCCGGTTCAGCGCTGTACGGAGCAAATGCTTACAACGGTGTTCTAAACATTACGTCAATTTCGCCAAAAGCGATGCTTGGGACAAAGATCACCACCGGAATTGGAGAATTAAACATGTATCGTGCCGACGTTCGCCATTCAGGAGAAATAGACCATTATAGTTTTCGTATCAACGCCGGTGGAGTTACCGGAAAAACATTCAGTCAAAAAAGAATAACATCCCTAACAGGAGACAGAAAGCTGGATATCTATAATGCGGCAACCAATGGAAGTTTTCAAGATTATATCAATACCCATCAAGAATTTGAATATCCACAAAATAGAGGTTTAGAATATTTTACGGCTCTCAATAACGAGGTTGCACAATTACGAGATGGTCCGGTGAATCAATTCTATCTTTCCGGTAGATTGGATCATGAATATGAAACAGGTGGTGCCGTAACTGTTGAAACGGGCGTCACACAAGTGGAAAATGAAGTTATCGTCACCGGAATCGGACGTGTTCAGGTGCAGCGCGCCCGACGTCCATTTGGCCGCTTAAGTTATAGCGGACATGGGTTCAATGTCAATCTCTGGTCTCAATCAAGGATTAATATGGCACCTGAGGTATCATTGTCAACAGGACTCAATCTTATACAGGATGCCAATATTTCACAAGGAGAAGTACAGTTTCATCGATCATATTTGGATGAACGCCTCTTTTTTGTTGTTGGCGCATCGCATCGTATCGTTTCCATAGATACGAAGAATACATTGATGATCGGTTCCAGGGAAGATAATACATCCGGTGTTTTTGGACAAGCGGAATATCGTTTTGCTCCGGAATTGAAAATTGTCACTGCTGCTCGTTTTGACCGAGCGTCATTGCATGAAAGTTTTTTCTCTCCAAAAGCAGCGGTTGTTTTCTCACCATTTTCGAACCACACATTCCGTGCGACATATAATAAAGCATTTCAAGCACCAAATTATTCCGAACTGTATCTCTCTGTGGATCATCCGTATAGGGGATTTACAACATTTCTTGGTAATCCAACGACAGGATTGGTCTACCGCGGTAATAAAGAATTGAAAGTGGAAAAGATCGAAGGATATGAAGTTGGTTATAACGGCGTTATTGATGGAAAGCTTTTCTTAACGGTTGATCTCTATTACAACAACTTGAAAGATTTCATTTCAGATCTTGGTGCAGGTTTTAGCGCCATATCACCGGATATCCTTCATCGGACGAGTTATAAAACAGGGGTCGATACAACTTTTTCGCATGCGGTTTGGTCATACAAAAACGTCGGCAAGGTTGATGAATACGGATATGATCTTTCTGTGAACTATTATCTCACGGATGAGATCGTTCTTGATGCGAATTACACCTATTTCCAATTTGAGATCGATAAGAAAACTGTCAGTGCTTCTGATGCTGCACAGATACAGCCGAATTCACCACATTGGAAAACGAATGCAGGGATAACATATCAAAGCAAGAATAATTATGATGTTTCGTTGAAAGTAAAATATGTCCCTTCGTATTTCTGGGCGGCTGGAGTATATCAGGGAAAAATCTTGGCATATACAATGTTAAACTTATCCGCAGGATATGTTGTCAATGAAAATTTAAGCATGAATTTTAACATTGCAAATCTTCTTGATAGAAGACATTATGAAATTTTTGGCGGGTCAATGCTCGGCAGGCGGTCAACGTTGAGTGCAACATATTCATTCTAAAAATCATCAAACCTTGTTAAGGTTTCAAATCCTTGACAAGGTTTATTACCCCTTTTTTTATTTTATTTTTTCCAATAGCTCCCTTGCTTCTTTTCGATATGTATCATCATCTTCGTCTTGTTTAGGAAAAACAGAAGTGGCGATCAGATATTCTTTTGCTTTTGTTTCGTTCTCTTCCTCAACATATGCTCTTGCAGCATCCAATCGATACATAATGAAATTGCTCTTCAGCGATATAGCTTTTTCGTAATTTTTTATCGCATCTTCCATATTTGCCCATCCAAGACCAAGCGGCCAACGGATTATTTTTGATTTCTCGCAAAGTTTGGCGTGTGTTCGTCCGAGAAGATAATATGCTGCCGCATTATTGGGGTCGAGTGAGATTGCTTTTTCACAATCTGCTTTTACCTGTTTTACAAAATCGATCGCGCTCCACACTCCTTTGAAAAGAGCAACTCTTCCGTTTGCAATCGCTCTGCGTACATAGCCAATTGCTGAATCCGGTTTTGTTTTCACCGCTTTATCAGCGTAGTCAAATGATTTTTGATAGTATTCCAATTGTTTTTCTTTTTCACCGTCTGTTTTATTCGGAAGATGTTCCCCGATATCAACATAACTTCGGCTTATACGCCATTGTATATTGAAATTATTTTGATCCATTTTTTCTGCCTGCAGCAATTTGTCCAGTGCTTTTTGATTCTCAAACGTAACGCTGGAGTAGTTATCGGCTTCGGAAATAAGGTCTTGAACGGATTGTGAATAGAGGAGGGTCGAACAAAGAAGCAGAGCAATGAATACAATAATATATTTCATAATAATTCCTTATGAGATTAATGCCCAATAGTACGAAGTGGAATCTATTGATGCAATCGGAATTTTCGATAAAAAACCGCCATTTGTTTGCTTCTTTACCAATTTTGCCATAGAATTACTATAGAATGAAAAAAGCATTGAATATACTAATCGTATTTGTCGCCGCATGGTGTGCAGGGATCGTGTTAACGCCAATCATTACTTCCGTTTATCCGACTGAAGAAATGGCTACAGGTATTTTTTATAAATTTTACGGTGTGGTGTGTCATCAGTTCGATTCACATTCGTTCCATATTGATGGCCATCCGTTTGCTGTCTGCATTCGTTGCACAGCTATCTATTTTGGATTTTTGATTGCATTGATAGGAATTCGATTCTCTTCAAAATTGCATAGTAAAAAATATAATCCGTTTCTTTTATTGCTCTGCTCATTGGTCCCAATGGTGTTGGATGTTGTTTCTTCGTTTACTTCATTCTATGAAATCTCTACTCTATCACGATTGGTCACCGGTGCAATCTTCGGAATTGGTCTGGCATTATTGCTCCATCGTTCATTAACAGAAACTATTTCTTCACTGTTACCTTCCAAATTATATGAAATCAAAACCAGATAAACTGATGCCGTCATTATACGGCGGATTATTAATTGCTACAATTTGGTCTGTTCCCGGATTGAATTTTCTTAATTGTTTATGTTGTGCGGGAGTATTGCTCGGAGGGTTTCTTGCGGTAGTGTTATACCAAAAAGATATTACATCGGAAATGGAGCCTTTATCGCGCGATGATTGTAATAACCTTGGTGTCTATACTGGAATCATAGCTTCTGTTGCCGGAGCGATTATACAATTCATTATTCAACTAGCGTTCGGTGATATTGCTCTTGATGTCATGATGAAATTAGCGGAGCGACTGCAGGTAGACTTTCCATCGGAACTTTATCAGATGATCGAGGAGGCTAAACAACAAGGTCCAAATATTATTGGATCTATTCTTGCAATGTTCATTACCATAATTCCAAATACGCTGTTCGCATTTCTTGGTGCGTTAATTGGATGGAATGTGTTTAAACCGAAACATACAGTGTAAGTCGAAGCGATGCTTCGACGTGAATTATTTTAGCGTATGGAATACTATCGAAGACATCTTCCACATTTTCTTCCGAGTGAGGCAATATTTTTTGTTACATTCAGGCTTGTCAATTCTTTGCCAGTTTGGATTATTGATAAATTGAGAAATGAATACGATTCTGAACTGGCACTTGCAGAATATAAAAAGACTGATCCATCAATTAAGAAACTTCCAGAAGAGTTTTACCGAAGATATTTTCTAGAATTTGATGGATTTTTGGATAATCAAAAATCAAATGATAATTGGTTAAACGACAGTAGAGTTGCAAAAGTTGTTGCTGATGCAATTCACTTTCGAGCCAACATAAAATATGATCTGATTTGTTTTTGTATTATGCCAAATCATGTCCATTTAGTAATTGAAATTTTAGAAAAACACAATAATGCTGCTAACTCAACTACAAAATATCTTACGAAAGTGTTACAATCCTTGAAAAGCTATACTGCAATACAATCAAATATAATATTGCAGCGTGATGGTCAATTCTGGCAATCAGAAAATTACGATCGTGTAATAAGGAATGAAAAAGAGTTTGAGGAGGTAATAAATTATGTTGCCTATAATCCTGTTAAAGCAGGTCTTGTTTCTGATGTAAAGGATTGGCCATTTACCTTTTGCAAGTATACCATAGAATAACAAGACGGAGCATCGCTCCGTCCTACATCTACGATTTCAGTACAATTCTAAATGTTGTTCCCTCGCCGACTGTGCTTTTGAGGACTGAGAGTTTTCCGTTGTGATACGTTTCTATGATCCGTTTACACAATGAAAGTCCTAAGCCCCAGCCCCGTTTTTTTGTACTGAATCCCGGTCTGAAAATATCTTTCTGATATGATGAGTCAATTCCTTTTCCGGTATCTTTCACATCAATAAAGGTTTTCTTCCCTTCAGTTGAAAGAGAAAAAACGATCGACCCTTTTCCATCTTCCATTGCATCAAGTGCATTTTTTACAAGATTTTCAATCACCCATTCGAACAGTTCGCTGTTGACCTTTGCTAAATAAACAGCGTCAGAGTTTACGGAAATATCAACCTTTTTTCCCATTTGCGGGATCCGTTTTTGGAAATACGCGATGGAACGATTGATCAACTCAGCAAGATTTTCTTCCTTCAAATCCGGTTTCGATCCGATCTTTGAAAATCGTTCAGCAACTTTTGTCAGTCTCCGAGCGTCATTTTCAAATTCCGAAACTGTTTCAAGGAGCGTCGGATATGTTTCGGACTGATGTTTTAATAATTCGATCCAGCCCATCATACTTGTCAACGGTGTTCCAAGCTGATGTGCTGTTTCTCGTGCCATCCCTACCCAGATATTGCTCTGCTCGTTTCGTTTGATATAACTAAAACCGATATATCCGACCAAAATAAATAATGCGGCAATTGAAAGTTCTATGACCGGCAGCCATCGTAATCGACCAATAAGAGGAGATTCCCCGTAATGTACCTTACTGAGAACAAGCGAATCTTGGTACGTTACACTGATCGGTTTATTCTCTTGATCCATTGTTTTCATCATCTCAAAAAGGATTGTCGTTCTTTTTTCTTCTGAGAATGTGGAATCAAGCCAAATATTTTTTGTTGTGTTGATCTCGGTATTTGTTCCATTAGTAAGAATTACCGGAAAATCTATCGCGCCGATGATCTCGTCAAAAATAAATGTATAATCTGTTCCCGGAGTGGTTGTGCTGTTCGCAAGGTACTCAAGCGAACGAGCATACAACGCCGCCGTATCTCGTTGTTTTTTTTGAAGTTCAGTAACAAGATTATGTGTATAGAGAAGGATTGGGATTGCGATACACACTGCAGCAACGAGCAATGCAAATTTTATCCTGCTGGATTGTGGACTGCGGGTATTGAGATTCTTCATAGGATACAAATAGAATGTCACGCCGACCGAAAGCAAGGCGTGACATCTGATTAATCCAAAAATTACCGTACGATTGTTTGATCTCTCCGTGCCCCGACTGAGACAAGTGAAACCTTTACTCCGGAAAGTTTTTCGATCATTTCAACATACTTCATCGTGCGTTTGGGAAGTTGTTTCCATTTCTTTGCTTCGGATATATTCTCATTCCAACCCTTGTAGGATTGTAACACTGGTTCTACTGTTTCTAATGTCTGAACATCCGTTGGAAATGATTTAAGAACCGTGCCATTCTTTTTGTAACCAACACAGATCTTTATCTCATCAAATTGATCGAGCACATCAAGTTTGGTCAATGCAATTTCAGAAATGCCATTTACCATCAATGAATATTTCAAACTGACCATATCAATCCATCCGCATCGGCGCGGGCGGCCTGTTGTAGCGCCAAACTCATGTCCGATTTTTCGAAGGGTTTCACCGGTTGTCTCGTTTAATTCAGTAGGGAAGGGACCGTTCCCGACCCGTGTTGAATATGCTTTTACAATTCCTATAATTGATTTTACCGAAGTCGGCGGAATTCCAAGACCGGTGCAGGCACCGCCGCTGGTAGGGTTGGATGATGTAACGTACGGATATGTTCCGTGATCAACATCCAGCAGCGCACCTTGTGCACCTTCGGCAAGAATTTTTTTCTTTTTACTCAATGCATTATTCAATAATGCAGATGTATCGGTGATGAACGGGTCGATCTTTTTATCAAACTCCTGATATTCATTGACGATCTTGTCGACATCGATTTCTGCGGAACCGTACACTTTGCTGAGCAATTGATTTTTTTCTTCAATGTTGCGCGTCAATTTTTCGCGCAGCACTTTTCTGTCGAGCAAATCCACAACACGAATTCCTGTGCGCATATATTTGTCAATGTATGCCGGACCGATACCGCGTCCTGTTGTGCCGATCTTTTGTGCCCCTTGCTCACGAATGTTGTCGAGCAGTTTATGATATGGCATGATCAAATGTGCATTGTGACTGATGAATAATCGTCCGTCGATCTTGATCCCGAACGATTTGATCATTTCAATTTCGTCCATCAGGGCAATGGGGTCAATGACCACGCCGTTTCCGATAACGCATTTCACATTTTTTTGAAAAATTCCGGAAGGAACAAGATGAAGAACGTATGTTTTGTCGCCGATCACGACGGTGTGTCCGGCATTTGCTCCGCCTTGATATCGCGCAACAATATCGATCTTTTCGCTGAGCATATCAACGATCTTTCCTTTTCCTTCATCGCCCCATTGGGCACCAACAACGATTGATACTGACATAATGAGATTCTATTTGAGTTTGAGATGGGAGATTAAATAATTCGTTGATTCAGTATAACAAGATTTGTCTGTAATCTCAACTTGTAAGATTAGGCGAATTCTTGTGAAATCTTGCAACTCCATCCATTTTTGACTAATTTCATTTACACGAAATTGTTCATACTTTATACAATGTCACAAACCAAAAAAACTTCCTCAAACATACGATCAGTTCCACCCGCTAAAACCAGAGAGGAAGTTCTCGCTCAGCGAAGACTCGATTCACGCGCGGAAGATTCCCGGAATATCAAAGCCGCTCTTAAAGGAGACCAAGTTTCCTATCGCGCTATCTTGAAAAAATATCACGATCAGGTATATAATCTATTATATAGAATGGTGCATGATAAAGATGAAGTAGAAGATCTAACGCAAGAAGCATTCATTAAGGCATTCAATTCCTTAAAGAATTTCAACGAAGAATTCGCATTCTCCACATGGCTCTATAAGATTGCAACGAACAATTGTATTGATTACATCCGTAAACGGAAATTACAGACATTTTCCATTGATAAGCCGTTGGAATCAAAAGATGGAGAATATAGTTTTGAGATTCCTGATTCAACATATGAGCCAGATAAAACCCTGATCGCTGGGCAGCGGTCAAAGATATTAGAAGAAGCGGTCAACTCTCTTCCTGAAAAATATCGTCAAGTCATTCTTATGCGTCATACTGAAGATAAAGACTACCAAGAAATTGCCGATGAACTAAAACTTCCGTTGGGAACCGTTAAAGCCCATATTTTCCGCGCGCGCGACATATTATACCGTCGATTAAAGAAGAAAATTCATCAATATTAATCGAAACTCTTTCACCTTCTCATCGTAAGGAATTATCAGCCCCACAGAATTGGCTGAATTATGAAAAAATCCCAATCATATCTTATCATCCTTACCTTCGTAAGCGGAATCATCGTTGCTCAAGATCTTCATCGCGAAGTGAAACGAACCAACGAAAAAGAAGTGAAAGTCAAGATCGAAGCGTCATTTGGTTCCGTTAATATTGAGAAAGGTTCGAAAGATAAGATTGTGAACGTTCTTTTTAAACGGAAGAAGAAAGATAATGATCCGAAATTAGATCTAAACTACTATCTTAATAAAAATGTCGGAGATCTCACTTTAGAGATGCATCCGGATGGGGCAGAAGTTCGATCGTCCAATGATGGTGATGCCGGAGTGAATGTTCATCTTAATAATTTTGATTTTAATCCGGACGAATGGTATGTGCAATTAGTGGAAGGAATTCCACTTTCAATTGATGCAGAACTTGGCGCTGGTAAGAGTGATTTTGATTTTTCAGGTTTGATCATCAACGATCTGAGTATTTCTACGGGAGCAAGTTCATCAAAATTACGATTTGATGAAAAAAACTCCGGCGAGATCAAAACTCTCAGGATCGAATCAGGTGTCAGTAAATTTGTTGCGGATAATTTGAACAATGCCAATTTTCAGACGTTGGAATTTGAAGGGGGAGTTGGCGCATATATTTTAGATTTTGGCGGTGAGCTTAAAAAAGAAGTAAAGGTCGATATCAACGTCGGACTTGGAGCGATCACATTATTGATCCCAAAGGATATCGGAGTGAAAGTGAAATATGAGGATAACTGGTTCTCAAATCTTTCGTTAGATGATGAAGAGTTCATTCGCAAAAAGAAAGGGATTTACGAATCCACTAATTATATCACCGCTGAAGGAAAAATGAACATCCTCATTGAATCCGGACTTGGCAGCGTGAAAGTTAAACGTACACGCTAATTGTTACAAAGATGGACTTTACCTGTAAGGTAAGGTCTATCTAATCTATTTTTTACTATGCCGGATAATATAGTCTTTACCTTCTTTATCATTCTTTCCTTTCTCTCCCTTGCACTTGGTACTATTGCAGGATATTTCGCTTACAAAAATTCAAAGAATATCAAAAATGAAATCGCAATGGTTTTTTGGGGAATTCTTGCGTTGGCGTGTATCGTGTTTGGCGGGCTGATCTGGGCGTGGTTTTTAATTCCTATTATACTAAATCATATTTAGGGCTGTTCCACAAAGTAATTTTGTCGCAAAAAACACAAAGGCACAAAGAAAACAGACAATAACTATACTACGCTGATAATGATAAACCAAAGTTATGTCATTCCCGCGAAAGCGGGAATCCACGAGATGGATGCCAGTCCCAAAGGGATTCCTTTAGAATGTACGCTGACATGACAAATACTCCATAGATGTTTATTTCACTCCGTAATAGAAATACGATGCTCCCGCAAATCCGCCATACAATTCTTTTTTACGCTCTAACAATGTAACCGATCTTCTATAAGAACCAGCCGGTGTCTCTTCCGACAATAGTGAATTGTAAAAATTTTCGCTGAATGATTTACTAATGTTCGAAGTGATGGGAAATTGCGTTGCAATGACCGAAGTTGATCCGTTAAGCATCCATAATAGCGGATGAATTACTGAAATATTGTTCGTCGATGATTGTACATCAGATAAATATACAATCGGGTAAGGATGATATGATGCGAATTTCTCAATTGAAAGAGCTACTCCAGACTTCAATGTACTTCCGCTTGAAAGCAAGAATGAATATTCGCCGTCGACATTCTTTTGAAACGGTGATGCTAATTGCAGTACATCACCCGTTGCGGCAGATAGTTTTTCCGGTGTTGCAGAAAGATTCACATTTGCCTGCGTATTTTTAAAGAAGCTGCGGATATCGCGCAATTCAAACTCTAATCCCCATCTCGAATCCGTGGTGAAGCCAAATGCCGCGATTGCTGCGGAGTTCTGCAATGTTCTTGTTTTAGATTGATTGGATTGAACAAACGAAATACTTGGAAGATATGAAACATCCATCATCTCGATCAGAGATCGTTCATTTTTCAATAGAGTGTGGAACGGAAATTTTTCCAATCCAATAGGAGGAATGATGATAAACGATTGTCTCCCATATGATTCGATCGGCTGCACAAGAAATGAATACAGTTCATTTGCTTCTAACTGAATAAGACCGGTTCGCAGTGTTGAGCGATTGAGTAAGTCCATAAATCGTTTCATTCTATTCGACAGGGAATAACCGAATGGCGATAACTTTACTGCAGTGATCTCTTCATTATTTCTTGCAACAAACACCCACATTTCATTTCCGGCAAAACAATATTCAAGGACTGTTGAAGCCGGTGGTATCGCTTCCGAAACGGCGGCAAGCGATGATTTTTGTGTTCCGTTTAAGAATGAAAATACAGGATATTCCTGTGCGATAGTGATACCATCCGAAGCTGTTTTACTTTGAACATACGTTAATTCTTGCTGAACTTTGGAGGCATAATTCTTATTCGGCTTCTGCAATGTGTTCAGATGAAATAATTCCATCTGCAGAGTAGTTTTTTTTGCTGTCGCTTTTTGAAATTCTGTATATCGTTTATTTTTTGCACTCTCATGAAATTGAAGTTGAAGTTCACTAAGTTCGGATTGCAATTTCATATTCCGAACAGTTTCGTAATAAGAGAGTGCTTCCGAAAATTTTCTATAGTTTAACAATAACGAGATAAGATCATTGGAGAACCAAAATTCAATGCTGTTTGTCTGCGAGATGGATGTGCATAGTCGTTGAACATTCACCGGTAATGTGAAGAATGCGGTGGGAATTGTATTATGTGAAAATTTTTCAAATGCCCTTTTGTAAAAAGTGATCGCCGCATTATCGTCTTTTGATAGCTGTCGTATCATCCCAAGCCGATGCAGTGCAATTGCTTCACCAAAACCTAATCCTGCGCGGGCAAAATAGGTTTGTGCCTGTTCGTATAATTGTGTTCCGCGAATGATTCCATCGCTTGAACTTCTGTTCTGAAGCGCAGCATCTTTTGCGATACAATCAGCGATTCGAACGAGGAGATACCCGACTACAATACCGTTACGACTATCCAGTTCATTCTTTGCTGTTTCGTAAGCTTTCGTAAAATGGTTCTGTGCTTCGGTAAATGCAAAATTTCGGAAATATAGTTCTCCAAGTCCAATCTGTAAATGCTTTTTATATTTACTGTTTCGGTCATTCGATTGTTTGCCGATCAACATCAATCCGTATTCAAAACAACTTTTTGCAAAAGAGAACTCTCCGGCGGCAGCAAATGATTCGCCGCATTTCAAAAAAAAGAACGATTCATTCATTGAAGATGGATTTGCTTGAAGGAGTGATTCAGTTTTTTGATACACCTCGAATGCTTCGTCAATTTTTCCAATAGCGATAAGAGCGGCGATTCGTACACACTCTGTCTGAAGCAAATGGGGAATATCGTTCTGTTTCTGATAGAATACTGCCGCGCTTATAAGATACGGCATCGCAGCTTCGTGATGACCTGTTGCAGTATAGACTGAGGCAACATCCATCGCAGCTTTAGCGCGTATCTGTTCTAATTGGTAGAGTTGACTGCTGTTGAATGCTTCATTGAGAATTGAAAGTGCTTCTCTCGCCTTGCCAAGTTGGAAATATATATTCCCGATCTGAAGCATCGCATGTAATTCAGCATTGCGGTCGGCGGCGTGCCTGTAATAACCGCGGAGAGCTATAAGACTTTCTACTGCGGAAGATAATTTTCCGGAAAGGATCTGCGCGGTTGCAAGCGTTGAATAATTCTCTGCAAGTTTTGCCTCATTATCGGTCTCTGTATGGATGTTGATGCTTTCTATTAACAGACGTTCCGCTTCTTCATAGTTCTGTTTATTTAATTCAACCTCTGCTTGTTGTGTTAAGCGTTCGGCTTTTTCATTTGGCTGTTGGTTGGAGTTATCACTGCATCCAATAACAAAAAGAAGAAACAATAATATGAGCGGCGGTAGTTTCATTGTTTATACAATATAGCAAGAGCTGTTTAAAACAAAAAGTCCTGCTTTTCGCAGGACTTTTTGTTTAACAGTTTATTAAGAATTTAGAACGCAAAGAAAACGCCTGCGGTTGCGGAGTTTTGTTTGCCAATGTTATAGTCAACATTGATGTTAATTACAAGCAATCTGATTCCGAGACCAAGTGTGATACGTGATTTATTTTCGCCTTCAAGTTCAAAGGCAACTGGAATTGTTTCCATAACGCCATTACCCTTGTCAACTTCAAAATTGTAGGTAACATTCATTTTGGATGATTCCAACATGAAGCCTGCGTATGGTGTAACGTTTAGGAATGCAAATCCCAATTGTTTTGAAGCATTCAAACCAAATGCCGTTGCTTTTGATTCGAAAATGGTTCCAACTTTCAAATTCTGTGTGAAGAAACTTGCTGAAACATCAACAACCGGGATTGGAAGCCACATACCAAGGTTATGCTGAATGCCAAAACCAAAATATTTGAACTTTCCAATTTCAGGACTGACTTCTAATTCAGGTAAAAAACGGAAGGTGAATTGTGTTCCATAAATTGTTCCGATGCTTGCCTGTGGAGCAAAGAGTGGAATAATTGCAGAACCATCAAGAACACCGACAACGCCATCGAGAGTTTGTGTGTTTCCATTAATGGTGTATGTTTGACCGTTAGCAGTGATTGTTTGTGACGGGATAGCAATTTTCATTGTATCCTGTTTTGTTCCAACAATTGTTGGTCCGGTAATTCCTACCTGAAATTCTTTACTTGATATAGCGTCTATCACTTGTTGTTTTTGCAAGGCGGGTAAGGAAGCATAATTTGGGATATTCTTCGCGATATCTTCTGCTTGACTGCCGCTTCCTGGTGTTCCCCCGCCAAAGCGGAATCCGCCGTTTGCACTGAATGTTTTATTTTCATCGGTGGTGAATGTTGCCATTGCAACAAGACCAAGTTCAAGATCGATCCCGAAAATTTTTGTTTGTGGAGATTTGTGGAACCAGCCGCCGTTCAAGTTTGCACCAAAGCCGCTTGCAACCGGTTGTACATAACCCTGTGCTGCCGATCCGGCCATTTTGGTCAGAGTTTCGGTAAGATCCTGCGCTTGTACGAACGTAATCGATACGAGTACGAACACAATAACAGTAAGAAAAGTTTTTTTCATTATGAACCCCTTTGTGTTGTGAATGTGATATGAATGTTGGTTGTATTCTAAAATTTCCTATGCCATTGGGGAGGTAAGCATATTATACGTTGTTTTCCTGTATTGAAGGCATTACAAATATACATATTTTATCTCTAAACGCAACAAATTTTTTGTTGCGATTGCGCTGCTTTTTTTTTACCATTGTATAACAGAATGAGGCAATAATGAAATCGATTGGTATCAAAAAACTCTATTATTCTATCAGCGAAGTCAGCAAAATTACCGACTTAGAGCAATATGTTCTGCGCTATTGGGAATCTGAGTTTGAACAATTAAAACCGCAAAAGAACAGAGCCGGTAACAGGGTGTACACGAATAGGGATATTCAACTTATTATTCATATACGAAAGTTACTTCGTGAAGAACGCTATACTATAGAAGGTGCGAAGCAAGTATTGGTCGATTACAAAACCGATGAGACCGGTGAACAGACAGTGCTGCCGTTTGGTGATGGAATGGACAGTGCCAAACCTGTGTTACAGCAGCCAGTTGTAAAAATAACGGATTCGAAGTTGAAAGAAGATCTTCAAGAAGTGCGTTCATTACTGGAAGATGTCCTGCATAAATTAAACTAAACCGACATCACGAACAACAAGATTTGACGCCGATAATAATTTGTGAAAAATCAATTTTTAATAAAAAAGTCTTCCATAAGGAAGACTTTTTTATTTTAGTCGGAACGACAGGATTCGAACCTGCGACCCCTACCACCCCAAGGTAGTGCGCTACCGGGCTGCGCTACGTTCCGTGTTTAACAAGTCAAATTTACACAAAAGAGTCAGATTTTCCAACGAAAGAATTTTTATGAGAACAATATCCATTTACATTTTTTTTACATTTTTGATACTTGGTATAACACATGCGCAAATGTCCTCGGCTCAGAAAGTATTAGTATCCGTCACCGACGATTGGGGCAGCAACAAAGCAACAATGTATCTTTTTGATAAAACAAGTGAAGGTTGGAAGAAGCATCGTTTGGTATTTTCTGTTTCCATAGGAAGAAATGGTCTTGGCTGGGGAGAAGGAGTCCATCCAAAGCAAAATGGCGAGTATGTAAAAAAAGAGGGAGATGATCGATCACCTGCAGGTGTATTTGAATTGGATACACTTTTTTACGGGCTTAGTGAAAAAGCTCCGGATGGTGTGAGGTATCCGTATCTGCCGTTGACTAAATTGACGAGATGTGTTGATGATGAAAAATCTACTGTATATAATTCCATTGTCGAAGAGGATTCATTGAAAAAAGATTGGAACAGTGCCGAACGAATGGGTGCAGTTGATCCGGACTATAAATATGTTCTTGTAGTAAAGCATAATCCACAGCGAGAACCGGGAAAAGGGAGCTGTATCTTTATTCACACGGTCAACGTTCCCACGAGTGGATGCACATCGATGGATGAAGAAGATATGCTGACACTGCTACGATGGCTCGATCCGAAGAAAAAAACAGTAATTGTCCAGCTGCCTCACTCTGAATACCATCGGCTGCGTTCTGAGTGGAACATGCCGAAACTATTGAATAACTAACGGTACAAATCGAAATAATATTATGCGGAAAATAAAAATTATCATCGGCATTGTGTTTTCATTAATTCTCATTGCCCTTACGGGTTATTTCTCACTGCGATATCTTGTGACCAAATCATTCTCTGAGACTAATGGCGAGCTTGTTGTTTTGGGACTTCATAATACAGTAAAAGTTTATCGTGACGAATTTGGTGTTCCCCATATTTTTGCTGAAGATGAATATGATCTTTTCTTTTCCCAAGGATATGTTCACGCTCAAGACCGATTGTGGCAGATGGACCTTACGCGCCGCGCGGGTGAAGGGAGACTTTCTGAAATTCTTGGCTCGTCGACAATTAAGTTCGACAAAATGCTAAAAACAGTCGGCTTTAAACGAATTGCCATGCAGTTGCAACAACAGCTTAATCCAAAATCAGAAGAAATATTGAGGGCGTACTCGGATGGGATCAATTCTTTCATTAGAACCCACAAAGGAAAATATCCGATCGAATTCGATATGTTGAACTATGAACCAGAGGAGTGGACACCGGTTCATAGTTTGATGATCTCGCGATTGATGGCGTGGGAGTTGAACATCTCATGGCATGTTGATGTAACGTTAGGAGAGCTTGTTGCGAAACTTGGCGAAGAAAAAGCGCGTGAAGTGTTTCCAACATATCCGGAGAATGGACCGGTGATCGTTGCAGGAACAACAACGGAACAGCTTTCAGCATTGCGCAATTTTGCTTCGGTTCACAATCAATTCAAACAATTTTTCGGAACAACCGGTACACATATTGGC
This sequence comes from Bacteroidota bacterium, assembly GCA_030679145.1. Taxonomy (GTDB): domain Bacteria; phylum Bacteroidota; class Ignavibacteria; order UBA10030; family UBA8401; genus UBA8401. Next base: position 6,972 of record JAUXTU010000019.1, on the reverse strand, counting down.
AGTAATTCCTGGGCGGTTGCTCCGCAAAAATCTGCAAGCGGACGCGCAATGATCGCGAATGATCCGCATCTTGGTCTCTCGCTTCCTGCAAAGTGGTATGAGATTCATCTGCATGGCGGTTCGGTGAATGTTGCCGGAGTCTCTCTTCCCGGAACGCCGCTTGTCGTTATCGGACATAATCAAAATGTAGGATGGGGACTAACAAACGTGATGGCTGATGATGCAGATTTTTATTTTGAAAAAACCGATTCACTAGGAGCTGATACATATCTTTATAAAGGAGAATGGAAGGATATAGAAATCATTCACGATACTGTATGGGTGAAAGATTCAACTGAAGTTCCGTTCACAATTCGAAAGACTCTTCATGGTCCGGCAATTAATGAGATCTATCCGTTAGAGAATATTTCTTCCTCAAATTTTATCACCATGAAATGGACCGGATTTGAAGTGAGCGATGAATTATATGCACTATATCTTGTCAACACTGCTCATGACTGGCAGAGTTTTTTGAATGGAGTAAAAGAATTCACTGTGCCGGGTCAAAATTTTGTGTATGCTGATGTGAAAGGAAATATTGGTTATCATCCGGGAGTGCGGCTGCCGAAACGGATAAGTAATAATCCTACGCTGCCATTTATTGGCTGGTCAGGAGAAAATGAGTGGCAGGGTTTTATTCCGTTCGAGCAACTTCCTTCACTCTTCAATCCATCGGAAGGTTTTATCGCCACGGCAAACAATAAAACAACGAACAACCTCAACTATCATATTTCAAATTTATGGGAGCCGCCTTCAAGGATTCAACGAATACGTGAAATCTTGCAATCCAAACAATTGTTCGATGTCAATGATTTTAAACGGTTACAAAACGATCAATTTTCGTATTTTGCAAAAGATATAACTCCGTACATTCTTTCTGCTTATCACACCACTCCTTCGAATATTCCGAATGTTCAAACCGCCGTCAACTATTTCCGTAATTGGAATTTTGTGATGATGAAAGACGATGTGCCAACGACGATCTTTGAAGTGTTCTTCAATCATCTCATCAAGAATATTTACCATGATGAAATGGGTGATGAATTGTTCAATCAATATATCTATCTGGCAAATATGCCGTATCGTGTTACACTTTCAATGCTGGGAGATACAAGCGCAACGTGGTTTGATGATGTTACAACTCCTGAAATTGAATCCCGCGATGAAATCATTCGAAAAAGCTTAATGGAAACATTGAATGAACTTACCGAAAAATTCGGCAGTGAAATGAAAGAGTGGCGCTGGGGACGTTTGCATACCCTGACTCTTAAACATCCGTTTGGGAAAATAGAAGTTCTTCAATCTATCTTCAATATTGGTCCAATGGAAGTTGGTGGATCGGGAACAACAGTAAATAATGGTGAATATCATTTCACGGCACCGTACGAAATGACGCTTGGACCATCGATGCGATCGATAGTTGATTTTGGGAATATCAACAATGCTCTTTCAGTCATTCCATCTGGACAATCAGGTCAGCCGTTACATGATCACTATTCTGATCAGACACCGTTATGGAAAAATGGAGAATATCATACTCTTCCAATTAATGAGGATGAGGTGGCTAAAATTTCAAAAAATATTTTGTATCTTATGCCGCAGAAATAACAACACGAAACTTGAAAAAAAGTCATTGGAGCGACTTGTCCGCCTTCTTTTAGGGGAAGCGACGAAACCTTCTTCCCAAAACGAGCCAAAAACAAGTTTACTTTTCTCGAGATCGTAGGTTGATAAAAAGCGTTTCGTAGCAAAGGGATTTTTTAGTAGCAGTGACATAATGTTGAGATTTTCAGTGACATCCAATATTTGAATGTTTACCGGATAAAAATAAGAATCAGTATGGTAAAAGTTGAACATAGAAAAAAATACGGAAGAACAAAGATCGTCTGCACATTAGGTCCTGCATCGTCATCCATTGAAACGCTGGTGAATATGATCGAAGCAGGGATGGACGTTGCGCGGCTGAACTTTTCGCACGGTTCTCACGAAGATCATTTGGAAATGATGAATCGGGTTAGACAGGCTACTATAATCACGGGTGAACCGGTCTCTATTCTTCTCGACCTGCAAGGTCCGAAGATACGGACAGGGAAACTGAAAGAACCGATGGAGTTAAAGAATGGAGAGCAATTGACCATTACCATCGACGAGATGCTTGGCGAGAATCATAAAGTTTCGACAACCTATCAGAATCTTCCAACCGATGTTAAACCAGGGGATACTATTTTAATGGATGATGGGTTGCTTCAATTTAAAGTGATATCATCTTCAAAACGGGAAGTAGTAACCGAGGTTGTGTACGGTGGAATTTTAAAAAGTAACAAAGGGATCAATCTTCCGGGAGTTTCTGTCAGCGCGCCGTCGATGACAGAAAAGGATAAAGAAGATCTGTTGTTTGGTATTGCCCACGATGTCGATTACGTTGCCCTGTCATTTGTTCGGTCAGCGCAGGATGTTGTGGATCTGCGTGAGTTCATTATTAATCACATTGATAAACGGAAAATGCTTCCGATCATTTCAAAGATCGAAAAAAATGAGGCACTGCAAAACATCGATGCTATTATTGCAGAAAGCGACGGCTTGATGGTTGCACGCGGTGACCTTGGTGTAGAATGCAAAACGGAAGAAGTTCCGCTTGCGCAAAAGATGATCGCGCGAAAAGCAAACATCGCGGGTAAACCGGTTATTATTGCAACACAGATGCTTGATTCGATGATCGAAAATCCGCGCCCGACACGTGCTGAAGCGAATGATGTTGCAAACGCAGTGTTAGATGGTGCTGATGCAGTGATGTTGAGCGGTGAAACTTCCGTTGGAAAATATCCGGTGATCGTTGTAAAAACAATGGACACGATCATTCGCCGTGTTGAAGAAGAAGCGAAAGATAAACTCTATCTTGAAGATGAGATTGGAAATGAAAACGATGCGGTGTTCAAAGCACTCGGACGGTCCGCTTGTGTCCTAGCGAAACAGATCAATGCCGCCGCGATCATTTGTTTTTCGCATTCAGGGGCAACTGTAAAAGCAATCTCTCGCTACAGACCGCAGGCGCAGGTGATCGGTGTTGCGAACCGTGAACGCATACAACGCAGATTGAATCTGATATGGGGAGTTCGTTCGTTATTGATCAAAAGTTTTGATGTTGGAGAAACGGATACAACAATCGCGCGTGTGAATGTAATGTTGACAGAACTTGGATATTTAAAGAAGGGAGATTATGTTGTGATCACTGCAGGAATTCCATTGATGGCGCGTAATACCACGAACATGATCAAAGTTGAAAAAATTCAATAATATTACTCTTAGAGTAAAAAGATTTTACTACTGGGGAGTGACCTTTCGAATCGGCAAGAGACAGAAATACACAGAAATAAAAAAGGTCAGCAGCAATGTTGACCTTTTTTTTATTACAATCCGCTTTCGGAAATGTAATCGTTCGTATCGTACCGAACGTTTTCACTGTTCCGTTCCGTTTCATCCATCTTTTTCTTGAGAAGGATCGGAATGGCAACAACACCGGCGATGATCGCGGTCCACTTAATTACATTGAGCAAACTTTTCATACAGCCACAAGAGAGTTTAATGGTTAATTAATGTGTAAATGTATTACAATAAAATACAAAATATTTTATTATCGTAAGAGCAAAATCAACATCTTTAGAAAAATTTAATGACTTCCCAATGGAACCTCAAAGACAAACGCTTGCCTATTACATCATTAAGGAAAGGAACTAGATCATAAGAAGAGATTGAGGACAAAGTAAAACCCGCTTTTGAGCGGGTTTTTTGGTTTTGGTAAACAACAAACCGTAATTTACAGATAATACTTCTTCACATACTCTGCCACCATGCGGTGCGTGCTGTATTGCGGAACAAGTGTTGCAATAGCTCGGCGCATTCGTTTGATCCATTTTTTTGGGATGCCGTTCGAATCACGATCATAAAACTCCGGAATGATCTGTTTGCTCAATACTTCATACAGAAGTTGTGAATCCTGCGTGTCTTGAACGTGAGCATCTGCCGGTTGTTCATCGCCGCCGATCGACCAACCGTTGTGTCCGTCGTATCCCTCTCGCCACCAGCCGTCCATAATACTGCAGTTCATTCCACCGTTGATACTGACCTTCATTCCGCTAGTTCCACTGGCTTCCAGCGGTCTGCGCGGGTTATTTAGCCACACATCTGCACCGGAAGTAAGATACCGTGCAACGTTCATATCATAATTTTCTACAAAGACAACTTTCCCGAACAGATTAGGATGCTTGGTGATCTCGATAATTTTTTGAATGAATTTTTTTCCTTCATCGTCCCTCGGATGGGCTTTCCCGGCAAAGATAATTTGGAATGGGTGCTGTGTATCGTTGAAGAGCGATAATATTTTCTCAAAATGCGTAAAAAGCAATGGTGCTCGTTTGTATGTTGCAAATCTGCGCGCAAAACAAATCGTCAGTGCATCGGGATTGAGTACTGTATTATAAACGTCTGCACCATTTCCGTAACGCGAATGCTGTTCGTGTAAACGGAAGCGAGAGAACTCTACCAGCTTACGGCGAAGAGTGTATCGAAGCGCCCACAATTCCTCATCAGAAATATTTTTTGGATCAACAGCTTTCTCCCAAAATTTAGGCTCCAGAAAATGCTCACGCCATTCCGGTCCAAGTTTTTCATTCCAGAAGGATTGTGTCTTTTCATGGAGCCAGCTGCTCACGTGAATTCCATTGGTAACAAAACCGATTGGAACGTTGTCCACTGTTTTTTTTGGATACATAAAATTCCACATCTCGCGGCTTACATGCCCGTGCAATTCACTGACACCGTTTGCTGTGCGAGACATTTTTAGCGCCAGCACCGTCATACAAAATTGTGAATGACTCTCTTCAGGATGTTCGCGGCCAAATGCCATCAATTCATCCATCGTCATTCCGAAATTTTTTGCTTTTTCTGCAAAGATGAATGTCATAAGATCCTGATTGAATCTATCGTGCCCTGCAGGAACAGGTGTATGGGTGGTGAAGATACATTGCTTCCTGACATTCTGCATCGCTTTTTCTTTTGCGACTCCTTTTATGATCTCTTCACGCAGCAATTCCAACGTAAGGAATGCAGAATGTCCTTCATTCATGTGATAAACGGAAGGTTTGATTCCCATTGCACGAAGCATACGTACACCGCCAACGCCCAGAAGAATTTCTTGAGAGATGCGTGTTGTACTGTCTCCGCCATATACATGTGCGGTAATGTCTCGGTAGCGCTCTTCGTTTTCAGGGAGATTGGTATCAAGTAAAAGAATAATACTTCTTCCAACACGTAATTTACGGGCAACAAACTTTATTGTGCTGAATCCGATCTGGAATTCACAGACAATCGCATCGCCATTTTTATCCACAATAAGTTCGGATGCTTGGCGGGTAAGGTCGACGTTAATGTATTGCTCTTGCTGCCATCCGTCAGCACTGATCCTTTGTTCAAAATATCCTTGACGATAAAACAGCGAAATTCCGACAAAGGGAACACCAAGATCGCTTGCAGATTTTGTATGGTCGCCGGCTAAAATTCCGAGACCTCCGGAATAAATCCGGACGCTTTCATGCAGACCAAACTCTGCACTGAAATATGCTATCGGATTCTTTAATGATTTTGCCTTTGTTGAAGCCCACGTATTTTTGTCCGACATATATGCTTGGAATTTATCAAGCACAGCTTCAACACGTGCGGCAAAAGGTTTATCACCCAAACGTGCACGTAATTCCTGTTCGGAAATATCTGCCATCACCCAAGGAGCGTTATGGTTTGTCTTTTCCCATAAACGCGGTGAAAGTTCTCGGAATATAAAGAGTACATCAGTATTCCAAGTCCACCATAGATTTTTCGAGAGTGAGTGAAGCCCTTCCACAAGAGCTTGTGTTGAAGAAGATTTTAGCTTTGCCATAGACTTTTTTTCACCTTTATTGTAATAAACCTTTATAAGAAACTGAAATTTGTCAAAAATTCCAAAGAAAAAATTTGCAGGTAATTTTTAAAAGAATAGATTCATTCTATTTTTTTATAAAGTCGGATGGAATTATCCAAAGTAAATTTCCATTGCCGCGAACCGGCGTTCCGTGTGTTTCTATGCATGCAAGGCTTGTTGTTTTCATTACCACATTGGCAGTTTCTGTTCCACTGATCAACGTTGAAATACACGTGCTCGCGAACGGTTCATGTGTAACAAAAAGGATCTTACTGCCAGATGTAAATGAGCGTAAAAGATGGAATAGATTTTTTGGATCGGAATCAGGCGTAAGAAATTCGGATTCTTCTATTGGTGTATTTGGAAAAAATTTTACGACTTCTTGTGCAGTTTGTTTTGCTCTTACCAACGGGCTTGTAATGATGTGCGTAAAAGAGATCTCTGATTTTTTGCAAAACTCTCCAACGCTTTTGGAAGCACTTACTCCTTTGTCAGTCAACTCGCGTTCAAAATCGGAATGGGAATTTATCCCTGCTTCGCCATGTCTAAGAAAAAATAAGATCATGATGATTTCTCAGATTGCACTGATGGGTTCGCAGATGAGTTTACTTTACGTTTAATGTACACTTTATCGGCAAAGTTAATAATTAGTCCAACTTTAAATTTTGTTGCCTTAAGGTAGTGAAGTAATTTATCTTCAAAAGAATGGTCAAAATTCTTTACAGCCTTAACCTCCACAATAACAAGGTTATCGACATCTAAATCAGTATTAAATTCACCAACCGATTTCCCATTGTAATCAACCGAGATTCTTTTTTGCTGGACAACCGTATGTTCTTGTTGCCGTAGTTCTTCTGCAAGTGCGTTTTCGTAAACTTTTTCGACAAACCCAGAACCAAGGGTATTATGGACTTTAAAAGCTGCAGCGATTATTTTTTCTGTTAAATCTTTGAGAGGGTAATTTTCTTCGGTAAATTCTTTTT
>JAUXTU010000016.1 GCA_030679145.1 Bacteroidota bacterium | reverse complement strand
CACTCTGAACAAGATAATGTATATGATCTTCGTCTGCTCCTATCTCCACGAAATGCATCTCATATCGTTGACTTATTTCAATGCATACCGTTTTTAAACTTTCTTCAACTGTTTCTGTAAATATCGCTTTTCTATATTTTGCTGGACATACTATATGATACAATAGTAATGCTTTATTATGCCGTTTGTTGATATGTTCTGTCATACCATAACATTATACTTTTTTTGACCCCGACGCAAGCGTCGAGGAATTCTTTCGATTAAATTAAGCTATACATATTACATTTCCATTACAAGTTGTTAAAACGTAACTCACGTTACGCAAAAAAAAATAACCGCCTAACAAAGTAAAGTCGTCATGCCCGAATGCCTTAGTCGGGCATCCATTGTATAGATTCCCGTTAAGATCGTGCGAGAATGACGGATGTTTTTTTGATTTTGCGTAACATCAGTACGTAATGCTTACTGTTAAATACTGAACATCTTTCAAACGTCCAAAATCAGCAAACGCATAATCAAGTTTTACACCAGTTGTTGTCATTACCGGAAAATTTAAACCGACTCCCCATGTTAACCCTTCTTCAGTTTCGTCTAACAGCAAGGATTTATAACCTGCCCGTGCAAAAAATAATTCATTAAACGCAAATTCAACACCAGTATTAATGTATTCCGCATTGTCGTTGGGATGTGTGGCATCGATTGCACCAGTAACACGAATATTTTCCATTCGAAGAATATCCATTGCAAGTCCAATTCTGAACGTCAACGGGATATCATATGAATCTGTTTTGTAAATGGATTCAACATTTTGAGCACCTTGTCCCTGTTCGCCTTCGGGGAAAGTATTGAATGAAATATTATGACCTTCTAATCTCATTTTAGAACCAAAATTTGAAATGCTTGCGCCGATTTTTAAGTCATTAAAATTTGTTGTATAGATCGTCCCAATATCAAAAGCAAATCCTTGAGAGGACATATTCCAAATCCCTTCTCGAATATATTTTGCTGTAAACCCAATTGAAAATCTGTCAGTGAGAGACCGGGCAAATGAAAGCCCCATCGCCAAAGCATTATATTTCCAGCGTCGTCCATCACCGTCAGGATTAATTTCAGTCCGTACTACTTCCTCCGGCGTACTCACAGAAGTTACCGAAAAACCAAGAGTTCCAAAATCATCAATCGTTAGACCTGCTGCAACAAAACTATAATCAATATCTGCGATCCACTGTGCCTGATTAAACGATACCTCACCGGGGGTTTTCATTTTGGCAAGAGCACCCGGATTCCAGTATATCGAATAAATGTCCCCTTCGACTGCAGCGGCACTGCCACCCATTCCGATTGATCGCGAGCCGGCAGGGATCTTTAAAAATTGAGCAATAGTAGTCCCTACTTTGGTTGTTTTCCGTTCGGGTTGACTGTAGCTTAGTTCTACAATCAAAAGAACAATTACAAATGCTAAAAACAACCGAATAAATTTATTCATTGATAATTCTCCGTTCATATTGAATTACTTAATGATCCCTAAACGACCAATCTTTGTTCCACCGGTTGGTGTTTCTACATGATAAATATAAACACCGTAACCGATCCTTGCACTTTCAGATGAGAGTAAATCCCAGTTGATAAAATTCGTATTATCATTTTTGTGAAGTGTTTGAACCAGCTCACCTACAATAGTGTATATTCGAATGGTACATTCTTTTGGTAAATTTCTGAATTGAATTGCCCTATCCGCACGAAGATCAGAACGATTTGAAGGAATCTCGAACCGACTGGCTATAACATAAGGATTAGGAACCACAATAATTTTTTCAAGTTGGGAGTCGGCTTTATTCGGATCATAAGATAATGCTTTTGTAGTGAGTAAATATTCATCGTTGCTCGTAAACGGTTTTTTCACTACTGCAGTAAAGGATGTACCAATTGGAATTGTTGGAGTAGAATTCAAATTTTCTTTTTTAAAAGTAATTCCCATCATAGTATTTGTAGAAACAGATTGATACTGCGGTGGTGTTAAAATGACAATTTCTTCACCGATATCCCACCGTCCTAATTTTGCAGGTGAAACTCCGGCATCCCTGATTGCAACTTTGAGTGTTGTTGTATCCGTAGCATTGAATATTCTGAAAGGTGCTTTAATTGTTTTGGCTATTGACGGATTATTTAAGGCAAAACTATCCGGAGGACTAATATAATTTCCTACAGCATCTGTATCAGCCGTTGAAATAACAAACTCTATTCTTATATCTAATGGTGCTAACTTAAAAGCACCAATGCTTGATTTACCAACAGAAGCAACTAACCCATTTGGTTTATTTGGCAGGAAATAGCTATTTGCCAAATCAAAGTCTAGTGGATGATTTGTAATAAAAGGACGAACACCATCAAACACGGGATTCGCATCTTCAGAATTTAATAATGTACTTACAGCAACCGGAAAATAATGATATACAACAGTGTATGTTCTTGTCTTTAGTAAAATACCTGTTGCAGTTGCGCGAAGTCGACCGCCTGCAGAATCAACAGAAATTGATGCTGAAGATATTAGAGTTGCGGTTGCACTTGTATCCGATCCGTTAAATACTCGAACAGATGATGAAACGATGTTTCTGTTTTGGAGATTAACAAACAAATTCTCATTGCCTGTAAATTGCTCAACAATCGGTGTGTTTTTCCTTATACTATAACTTAACTTTTTAATTGAATTTTCTGAAATTGTATCAAACTTAATTATATACTCACTATTTTGTAATTGGGGTTCATCTAACACCTTGAAGGAGATCTTCCCTGTTCCGGTTCCTTTCTTACGCGATAATGTTCCACCATTTTGAATATCTATCATTGAACTTACAATTCCTTTTCCCATTGCATTCGGAACAACTGCGGCAGTATTTACATCAAACTTAAACTCTTGAGTCACTGCATCCCGTTGAATAATAGATTGTGATTCAGAAGGTGGAAGTTGTAAACTATCATCACCATGATCAAATGAAACAACTGCATAATAGTATGTTATTCCATTGGTGACTGTCGAATCAACATACTCGTGCTGCAATCCAGACACATCACTTGGCTCTCCCATATAATATTTAATGAAACGACCTCGATATTCTACCGGCATAAAACCACCGGCATATTTATCCTGTTCTACTTGTGTCCACGGACGATGCCATTGTGCTGACTTACGCGCTTTATCATCATAAAGGGCTTTCCCGAGGAAAGGATATCCATTTCCATCGGTAATAGAAAAAACATCTTTGAATGTGTAATCACGGCTTCGATAAATTTTATACCCTTCAAAATCCTTCTTTTTTGTGAACGGATCAGAAGCAATTTCTGCATTTACATCCCAATACAATGTTACCCTTCCATCACCTGCCACAGCTGTAACTTTTGGCTTTGGTGGTGGTTGTGCAAATCTGTAATTTGCCTGCATTACCAATTGAGCGGTCTCTGAATTGTTTAATAAATCCTTCAGATCTGATCCCATCAACAATGCAATTGAAAATCGTTCACGATGACCTGGGGTCATGGTGAACGGACCTGAGCCATATAAAAATATGTAATCCCCTGTAGGACCAGGACTAACAGAAGTATAAAGATTTGCCAATGCGGATGTATCGAATTGAGAAGAAATCTTATCGTACATTAAATTATCATTCTTTGGACGATTTGTACCTCCAAACAATAACGACCAAAAACTTCCTAACCCAATTTGGTCTGATTCATTAACATCGCGTAAACCAAAATTCGGCTCAGAACCAAGCCATTGTCCATCCGGTCCGAATGATTGATCAGGTTCGCCATTCCCTTCCCCAACATCACCTGTCCCAAAAATACCATCAATACCTAGATCATCATTCTCTTTATTCCAATCACCATTTTCATCACCAGACCATCGAGGTTTTGGGTTTCCAAACAGTGCTTTATACTTAACAGTATCTTCAATTCCATTTGTTAACGGAATATTAATCCCATCAATTAATACACCCTTGCCGTTCGTTGGGCTTTCATCCTTCAGTCCGTCATCATCGTTATCTATTCCATCCGTACTGTTATTGGGGCTTTCCAAAAATTTGTACCCAAAATATCCCGGAGCGATTGTTGAAATTTGACTTTTTCCATCGGGATCCCAACTATAAACAATATTCCGAGAAAGCGGTGTGGTTAATTTACCTAATTGTGTGAGTCTATTGTCAAACATTGAAACACCAATAGGGCGTGAGGGAATAAATTCTGAAGCATCATCAGCATAATCACTTGGACCACCGATATGCGGGTCTCCAAACATTCCAAAATATACTTTCGGTAAGGTTTTTGATCTCACATCATTCTCTGCTGTATATACTAAAAATATAATATCTTCAGCAAGAGGATTTGAAAATTGCATGGTTCGAACTTCAAGATTTATACCAAGCCCGCGATGTGTTGGATCACCAGCGATTGGGAAATATTGAAATTCTGCATCCGTGGAATCATCAACAACATAATATACTTCTTCATCCGGAACCGTAGAATTTCCACCAAGAAAAGAAGGATATATATATTCTCCAAGAATTGAGTTATACCAATTTTCCGGCCACGATTTTGGTCTGATACGTAAATCCGATGTTCGGGCACCCCAGCTTGCAATATCGTTTTGGTTGGGAGCAGAGTATCCATACGTTGGTAACCATCCCCATTTTGTAATTCCATCGGGAGCAAAGTCTCCATCGGCAGTACTCTTACTGGAACCACCAAAACCATCTATAACAAACTTAGCAGAATCAAAAGGATTATTACTAACTACCGGAACAATCGCTCCGATAAGTGGTCCAAATTCATAACCGTATCCTAATCCACCCCAAACAAGATCAAGAACGTTCCCTGTAACACCCGGATTGCTTATCGCACCGGTATTATAAATAATTGATTTGATCTTATTCCCGGAAATAACAAGGCTCTTCACTTCAGATTGAAGTCCGGAAGTTTTCATCAAACGAAACTGTTCATCTCGCCATCGTGCAAATTCTCTTTTTTGTTCTTGATTGAGATATTTCACATCCACAGTTCGAAAATCAATCTTTTCATTCTGTGCAAAAACAATGGTAACACTTACTATCAAAAAAGAGAGAACAAAATATTTCTTCATAAATAAAATTTCCTTGTCCATATTCACTGATGTTGCGCAGAGAGTGATTGTTGTAATAAAATGGTTCGACGCGACGCAGAACTATCGATCATCCTGAGCAAATCCTTCGTTTTTTGAAGGATGCCTCGAAGGATGATGTAACTATATTAACCTGCGCCTTGCTCACCATGACAGTTTTTTTTGTTTTGCGTAACATGATATTTTCAATTAAAAAAGTATTGAAACCCCAAACCGTGTCAAACGAGGACGGCTGACATTTTGAGGATCGTTAAAGTATCCATCAACTGCAGAAAGCGGAATTAGTCCTACATCGCCACGGTTTATTCGTTGTCTAATTTGGCTGAATTCTGACGGATTTGCGACAAGATTTGCGTTGTATAATGCTTTACCACTATTAGAATAAACGTCAATCTCGTTTTGTAGATCAAAAAGATTATCCACGTGAAGGAATACTGAGTAACGGAAGCCACCGAATGAAAAATATTTTTCAAATTTTAGATCGACTGTCCACTGAAAAGGTTTGGTAGAACTGTTTTGAATAAAATTAGAGATTTGGGTTGAAAGACTTGCCGGAATACTCGCCGTGTATGGAGATCCTGACTGCATGCGAATGATTGTCCCAACACTAAAATTATCCGGTTCACTTAAATTCATGGATGAAGTTAACGTATGAGTTCTATCAAAACTTAGCGGAACAAGAAATGTTTCAACACTTTTTCCTGATTTTTCACTATAAAAGAAATCATCGCGCGGTTCAGTTCTATTGCCTTCAGCAACAGAGAATGTATAATCTATTGACGAAGAGAATAAACTTCCGGGTGCTCTTCGTTGAAAAAGAGAAACTGTAAGTCCACGTGAGTTTGCATAATCGAGATTAGTTAACACATTGTAGCGGACATCACCTTTCGCGGTTACAACTATCTGAGTAAATATATAATCACGAACATCTTTATAAAAACCTACCACTTCTAAACGAAGGTCAGGTGTTAACCCCTGCTGCAATCCAATTTCATATTGAACGCTGCGCTGAGGTTTAACATCAGCATTACCAAATACTGGTTGCGAACCGGCAACTCTAAAATTTGTATTGGTGTATAACGAAGATAAATTTCCGAGTTGATAAAAATGTCCATAAGAAAAACGAATAACACCTTGGTCGGTGATTGGATAAGCAATACTAAGACGAGGACTAATAGAATGTTTTATTGATGCCTTTTTTAGATCACGAACCAGAAATGATGTATCCCGAGCTGAAATGGCTTCACTAAGATTCGGATTATACCTTGCACCCGGGTCAAAATATTCATATCGCACACCGGCGTTCAAAATAAATGATTTTTCTAATTCAATTTTATCTTGCAGGTACAATGAGAATTGTGTCGGTTTTTTTGTATAACTAACATATCCTGAATTAACATCGGGAACTTTTGCAGAATATTTCAATGCGTCATTATTATAAAGTTGCTGAAAATCTCGAAGGATTGTGCGGGTTGAATCATTTAATTGATAATCAAATTGGAGTGTATACGATTCGACATCGATTGTATGCATTCGTAACTCTGCTCCCATTTTTACTTCATGCACATCAAATAATTGTGCTTGAAGATCAATTTTTGTTCCAATAGCTTGAGAGTTTCTAAATGATCTTCCGAGAGAAGTCCCACCTGTTAAAAATCCCACAATGGGTAATGAAGTTTGATAAAATTCCGGTAAATACCTTGGATCATGAATATCTTCATACGTATATGTTTTATCATGCGATGAGTTATATGATGCTTTCACCGTATAGAACATAGAATTGCTTATTGTGTGTGTCCAATCAAGTGCCTGAACAATTCCATTACTATAACTCGTTGGTCTTCCGTCAGGATTAAATCGATAGCCATAATAAGAAGTAGATTGACTTTTTCCGTTATCATAAACAAATTCATATTTCAACCGCATTGTTGATGATAATCGAAACAGTAAGTTGCCTTGAATGTTATATGACTGACTTGTATTTAATGGAACTAACGCACTGTCTCCACCGGGTTTGCCAATTCTGTCAAATTTCGGTGCAAGGCTATCACCTTCCCGCTGATAATAAACTTGGCTTCCCAACGGGTTAAAGAAGTATGGTGAACCATTACTTCCCAATCGGGAATCATTAGCATAATACGGAAAACCGGCATTTGTTGGATCCATATGAGGACTTCCATCAAGATTCAAATAAGGATATCGTTTTGTAAACTCATCGCGAGTTACAAACATATCTTTTGGATTGTATATTCTATTTCCGTATAAGTATCCGTTTGTTCTATCGTAAACACCGGAGAGATAAAAAGATAATTCATCTAACAGCGTCGGACCGCCGAGTGTAGCTTCAACGCGCCCGTTATTCAGCGGTTGAAATTTATCAATATGTGGAAAAACATCGGTGCGCTTGCTATAATAATCTCCGGTCAAAACCTTAACACTTCCGGAATTCTTTGATCCACCTTCTTTTGTAACATAATTAACAATACCGCTCAACGCATTTCCATATTCCGCACTGAATGTCCCTGTCGAAACAGTAACCTCCTGCACAGCATTTGTTGCAACACCAATTGAACTCAAATTATTATACGGGTCATTAACAGAGATGCCATTCAACGTAAACGCAATTTCATTGGATCGTCCTCCGCGAACGTGCAATGCTCCATCATCTGAAGTAACAACACCAGCTTGCAATCCGATCACTTCAGAGATTGTTGTTACAGGTAGCGATTGCATATTTTCAGCAGTAATTGAAGCAACTGGATTTGTTTGATCTTGACGTATGAGAGGAGTACGCTCTCCTTCAACGACGAATTCATTTAACTCAACTGATGATTCTTTTAATTGAATGTTTAAAGTTGTTGTAAAATCCACGTTCACGCCAATGTTCGTTATTCGCGTTGGTTGATACCCAACATAACTGACCGAAATAGAATACGTTCCCGGTGGAACATTGACAATCACATAACTTCCTTCAGCATCAGTCGCCGCTCCCAAAGTCGTTCCAACAATTGCTACAACAGCAGACGGAATACCTTCTTTGGTTTTTGAATCAGTAACCTTGCCGGAAATTTTCCCTGTGGTACCTGCGACAAGAAATGAGTATGTGGTGAAGACTGAGAGGAAAAGAAAAACAAAGCGGTAGTGTTGCATCATAAACACGATCCGTTATTAGTGAAGGTGAAAAATAAAATATTGCTTTGGAATATAATCAAAGGTGATTTTGCTATCAAGGAATGGAATAAATTATTTTTAGTATCACAGGTATTGATTTGTCGAATTAGTTACTAAAATAAATTGAACTCATTTTTTACAACTTGATGTAATCGTATTGAATGAAACAAGAGTGAGAATATTACGATAGGCAGTAATCGTTTCGACATCCTGAATATAGGTAGAGTGAATATTGATGTCAAGAATTTTTAATCCATCTTACTATTGTATTATTATACACCAAAGTGCATATTTACGCTATGGCTGGGACGGACTCTTGATTATATCTAATTTTTTTTACTTATTCAAAACAGATGGATAGTACTATTTAGTTTCATTCACTAACTTAATTAATATATTGGAGGTTCACCGATGAAAAGACTTCTTACCGTGTTTGCTGTAATCGTGTTCACGATGTCATTTTCTTCTCAAGGAAATGCCCAAGCGTATTTAGATACGTCAAGTTTCACGATTTCTGCACAGATTGAGCCGAGCGATTTTGCGGAATGGCCCGATAGCATTGGGGCGTGGAAAGTTTTTGCGACATACGATCTCGATAAAGACGGTAAAAAAGAATTTTTGGTCATTGCAGACCCAGCTTCCGGAACTGTTTCTTCAGAAATGCCATATATATTTCGATTTGAAGCAACCGGAAATAATGCCTATGCACTCGTATGGTCTGCAAAATTACCGGGAACCAATCCGGGAGAATTCTCTTATCCTGACGTAACAGTTGCAGATATGGATAAAGATGGAAATCAAGAAATTTTTATTGGGATCCCGGCATCAGGTCGTAACGGAAGTTTAGATCCTAATCCTCCACGTGTCCTCGTGTATGAATACGAAACTGCACTTGGAAACTTCCCCACCACACCAACAATGACCACCAATCTCGGATTACCGGATGGAGTACGATATACAACATCACGTGTCATTGTAGAAAATATTGATAGCGATCCGGAAATAGAAATGTTTGTTTCTTCCCGTAACGATGATTTTGGTACCTCTCAAGGCGGTGGCCGTACGATTATGATCTTCCATTTAAGCGCTGACGATATCAGCTCAGGATCGTTTACCGCCTTTGATAGAGAATTCGTCGACTCCGCAGCGTATCTTAAAGGTGGTTCGATCTATGATATTGGTGTGGTTGATTTTGATGGTGACGGCAAGAAAGAACTTTGGGTTGCAACGTGGGATATGTTGAGCCTAGCAATATATGAGACGACCGGACCAAACACGTATGTATTGCAGGCAGATGTAAATCAGGTAACTAAACCATTCGATATCGGTTTCCGAAGTTCAATGCATTTCTATGATGGTAACAAGGATGGCAAACTAGAAATGTATGCAGCAGGAAATCTTGGGGATGGAAATAATCCCGGAGCTGTATTTTATGTCGGAAATGTAACAGACGTCGCAACAATAGATTCGGCTAAAGTAAAAAGGATCAGTCCTTGGGTTAATGGAGCAGATTATGATGCCTGGAGCATTGAAGGTGGCTCTGTCGGTGATATTGATGGCGATGGCAAAGTAGATTATTTTGCAGCCGGTGCTGGAACTATTCACCGTAATTTATATCGGCTTGAGTATAAATCCGGTTCCTATGATTCAGAATCAAGTTTTTCTTGGGATTCTGTGTACTATGCAAAGAATGACTCAACGTATGATTTTAGAAATGTTGCCATCGCCAATGATCTTGATGGTGACAACAAGAAAGAAATTCTGTTACCAAATTTGTTCACTCGTACAGGAACAACTGATGCCGCTATCATTATTCTCGAAAGCAAAGTTGTTGTAACAAGCATCCAACAGGTTTCTAATCTAGCACCTGCTACGTTCACTTTAGAACAAAATTTCCCCAATCCTTTTAATCCATCCAGCTCTATTCGTTTCTCGTTAAAGATCGAAGGTTATGTTGAACTTTTTATAACAAATGCTCTCGGACAAAGGGTTGGTTCACTTGTGAATGGAAAAACTGCAGCAGGCGCTCACGAAGTTACATTTAATGCTGATGGTCTCTCCTCCGGAACGTACTTCTATACATTAAAGTCCGGAAATTTTGTTGAGACAAAGAAAATGGTGCTTTTAAAATAAATCTTCACATTAGTTTTAGAAATAAAAAATCCCAAGTGAAAACTTGGGATTTTTATTTCTAAATTTGGTAGAAAATATTTGGTAAAAAGATCAGTAAAAATAATAATGGATCGCTAACTGTGGCAATGGAAGAATTGTCCCGTCAGAAAAATACGTGAATAATCCTTGAAATGAAAAATGAACGGCATCCTGCAAAAGAAACTCCCCGCCGAGTCCAACACCAAACCGAAATGGTGCGGTATAATTATTACTACCTGACCCATTATAGATATAACTCGAAGCCGCCCCAAAGAAAAATCGAGCTGACCTGCTTCGAGTAAGATCTTGTTGAAATTCTGTACCAAACGAGTAAAACGTATCAGTGTTTTTCGGTTTGAAAATCCCTAAGACCGTTTGTAGCGAAGATTTTCCTTCCGTATGATACCGATAACTGATGCCGATTCCTGAAGCAGGTCCTCCGGAAAAACCCAAACCATGAATGCTTCTACCGAACGCTTCTCCTTTAACATCAGAAACAGCTACTTGAGCTTTTGCCGTAGTAATTGTTAAAACAAATAATACAACCAACAGAACTGTGGGGTTTCTTTTCATTGTTTTTCCTTCACTATAAACTATTCAGTTTTTAACCAACCGTAGATTTCTTTGAAACTTGGTTTCTTCCCAGTAACTAAAATTCCGATACGAAATACTTTCCCCGCTACCCACATTAAGCCGTAAATTGTTAATGACAATGAAAAAAGTGAGAGTGCAATTTCCCACCACTCAGGCGTCTGTATAGAAAATCGCAGTGCCATCATAGTAGGAATAAGTAATGGGATTTGCGATAAGATTTTTACCAACATTGAATCCGGATTGAACATGACCGGAACTGCAAATGCGATCGGCATAACAAGAAATATCGTGATATACCCTGTCATCTGTTGCGCTTCTTGTTCTGTGGAGACCGTCGATCCGGCAATGATAAAAATTCCTACATACATAAAATATCCAAGAACAAAATAAACCATCAGCAATGCAAGATTATCAACCGTAACAAATGGAACCGGAGTTGCAAAATTTACACCGATCAAGATCAAAGTCCAAAATGCCACAGTGGTAAGACCTAATGCAGAAAGTCCAATAATTTTTCCTGACATTAATTCCTGAGAAGAACAAGATGAAACAAGAACCTCTACAATACGATTTCCCTTTTCTTCGATAAGACTTCTGATCATCATCTGACCCGAAGTAAGCACAAGGAACATCAATAACATAATAAAGATATATCCGGTAAAAAACGTCTCCATAAACCCAGATTCTTTTTCATCACCCTTTTTAGAGACTTTGAAGGTTTTAATGTCAATTTCTGTCATCAATTTTTTAATCGTTGATGCATCATAACCATTTGATTTTAATCGTTGCTCAATGATGATATCTTCCAGCACTTTCGAGAACCGATTTTGGTCACGAGCATTTCCGACATTTTCAGCACGATATTCTATCTTCCCTTTTTCAAACACATCTTTAGGAAGAATGAAATATCCTTCAATCTCATTCGAGGCAATTTGAGCAGTCGCCAAGATCTTCAAATGCTCAAGGTCAGTATTTTCATCGGTGATCTCAACCAATTTGTAATTTGGTGTTCCATCGTTGAGTTTATGTTTTTCACCCAACCGAATATCGATCATTGTTGTAAGTGAATGTGTTTCATCGATGATTCCAATCCTTTTTGTCTTTTCATCACCTTTATCAGCAAGTAAACCAGGAAGTACGGTGAACATCGCCATAATCAACGGTGTCATAAATAGACCGATGATAAACGCTTTCGTCCGCACTTTTTCAATGAATTCCCATTTTGCGACAGCAAGCATTTTATTCATTGACCGCCTCCAGTTGAAGTTGTTTCTTCAATTTCTGTAATTTAAAGAACGAGGCAATAGCCGCAAATGCACCAATACCGGCTAACATTCCGGAATCTTTTCCACTGATAAGCATAATCAAACCTACAATAGCAACTAATAATCCAATCAATAATGAAATCTGCTGTTTCTTCATTTCCGGATTTTTAATTGAGGGAATTGGAACAGTTTGTTTTTGCTGCAATTCATTTTTCTCTTTTTCAACATCTTCAACCGATGTTCCGACAACTTCCAAGAAAATTGAATTCAACGAAGGCTCAACAA
Organism: Bacteroidota bacterium; assembly: GCA_030679145.1. Lineage (GTDB taxonomy): Bacteria > Bacteroidota > Ignavibacteria > UBA10030 > UBA8401 > UBA8401. Next base: position 5,452 of record JAUXTU010000016.1, on the reverse strand, counting down.
ATTCAAATTTTCGCAATTCGATTTTTGATAATACAGCAGTGAGAATCTCTTGAGCAGAAACATCTCCATTCAAAGAAAGTTCAGCGTAATTTTCATACACCGTTGCTCTTTTTACAAATGGCAACGAAGAAAGGAATTTTCCGTCACCATCATATTCAAGGTGAAGCGAATTTGTGCCGAACCGCTGCTTCGCTTGCTTCACTGTTCCTTCCAGAACGATCTTTCCTCGATTGATCAAACACAATTCATCACACAATTTTTCAGCAGTTTCCATTTGATGGGTGGAAAAGATGATCGCTTTCCCATTCTGCTTCAATTCATTGAAAATATCTTTCATCACTATTTGATTCACCGGATCGAGACCTGAGAATGGCTCATCAAGAATCACCAGATCCGGATTGTGAAGTATTGTTGTGATGAACTGAGCTTTCTGTTGATTACCTTTTGAAAGTTCTTCCACCTTGCGCTTTGCATATGCTTGAAGATTAAAGCGTTCAAGCCATTCCATTCCTTTCTTCTTCGCTTCACTGGAAGAAATTCCGCGAAGTGTTGAGAAGTAGATAATCGTATCAAGCAATCCATTCTTTTTATACAGTCCGCGCTCTTCAGGCAAGTACCCAATCTGGTTTCGTACCGAATCACTGAATGGTTGCCCATTATAAGTAATTGTTCCTGAATCCGGTTTGATAATATTTAACAGCATTCGTATGGTAGTGCTCTTCCCCGCTCCGTTCGGACCGATCAATCCAAAAATTGAACCGCGTTTCACTTCCAACGATACATCGTCAACTGCTAGGACTGTTGCAAACTGTTTTCGTAAATGCTCTGCTTTTAACATTGAGTAATTGAGTATAGATGATAATGGGTAATTGAGAAGTATAATATTTAAGCAGACGAGATATTAATCTCAACTACTCAAATGCTCAACTACTTAGTTTAAGATCTTTTCTATCTGTTTAAAATGATTTAGATCGTGCCCAGCTTCCATATTCCTAATATGAGCAATTGTTTCTTTACCGCGTTCCTGATGCATTCCATAATTTTCAAATTTCTCTTTGGGAAGTCCTGCAAGAAATTTTAGATTTGCCTTCCTCAGCACCGTATACATCTCTAACATTTCTTCAATATCTAATTTCCCATACCGCGAAGTTTTCGCCCAATCATCCTGCTCGAATGATTGTATTACTACACCCGGATTAGAGGCAACAGATCGGTATCTCCAACCCAACACTAATTCAGTCTCTGCCAGATGAGCGACAATTTCTGCGACAGACCATTTTTCGGGAGCCGGTCTTCGATAAAGATTTTTCTTTTTCACCCCTTTAATAAGTTTCTTAACTTTTTTCGGCGTGGTTTTAAGAACCATCAAAGCATCTTTTCCTTCAAGATTACCTAAAATTCGATCGATATATTGTTGAGGACTTTCATTCATAACATTTCATCCTTCATAATTATTTTTACGTTTTTTACGGTGTCAAACGATAGATCATTCTTGGGAATGGAATAGTTTCACGAATATGCTCAAGACCGCAGATCCAGGAAACGGTTCGCTCGATTCCCATACCAAATCCTGAATGCGGGACAGAACCAAAACGACGCAGATCCAAATACCAATCAAATGCTTCCTGCGGAAGATTATGTTCTTTCAAACGTTCAAGAAGAACATCATAATCATCTTCACGCTGGCTTCCACCGATAATCTCGCCATATCCTTCGGGAGCTAGAACATCTACCGCAAGAGCAAGTTTATCATTATTTGGATCGCGTTTCATATAGAATGCTTTTATTGCTGACGGATAACGATGAACCATTACTGGACGATCGAACTGCTGCGAGATCACTGTTTCATCAGGAGCGCCAAGATCATTTCCCCATTCGAATTCAACTCCATTTTTGTGAAGAATTTCTACAGCTTGATCGTAAGAAATTCTCGGCAATGGTCGTTTTACGGCTTCCAGCACTTTTACGTTTCGTTCAAGCGCATTTAGTTCCTGCATACGATTCTTGAGAACGCTTGTTACAATATGCTCCAAAAATTCTTCAGCAAGATCCATATTATCATTCAGGTCATTGAATGCAACTTCAGGTTCCACCATCCAGAATTCCGTAAGATGCCGGCGTGTCTTTGATTTTTCCGCCCGAAACGTTGGACCGAACACATATACTTTTCCAAGAGCCATTGCACCTGCTTCACCGTACAATTGTCCGGATTGTGTTAAATATGCTTTGCCGAGATCAAAATATTCGGTTTCAAATAATGTTGACGTTCCTTCGCACGCTGCGGGAGTAAAGATCGGCGCATCAAGAAGTGTGAATCCTCTTCCATCAAAAAATTCTCTGATCGAACGGATGATCTCATGACGAATTCGCATAATTGCATGCTGACGTGATGAACGGAGCCAGAGATGACGCCGATCAGCAAGAAATTCTACGCCGTGCTCTTTCGGTGTGATCGGATATTCTTTTGCAATAGAAATAATTTCAACATTCGTTACATCCATTTCGTATCCGCCGGGTGCGCGCTGTTCTGCACGGATCGTTCCGGACATTTTGAATGATGACTCCTGCGTCATCTCTCCCGCCCGATTGAATATTTCATCTCCAACAACAGATTTCACAACCACACCTTGGCAGATTCCTGTGCCGTCGCGGAGGAGTAAAAATTTAATTTTTCCGCTTGAGCGTAAGTTGTACAACCATCCTTGTAGAGTTACACTTCCGCCAGCATGTTTTGAAAGATCTTCTATATAAACTTTAGTTGCCATTATAATTCCTTATTTGTAATTACCCATCACCTTTACGGGGATGATCAACTTATTAGATGTTCTATATTGTGAAAATATACGAAAACGTTGCTCGTTCTACAAAATTAAAAATCCCGCATGATGCGGGATTTTTAATACTTTCCAAACTAATTTATTTTGTTAGTATGAGTTTGATCGTCTGGCGTTTTGTCGGTGTTGACAGTACAGCGAAATATACACCGCTTGATACTTTTTTCCCGTCATCAGAAATACCTCTCCAAGTCACTTCGGTGAACTTACCAGCTATGGCACTCGAAATATCCAACGATTTAACGACTTGACCGAGCATGTTGAATATTCTGAGCGAGCTATTATCCCCGGTAGCCCCTTCGAGCAAACGCATTTTTAACTTTGTCTCCGGATTAAATGGATTTGGATATGCAGCGAGCAATGAGTCATTTGTCGGAATGGTCGGATTATTACTTTCGTCGACAAAAACCAGTTTTGTTTCATCGCGGCAAGTTAAACACGCTTTAAGCGTATCACTTGGTTCCAATGCAAGGAATGCTGAATATTTACTGAGCACACGATATGTTAAACTGGCATCAATAATTGATTTTGTGTTGCTGTTGCTTTGCGGTTGAGCTTCCAACGCCGCAATATAATTCCCTGCCCAGATCGTTTCCAATGAATTATCTAATTTTGTTATACTGGAATCATGAATGGTCACTTTTGTTATTAATGGCTGGTTCTGGTAAATTCCTGCAACTTCAAGAATGAATGGAAATTGACCATTATATTTTCCGATTTGCGTTATAGTTTTGTCGACGGCAACATCCGATGCAGTTGTAGATGTTGTTGTGAATCTATTCGAGCAAAATCCGTTCTCGATTCTTGTGATCATATCAAACGATTTGATGGTGCCCCGGATCTGATCTAGCACTGCCTGGAAATTTGTCTGTAAACTTGCGTTCTGTCTGTATGATGTGAACACACTTCCGGTTATGCGCGAAAGATTTTCGTAGAAATAATCGTTTCCGTAATAATATTTATTATTGAAGTAAGAGTATCCCACATTCCAATTGCTGATATCGGTAATGTGAATTGGAATCGTCGGTTTTACCAATTCCGAAATTGATTGTATTGCCGGATTGACCGTGGTATAAGAGTTATATTTATCCGATCCAGCGAGTAACCACAATGCACCCGTATTTCCGTTGTTTCGGATAAAATCAATTCCATCGGTGATAAGAGCCTGCATATTTGAAGAATTCTGCAGCAAATTTTGAGTGATCAAATCGAATTGTGTGTTGATCGATGTAGAATCACCTCCGATCCAGCCCGATAGTTTTATTCTTTTGATCTGTGTCCCAGAAAAAATAAGATTAAATGAATCTTTCGATGAAAAATTCGAAAGCAGAAACGATTTCAAAGAATTGATCAGGCTAAGCGTAGAATACGAAGAGCGTGACTCGTCGAACTCAAAAAGAAACACCACTTTTTGAGCAGTTCCAATGTTAAAGAGTGTTGCCGGATTAAAAGAAACCTGGAAATACCCTGCTCCGGTTTTTAGAATGTTTTCATAACTGCCGACAAATACTTTATTGACAGTTGAGTTGGTTGTTAACGTGACCGAACTGTTCATAGCACTTGCCGGTATCTCGCCATAAAAATAGTTTTTACCTGAAACTGTATCGAATCGTGCCGCTTTTTCAAATCCATTGGAAAATTCCCTAAAACCCGGATTTGAAAAACCGTCAGAGGGCCAGTAGAATATTGTCGATTTTTGTAATGGATTTTTTGATAGCTGGAAGATATTGGTCGGAATTGCAGCAGACACATTTGAATTATTAAAATTTGCAGGAACGAAATATGAAATTTTAACTTTCCGGTAACTTGTTCCAACCATTGGATAAATCCGAAGTGAATATTGCAAATCCGAATTTTTCATCAATAACGCAGGATCTCTTCTTCGTTTTACAATATTTTCATAAATGTTTGATGCTGTCCATCGATCCAATATTAATCCTTTCATGATTGTATTATCATCGATCCATAACCATAGATCGCTGACAATCGCTCCTTTTGGAAGCGCAAATTCCATTTGTGCTTCAACACTATCGGATGAATAGAAACCTAATCCATTTGCTGAAATTGTTAAATACATATCGTAGAGAACATAATTCCCTTTGGGGCGAATAGAAACAACAGCTTGATCGATTGTTCCTTGGCCGTACCTCCACGTTTGCTGAGGATGCTGAATCTGTAAATAGTTATAGGTGTATTGTGAAAAGAGACTTGCTGGTACAACGAACAATAATAGTGCTATAATTTTTTTCATGGTTGCTTTCAGTAAAAAGATAAGAGTTAGTAAGATGGGAGTGTATGCATACGCTTCGTTAAAGTTTTAAAAGATTAACTCATTGCCAACATTTTTTCAATCGGTTTTCTTGCCCTTTCCAATAGTTCTGCACTCATTTCGATCTGCGGGCTCATATTTTTCATACAGAAATACAATTTCTCAAGTGTATTGCGCTTCATATGCGGACATTCATTACAAGCACAATTTTCTTCGGGCGGTAATGGAAGAAACGTTTTACCGCTTGTACTCTTTTCCATTTGATGCACGATACCAAATTCAGTCCCAACAATGAACTTATTATGTAATGAATTTTGCACATATTTTAACAATGCACTCGTTGAACCAA
>JAUXTU010000014.1 GCA_030679145.1 Bacteroidota bacterium | reverse complement strand
TTAAAAAAACATAAGCGACTGATCGACATCCTTTCATCCGGATCAAAAACAGTTGATGCGTTGATGAAACTCGATCTACCGGCTGGTGTTGATGTAGAAATTAAAGTGTAACGGTTGCTTCGGATCAAACGTAATAAAATTTTTAGATCTGTTGTTCAACCAAATTGATAGTTCTCAAGGAGAATATACCTGTGAGTGGAATTTTAGGAAAAAAGATAGGCATGACAAGCGTTTTTGACGACAACGGAATTTCTGTACCGTGCACCGTTATTGAAGCCGGTCCATGCTTTGTCACTCAAATTAAAACAAAAGATAAAGACGGTTATGATTCAGTGCAGCTTGGATACGATGAAAAAGCTGAACGTCTTGTTAATCAATCATTGAAAGGTCATTTTGCGAAAGCCGGAGCGAAAGCTCTTCGTCTTCTCCGCGAGTTTCGAAATTTCAATGGTGTAAAATTTGAACTCGGTCAGGAACTTCGTGTTGATGCCGTGTTTGCTCAAGGTGACACCGTTGATGTGTCGGCTCGTTCAAAAGGAAAAGGATTTCAAGGCGTTGTTCGAAGACATCACTTTGCTGGTGTTGGCAGTCAAACCCACGGACAATCTGATCGTCAGCGCGCTCCCGGTTCTATTGGCGGTTCATCATATCCATCGCGTGTGTTCAAAGGAATGAGAATGGCGGGACGAATGGGATTTGATAATGTTACCGTAAAGAATCTAACTGTGTTGAAAATAATTCCTGAATCAAATCTTATACTTGTTAAAGGATCGATTCCAGGCGCAAAAAATACTTACGTTACAATTACAAAGTAATCTGATTGCAGGAACCGTCAGCTATGAATATTGAAGTTTTGAAAAGAGATGGAACAAAAACCGGTGAAACTGTAGAGTTGAAATCGGATATTTTTGGAATTGAACCGAACGATCATGCGATCTATATGGCCGTCCGTTCTTATTGGGCGAACCAACGTCAGGGAACGCACAAAGTAAAAACCAGAAGTGAAGTTCGTGGCGGTGGAAAGAAACCTTTTGCACAAAAGAAAACCGGTCGCGCTCGTCAAGGAACAAGTCGTTCACCATTGATGCCTGGCGGCGGATCCATTTTTGGTCCAACACCGCACGACTATGTTGTGAAACTTCCAGCAAAAGTAAAACGTCTTGCTCGAAAATCAGCATGGTCACATAAAGCAAAAGATGGTCAGATCGTAATTGTTGAAGATTTTTCTTTTGAAATTCCGAAAACCAAAGAGATGACATCGATCCTAAAGTCACTTCAGATCGGCGGAAAAAAAGTATTATTGCTGACCTCAAAGACAGATCAAAAAGTTTTGAAATCAGGACAGAATATTCCAAAGCTCAATATCCTTGAAGCAGCAAAAGCATCAACCTATGATATTCTCAACAACAATGTTGTTGTGATCTTAAAAAGCGGTGTTGATGTTATCAATAAAACATTTGCAAACTAAACTGTAACGGCAGCGACTATGGCAGCAATTTTAATACAACCTTTATTGACCGAGAAAATGACGGAATTGACATCAAAACGTCAATACGCTTTCAAGGTTGATCTTAACGCAAACAAAATTACCATCGGAAAAGCCGTTGAGAAAAAATTCAACGTTAATGTTACAAGCGTACGCACGGCAAACGTGAAGGGAAAAATAAAATCACAGATGTCAAAACGCGGACGCATTGCTGGAAAACGAAGCGATTGGAAAAAAGCGATCGTCACGTTGAAAGAGGGACAAACAATTGATTTCCTGGCTAACGTTTAACGAGAAGAGTAAGATATGGCATTACGAAAATTAAAACCAACAACAGCGGCAACTCGATATTATTCGATTGCGACCTTTGAAGAGATCACCAGATCAACACCTGAGAAATCTCTTCTTGAAAAGATTACCAAATCCGGCGGACGTAACAGTCACGGACGTGTAACTTCTCGCCATAAAGGCGGCGGACACAAACGCAGATATCGCACAATCGATTTCAAACGTGAGAACCGCAATATTGAGGGAACAGTTTTTTCAATTGAATACGATCCGAATCGTTCTTCATACATCGCTCTTATCCATTATGTGAATGGTGACAAGCGATATATCCTTGCTCCCGAAGGGTTGAAAGTTGGAACAAAAATTATTGCGAGTGAAACTGCTGATATTCTGACAGGAAATGCATTACCGCTTCGCGCAATTCCCGTGAACACACAAGTTCATAACATTGAATTGAAACCGGGTAAGGGCGGACAAGTTGCGCGTAGTGCCGGAAACTTTGCAACGGTTCAAGCAAAAGAAGGAAAGTTTGTTCTTCTGAAATTTCCTTCTGGTGAAGCTCGCAATGTTCTTTCGGAATGTTATGCTACCATTGGTCAACTTGGTAATCTTGATCATGAGAACATCAGCTTCGGAAAAGCTGGCCGTTCACGGTGGTTTGGAATTCGTCCGTATGTTCGAGGTGTTGCAATGAATCCTGTTGACCATCCAATGGGTGGTGGAGAAGGAAAAACATCAGGCGGCGGACATCCGGTAAGTCCGTGGGGTCAAAAAGCAAAAGGTTTGAAGACACGCAAGCACAAAAAACAATCAAGTCAATATATCGTAAAGCGTCGTAAGTAATTAAGAGAGTACTATGAGTCGTTCACTCAAAAAAGGTCCATACATTGATTTGCGTCTAGCTAAAAAAGTGGAGGCGCTCAACAAGTCAAATAAGAAACAAGTGATTAAAACATGGTCACGCTCGTGCACCATTTCACCTGAATTTGTGGGGCATACGTTTGCCGTGCACAACGGAAATAAATTCATTCCGGTGTATGTTCAGGAAGCAATGGTTGGTCATAAATTGGGAGAGTTTTCTCCGACACGTATTTTCCGCGGTCATCCCGGCGTAAAATCCGAAGCATCAGTGTAATCACTTTAATTTGGAGTCTATTGTATAATGGAAGCAAAAGCAGTCAGCAGATATGTTGGAACATCACCGCGTAAAATGCGCTTAGTGATCGATCTCATCAGAGGTAAATCGGTTGGTGAGTCAATGAACATTCTTCATTTTCTACCAAAACATGCTGCAAAATCAGCGGAGAAGGTTCTTCGATCTGCAGTATCAAATTTTCAAAACAAGGATGTCAATGCCGGCGTAAGCACTGACGATCTTATTGTTAAAGAGGTCTTTGTGAATGGCGGAGCATCAATGAAACGTATTCTTCCGGCGCCAATGGGGCGTGCATATAAACTATTAAAGCGTTCGCATCACTTAACAATTGTTATCGACAAACGAACATCCAAAAAAAAATAATTTTCAGTTGAGGAGTTACTTTGGGACAAAAAATTAATCCGGTCGGTTTTCGTTTAGGCATCATTAAAGGTTGGGATTCAAACTGGTACGACGAAAAAAGTTTTTCCGGAAAACTTCAAGAAGATATGGTGGTCAGAAATTATCTTCGTAATCGTTTGAAAAAAGCCGGCGTTTCTAAAATATTAATTGAACGCACTCCAAAAAATGCTCGAATCACCATTAATACATCACGTCCCGGTGTTGTAATCGGAAAAAGCGGTAAAGAAATTGGACAGCTTGAAGAAGAACTGAAGAAAGTAACAAACAAAGAAATTAAAATTCTCATCAGCGAAATAAAACGTCCGGAACTTGATGCGCAGTTGGTAGCAGAAAATATTGCAGCACAGCTTGAAGGTCGTATCGCGTTTCGCCGTGCTATGAAACAGGCGATCACGGCGGCGATGAGAATGGGAGCAGAAGGAATTCGTGTGAAATGCGGCGGTCGTTTAGGCGGAGCAGAAATTGCACGAACAGAACAATATAAAGAAGGTCGTATCCCGCTTCATACATTACGTGCCGATATTGATTATGCGCATGCAGAAGCCGCAACGATCTACGGAAAGATCGGCGTTAAAGTTTGGATCTGCAAAGGTGAAGTATTAGATCGATCAGCAAAATAATTTTGATTTGTATCTGGAGTTTTGAACTATGTTAATGCCAAAAAGAGTAAAATTCAGAAAAGCACAACGCGGACGTATGAGCGGTGTTGCCACACGAGGTGCAACGGTTGCGTTCGGTGATTACGGTTTGAAGGCAATGGAACCGGGCTGGATCTCAGCACGACAAATTGAAGCAGCACGCGTTGCATTGACACGATTGATGAAACGCGAAGGTAAAGTGTGGATCCGTATTTTTCCGGACAAACCAGTAACAAAGAAACCTGCTGAAACACGTATGGGTAGCGGAAAAGGTGCACCGGAGTTTTGGGTTGCCGTTGTTAAACCAGGACGCATCATGTTTGAAGTTGGCGGAATCAATAAAGCAACAGCTCAGGAAGCATTGAAACTTGCAACACATAAACTTCCGATTAAAACAAAGTTTGTTTCACGAATAGATCTGGCTGCGTAAGGAGTAGAATATGAAAGCACAAGAATTGAAACAATTGACCAATGAAGAACTTGCAAAACGCATTGAAGAAAATCTTGATGCACTTGCAACGATGAAATTTCAAAAAGCGACCAGTCAAGTAGAGAATTCGTCAAAATTTTCACTGCTTCGTAAAGATATCGCACGAATGAAAACGATCATTCGTCAGCGTGAACTTGGAACATCAACCGTTGCTGCACAGTAAGAGAAGAGAATAACTAATGGAAACCAGAAACAATCGCAAAACAAGAACCGGCAAAGTCGTAAAGAATAAAATGGAAAAGAGCATCATTGTTGCCATTGAGCGCAAAGTTGTTCATCCGCTTTATAAAAAATATTTCAAACGGACAACAAAGTTCTATGCGCACGACGAGAAGAATGAAGCCGGTGTTGGCGATACCGTAAAAATTATGGAAACACGACCGCTCAGCAAATTAAAACGCTGGCGTTTGGTTGAAATTGTCACCAAAGCAAAATAATCATTGCAACGACAATAGAACGATAGACGATAGATTAGCTCGGAGATAATAATGATTCAAGAAGAAACCAATTTAGTGGTTGCAGATAATTCTGGTGCGAAAAAAGTACGATGTATCCGCGTACTCGGCGGTCACGACCGTCGATATGCTTCCGTTGGCGACCTTGTAGTAGTATCGGTAAAATCAGCTATTCCTGGTGCCGGTGTTAAAAAAGGTGAAGTTTCTCGTGCAGTTGTTGTTCGAACCACAAAAGAGATCGGCCGTAAAGATGGATCGTATATCCGATTTGATGAGAACGCAGTTGTTCTTGTTAATCCGCAGAACGAACCACGCGGAACACGTATCTTTGGTCCGGTTGCACGCGAACTTCGCGAACGTCAATTCATGAAAATTGTTTCACTTGCACCTGAAGTATTGTAATTCAGAAAGAGAATAGTTATGCACGTAAAGAAAAATGATATCGTCATCGTGATCGCCGGAAACTCCAAGGGAAAAGAAGGAAAAGTGCTGAAAGTTGTTCCGGAAAAGAACAGAGTGATCGTTGAGGGAGTGAACCTCGCAAAACGTCACACAAAACCTTCGCAGAGCAATCCGCAAGGGGGCGTTGTTCAAAAAGAAGCTCCGATCCATTCATCGAATGTAATGTTGAAAGATCCGAAGACCGGTGAAAAAACCCGTATCGGATATTCCCGCACAAAGGATTCCGTGAGCGGCAAGAAAAAAGTAATGCGCGTTGCTCAAAAGAGCGGCGAGATGTTCTAATTTTTTAATCGGTGTTACGCGAACAACGTAATACACACAACTAAAGACGACAATGGCAAAAGAGAAAAAACAGGAAGAGAAAAAAGGACCGGCAGTTCGCGATGTAGGTGCTCCTGCACGTCTTGCAGACAAATATAAAAAAGATATCGTTCCCGCAATGATGAAACAGTTCAACTACAAGAATGTCATGCAGGTTCCGAAGCTTGAAAAAATTGCGGTCAACATCGGTGTTGGTCAATCCACACAGGATGCAAAATTACTTGACATTGCTGTAGCAGAATTGGAATTGATCGTTGGACAAAAAGTAGCGGTAACAAAATCCAAAAAAGCAATCTCAAACTTCAAACTTCGCCAAGGTCTTGCAATCGGCGCACGCGTTACATTGCGAAGCAAGATGATGTATGAATTCTTGGATCGTTTGGTCAGTCTTGCGATGCCGCAGATTCGCGACTTCCGCGGAATTTCTGATCGTTCGTTCGATGGACGTGGAAACTACACGCTTGGAATCAAAGAACAGATCATCTTCCCGGAAATTGATGCTGACAGAGTTACAAAGATCAATGGTATGGATATTACATTCGTCACCACTGCTCAGACAGATATGGAAGCAATGGAATTATTGAAACAGTTCGGTGTTCCGTTTGTTAAACGCGAACAACCGGTTGCGAAAGTAAGCTAAAAGGAAAAGTATGGCAAAACTCAGTTCAATTGCGCGTCAAAAACGACGTGAAAAATTAGTAGCAAAGTATGCTGCAAAGCGTAAAGAGTTGATCGCCGCCGGTGATCAGGAAGGTCTGCGGTTGCTTCCACGCGACAGCAATCCAACACGATTGCATAATCGCTGCTTCATGACCGGTCGTCCGCGCGGATTTTTGCGCAAATTCGGACTTGGTCGTTTAGCGTTCCGCAAACTGGCACACGAAGGAAAGATTCCCGGTCTTACGAAAGCAAGCTGGTAACATTTAATAGAAGGTTTTTATAATGGCTCATTCAGATCCGATAGCAGATTATTTAACACGACTTCGCAACGCAATTCAAGCGAAGCATAAAAAAGTTGAAATTCCCGCTTCCAATGTGAAGAAGGAAATCACCAGAATTCTCCAAGAGAATAAACTCATCAACAAGTATGATGTGGTTGCCGATGACAAGCAGGGAATGATTCGTATCGCATTGAAATATTATGCCGGTTCGAATGTGATCAAAGGTTCACGCCGTGTCAGTACACCTGGCCGTCGCGTTTACCGTTCAATGGAAAATCTTCCTCGAGTCAGCAATGGATTAGGTCTTGCAATTGTATCAACATCAAAAGGTTTGATGTCCGATAAACAAGCACGCAAAGAAAATGTCGGCGGAGAAGTCATCTGCCTTATTTGGTAAAAGGAGTTTAAAACGTGTCACGTATTGGTAAAAAACTTATTACTCTTCCTGCCGGTGTAACACTCTCCGTGAAGAACAGTGTTGTTACGGTAAAAGGAAAAAATGGTGAACTTAAAGAACATATTCATCCGACCGTTGGAGTTGAGATAAAAGGAAGTGAAGTAACGGTTACGCGTCAAACGGAAGCGCGCTCGAATCGAGCTATTCATGGAACAACGCGTGCGAACATTGCGAATATGGTCAAAGGAGTTACCGAAGGGTTTTCGAAAAAATTGGAATTGGTCGGTGTTGGTTATAAAGCAGAAATGAAAGGGAAGAACCTTGCATTAGCTCTTGGTTTCTCGCATGCAATTCTTTTCCGTGCACCTGAAACAGTGAAAATTGAAACACCAACACAAACCAGCATCGTCATTGGTGGCTTTGACAAACAACTTGTCGGCCTTGTTGCTGCAAAGATTCGTTCATTCAAACTTCCTGAGCCGTATAAGGGAAAAGGGGTTAAGTATGAAGGTGAAGTTCTTCGCCGCAAAGCAGGTAAAACAGCAGCCAGCTCGAAATAATAAATTTTTGAATTGATATTATGATAAAAAAAGACACAACAAAACGCCGATCACGAATCAAAAAAACAATCCGCAAGAGAATTTTCGGATCTGTCGAACGTCCACGATTTACCGTCTATCGAAGCTTGAATGATATTTACGGTCAGATCATTGATGACGTATCCGGAAAGACACTTGTTGCAATTTCAACGAACACAAAAGAAGTGAAAGAAGAACTTGCGGCTGCAAAGACAAAAGTTGAAAAAAGCACTTTGGTTGGGAAACTTCTTGCAAAAAAAGCGATCGAAAAGAATATCAGCGCTGTTGTGTTTGATCGAAACGGATATCTGTATCACGGCAGAGTAAAAGCTTTTGCCGATGGTGCGCGTGCGGGTGGATTAAAATTTTAACTGCTTGTCGGGTCGTCTAATGGCAGGACAACGCCCTTTGGAGGCGTCTGTAGAGGTTCGACTCCTCTCCCGACAGCAAAACTAAATGTATACTACAATATTGTGAGGTTCTATCTTGGCTCGAATTAAAACAAGTGATCTTGATCTGAAGGACAAACTGGTTCACATCAATCGCGTAGCGAAAGTTGTGAAGGGTGGTCGTCGTTTCAGTTTTAATGCTATCGTTGTTGTCGGTGATGGGAATGGATATGTTGGAATCGGACTCGGCAAAGCGAATGAAGTTGCAGATGCAATTTCCAAAGGCACGGATGATGCAAAGAAGAATGTTGTGAAAGTTCCGTTGATCAATGGAACTATTCCTCATGATGCCCTTGGCAAATTTGGCGCGGGAAAAGTGTTGCTTCGCCCTGCAGCGCCCGGAACAGGTTTGATCGCAGGCGGCGGAGTTCGTGCTGTATTGGAAATGGCTGGAGTAAAAGATATTCTTACGAAACAAATGGGTTCGGCAAATCCGCACAACGTTGTTAAAGCAACGTTACGTGCACTGCTTTCAATGCGGGATGCTCGTATGATCGCTGCTGAGCGCGGAATTTCCGTTCAAGAACTTTTTCAAAACTAAACTTAGTGTGAGCGACAATGGCAGCGCCGAAAAAAATTAAAATTACACAAACAGTCAGCATAATCGATACGCTGGCAAACCATAAAGCGACGATTAAAGCGCTTGGTCTTGGGAGACCGAACTATTCAGTTGTTCATACCGCGACACCTCAAATTCTCGGAATGATCAATACTGTAAAACATCTTGTAACAGTTGAAGAAGTAAAATCATAATTTTATTGAAGATGCGAGCTCCGACTCCGGAGCGTTAGTACTTCACAGGAGACAGCAATGGCAGATATACTTAGCAATTTGAAATTCGCAGCAGGATCACGCAAGAAACGTAAACGCATTGGTCGTGGACAAGGTTCAGGTCATGGCGGCACTTCGACACGCGGTCATAAAGGACAAGGTTCACGTTCTGGTTCAGGGTTAAAGAGAAACTTCGAAGGCGGACAAATGCCGCTTGTTCGTCGTTTGCCGAAATTCGGTTTCACACCGCGCAATCGCGTTGAATATCTTGTTATCAATACCAGTCTTTTGCAAAAATTTGTTGACGATAAAAAAATCACCGACGGAATTGTTACACCGGAAGTATTGCACACAATCGGGGCAGTCGCCGAAAAGAAATCACCGATCAAAATTCTTGGTGATGGTGACCTGAAAGCAAAGCTGACCGTTTCAGCGCATAAGTTTAGTAAATCGTCTGTTGAAAAGATCACCGCTGCAGGCGGAACGATAAAAGAAATTTCACTTAAAAAAGAAGCCGTGTAACTCAATCTGAATATTATCAATGAGTAAATTCACCGAAAGTTTTAGAAATATTTTTAAGATCGAAGAGCTTCGAACGCGACTATTGTTCACTGCAGGGCTTTTGATCGTTGTTCGAATCGGATCTCACGTTACACTTCCGGGTGTCGATGCGGGAGTTCTTGCTGATGCGATGCGCAATCAATCAGACAACACGCTTTTTGGTTTGTATGATCTTTTTGTCGGCGGCGCATTCAGCAATGCTGCAATTTTTGCTCTTGGCATCATGCCATATATTAGTGCATCGATCATAATTCAGTTGCTTGGTGCGGTTGTTCCTTTTTTCCAGAAACTTCAGAAAGAAGGAGAGACCGGCCGCAAGAAGATCAATCAGTATACACGTCTTGGTACAGTAGTTATTGCATTGCTTCAAGCGTGGGGTGTTAGTGTTCGCTTGGGAAGTTTGAATGCAAATGGAATTCCTATTGTTCCAGCGGAAGTTCAAGGAATGTTCTTTTCACTCAGCACAATGATTTTTTTGACGGCTGGAACAATGTTTATGATGTGGCTTGGTGAACAGATCACTGAACGCGGTCTTGGTAATGGAATTTCATTGATTATTTTCATTGGTATCATAGCACGATTCCCGCATGCAGTATTAGCAGAATTGCAAGTTGTCAGTTCGGGTGCACGACCAATTATTATTGAACTCATTATTTGGGGTGCAATGTTAGTGATTGTTGCCGGCGTAATTATGGTAACTCAAGGTACGCGGCGCATTCCAGTTCAATACGCAAAACGTGTTGTCGGACGAAAAGTGTATGGCGGTGTTACTCAGTACATTCCAATGCGCGTAAATACTGCCGGTGTTATGCCGATTATTTTTGCACAATCGATAATGTTCATTCCCACAACAATTTTCACATTCTTTCCTGAAAGTGAATTTATTGGTGCGATTGCCGGTTATATGGATCAATCATCATATACCTATGCATTCTTGTATGGTTTGACGATTGTATTCTTCACTTATTTCTATACTGCAATCGCGTTCAATCCGAATGATGTTGCTGATAACATGCAGAAAAACGGTGGATTCATTCCGGGAATTCGTCCTGGAAAGCATACATCAGAATTTGTCGATAATATACTTACAAAAATTACATTACCGGGTTCGATTTTTTTAGCAATCATTGCAATCTTGCCGACCTTCATGATGAAGTTCGGAATCACGCCAAGTTTTGCTTCATTCTTTGGCGGAACAAGTTTGTTGATTTCAGTCGGTGTAGCACTTGACACACTTCAACAGATTGAATCGCATTTATTGATGCGACACTATGATGGTTTTATGAAGAGCGGTAAAATTAAAGGCCGCATTGGTCGATAATGGCAATAAGTATTAAATCACCTGCGGAAATTGAGTTGATGCGTGAGAGTTGCCGGATTGTAAGTGACGTAATAAAATTGGTTGGAACTCAAATAAAACCGGGTGTGAGTACGGCGCAGTTGGATATGATGGCTGAAGATTATATCCGAAGCTGCAAAGCGGAACCGGCGTTCAAAGGATACGGTTCGGATCCAAAAAATCTTTTTCCTGCAACATTGTGCATATCGGTTGATAGTGAAGTTGTTCATGGAATACCGGGGAAAAGAGTTTTACGGGATGGAGAAATTGTTTCGATAGATGTTGGTGCAAAGAAAAATGGTTTTTTTGGAGATGGTGCTTTTACATTTCCTGTGGGCGAAGTAAGTGAAGAGAAGAGGCGGTTGATGCGGGTGACGAAAGAATCTCTTGATAGAGCAGTTGAACAAGCAGTTGATGGGAATCGAATCGGAGATATTGCACACGCGGTTCAATCATATGTAGAAGCAGAAGGGTTTTCAATCGTTCGAGATCTTGTTGGGCATGCGGTTGGAAGAGAGTTGCACGAAGATCCTCAAGTTCCTAACTACGGTAAAGCGGGTAAAGGAACGGTTCTCAAAGAGGGAATGACACTTGCAATTGAGCCGATGGTCAACGCTGGAACGTTCAAAGTGGTAACTGCAGCAGATCGGTGGACGATAGTGACTTACGACGGAAAACCGTCTGCACATTTTGAATACACTGTTGTGGTTCGTAAGAATAGAGCGGAAGTGTTAACAATATACAATTAATGGCAAAACAAGACGCTATAAAAATTGACGGAGTAATAACAGAGACATTGCCCAACGCATCGTTTCGAGTGAAGTTAGACAATGGACATGAGATCTTGTCACACATCTCCGGCAAAATGCGTATGCACTACATTAAGATTCTCGTTGGAGATAAGGTAACGGTAGAACTTTCACCGTATGATTTGACCAAAGGTAGAATTACGTATCGGTATAAATAAGAGTTAAAGGGACAATAATGAAAGTTCGTGCATCAGTTAAGAAGATTTGTGAAAACTGCAAGATCATTCGCCGTAAAGGCAAAGTGATGGTGATCTGCAAGAAGAATCCAAAACACAAACAACGTCAAGGTTAAAAATTAGGAGAGTATTCAGTGGCTCGTATCGCTGGCGTAGATTTACCAAAAAATAAACGTTCCGTAATCGGACTAACATATATCTTCGGGATCGGTGATTCCGTTTCGAAAGAGATTCTTGCAAAAGCAGGGGTGGATGAGAATAAGAAGATCGGTTCGCTGACGGATGAAGAGATCAATAAAATCCGTACGATTATACAAACAGATTACAAAACCGAAGGCGCTCTTCGTGCTGAGAATCAGATGAACATCAAACGCTTGATGGACATCGGGGCTTACCGCGGACTTCGTCATCGTAAGGGCTTGCCTGTTCGGGGTCAACGCACACGTACAAATTCCCGAACCCGTAAAGGTAAACGCAAGACCGTTGCAGGAAAGAAAAAAGCAATCGCTAAAAAGTAATTAGTCTGAAAGGATAGGAACACTGTGGCTAAAACGCAAGCAGCACCAACAGTAGCAACTAAAAAGAAAAAGAAAATTCACGTTGACGTGAACGGTAAAGTGTATGTAAAGGCGACATTTAACAATGTCATTGTTACCATCACTGATACCTACGGCAATACGATCTCTTGGTCATCAGCGGGAAAGAATGCATTCAAAGGTTCCCGCAAAAATACGCCGTTTGCCGCTCAAGTTTCTGCTGAAGCTGCTGCAAAAGAAGCGTACGATCTTGGACTTCGTAAAGTTGAAGTGTTTGTGAAAGGTCCTGGTTCAGGACGTGAAGCGGCAATTCGTTCATTACAGTCAGCCGGTTTGGAAGTTTCTATCATTCGTGATATGACACCGATTCCTCACAACGGCTGCCGTCCGCCGAAACGTCGAAGAGTGTAATTTTAATTAATAGGAAGTTAAAACAGAATGGCACGTAATACCGGTTCAGTTGTTAAGCAATCCCGTAAATTGGGAATTGCGCTCAGTTCAAAAGCAAACAAATTCATGGAACGCCGACCGTACGGTCCAGGTCAACATGGAAAAGGAAAACGCACAAAAGTTTCCGAATATGGTTTGCAGTTAAAAGAAAAACAGAAGATGAAATACATCTATGGAGTTCTTGAGCGCCAATTTAGAAACTACTTTGAAAAAGCGACACATATGAAAGGTAAGACGGGTGATAACCTTATAAAGTTGCTTGAACTTCGCCTTGATAATGTTATCTATCGTTTGGGATTTGCTCCGACACGTCGAAGTGCGCGTCAATTGGTCACACACGGTCACTTTCGCATCAACAATGAGAAGGTGAATATCCCGTCGTTTCAATTGAAAGCCAAC
Source organism: Bacteroidota bacterium (assembly GCA_030679145.1). GTDB lineage: Bacteria > Bacteroidota > Ignavibacteria > UBA10030 > UBA8401 > UBA8401. The sequence continues at coordinate 5,347 of JAUXTU010000014.1, read as the reverse complement.
GATGTGATTACAGTTCGTGAACGTAGTCGTCAACTTGACATCATTCACAATGCGATGAAACGTGTGAAAGATGCTTCCATCTATACATGGGTAAGTTTAGATAAAGCTGCAATGTCTGGAACATTTCTGCGAGTTCCGGAGCGTGAAGAGATTCCGATGCTTGCAAATGAACAGCTCGTTGTTGAGTTATACTCGAAATAATCTAATTGAATTTTTTCTTTACATGGTGAGAACCGAACTATGAGTAATACACAATTTCAAATGCCTGATAATGTTCTACTGGAAGAATCTTCCAGCACAGAAACATTCGGCAGATTCATCGTTCAACCGTTGGAAAAAGGATACGGAGTTACCATCGGCAATGCATTACGCCGAGTACTTCTGTCGTCACTTCCCGGATATGCAATCACTGCAATTCGTATCGATGGTGTCGTTCATGAGTTTACGGCGATTCCGGGAATTGTAGAAGACGTATCTGACATGATCCTAAACTTGAAACAGGTACGATTGAAAGCTACCAACAAAAAAGTTGGTAAAGTAACTGTGCACTTGAAAGGTCCGGGAAAATTTCTTGCTGGAGATATTCAGAAAGCAAGTCCTGAAGTTGAAATCCTCAATGCCGATCTTCATGTTGCAACGCTGAATAAAGATGCGGATTTCGAAATTGAGTTCCGTATTGGTCGCGGCAAAGGGTATGTGACTGCTGAAGAAAACAAATTACCAGATCAACCGGTTGGAATGATCACTATTGATTCGATCTTTACACCGATTGTGAATGTTCGTTACCACATTGAGTCAACACGTGTCGGTCAGCAGACGGACTATGAAAAATTAGTGTTAGAAGTTGATACGGATGGATCGATCGTACCGAAAGATGCTGTAGCATATGCCGGTAAAGTATTACGGGATCACATCCAGTTCTTCATCAACTTTGATGCTTCGCAAGAAACTGAAAAAGAAGACAACGAACGCGATGAAGAGATATCACGCATTCGCAAGATCTTGATCACCCCGGTTGACGAACTTGAACTTTCTGTCCGTTCGCACAACTGTTTGCGTGCTGCAGATATCAAGACACTCGGTGATCTTGTCCGCAAAGATGAAGCTGAACTCTTGAAGTTCCGTAACTTTGGTAGAAAATCTCTTGCTGAATTATCGGCAATCGTTGAAGTAAACAATCTCACATTCGGTATGGATGTGGATAAATATTTGAAAGATAGCGACTAAAAGGAAATAGTGTCATGATACATGGACGAGCAGGAAGAAAATTACAACGTACGGCAAGTCATCGCAAAGCATTGTTGAATGCGCTTTCAACATCATTGCTTCGGCATAAACGTATTCAAACAACTTTAGCAAAAGCAAAAGAAACACGTATGTTTGTGGAAAAATTGATCACACGTGCAAAGAATGCCGTTGCTAACGAAGTAGAAGGCGGACCAAAGAATATTCACGCACGTCGTGAGGTCGCACGTCACATCAATGATAAAGAAGTAGTGCAAATGTTGTTCGCTGAAATTGCACCAAAAGTTGCTTCACGTCCCGGTGGATATACCCGCGTGATTAAACTCGGCCAGCGTTTAGGTGACGGTGCTCATGTTGCAATGATTGAGCTCGTTGATTTTGCATTGAATGCCGAGGCGGTTGAAGCCCCGGTGAAAAAGAAACAAGATCGTCGCACGCGTATCAATCAAAAGAAAAAGGCAAAGCCTGAAGCTGCGGCGGAAAAAACTGAAACAACTTCCGCAGAAACAAAGTAATTGACAAAGGATAGCAGATGCTATCCTTTGCTGTTCATTGTGAATTATCAATTTTGTGTGTGTGAAGTATGAAAATCTCTACTGTTGATTTTGTTGTTGGCGTTGCAAACCTAAAACAACTTCCTAAGACCAATCTACCCGAAATTATTTTTATCGGACGTTCCAACGTCGGCAAATCGTCTCTGCTGAACAAGCTCTGCAATCGGAAGAATATTGCACGAGTCAGCGCAACGCCAGGAAAAACCCGCGAGTTGAACTATTATCTCATGAACAAAGACCTGTACTTTGTCGATCTTCCGGGATATGGCTATGCGAAAGTTGCAGAACATGTAAAGGCTGGCTGGACGCAGATGATCGAAGAATTCTTCCATACGCGGCGTCAGATTGCACTCGCAATTCAAATTGTTGACGCACGACTTGGTCCAACTGAACTTGACAATACTATGATGGGCTGGTTAGATTTTTACAAAGTTCCATTCCTGCTCATCTTGACCAAAGCAGATAAGCTTCCCAAAAATAAATTGATCATTCAAATGAACACCATCAGTGGACAATTGAGTAAGTATAAACATCTTGTCGGAATTCAGCCGTTCTCTGCGGTCACTGGCGATGGACGAATTGACTTGTTAAAAACAATCGATCGACAAATTGAAGAAAAAGAACTTCCTTCTTCAAAACTTGTTACATCAGCAGTAGCGTAAACACCATACGCACTGCACTGCACCGTACACCCCGCACGGTTTTTCTTTACGATACTCTTATAAGGACTAATCATCATGAAAAAACGACTCTTTACACCAGGACCAACCCCGATTCCCGAAACGATCATGTTGAAAATGGCTGAACCCATTGTTCATCATCGCAATCCTGAATTCAACGAAATTCTTACACGCGTCAATCAAAATTTAAAATATCTTTTCCAAACCGAACAACCAGTGCTGACATTGACATGTTCTGGAACGGGCGGAGTTGAATCAACATTTGTCAGTTTATTCTCTCCCGGTGATAAGATTATTTCGTCAAACGGCGGAAAATTTGGAGAACGTTGGGTGAAGATGCCAAAAGTATTCGGATTGAACGTTGTTGAAATTAAAGTTGAATGGGGAAAAGCTCCGACCGAAGAACAAATTCTTACAGTTTTAAAAGCTAATCCTGATGCAAAGGCTGTCTATCTTACTCATAGCGAAACATCTACCGGTGCTGCAACGGACGTTAAAGCGTTATCAAAATTGATCCATGAAAATTCCAATGCGCTTGTCTGTGTTGACGGAATCACTGCTGTTGGTGCACATGAAATGCGCTTTGATGAATGGGGAATAGATGTCTGTGTCACCGGCTCCCAAAAGGGATTGATGATTCCTCCTGGATTAGCATTTGTTGCTCTCAGCAAACGTGCAATTGAGGCAATTGAAACATCAAAACTGCCCCGTTTCTATTTGGACCTGAAGAAAGCGTTAAAATCATATGCTGATAATGATACACCCTGGACCCCCGCAATTTCTCTTATTATAGGAGTAGATTTAGCACTTCAAAAAATTCGTGAAGAGGGAATTGAAAATGTTTGGGCACGTCATAAACGTTTAGCAAATGCAATTCGTGCCGGTGTTGTTGGTGCCGGATTGAAATTATTCTCTGAATTTCCATCATTTGCAGTAACACCGGTTTGGGTTCCCGAAGGAGTTGAATGGAAACAATTCAATAAAATCCTCAAAGGAAAATACGGTATCACAATCGCCGGAGGACAAGATGATTTTACAGGAAAGATCTTCCGAATATCGCATCTTGGTTATTACGATGAACTTGATATGATTACAATGATCGGTGCGTTGGAGATGACACTGAAAGAATGCGGTCATAAGTTTGAATTAGGGTCTGGTGTTAAAGCAACATTGAATGTTTTAACAGCAAAATAACATTATCGTTCTTTTAATTTATTTCTAAAATTTCCCCGTCCATTGTGTCGGGGAAACTATTTTAAAGAGGAAAAATGAAAATTCTCATTACCGATCCAATTGAACAAAGCTGTGTTGATATATTAACCCGCGAAGGGTTTCAGGTAGATCTTAAACCCGGACTTCCTGCAGAGGAAATAAAGAAGATCATTCACGAGTATGCTGCATTGATTGTCCGAAGTGGAACAAAAGTAACTGCTGATATCATTGAAAAAGCGACAGCAATGAAAGTGATCGGCAGAGCAGGTGCCGGCGTAGATAATATTGATTCCGTTGCCGCCTCACGCAAAGGGATCATTGTGATGAATACACCTGGTGGAAACACGCTTTCTACGGCAGAGCATACCTTTTCCATGCTGATGGCTCTCGCCCGAAATATTCCAAATGCGAATGCAAGTTTGGTCGCTGGTCGTTGGGATCGGAAAAAATATATGGGAACAGAATTGTTCGGTAAAACACTTGGCATTGCAGGACTTGGCAAGATCGGACGAGAAGTCGCAATCCGTGCCCAAGCATTTGGAATGGTAACGATCGGCTACGATCCGGTTCTCGGTGCAGATGTTGCTTCAAAGATGAATGTAGAACTTGTTACGCTCGATGAGATCTATCGTCGTTCTGATTTTATCACTGTTCATACCCCGTTAAGCGATGAAACTCGTGGTTTGTTAAATGAACAAACTATTGCGAAATGCAAAAAAGGTGTTCGCATTATCAACTGTGCCCGTGGTGGAATTGTTGATGAGGCCGCTTTATTGAAAGCACTCGACAGCGGACATGTTGCAGGAGCCGCGCTTGATGTATTCGTAGAAGAACCACCGAAGGATTATACTCTTGCAAAACATCCAAAAGTTGTAGCAACACCGCATTTAGGTGCTTCCACTGAAGAGGCGCAGGAGAAAGTTGCAATTCAAATTGCAGAACAAATTGCTGATGCATTGAAGGATCGTGGAATCGTTGGTGCTGTGAATGCTGCCGCATTACAATCCGGTGTTCCGAATGAAATAAAACCATTTCTATTGCTTGCAGAAAAACTCGGATCACTTCAGGCACAGGTAATGAAAGGTCAATTAAAAGAATTGTCAATTGACTTGACCGGCGAGTTGATGCACAAACATTCTGAATTAATTAAGGCTGGCGTACTTCGCGGGCTCTTTTCAAAACTACTGAGTCAACCGGTAAATTATATCAGTGCACCAGTTATGGCGCAAACGATGGGTGTCCGTATCAGTGAGAAGAAAGATGTGGACTCTGGAGATTATGCGAATCTTTTAACCATTGGATATAAGACCGATGTTGAACAACGTTCGTTTGCCGGAACCGTATTTGGAGGAAAACATTTGAAGATTGTTCGTCTCGACAAATACTACGTTGAAGGCAATCCTAATGGAACATTTCTCTATTACACTAATACAGATCGTCCTGGAATGCTTGCAAAAGTAGGTGCACTTCTGGCTGAAGCCAATATCAATATTGCAGGTCTATCATTAGGTCGATCGGGTGTAGGTGAGCGTGCATTGACTGTTGTCGGTGTTGATAATCCAATTCCTGAAGCAGTTTTGCAAAAGGTTGCAGCTCTCGATGGAGTGTTTAATGCAAAAGTTGTAACACTATAATAGACGTAAGTTCCAAAACTAA
>JAUXTU010000006.1 GCA_030679145.1 Bacteroidota bacterium | reverse complement strand
CAAGCGGACGTGTGAACCGCCGACGCGTCTGAGTCTTGAATGTTGAGTTATCAAATTACAACTTACAAACGAAAGAAGATTTTAAATTAACAGATTTAATCCAACGCGCTGAAACGTTGCCACACAACTTAATTCCAGTCCGTTAGAACAAACGAAACAACATTCTGGGAAACTTCAATGAGAGCAATTCAGTCTATTTTTATTTTTGTTGTGTGTTTATTTGTATCTCCCTGTAATGATATGTTTTGCAATTCTCCTGTAGATTCAAATGATGATGGTTTTGATGATAGAGATATGAAAGTTATGCAAGAAATTATAAATATAAATAAACTAAATGTATCGGATGCAAGCACACTGGGAAGATGGGATTGGAATAAAAGATTATACGAATTCAATTTTGCAGATACTAATCTTAAAAAATTACCGGAAAGTATTGGTACGCTTGGCAAATTGGAAAGGATTTACATTGTAAAAAGCGGATTAACATATTTACCGGAAAGCATTGGTAATCTTACAAATTTAACAGAGATTACAATTTTGTATAGCAAGTTAGAAACATTACCCAATTCGATTAGCAGACTTAAAAATTTGAAAAGCATTGATTTATCATTCAATCGTTTAACTGAAATACCATCGCCAATTTTTAATACAACTATTGGCGGTCTAAATGTAAGCGGGAATAACATTACAAACATAGGAAGTGATCTAGGAAAATTATCGTTATTGGGTTCGCTTAATTTGTCATATAACAAATTAACAACATTACCGGAAGAGATCGGAAACCTTCAGAAACTAGATCATATCTATATTTATAATAATAATCTTGTTTCTCTGCCCAATTCATTATGGAACATTAAATCATTGACCTTTTTACGACTGGACTCAAATGCAATAGATAATATTTCTGAACGGATCGGTGAACTGACAAACTTGGATGGTTTACTACTTGAGCATAATAATCTGAAAACCATTCCTGATGGTGTTGGAAATTTAAAAAAATTATTTAGAATTACGTTGGCGGGAAATTATTTATACTGCAATAATGGTGTAATTGATACTTTACTCATTCCCATTTTTCTTAAAGATGGTTCAATACCTATTGTTGATGGTTTATACGATCAACGTTCTCAACTCTCACCTTAAATTTTTATGTCTTCGCAACAGATTCTTCTCCCTTCTTTTTCTCTCCCCGCAGACTGATAATGATCGAAGCAAACGATGCCCCTGCACCGAACGCTGTTGCATAGAATGTTACCAGATCAACAACGCGGGCTGTTTTCAGCATCGTCGTAAATGTCGCAATTGCAGAAAGAATAACGTTGACAACAATTGCGAGGATAAAGAACTTCGTTGATTTTTTCATATCATATCCTTTGAAAACAGTGAGAAATGCGTTGTGCGATGTCGGTTTTCCTTCTTATATTGAAAATGGTTTCTAAAATCCCTGATCAATGTCATCGCGGAAGGACAACCAAAATTCGTTATTGAAACTGTTTTTAATATAAGGGCATCTCTAAAAACATTGCCGTCATTGCGAGGGAGCGAAGCGACCGCAGCAATCTTTCAACTAAAAATAGAAAAACGAGATTGCTTCGACAAAAAACGTCTCGTCCCGAAGGGACTCCTTTGGAGCAATGACAAAAATTCATTATTGAAACTATGTCTAATATAAATAAATTTCTGAGGAAACAATGCATCGCGAAATTCACCAGTGGCACAGTCCAAGTTTAAATAAGAATATGGAGATCGCGGTGTACGGGCATTACGGACCGGCGCTCCTTATGTTCCCCACCGCCGCAGCGGATTATCTTGAATACGAACGGTTCCAGCTGATCGATGCGATCGCGCCGTTCATCAACGAAGGAAAACTGAAAGCATTCTCCATCAACAGCATCAACAGTGAAAGCTGGATGAACCATTCAATGGAGCCGCATCATAAAGCGATACGGCATCAGCAGTACAATGATTATGTCATCAACGAAGTGGTTCCCTTCATCCACGATCATTGCAAAGGACTCACGCAGATCGTCACGACCGGTGCATCGCTCGGCGCTTTGCACGCGCTGAATCTTTTCTTCCGCAGACCGGATATTTTTTCGGGAACCATCGCGATGAGCGGAGATTACAATCTGCAGTCATACACCAAAGGGCATTACGACGAGAATGTTTTTTTTAATTCACCGGAACAATATCTTCCCGGCATTACCGATCACGAGTATTTAGAACAGATGCGCAGAGGAAAGATCGTCATTGCAGCGGGTCAGGGAAATTTTGAGAACCCCGACGCCTCGCGCAGATTGTCGGGGATCCTTCATTCAAAATCAATTCCGCATTGGCTGGATGTATGGGGATACGATATGCCGCACGACTGGCCCACGTGGCGTTCGATGCTTCCGTATTTTTTAAGCAAGATGTAAAAAATAACATTGCAAAATTACACAATTGCAAGATTACAAGATTATTAATTCAGATTATTTGTGTAACATTTAATAATCTGCCACAAAGTCACAAAATATAAAATCTTCACAAAATTTACTCGTATTCCATCTTTGTGTTTTAGTGATTTCGTGGCTCTATTTTAGTTTTGTATTCATGTAGCTTTGCAATCTTCTAATCTGAAATTAAATCTCTAAAAATCCTTCTGTCATCATCACTGCATTTCCACCGACACGCACTGCTGTCGTAGCTCCATTTTTTTTATCCGCTTCAATGAACAGCAAACTCGGTCTTCCCATTTCAAAACCTTGTTCAATGTTCCATTTCAATGTTCCGCTCTCCAGCGGATCTTTTGCCGCAAGATAACCGGCAAATGCTGCAGCGCCGCTTCCGGTTGCAGGATCTTCAGTAATGCCGATCAGCGGAGCGAACATCCGCGCCCGGAAATGAAAACCGGATTGTTCCGCATCGGTGGTAAAAATAAATACTTCTTTCAATTGAAGTTCTTCCATGATCTGCGTGTTCACGCGGATACGTTTCAATGTTTCACGATTCTTTACTGCAATAAACAGGAATGGAAATCCTACCGATACAAATTGGATCGGAAATTGAGAATCCATAATTTCCTCCCGCGTCAATGTGAGCATTGCGGCAAGAGTGTGTACGGTTGGAACATGTTCTGAAAATTCAGGAAGTTTCGCCGCGGAAAGCTGCGCGAACGTCGGCTTTCCATTGACGGACCGAATGGTAACGGGAACCGGACCAACTCCTTCTTCAAAAATGATCTTTGTTTCAGAGCCGGTAAGTTTGATATCACCAATGATTCCAAGCGTTATTGCAGTTCCAACGGTCGGATGTCCGGCAAACGGAAGTTCATTTCCCGGAGTAAAGATTCGGACCTTTTTGGTGTTCGCCGGATCTTTCGGCGGATAGACAAATGTTGTTTCGGAAAAATTGAACTCCTTTGCGATTGCCTGTAATCGATCTTCCGGAATATTCACCGCATCGGGAAATACGGCAAGCTGATTGCCTCCGAATCGTTGATCCGTAAAAACATCGCACGTATAGAATTTTACTTTCATTGTATAAGCTCCTGAATTTTCTCTACATACTCATGCGCGCGGCGTTCGGCAAACAGATCCATCACAAGCATCAGTCCGGATTGAATGATCAAACCGATTCCGACAGCATACCAATCATTGGAGCGTGAAACGGCAAACGTAAGAATGATCCCGATGCTCAATAATGTGATCTCAATATACTTATAGAACGTAAAATTATTATTCACTGTTGTCATCCGCGCAGTTTCCTCCGTCCGGTATTGCGCCGGATGTTCCTGAAATTGTTTAGAAAGCGTTGCAATCTGACTGTCCGTACGAAAATAGATTGTACCGCCGACGATAATCTGGATCAGTGCAATTGCGATCAATGGATAGATCATCGGCTTGTAACTGCTCTCATTCTTCCATAAGAAAATTGAAACAACGATTGCCGCCGCTCCGACAAGTATAAAAAAAAGGCTTTCTTGTTTTTCTGCTGTAAAATAATTAAGAAGATGTTCTTGCATAGAAGTGTTCCTATCTATAATTACATTGATATTTATGATGTCGTCCTTTGGTGTTGTATCCACTTCGGTGCTTTAAACTCAAACCATCCGACCGATGTAAAATATAAAAATCCCCACGCCATCATCTTCTCCGGTTCATCAACAAAATCTCCGCTGATGTCCAAATGGGAAAGATCGCTCGGTGAAACACCAAGAACCGGAAGCGGAAGAAGAATAACAACAAAGACTGAAACAAGGTAACAGAAAACGTTCAACCCCCACATATTCTTCACAAATTCATCCTCTTTTCCTTCCTCTGCCTGCCCCGTCAATACACCCATCATTCTGTTGAACAATAATCCCCAGAACGCAATAACGGGCCACCACGAATTGAAGCCAACTGCAAAACCGACGACAAACAAGGAATAGAATATACCCAATCCAAGCATCAACTTGACCTTTTGCGCTCGCGGTGAATTCCCGTAGATCACACCGGACATGAATCCCGCAGAATGGATGATGATAAATTCCAACAGCATCACTTGAAACAAATATGAAACCATATCATCCCCAAGCGATGTCGGATCGATCCACGTTGCAAGAAAAGCAAGTCCCATCAAAAAGTCTGGGGTAGAAGAAAAGACATTGGGATATGGAAGTCGAAAATTCATTGCTCGCTAAATTTAATTAGTGATATTAAAAAAAGAAAAGGCAATTTCCAAGCAATGAAACGTTGTAAATACCAAGAAGTGGTTGTGGAATGGTTCGGGTATTTCTAGAGCAGTTCTTTCAGTTTACCATATCCTGTTCTGCTGACAGGAAGTTGTCTGCCGTCTTTAAGAATGGCGGTGTGAGAATCTTTTCCAAGCAGTTCAATTTTTGCGAGCCGCTCGATATTCATAATGAATGAACGGTGAATGCGTACAAACCGGCGCGGATCGAGCGATGTTTCCAGATCTGCCATTCGCTGCATTTTAAGATGTGATCTTCCTTCAACAACAAATGACGAATAATCATCCTGCGCTTCGATGAAATCGATCTTCTCTACCGGGATCACAAGCACTTTACTTCCCTCTTTGATCAAGATTCGTTCGAGAAGTTGATCGGGTTGTTTAGCGGCAATGGCAATTTCTTTTGCTTTATTCGGTCGATTGATCGTTGGCAGCACGCGTTCCAATGCTTCATCAAATCTTTGTTTGCTGAACGGTTTCAATAAATAATCAGCCGCATGCACTTCAAACGCTTTTAAAGCATATTGATCGAACGCCGTAACAAAAATGATCGACGGCGGTTCTACTAATAATTCGATCACCTCAAAGCCGCTCAGTTTTGGCATTTGAATATCAAGAAACATCAGATCGGGCAGCAGTTCCGAAACAGCTTTCACTGCTTCAAATCCGTTGGCACATTCCGCAACGATCTCAATATTCGAATGGGATGAAAGATATTCTTTCACTAACGAATGTGCTAGTTCTTCATCATCAACAATTATAACTTTTATCTTTTTAGTTTTCATTTTTTACTATTAGCTTGTTGCGGGAAGGAAGAGTACCACGTGAAAGATATTATTGCTCAATGAAATATTAACTCCGCTGTTGTTTCCGTACAGTGTTTGCAAGCGTTTGGAAACGATCTCGATTCCCATTCCCGCTCCATGCTTCTTTGATTTTATTGAATCATCAGAATCGATAGGGTTTTCCACTGACACAAACAATCGCGAATTCTTTTTCTCCATCGAAATGGTGATCGTTCCGCCGTCAATACTGTCGGAAATTCCATGCTTGATCGCGTTTTCCATCAATGGCTGCAGCAGTAACGATGGGATCATGCACGAAAGCGTATCGGATGCGATATTTTGTACGACGTTCAATCGCTTTCCGAATCGAATTTTTTCAATATCCAGATAATGATTGAGGAGTGCGAGTTCTTCATTCACCGAAATAGTTTCTTTCGCTCCATACGAAAGACTTTTGCGGAAAAAATCCGCAAGCGTTGTCGTCATCGAACGGGCTGATTCAGCGTTCGAAACCGTCAACGCACTGATCGAATTGAGCGCGTTGAAAAGAAAATGCGGATCGATCTGCATACGGAGCGCTTTGAGTTCCGCACTCTGCGCCAGTAAGCGAGCCTCAAAGGCGTTTCGTTCCGCCGCGCGGGATTGTTCAAATGCTGACATCAAATAACTGATTGCAAGTGAAAGGAAAAAGAGCGGCATTCCAATACCGGAGATCACCAGCAATGTTTGAACCAACGAAAGTGGGGATAATGAAATGGAAAAGAATTGTTCAATAGCGGCCATCCATCCCCAGGCGATCACTGTCCACATTGAACTGATCAATACCGTCGAAATAAAAGTGACGAGCAGAATTTTCCAGAGCGAATTGCGTTCTATCGGAAATGCTTTGCAGAGATACCACGCAGAAAGATTGACTTCTGCATAGACAAGCATCAGCGGTAGTGTGAAACCGATCGTGTAAAGATAAACGATCCCGGTCAATGATGAATGGATCAATCCTAACAAAACTGCCGCAACACTCCATACAAAGAGATAAATTACGAATTTTTTTTTATCAGAAAGGATCGGATGCATATGATTCAATTAAGAATTAATAATTGATAATTACTAATTCTTAATTTCTACCCCGCCCATCACAATATTACCGGTGATGATCAATCGTTTTGATGTTCCTTCTTTTGAAGGATACGTTCCATCTTCTACTCCGCCCATAATGGGAGTCGCTTTCACTGAAACACTCCATCCCATCGGAACACGGATCTCTATTCCGCCCCACACAGCAACCACATCAAGGGTCGCTTCACTACCTTTCATATCCGCCTCACGAAGGTCGATCTCACAGCCTCCCATGAATGCTGTCAATTCACCGCCGCGAAAATCTTTCGATGTTATTTTCCGTTTTACACCGCTGAGCATTGCAATATTTTTAATATATGAATCGGAATCATTCAATGAATCTCCCGAAATATTCGCGGTGTTGTTTCTCGATCTGTTCCATGACCCGCGAAGAAAATTCAATCCGATAAGGATGAAGACGATAGGCCACCAATCCCAGATCCTAAAGTTGATAAAGTTCAACACATCGAGTAGTTTCAACGCACCAATAACAATAAGAATCCAGCCGAAGATTTGTCCGGAATTTTTTGATGAGTAGGAAACTTTCGTAATTCCATATGCGATCAATAGCACAGGCCAGTAGCGTAAAAAATCTGCGGCATATATGATATCCATGTTGTCCAGCATAAATATGATACCGACACCAATGATGATAATACCGAGGAAAAAATGGGGCGAAAAAATTGAAGGTTTATTGTTTTCCATTATTGTAATCCCCCTGCTTTAACTTTTGAGTTCTTTGCAAACGAATCCCACAGCACATTCACACCGAAGGCGATAATGATTGCGGGCCACGTTTCTCTAAAACTAAGACCGTAAATATGATTGATCGATACATAGAGCCATCCACCAAGAAAGATCCACCAGATCCCCTCACCGATTTTTTTCATTGTCGGTGCATCAACTAATTTTCCCAGACCAATGACGACAAATATTATCGGCCACGCACTCCAAATACTTCGGATACCGAGTAATTCTTCAAGATAAATAATATCTAATTTTTGAAGGAGAAGTAATGTTCCAATAATAATGAACAATCCCCCCATCAGTACTCTTCCGCTCATTCTTCGATCAAGTGTGTAAGACATATCAGATATTCCTTTCTGTAATTGAATTACACAAACTTACCGTATTTCCGGAAAAAAGTTCCGGTTATTTCGGTGAATTACTGCAGAATATCGGTGAAATCGGAGTTTACTATCGATCGTTCAACGTAGATGATATTTTTTGAATAATCACTGCTCAAGGAACTGAATGTATTGCTTGCACTGGTATTCAAATGAAAACTTCTCCGTCCTCTGAATATCGCTGACCTTTGATAAAATGAGTTCGGGATTTGCAGCAAGAGTATTCATCAATTCAACCATTTCATCTATTTCATAAAAGTAGCAAGTTGAACGAAAATCCGAAATATGTTCCAGTGCTCGGTGAACAAGCATTGGTTTGGCAAATCCAAAACCCAGGTTGTATGCACCGGATATTTGCCACCGTCCGTAGATATCATACAAAGATGTGCTCGGGTGGATAAGCGGAAGAAGGAAGTCGCATTGTCGTACATAACTAAGATAGGTGTCACGCGGAATAAAATCTGAAAAAAATTGAAATTGCGATTCGAGATTTAAATCGCGGACGATCGTACGGACTTCAGCACCATCGCCGTTCGAAAGCGCACATTTACCCAAAACAATGAATTTCAATTTTGCATCGGGTTTGCATCGTGCCAACTGTTCCAATAATCCTTTGTAATCTCTCCTTCGAAACTCTACAATCCCGGGAATGCCGATCCATATTTCGCCTTCAGGTTTTTGCTCATAATGATTATTGTTCTGCGGAAAGAATATTGGGTAATAACTGCCGACAGATAACCGCTGATGGTGAGAAACTCGTTCGAGTAAATAGTCATTAAGAACAAAATATTTTCGAACACGGAGCGATATCAATTTTTGGGTAAAACTCTTATACAATTTATTTACATGGTGAATTGTTCCTCCGAATTCTATTTGAAAGGGAGCTGAAATGCAAAAATCACGGACATGATTTCCTTCGGCTGTATTGAACAGTACCTTTCGAATACCGTTGCTGACAAGATAGTTCCGTACATCAAATACGCATGACCAGCGTCCCCGAAAACCATGTCCCGGATCGATGTATTTTATAGAGTCAACATTGTTGAATCCGTCAACTTCAGCGCGTAGGTCTTCAGGAATGATAAGATGAACCGTGTAACCGGCATTCTTTAAAAACAAAAGTTGAGTATACAGACATTCACTATGAGACGACGAAAACTCGATGAGTGCTATTGATTTAGCCGTAATGTTCATGCGGTTTTCTCAATTAAAGGTTTTGCATTAAGTCTTTTGCTGTTTCTTTTTTGCGGCAGGAAAAAGGATATTGTTCAGAATGATTCGATATCCCGGCGAATTTTTGTGGAGATTCAGATCTGTTGGCGGGTCGCCGACCGCGTGCTGATAATCTTCTGGATCGTGTCCACCGTAGAATGTAAACGTTCCTCGTCCATAGTTTCCGTGGATATACCGTACTTCATCGGTCCCCTCCCGTTCGCCCAAAGTGATCACACTCGATTTGATCAGTGATTTTTTGAATGATGTTGTCTGCCCCATGAATCCTTTTAAAATATTCACATGGTTTTGCGTAAGCATCGTCGGAACAGGATCGTATTTAGCAGAAAATTCGAACAATGTAAAATAATCGGTGTTCGGATCTCGGAGCGGTACCGGATCGCTCGGTGGATTATCGATATCGGAAAATTCATACCGGAACGGATTCATTTCCAGTGTAAAATTTTGGAACGCAAATGTCTTTGTGAAATCCAATTTTTGCTGCGCGTTTCTATCAGCCGGATCTCCATCAAACATTATTTCAGCGATGTCAACATTCTCTGCGGCAAGAGTAATGTCATAACTATCAGTTGCAGCGCACATTGCAAACATAAATCCTCCCCCGGCAACATAATCACGGATCGTTTGTGCTACTTTCTTCTTTTCATCGGCAACTTTCTTATATCCAAGTTCTTGCGCTGTTCGTTCATAACGTAATTGTTGTTCAATATACCATGGTGAATTGCGGTGCGATGCGTAGAATTTTCCGTATTGTCCCGTGAAATCTTCGTGATGCAAATGGAGCCAATCATATTCGGAAAGTTTTCCTTTTAATACTTCGGTGTCCCACAATTTTGCGTACGGTATTTCTGCATATTCCAATGCCAGTGTCACAGCATCATCCCACGGCTTAAATCCGGGCGGAACATACACGGCAACTTTTGGCGCTTTCTCCAAACGGACCACATCCATATTCGTGTTTTCGCCGGCAATTTCACCTAATATTTGTGTCGCTTGCGCGCCGCTCATTTGTTCAAATGCTACTCCGCGAATTCGACATTCGTTGGCAACAACCGGAATATTATCGATCAAAAATGATCCGCCCCGATAATTAAGCAGCCAATCAATCTCAATCCCTTTTTCCAATGTCCAAAACGCGATTCCGTACGCTTTCAAATGATTGGATTGTTTCAAATCCATCGGCACAAGGATCTTCTGTTGTGCAAACAAGAGAATCGGGAAAAACAATATGAGGTATATTTTTCTCATTCTATTCTATGAAATGTAAAATTTAGACACGTTCCGCACCGAAATCGGAATATAATTTTTTTACAAGAGGATGATTATCTATTGAGGAATTGTTTGGCGGTGAAGATTCAATAACCGGAGCAGTTGTTGATACATTGTTGCGTTGAATTTCAGTCGTGTGTGAACCATCATTGTGAAGAATTGGTTCAACTCTGATACGTGCATGAACGATGGTATTGATCGTTTCTACAAGGATTTCTTTGTTGCGAAGCAATGTTCCTTGATGAAAATCATCGCCGCACGCAATTCTCAGTGTGCCGTTAATAAGATCTAACGGTGATGTCTCGCCAAGAATCGTACCGACAGAGATCTTTTTCTTTCTCATCTCATCAACAATAGTGTTCCATTGCTGTTGAATTTCGGATAACGAGATGTTAGAATTCTGCGGAACACTCTGCGATTCTATTTTCTTTTCTTCTTCGTTCTTCTTGATCGGTGTTACAAATGTATAGCGGGGCTGGTTTTCTTGAACCGCAAACTTCGGTTTTGGAACAATAACATTGGAAGGCTGTACGGTTTGAGAAGATTTATATTCAACGGCTGGCTCAAATACTTCTTTCGGTTCAATTTTAGGTTCAATGGGGGTTGCTGTTTGTCGATTGGATGAATTCAATCCGTTAGAAGGATTTCCTTCAGAATGAAGTTTTTTTTTCACTTCCTCTATTTGCAATAGAAGCTCGTCGATCTTTACCGACTGCTCCATTTTTGTCAGCTGCACCATCATCACTTCAAGCTTGAAACGCGGCTGCGACGTAAATCGAAAAGCGTTTTCTGTATCGGTTGCTACTTTGATGAATCGCAGCAGATCGTTCAGCACAAATGCGGGTGAGTCGGCGGCGTACCGTTTTCGATGGACTTCGGACTCTTCGATCAGATGCGTTGAATTGGTTGTCTTTACGATCAGCATATTGCGGAAATGTTCGGTCAATCCGGAAACAAACTCCTTTACATCATATCCGCTTTTCACTACTTCCTGAACAAGATCGAGCGCCGCTTTTGTATCTTTGTTGCGGAGAATATCGGAAACACGGAAGAATAATTCCTGATCAACAATGTTCAATGCATCGCCGACCTGCTTTGCAACAATCGTCATTCCGCAGAACGAGATAACCTGATCGAAGATACTCTGCGCATCACGCATTGAGCCGTCACCTTTTTTGGCAATGATCAATAATGAATCGGCATCAATGGAGACATTTTCGTGTTCAGCGATGAATTTCAACCGCCCAACGATCTCTTCAAGACCAATACGCCGAAAATCATGGCGCTGACATCGGGAAAGAATTGTTGCAGGGACTTTGTGCAGTTCCGTGGTTGCAAAGATGAAAAGAACATGCGGCGGCGGTTCTTCCAGTGTTTTCAAAAGTGCATTGAATGCTTCTTTTGTCAACATATGCACTTCATCAATGATATAGATTTTTTTCTTTCCGCGGGTAGGAGGATATCGAACAGATTCTCGAAGACCGCGGATATCATCAATGCTTCGATTGGAAGCACCATCGATTTCTATCACATCAAGAGAACGCCCGTCAATGATCTCTTTACAGATTTCACATTCATTGCACGGCTCAAAATTCTTGGGATTGAGACAATTAACAGCACGGGCAAGAATACGAGCGGTAGTTGTTTTCCCGCAGCCGCGTGTTCCGCTGAAAATGAAGGCATGAGCCAAACGATTCTGCGCAAGCGCATTGCGAAGCGTATCGGAGACGTGCGTCTGTCCGATAACATCATCAAACACCATCGGGCGCCATTTTCGTGCTGTTACTTGATAGCTCATGTTAGTTTAAATTAATGATCAATTTTTAAATTATAGTTAGAAGCCATCTGAAAAAACCAGAGCAATGTCATCGCGAGGAGTGGCGCGTTTCGTGCCACGACGTGGCGATCTCGTTTTTCTTATGGAAATATAAAACCGCTTCTAGTTACTACGTAAGCTTTTTTATAATCACTGTTGCAATATAACATTCCAGCAGACTTAACGGAATTGCATATAACAAAAGACCGTATGGCAATACACCCAAATTACCAATAACAAACCACATCATTACAAATGCTACAAACCAAGAAAGAAAAACGGTTTGTGTTACGGTGAATTTTTTAGCAATAATAAAAATAGCGACAGCGAATAGAAGCGACCAAATCCCCCACACAGCTCCATTGATCGGTTCCGATGGAAATGTAAACCCAATATCCTGATAATGTTTTATCCAAAACGATTTTACTAAAAATTCATTCCTGACAAATTCTGAAATACTGATCCAAATTGTCGCCAAAAAAATCGGCAATATTGTTTTTGTAATATGCTCCATTTATTTCTTTGAAAATACGATCGGCAGCGCATCGTCGATCATTGCGATTGGAATGATCTTCAATCCCTCTTTAACCCTCACCTGGATTTCTGTCAGATCTTTCAGATTTTCTTTTGGAATCAATACCGTTTTAATTCCTGCGCGTTTTGCGGCAAGAAGTTTTTCATTCAATCCGCCAATCGGCAATACTTCACCGCGTAAAGTAATTTCACCGGTCATCGCAACATCAGCGCGCGCCGGTCGGTTACCAATTGCAGAAATCATCGCCATCGTCATTGTAATTCCCGCTGATGGTCCATCTTTTGGAATTCCGCCTTCGGGAAGATGAATATGGATCTCATGTTTCTTAAAAAATTCCGGATTCAATTTCAATTTTTTTGCATTCGTACGAATGTAACTCAACGCCGCCTGCGCCGATTCTTTCATTACATCGCCAAGCTGACCGGTAAGAGTCAATTTCCCCGCACCATTCATCACTGTAACATCAACATGCAGAATATCGCCTCCGACACTTGTCCATGCTAATCCGGTAATTGAACCGATCTGCGGTTTTTTATCTGCTTCTTTATTCCGGAATTTTGGAACACCGAGATATTGTTCGATCTTTTTCTCGTCGATCACCAGCACAGAATGTTTTTTCTTCCCATTTTTTTGTCGTGCCAGTACAGTTTCCTTAGCTGCTTTACGGCAGACCGAAGCGATCTCACGTTCCAAATTTCGCACGCCGCTTTCACGCGTGTATTCGGAAATGATCTTCATGATCGCTTCGTTTTTGATCTCAATATCTTTTGCCGTCATTCCATGATCTTTCACTAACCGTGGAACAATATGGCGTATTGCGATCTCTTTCTTTTCAAAATCAAGATAGCTCGATAGTTCGATCACTTCCATTCTATCCAGCAGTGGAAGCGGAATTTGATATCGAACGTTCGCCGTTGTAATGAACATTACTTTAGAAAGATCGTAATCCACTTCCAGATAATGATCGTTGAACGTGGAATTTTGCTGAGGATCAAGAACTTCCAACAACGCACTGGATGGATCACCGCGGAAATCCATGCTCATCTTATCAACCTCGTCCATAAGAATTACAGGATTGACAACACCGGCACGTTTCATTGACTGGATGATCTTTCCCGGCATTGAACCGATATACGTTCTTCGATGTCCGCGGATTTCCGCTTCATCTCGCACACCGCCGAGTGACATACGGACAAATTTTCTTCCTAATGCCCGCGCAATGGATTTTGCCAGTGACGTTTTTCCTACACCCGGAGGACCAACGAGACAAAGGATCTGACCTTTCATCTCTTTCACAAGATTAAGTACCGCAATATGTTCAAGAATTCTGTCTTTCGGTTTTTCCAATCCAAAATGATCTTCATCCAGAATTTTCTTCACGTGATCAATGATCAGATCATCCTTCGTACGTTTCTTCCACGGAAGACTGATCAACCAATCAATATAATTCCGAATAACTCCGAACTCGGGGGACATTGAGGGTGTTTTTTTCAGTTTATTGAACTCTTCGATCGCTTTTTCGTACACTTCCTTCTTCATTCCGGATTTTTCAATGTCTTCTTTCAACTTTGAAAGTTCCGGCGTTCCCTCTTCATCACCAAGTTCGTCTTGCAGAATCTTGATCTGTTCCTGAATGAAATATTTTCGCTGTGTCTTCTGAATATTCTCATGAACTTTTGTATCGATCTCACGTTCGATCTTTAGAATCGAAATTTCAGAGTTGAGGATTCGTATCACTTCCAGATATTGATCTTTCAAAACATTCAACCTGAGCAGTTTTTGTTTTATCTCAACCGTTTGCAGAATGTTTGCCGCCATATAATAGAAGCGACGCTGAACATCTTTGATGTTATCGAACGCGGCAAGTGCTTCCGGTGGAATGTTCCGGTTCGCGCGGACATATTCTGAAAATAATGATGTTGCATGCCGAACAATGGCATCCATTTCGGTAGAATTATCACCGGTTGTGAATGTTGTAGAAATATCCGCCATCATAAATTTATCATTTGGCAGAAACTGAGCAATCGTTCCCTGCACAGTCCCATCCACCAG
>JAUXTU010000114.1 GCA_030679145.1 Bacteroidota bacterium | reverse complement strand
TTAAAAAAACAGCAAAAATTAGCGTTTCAACTATTCCTGAGCGTGTTTATATATTATGCAGGATTCAGTGTCTAAAACGAGACTAATATATTAGGTGCAGGAAATTCAACACTTGGCTTTTTAGATTATCCGATGACAGTGTTATGGATCGTTGGTGTGACCAATGCTCTTAATTTAATTGACGGACTTGATGGATTAGCGGCAGGAGTTTCGACGATCGCTGCGATGACGATATTGCCAATTTCCCTTTTGCAGGATGACCAAGGTACGGCGGTTCTTGCGTTACTTGTTGCGGGATCATTGATCGGATTTTTACGGTATAATTTTAATCCCGCTAAGATATTTTTAGGGGATTCAGGAAGTTTATTCCTGGGCTTTTTGCTCGCCGTTCTTTCCGTAAAGAGTTCAACAAAGAGCTCCACCGGTTTTGCGCTTCTTGTTCCGATTCTTGCGCTTGGACTTCCCATTATGGATACGTTGCTTTCAATGATTCGCCGGTTCTTACGGTCATTCCTTCCTGATCGGGGTAATCCTGAGAATTTTATTTTGAAATTGAAATCAATGTTCCAGCCTGACAGCAGTCATATTCATCATCGGCTCATCAATCGCGGATTGTCGCATCGGAACGTTGTAATTCTGCTTTATGTCGTATCTATTCTTCTTGGACTGGGTGCCTTTGTCATTACTGTTTCTAACAACCTTGTTGCATCTCTTATTCTTGTTGTTGTTGGTGCAGCTACAATGATCGGTATTCATCAATTGAGATATAGAGAAATGTCAGTGTTACAGAATGGCGTGTTACTTCCTCTCTATGATAAACCCATTATGAATATGGAATCGTTTCAAGTGTTCTTTGATATTGCTGCGATTATCATTTCATTTGCTTTTGCTCAAGTGTTATCCGGATGGGTCGACTTGAACCAAACATCGATGAAATATTTTCTTGCATTGTTAACCGCCGTTACCGCTGTTCAGTTGTTAGTACTGTGGGCATCGGGAATGTATAAAAGATCATTTAGGATCTATGGAATTGGCGATGTGCTTCGCACCTTGAAAGGGATCGTTGGAGCGGTAGTAAGTACTGCTGTCATCCTGTTTATCATTCCTGAATCGTATAGACATGAACAACTTGGAGCATTGATCATAGATTTCTTCTTCATGGGCTTGTTTGTTGTGGGAATTCGCATTTCATATCATATCCTGTTATTCTTATCGAATCAAGGATCAACCGATGGTAAAAAAGTTATTATCTATGGAGCTGATCCGAACGGTATGATGATGCTTGATCGTATGCTCGAAGCGAATATCGCATCGTGGACCCCGGTCGGTTTTCTTGATGACAACCCTGCATTAGAAGGAAAAATGTTCAATGGCTATCCGGTCTTTGGAAGTCATTGGAAACTTCATAAACTTATCAGTGAAAAATCAATTGACGAAATTGTGATCTGCAGTGAAACAATTAAAACGGAAGCATTGCGTCGAATGAGAAGCTTAGCTCAAGAACATAATATATCGATCAAACGCATTCGCATTCTCTTTGAAGATTATCATGATGATGAACGTGAAAAAGTTTTTCCGTCTCTTTTCAAACCGTATAGTGGCAATTTGGTAGCCGCCCATGCTTCGGAACAGTTCGAAAATCAATTTGTTGCAAAAGAACATAACGGTCATATGGAACATACTAATAACGGTAACCACAATGCCATCGGATTTATCCCTGCATAGGATGGTCGTGTTCTGATTAATGATATGTTTAAAACATCGTATTCATGTAAATGGATACGATGTTTTTTTATTAAATAGTTCTGTTGCATTTTCCATATCTCAATTCTTACCATTCAATATTTTCATGAAAAAATCGGTTTTGTGTGCCTTGATTTTTGTTTCTTGTTGTATGAGTATCACGGCTCTATCGCAGGCACAAAAAAAATGGATAACAGCGTATTATCCGCTATGGGCAGTACCTACGCTCTACCCCGAAAGCGTGGATTATGCATCTGTAACTCATATCGTTCATTTCTGTGCCAATCCTGTAATGACTTCTCCGTATCTAGATGTTCTGATTCAACCTGTTCGTGGCGGATATAATCAAGACTCTGTGAACATTCAATGGGGAGGAGTATATAATGGTAACAATCCGCCATTGTGGAGAACGGTTGATATTCAACAGACACTGATCTCGAAGGCACACGACAACAAAGTGAAGGTCTTATTATCAGTCGGAGGGATCTTTGGTGACGGAGCAAAAGCAATGTCGTATATCGCCGAAGATGTTGACCGCATCAATACGTTTGTTGTTGCATCCTGTGCTTATGCAAAACGAAAAGGGTATGACGGTATCGAACTCGACTGGGAATTCCCGCGTGACCATGAAAGAAATGGTTATAAGGAAATGATCAAACGATTTAGGAAGGAACTTGATGCTTGGCCGGGAAAGGGATTGTTCGTTACGGCCGTCAATCATACTCCCTGGTCAAACCTTGGATATGAGAAAGAAGCAATGATCTCAAATTTTGATCAAATAAATGTTATGACGTACGAAATGTACGGCGGGAATTATCAGAATGTGAAGACTGGATATTCATCACCTCTTGAGTTATCGGTGCAATATTCTGGATATAATGGTTATGCAATAAACCAACAAGGCAGAGGATTGAAAGCATGGATAGAATACGGGATCCCTGCTTCAAAATTAGGATTGAGCATTTCCTTTCTCACGACAGAATTTTATAATGTTAAACCTCCTGTACAACCGGCGCAATCGTTTGGATGGCACAATTGGGGTTATGTGAAAAATATTCCTACAGAAGGACGCCATTGGGATCCGGTTTCACTGGTACCGTGGCAGGCTTCAGGTTCTACTTTTATTACCTTTGAAGACACTGTCAGTGTCAGGCTGAAAGTGGAGTATGCCAAGCAACTTGACCTCGGCGGCGTTATGATCTATGATCTATTAGGAGGTTACATTCCTGATGCGCCGGGAAAGGAAAGACACCAGTTATTGAAAAGTGTAACACGTTCCATGCAAAAAGGTGAGCCGGTTCCGAATAAAAAATAGTGTTAAAGTATTTGTAGTCTTTTAAGTCTACATAAGTATTAGTTCTCTACAGGGAAATTTTGCAAAGATGTTTTTGGATGAAAATAGAAGCATTTTTTTTGCCGGACTATCGTGTTTTTGGTTGTAACAAACGTCAATGGAGTCGATTTCTTGATATTAGATTGGAATCAAAGCATATTTCGGACAAATTTATCCTCTTTTTCACTTCCTTTTTCCTTCAGAAATTATTACTTTGCAGAGTACAAACGGATTGATTTTTCAACAAATAAATATCATTTAGCGCCGGATAGTTATTATTATTGCCTTCCGAAAATTGAGATTACCCATTCCGCACTTTGGATATGATCTTAATATAGTATCACATAGGTCTAATAGACAATAAAAAAGGAAAAATATGAAAAAACTTCTACTGGCAAGCTATTTCATATCACTTGTTTTAATTAGTGGACTTGTTCAAGCGCAGGATTCGATTAGAATCATGCCTATAGGTGATTCTATTACCGAGCTTAACTGGCAAGGGGGGTATAGGTCGTACTTATATAAACTGTTATCGGATAGCGGTTTTACGTTTGATTTTGTTGGACGACAGACCAAAAACCATGA
>JAUXTU010000111.1 GCA_030679145.1 Bacteroidota bacterium | reverse complement strand
AAAAATAATTAATAGCGTTATTGAAGGGCGGGTCAGGGAAACAGAAGAATGAAAAACTTTGAAGTATTAATGTTTTTGCTCCTTGGGATAATCGGTATTTTCATTTCGTGTGAAGATACAATAACAAATTCTATTTCGAATATCGATAAGATCGTCTTTCCGGAATCCAATATTGACTACTACAAAACCATTCAGCCGTTGTTCAATATCGGATGCGCAATTGATGGTTGCCATGATGTTAAAACGAAAGCAAGTGATTTAGATCTTTCAAGTTACGAGAGTTTAATGTTACGTCCTCTTGTTGTTCTTGTACAAGATACTATTAGCAGTAGATTGATTTGGTATATTGACGGACGCTTGATTTCAACACAATGGCATCGCCCATTAAACAGTAATCAAGTTCATGGATTCAAAATATGGATTATGGAAGGTGCAACCGACACCATCAAGACAAAATGATAGAAAAAAATCACGTTGGACGCGTGACTTTTTAATTTCCAACCTTATCATTGCTTCTGAAGGATTCGAGCGATATCTTTTTCTAATGTTTCTTTTGGATATTCTACAATTCGACCAAGTTCCTGATCGCCCTTCAAAACAATCAATGTTGGTACCCGTTGTATATTGTATTGATCGGTCAACCCATCTTGACTTTTTTTTGAACGATCTACACCCAACAATAACATTCCATGGTTGGCAATCTTAGCGGCATCGAATATTTTAAATAATTGCGGTACTTCTTTTTTTGAATCTCCACACCATGTCCCCAGCACCAATACAAAGTGAATATCATCTGAGTGTGTTGTTATTTCCTGTATCGCTGTCGGATCAACTGCATATGCATCATAATTTGTTTTATACCAGGTAAAAGTAGAATCATGTTCAAGGTCGGTTCGTTCGAAGATTCCTTTGATCACTCTTGTACCGGACGGCTCTACCTCAACCAGGAAATGTTCCGATCCGCAACTCCAAATTAATAAAACAGTTATTCCAAGTATTATTAAAGATCTAATCCAGCTCATCTGATTTCCCTTTAACTAATCGAATATCACTTCCCCATAATAATTTCGTACGGAGCACGTCGTAATAGCTTCGATCCTTTCGCTTTATTAGTTTAACAGAATATTCCGCTTTACGAACGTAGATGTCAAGCGGCGGCGTATAGATTTTTTCGGTCTGCCCATCAGCGGTTACACGCGCTTCATTGGACAGATGCTCAACAACAATTCTAATGGTGCTTGTATCAGGAATGATCACCGTTCGTGCTGAAAGCGAATGCGGTGAGATCGGCTGAATTTCAATCACTTGTGTTGTCGGGACTACTATCGGACCGCCGGCTGCAAGTGAGTACGCCGTTGAGCCAGTCGGTGTGGCAAGAATAATTCCATCCCCCGAATAACTTACTAAATATTCACCGTTCACATAAACTGAAATATGGATGAGTCGAGACGATGTACTGTTATCAATGACAACATCATTCAATGAATACAGTTCACTCTTATCCTTTTCTATCGTCGTTTTCAACATCATCCGTTCTTCAATTACATGTTGACCGGATATTACATCTTGAATGAATGCCTCCATTTCTTCCAATGAAACTTCCGCAAGAAATCCGAGTTTTCCTAAATTTATACCAAGAATAGGAACATCAGATTTTCCAACCATTCGTGCGGCAGATAAGATCGTTCCATCGCCGCCAAAAGCTATAATGACATCACTTTCAGTCACCAACTCACTAGAAGGTAAATATTGTTTTTGCAGTAAAGCATTCCCTACCTTCTTCTTCAACAATTGGGATAGTTCATCGTGAATGAAAAATTCCAGATTATACTTCGAGCCCAATTTTAATAGTGTTTCAATTGCATCGGGTAAGGATCCTTTTATGCTATTTCCAATAACGCCAATTTTCATTTTGGTTCTTTTGCTTTCTCATCAACATAATTCAGCTTCACTTCGCTGATGACTGTAGAAATGAATTTTTCTTCATCATTTGTAAGATTTCCTTTGGACTTTTCTTTCAGCATATCCAGCATCTCTATTGTCAGTTCAGCCTGTTCTAAATTTCGTTCCAATTTATCCGTTGCCGGGTTCTTCATCTTACCCAGCTGCATCAACGCAGCACCGTGGAGAGAAGAGATCAATTGGACAAAAAGCATTTGTTGTTTTTCGTTGTTGTTCATAGTTGTTATTGAGATTTGATTATTGAATTACGTTCCCATAATTTGGCATATTTTGTAAATACATATGCAGACGAGAATAAGGCAAGTAATAATCCTTGGATACCATCAAGGAATCCGCGTCGAATGAAGTACATCCGCACAAATTGCCACCAGGGACGAATAATAATGTCGGTAAGTTTGAATTTTTTTCCTTTTTTTGCAAGTTCTTCAGTTGCAAGTGTTGTGTAACGATTGAATTTTGAAAAATAATGAAAGATATTCGGATCGGTAAAATGTAGCAGATCATTTTGTAATTCACCAATATTACCATTAACCTTCAATCCCTCATGGACTGCCACATTATTAAATTCAGCTTTTTCTTTATTGAATAATCGTGCCACCCTTCCGGGATACCAACCAGAATGATGAATCCATCTTCCAAGAAAATATGCGCGACGTGCAACGGTAAATGTAGCATATTTTGGATTACTAGAAAGTATTTGTTGAATCTCTCTGGCAAGTTCGGGCATTACACGTTCGTCGGCATCCAGCCATAATACCCACGGATATTTCGTCTTTTGGACTGCAAATTGTTTTGCGGCGGCAAATCCTTGCCATGACTTAATAAATATTGAATCAGTATATTTTTTTGCAA
Source organism: Bacteroidota bacterium (assembly GCA_030679145.1). Classification (GTDB taxonomy): domain Bacteria; phylum Bacteroidota; class Ignavibacteria; order UBA10030; family UBA8401; genus UBA8401. The sequence goes on along the minus strand of JAUXTU010000111.1, from coordinate 6,631 downwards.
GTGTAACCGTATCGTCAATACTTTCTGCGTCAACTATAACAATGTCATCTGCAAATGAAACGCTTTCAAGACACGCTTCAATATTATGCGCTTCATTCTTAACAATCACTATGACAGAAAGTTGAGTTTTCATGATTTTTTCTCTGCAGTTTTCTCAACTGCTAAACAAAGACCCACTGTAAACCATACAAAAACCATAATTTCGTGATCTCCGAAATTCCATTCAAACATTCCATTGACCATAAATCCGGAGAACACTGAGATAGCCCCGAGAGAAATATTCCTAATGAGAGGATCAATTTTGTTCGTAGAGAAAATTCTGAATTCTGTTCTCAAAATAATGAAGAACAAAAACAATACTGTAAGCAATCCTGCTCCACCTAGAGTAACCAACAAATGTACATAATTATTGTGCAGATGTCCTGCAGGTTCGTCTCCGGTGGGGATTCGATAGGTCAAATATGCATCATATAAATCAATATCACCAAATCCCAGAATCGGCTTATCTTTCCACATCCGTATTCCAGTTTCCCACATATTAAACCTGCCAACATTTGTCGAATTTGAAAAGTCAACAATACTTTTAGCGCGATCGGTTTGATGTGATGGAGCAAACAGAAAAAAAAAGATTATCGCCGTAATCAGTATCCCAAATAATTTCCGATAATACAATACACTCATTACAATAACACCGAATACCAGTCCAAGCCAAGCGCTTCTAGTATTTGTAAGAACAAGAGCAGTCAATGTCGGTACAAACATTAAGAAGAAAAATAATCGTTCTCTTTTTTTATTGTCATTACTTAATATAAAAGGTAGTACCAGCAAAGTAACGATCATCTTTAATCCACCGGTCGTCATATAGTGTTGAAAAATAAACAATCGATCTGAACCATTGGTAATATAAAATACGATCTCCACAATAGAGAGAAATGCCACAGTCCCCGAAAGATATTGCAATGCTCGCATAATTTTTTCTCTTGTATCAAACGAAATAATCACGCCATACACAATCAGGACCAACAACAGTCGTTTGGAATTTTTGAACGCATCGAATTGTTCAGATGAATTTAATGCAGTGATGAATTCGATCGCGCAATACGCAAAAAATGCAATATCAATAGCAGTTCGAGGAAGAATCCATTTTTTTTCAACTAAAAAAAGAAGAACAATGGAAAGTATGATCAACGAGAGGAGTATTGACGATGCCGCAACTGAGATCGAGATCAAACAGACCTGTAATACTAAGAACCAATACAGGTATAGTTTTATTTTTCCGGCAGAGGTCATTGCTGTAGAAATTGCATATCGTGAAGTTTTTTATATAATCCATTCTTCTGTTTTAACAATTCCACATGCTTCCCTTCTTGAACGATTTTTCCATGTTCAAGTACAATGATCCTATCTGCATTTCTTATCGTGGAAAGTCGATGAGCAATGACAAATGATGTTCTGTTCTGCATCAATCGTTCCATCGCTTCCTGCACTAAAATTTCGCTTTCAGAATCCAATGCCGATGTCGCTTCATCAAAGATCATGATCGGGGGATTTTTCAATAATGCGCGCGCTATTGACAATCGTTGACGTTGTCCTCCGGATAATTTAACGCCGCGGTCACCAATAATAGAGTAAAATCCGTTCGGCATTTCATCGATAAATGACAATGCATTCGCCGATTTTGCAGCTTCTCTGATCATTTCAATCGGACACTCTTCTAGACCATACGCAATATTATTGCGAACAGTATCATTGAAGAGTATTGTTTCCTGTGTAACGATACCGATCTTTTCTCTGAGCGATTTTACATCAAATTGTTTGATATCAACTCCATCAATTAAGATGGATCCTTTAATCGGATCGTAGAATCTTGGAAGTAGATCAACGAATGTGGTCTTACCGCTTCCGCTCGGACCAACCAGTGCTATCAATTCACCTTTGCGGACTTTCACATTGATATTATCAAGAACAATCCGTTGTTCCCCGTTCTCTGCAGCATAACCAAAGAAAACGTTATCAAATTCAATTGTTTTATCAATAGTTGAAAGCATCATCGGATTTTCAACGTTTCGTATTGCAGGTTTTGTATCAAGGATCTCAAATATTCTTTTCCCCGCTGCTGAAAATTCCTGCAAACGATTATTGACGCTTGCAAGATCTTTTACCGGCGGCATAATTTGAAAAACCATCATGAGAAAACCGATAAATTCTGCCGCTTTCATTTCGCCCGTGATCAATACTTGCTGTCCACCGTACCAAATGATGACCGCACCGGCAAATATGGAAAGTAATTCCGTAGAAGGTGAAGAAAGATTTCGAATGCGGGTCATTTTTAAAATGGTCTTAAAATAACTCTGCGTTTCTCTTCTGAATTTCTTGTTCTCGAACTCTTCCATTGTAAATGCTTTTACAACTTTAACGTTAGAAATTGTTTCCTGTAGAACAACGGTGATATCAGCCATTTTTTCCTGCATTAAACCACTTTGTTTATGAAGTCGCAGACCGATTCCGGAAATGATCAATAAGATCAACGGGAAAACAATGAACGCTAATAAAGTAAGCTTCCAGCTAAGAATGAAAGCCATCGTCAAAAAGAAAATGATCAACAGTGGTTCCTTAACAAGCGTGACAAATGTTGCCGAAACCCCTCCATTAACAACATTGACATCGTTCGTAACACGGGAAATTAAATTTCCGGTCCGCTCATTACTGAAATAACTGAGCGATAAATTATGAAGATGCTCATAGAGTGAATTTCTGAGATCGCGCATCAAACTTTGCTCTACTAATGCCATTAAATATGACTGACAATAATCAAAAATATTTTTGAAGAAGAATACCGCAAAGATCAATCCGCAGATTTTGAACAATGCTTCCGATTTTGTTCCATCAAATAAAAAATTTCTAATAGAATTTTCTATGTATTGTTTCCCGCCGATAAATTCGTTTGGTACAAGTTGATATTTCGGTGGAGTTTGTGTTGCTCCAATTTCCATTGGAGTCTGATCGAAAAGAGTTTCCAATAACGGGATCGTCAAATAAATAGAGGAGACACTAAAAATAGAGAACATAAACGTACACGCAATAGAAAGCGCCAATGTTCGCCAATATGGTTTAACGAATGCAAGTATTCGAAAAAATATTTTCATAATCTTTTATTCATTTACATTGATTGACGTTTAATTGCCGCAATGGCTTCTGCAGAAACCGGAGGTGTTTCTGTTTTATGATGTTGCGCTGATTGATACTCCCAACTTTTTGCGTAGATCGCCAGAGTGTGTAATGCAGAATAATATGCAAGAAGAAATCCATACATTCTGTCTCTATATCCGTGTAACGAAACAAACATTCGTAAAAAAACCGACAACGGATTCAGAATAAAATGATACCACCGGATGGTTCTTCCGCTCGCGAGCTTATTCATCACATCAAGCGATGAATACGAGTTCATCTTTTCAATGTATTGATACAGAGAATCATAGGTATAATGATTAATATCTGCTTTCAACGTTCCGATCAATCCTTCAATCAAAAATCCTTCATGAACTGGACGATGATTCATGCGAGCTTTTGACTTCTTTAACAGTCGAAGTTGGTATCCCGGATACCACCCGCCATTCTTGATCCACCGATCAAGAAAAAAACTTTTTCGGGGAACCTCATATCCGTTCAACGCATGTGGAAGTTCGATCGTTTGAAGGATCTCTTCTTTTAACTCGTTCGTTACTTCTTCATCAGCATCGAGTGAAAATATCCATTCATTGGCAGCCTGATGCATTGCAAATTCTTTTTGAACAGCAAATCCTTCCCATCGCTTGACAATAATTGTTGCATTCAGTGATCGGGCAATTTCTACAGTCTTATCCGTACTTTCTGCATCAACCACAATAATTTCATTTGCCCATTTAACACTCTGTAAGCAACGCTTAATATTTTTTTCTTCATTTTTTGTTATGACGATGACTGAAATCATTGGGCGACAATGTTCACTAGTTTATTCTTGACAACAATCTCTTTTATTATTTTTTTTCCATCAACATACAATTTCACATTCGATTCCGCGTGTGCCCTTGATTTCAGATCATTTTCATTCAAATCAGTTGGAACACTGAATTTCGCACGGATCTTACCGTTCACTTGCACAACAATCTCAACTTCATTAGTTATGGTCAATTTTTCGTCATACTTGATCCATTGTGCAGATTTAAATATTGATTCCTTATTTCCTAACTTATTCCACAGTTCTTCTGCAATGTGTGGTGCAAACGGAGCAAGGACGACAAGAAAATCTTTCATCACTTTTTTAGGAAGCGTCTCTTGCTTGTACGCTTCATTGATGAAGATCATCATCTGTGAAATTGCGGTATTGAATCGCAACGCAGGAACATCTTCGGTCACCTTCTTTATTGTCTGATGGAAATTGCGAAGGAAATCAGCCGATGGTTCATCGTCAGTTAAGATTGAATTCACTGATCCATCTTCATTAACATATAATCTCCAAACGCGATTCAGGAAACGAAATACCCCTTCAACACCTTTTGTGCTCCATGGTTTCATTTCTTCCAACGGACCCATGAACATTTCAAACAACCGAAGCGCATCGGCGCCGTATTCTTTAACAACATCGTCTGGATTCACAACATTGCCAAGCGACTTCGACATTTTTTTGGAATTTTCACCTAGAATAATTCCCTGATGACGAAGTTTCATGAACGGCTCGGATGTTGTCACGTATCCAAGATCGAACAATACTTTATGCCAGAAGCGTGCATACATTAAATGCAAAACCGCATGTTCGGAACCACCAATGTACAGATCGACCGGCATCCAATATTTTTGTTTTTCAAGATCGCAGAAGATTGCGTCATTTTTTGGATCAATGTATCGGAGATAATACCAGCAGCTTCCTCCCCATTGCGGCATCGTGTTCGTTTCGCGTCGCCCCTTTTTTCCCGTTTTCGGATCGACAACATTCATCCACTCTGTTGCAAGAGCAAGCGGAGATTCAGTTGTTCCGCTTGGCTGGAATTTTTCGAGATTCGGAAGAACGAGCGGCAGTTCTTTCTCTTCCAACGGACTCATTGTTCCATCGTCCCAATGAATGATCGGAATCGGTTCACCCCAATAACGCTGCCGCGAAAAAAGCCAATCCCGTAACTTGAAATTGATCTTCCTCTTGCCGATTCCTTTTCCTTCAAACCATCCAACGATCTTTGCAAATGCCTTTTCGTACGATAACGTATCAATGCTGATTTCGCTGTTTGATGAATTTACACACGGTTCATCTTTTGCAACGAACACTTTTTCATTCACATTGAATGGAGATTTCACGACTTCAATGATCGGTAGTGAATATTTTTTTGCAAACTCCCAATCACGTTCGTCGTGTGCGGGAACCGCCATGATCGCACCGAAGCCATATCCCATCAATACATAATCAGCGATCCAGATAGGGATCTGTTTTCCGTTTGCAGGATTTACGGCAAATCCTCCGGTGAACACACCGCTTTTATTCTTATCCATTCCTCGATCAAGTTCCGATTTCAGCGATGCTTTCTTACGATAATCGGCAACTTCATCTTTCTTCTTTGCAATCGTAACCGAATCAACTAACGGATGCTCAGGTGCAAGAACCATATATGTTGCACCGAAAATTGTATCCGGCCGCGTCGTAAAGATTCGAATTTTTTCTGAACTATTTGCAATCACAAAATCTACTTCGGCACCTTCGGATCGACCAATCCAATTTTTTTGCATCTCCACTGTTGAAGCAGGCCAATCAAGCGTTGCTGCATCTTCAAGCAGTCGTTCGCAATATGCGGTAATGCGCATCATCCATTGGCGCATAGGACGGCGTTCAACAGAATATCCTTTTTCAGTCCACTCATCAACTTCTTCATTCGCAAGAACGGTTCCCAACGCTTCACACCAATTCACCGGAATTTCTGCAATGTACGCAAGGCGAAAATCTTTTAATACTTTTTGCTGTTCCAGTTCGCTCATCATCTTCCAGCCGTTCGCATTAAAACAGCAATCGTTGCTTCCGCAGTACAATGTGCAGTCAATTTTAGAACAACCGGATTGATTAAATTCAGCAATGAGTTCTGAGATTGAGCGGGCTTTTTGCGCACGGAAATCATACCACGAATCATATATCTTTAAAAATATCCATTGCGTCCATTTATAGTATGCCGGATCGGTTGTATTAACTTCCCGTTCCCAATCATAACTAAGACCAAGTAATTTAATTTGTCGACGAAAGTTGTTGATGTTTTGTTCTGTTGTCACCGAAGGATGAATATTCGTTTGCATTGCATATCGTTCAGCAGGCAAACCAAAAGCGTCCCATCCCATCGGATGAAGAACGTTGACTCCATTCAATCGCTGAAATCGAGTGAAAATATCTGTTGCTGTGTATCCTTCGGGATGACCAACATGCAAACCGGCTCCGCTTGGATACGGGAACATATCAAGAATGAATAATTTTTTCTTAGCAGGATCTTCAACCGTTTTATACGTTTGATGTTTATCCCAATATTCTTGCCATTTTTTTTCTATCTCAGTAAAATTATAAATCATCTAGTCGTTTTAAGGTTTAGGTTTTAGTATTGAGAATTTAGGATTTCGAAAACTA
>JAUXTU010000109.1 GCA_030679145.1 Bacteroidota bacterium | reverse complement strand
GAGGACGTGTTGATGCACTTGTTGTTATGTCTCCGCGTGTTGATTCTGAAACCCTCCTTGCAAACCTTCCTAAAAGTTTACCTGTTGTCTTACTGAATTGCAGAACTAGTAATCCTCATTTTGATACTATAATGACAGATGGATTTGGTGGCGCGAAAGAGATGACAAATTATTTAAGTGATCAGGGACATAAGAGAATTGCAGTGATTACCGGTGGTCCAAATAATATTGAATCTCAAGAACGTTTACGAGGGTATCGGACTGCATTTACGGATAGAGGTTTAGTTCCGAATAAATCGCTGGAGTTTGAAGGAAACTTTACGGAAATGTCCGGATATGAATCGGTAAAAGAAATTTTCAAATTGAAAAATATACCATCAGCAATTTTTGCACTTAATGATTCGATGGCAATTGGTGCTATTGGAGCGATACGAGAAGCCGGTCTGCGAATTCCTCATGACATTTCAATTTGTGGGTTTGACGATACTCCGATTGCAAAATATATTAGCCCGTCATTAACATCGGTTCACGTTCCGATTCCAGAGTTAGGAGAAATGGCAATCAAGCGAGTTTTTGATCGTTTACAAAAGCGCACTAAAGGTGCGGCAGCACATTTATTTGTTCCGACAACACTAAGCATACGAAGTAGCTGTAAGAAAATAACCAAGGTATCTCAATCACGAAAGGAGGAGAATGCGGCATAACAATACCATTGCAATAGCTATACAGTGAGGTGTTAAAAATACCTTCACAGATTTGTCAATTAATCCACAAACTCATAGGAGTATTTGTTATGAAAAAAAATCTAGTAGTATTTGTTTTGTGCCTGATAGTTGGTTCTTCTTTTTTGGCATACGGACAAATGATCAAGCGTACCGATGCAATTTGGGCGAGAACAACTTCGACCCCGATTACATTAGATGGTAAATTAAATGAAACAGATTGGGCTAAAGCAGAGTCGTTATATATTTCATATGGCAAGGATAACGGAATACCCGGATCCGGTTTTACGACAGATGGCTGGGGAGTGGTTCCTACTGATCCGCTTAACAATGCAGTTGTTAAATTCTTGGTTAATGGTGATAGTTTGTACGTAGCTATTAGTGTCAAGGATAGTTCAATTGGCGGCGGCGGATGGCCTGGTCCGGCAAAATGGGAAGGTGTTTTGTCGAACATGCGAAATAAATCTAAAGTGGATAGACCAGTGCCGAATGGTGAAATTTATTATGCTTGGAACACAGAAGGCTGGGCTGACCCTGCAACAGGAAATGTTGGGGCAATGCCTGGGTATTTTGGTCCTGTAAGTGGGTATAATCGTTGGAAGGATTCTTCAGACGGTCGCCTAAAAGCTCAAATTTGGGATGCACAAACATTTGTGGATGGTCTAACCAATGCTGATTCGATCATCGACAAAGGCTATACGATGGAATTTAAGATCAATTTGAAGTATTACGGCTATGATCCCAAAGGTGTAAATGGTGATATAATAATGTATAGCATCGCAATATACGATTGCGATTGGCAATGGTATAGAGGGGCAGATACATTGAAAAATAGATTTGCCATTAACAAAGCATGGACACAAGGTCCTTGGGGTGGTAACGATGGTAACCACTTAAGAATTTTTGTGAAACCAAGTGTTACCACTACTGGAGCGGTTCCTACTGTAAATGCTGATCTCACAATTCCAGATGCTGGTACGTTTGCTGCACCAACAATTGACGGAAAACTTGATGAAGCTGTTTGGAATGGTAAAGGTATTGGAAAGTTATTGCTTCGATACGGCAACGATGCAATTCGCAACGCATATCCAAATACTGCTCCATTCCGCAGTGGTCAATTCCAACCGGATGTGAATGGAGGGAAGGCGGCAATTTTTGATGCCGATACTGCGATAGTAAAATATTTTGTTAAGGGTGATTCTCTTTACCTTGGTTTTGATGTTAAAGATAAATATGTACAATATTCTAGTAATTTTGATCGTCAAGATGGATTCCGTGTTATGATAACAGCGAGGGATAAACGAAATGGTGATTCAGTTCTTGTTGCACGTAACATAACATTCATTATTGATTCTACAGGCGGTGATGGCAGACGTGAAGACTTAGCAAAAGTTTCCGGTGCATGGGATTCTTCAGGTCAGGCGGTTACTGTAAAAATAGCTTTAAATACAGGAACTACCGTTGACACAGTTGGAGCTACTGCGGACAAAGGTTACACTGCTGAAATGAAAATAAATCTTCGTAAACTTGGGTATTCTGCAGGACATGGAGATGGTGTGTTGTTCTTTGGATTGTGTAGGTTTGATGGTGATTCTGATCCAAACCCAACCAACAGTTACGGAACCAGGGTATGGTTTATGAGAGAACAACCTGGGGCGGATGGAGCTGCGTGGATGTATATGGATCCAGCATCACTTATAACTTCTGCTGGTCAAGAGAATACAGTTGTACCGGAAGAATTCAAACTTCTAGGAAACTATCCGAATCCATTCAATCCTTCAACCACAATCAAATTTACAATGCCGATAAAAGGCGATGTAATACTTCAAGTATTTGATGTGCTTGGTCGTTTAGTTACAACACAAAATCTTGGCACACGAGAAACCGGTGTTCAAGAAGTTACTTTCAATGCATCGCATCTTGCTTCTGGTGTATATAACTATCGTTTGCAAAATTCTGCAAAACAAGTTGTAATCGGTCGTATGATGTTGTTGAAATAAGTTTTTTCTTTGGTGTGTCCTGATGAAAAATCGGGACACACTTTTTTTACAATCAGTGACTTCAAGAATATCTTATTTGACTGATTGATAGATTCCTTAGCTGTCAATATTTTTTTAGGTGCTTCGCTAAAAAATGAATACTAAAATTTTTAGTTGAGAAAAAATTCCTGTTATATCGTCAAACATTTTACATACTTACGGAAAATTCATGACTCAATCTTTCCGCATCAATAGCTTACCATTTTCTCTGAGATACATCCTGTTGACTATTTTATTCTCGCTAAACATATTTTCTGGTACAACAGGAAAAATTTCAGGACGTGTTACAGATTCTAAAACTAATGAATCCTTAGTTGGAACAAATATCATTTTAACCGGGACTAATCTTGGCGGTATTGTTGATTTAGACGGTTATTATTCTATTCTCAATATTCCTCCCGGCAATTATGAGGTTCAATTCCGTTTTATTGGATACAGAACGTATGTTGTAAAACATGTTCAGATAATGTCCGATAATACAACAAAACTTGATGCATCAATGCAGGAAGATGTTGTCACCACCGATGTCGTGATTATTACTGCCGAAAAACCTGTTGTACAGGTAAATCTTACAAGTACCGTTGCAACTGTGAGTGATAAGGATATTAAAATGCTTCCAGTACAGGAACTTCAAGATATTGTAAATCTTCAGGCGGGTGTTGTTGACGGACATTTTCGTGGTGGCAGAGAAGGGGAGGTGCAATATCAGGTAAATGGGGTTTCAATAAACAATGCATACGATAATAAATCGAGCATTAAGATTGACCGTTCAATCATTCAAGAAGTTCAAGTAATTACAGGAACATTCGATGCAGAGTACGGACAAGCGATGAGCGGTGTTGTCAACACAGTTCTTAAATCTGGCAATGAACAATTTGATTGGAATGCAGAAGTATACGGCGGAGATTTTCTATATGGAAATGGCGGTAAACGGGGATTGACATACAAGGCACATCCATTTTCTACACAAAGTTTTCAGACAACGATGAGCGGACCAACAGGTATTCCTCAAACATATTTTCTTTTTAATGGAAGACATTATGTGTTTGATGATTATCTCTACGGTACAAGAACATTCAAGTCAATCTGGTTGCCAATAAAAGATACTTTAGGAAGTATAGTGGGATATGATTCTTTGGGTGATGGAAAAGAAGTGCCTCTTGGCTATAAACGAGAATGGTCCGGATTAGGGAAAATAACTAATAAATCGATAGAAGGGATCGAAATAAGTTATCAAGGATTATTTAATTATTCTGAAGGGGTGAATACCGATAGAAGTTGGATGCTGAATCCGGACGGACGAAAAACACAAAAGACTTTTTCGTTAGTTCATGGAATCGATATAACTCATTTACTTTCTCCATCGACATATTACACAATAAGCCTTCATGAAAACTTGTTTGAATATAAAGATTTGGTATATGAAAATTTTTATGATACTCAATATGATAGAGCCGGCTCTACAGTGACACTTCCAAATTCAGATATTATAATGCAAGGGGTAGATTTTGGTCGCTTCCGTCAAAAAACTGATTCATACATTGGAAAGATTTCGTTGATGAGTCAAGTTTCTCGAGATCATCAAATAAAAGTCGGTGCCGAATTCCAATATTCTGATTTACAATTTGGTACATCCGGCACCTTAGTGTATCTTACTGAAGGCGGTGTAACAAAATTAATACGGTATGTTGATCTTCCGCCGGATTATCCCGGGATTCAATTTTACAAACCAATTTCCGGCGCGACGTATGTTCAAGATTTGATCGAATGGAATGATTTAACTATCCGGGCAGGCGTACGATTTGAATATTTTGATGCCCGTTCAACCTTGCCGAGTGATTTAGCAAATCCGGCAAATGCAATTTCCGGTTCTCCTGACTCTCATCCCAAAGCAGCATCAATAAAAACTTCATATGCACCACGTCTCGGTGTTTCATATCCGATTACAACAACATCAGGAATATTTTTCTCTTATGGACATTTCTACCAACTGCCGCCACTGAGAGATATGTTTAGTAATTCTAACTATAATAGACTTGCACGAATACAAGGAGCCACATCGGATTATGGAGTGTTAGGAAATCCTGACGTAAAGCCAGAACGTACAGTTCAATATGAATTTGGGTACAAGAATGCACTCTCCGATGTTCTTGGATTATCGGTAAATCTTTTTTACAAAGATATTCGAGATTTGCTCGGCGTAGAATTTATTTCTACGTATAACGATGCTCAATATTCACGTCTTACTAATGTTGATTTTGGAAATGTTTCGGGATTTACTATCTCATTGTCGCAACGAAGAGTAGGGATTGTTAGTTCATCAGTAGATTACACATGGCAGACTGCGCAAGGAAATTCAAGTGATCCAGCAGAAACAGCGCGACTTGCCGAATCAAAATTAGATGCACGACCAAAGCAAATACCATTGAATTGGGATCAACGACAAACACTGAATGCGAGCATTCAATTGTCCGAACCGAATGAATATTCCATCAGCACAATTGTTAAGTACGGCAGTGGGTTGCCGTATACACCAGCATTCGGTTCAGGGTTCGGTTCACTAATTGAATCAAACTCAGGAAGAAAGCCGATGGGATTGACAGTAGATTTGAGAGCCGAGAAGGGCTTCTCATTTGGCGGTTTACAAATGAATGCTTTTTTACGGGTATTCAATTTGTTCAATACAACCTATTTTAATGGCGATGTGTTTGCCACTACGGGAAGTCCGGATTACACAGTCAATTATTTGGGAGACAGACTACGATTAGCAAATCCGTTGAGGTATTTCCCGCCAAGAAGGCTTGAAATCGGTATATCATTATCCCAAATAGTATCTGGACAGTAAATAAGGGAGAGTTTTTTGTATGAGAAAATATATTGGTGTTTTATTTTTTATACACTTTGCAGTTAGCAATGTTCTTATTTCACAACAACAATATTACCCCGTAGTTCCTCCGGAAAAGCGTAGTTCATCTGATGCTGAACGCAAAGGACTGCATGATGCCAACAACATTCGGACAGAATTTTCAAATTTCGGAATGGTAGGAAATTGGTGGGGCGGCGGTGTTGATATTGCAACCCAGCATTCTGTTGAAGTTCCCAAAGGTACTGGAATGAATTATTCCGATGGTATAACTCCATTTGTACTTGCCAAAATAAAAAACAATGTTGGGAAAGAAATATATATCATGGAAACGGGTTATCGCGAAGGACAGGGAACGAGCAAGAATTTTAACCGAGCAATGCGTTTTGAACCGCGTCCGGGATACTTTGAGAAGAACCCTGCTATCAATAATGAACGGTCGCCTGCTGTAAGCACCAAGCAGCAAACATGGCCACAAACATGGCCTGATAAAGATACAACGTTTAATGGAAAATGGAATGGGTACTTTGGAACTTCATTAGCATTTGCTCCGGATCAGGAAAGTTTCACCGTAATGGATGATCAATTTTATGATTCATTTAATTTTACACCGGACCAAAGGGATGCGACCCGTCAAGGATTGGGTCTAAAAATAGAAGTACGAGGTTTTCAATGGGCGAATCCTCAGGCAGGCAATGTTATCTTCTGGCACTATGATATTGCCAACGAAAGCACTACGGATTATCCGATCAATGGTGATCCGGAAAATATTATTTTCGGACTGTACATGGATACCGGAGTCGGCGGCGGATTAAATAGTTGTGATGGTGATGAAAACCTAGACGATAATGCTAAAGTTGATTTTTCGGGGTTAAATTTAGTCTATACTTGGGATAATTCTGGTCATGGCGTTGATCTCACCGGTAAATGTTCTAGATCAGGATATCTTGGCTATGCTTACCTTGAAACACCAGGCAAACCGTATGATAATATCGATAACGACCAAGATGGAATTACTAATGAATCAAGAGATACTACTGCAGGAGAACTGAAAATTGGACAACAAGAAATTTTACAAAAGATACAAGATCTAGGTTATAATATTACAAAGTTTGAAGCAGCGTACGGCAAGATACAAAGCACTCCGGCGTATAAAGCAGGTGTGTGGTGGACAGGGGACGAAGATATGGATTGGGTAGCGTCAGTTAATGATTTTGGAGAGGATGGTGAACCAGCAACACACGATAAAGGCGAAGGAGATGGAATGCCCAAGAATGGTGAACAAAATTTTGGAAAAACAGATCTTCACGAATCGGATCAAATCGGTTTAACGGGTTTTAGAATGTTTAGGATCACAAGTGACGTAGGTGGAGATGGAGGAATTTCATTTTATAAATCATCAACAGCACAACAACCAACCGTGAGAGACTATTACGAAGGCGACTATCCAAATTTCTTTTACGATTATTTCACAGGGAAAGCAAAAGGACCTTATGCAGGACCTTTTGATCCTAATGGTACGTTTAACTTAAATATAGGATTTTTATTTGCATCAGGACCATTTACACTGAAAGCGGGAACACAAGAACGGTTCAGTTTGGCGTTGGCATACGGAAATAGTCTAGCAGAATTACGAGATGTCGTGAAAGTAGTCCAAACAATCTATAATGGTAATTATAAATTTGCTACTCCCCCACCTGTGCCGACTCTTACTGCTGAAGCTGGAGACGGTTATGTTCAACTTCACTGGAACGATGTTGCAGAAAGAGCAACGGATGCGACCACAAATATAAATGATTTTGAAGGATACAAAATTTACCGTGCAACGGATTACAATTTTAACGATGTAACAACTGTTATTAGTGCACGAGGATTATCACAAACAAATAATGGTAACCCGCTTGCGCAATTTGATTTGAAAGATGGGATAAGAGGATTTTCTTCTCAAATTGTTAATGGATTAGCCTATAACTTAGGTACCGAGAGTGGATTGACTCATACATTTCGAGATACAACTGTCGTTAATGGTCAAGAATATTTCTTTGCTGTTACCTCGTATGATTTTGGCGCCACAATAATTCAAGGAAAAACGGGAGAATCCTTTACATTTTATCCTGCAGAAAATTCAATGTCAGTATCACGAACTCTTCTTGGAGGAGTAACTCTTCCAAAGAATGTTGTTGCTGTACGTCCGAATCCTAAAGTGCTTGGATATAAGCAAGCATCAACCTCAGGAATAACAAAACTATCCGGAACAGGTTCGGGAGCTGTATCGATGAATGTTCTTAATTCGGCGAAAGTTTCCAATAATCATATTATGAAGATCACCTTTAATTCAAATCCGGATAGTGTTCACCCAATTTCGTATAACCTTATTGACAGCACCGACAACAATAAAATTCTTTTCAACACGGGAAATGATTTTGACGGAGAAGGGACGGGTATATCCGAAGTTGGCATTCAACCGGTAGTAAAAACATTACAAAAATATCAAGTTGACACCGCCAATACAAAGTTTATAGCAGGCAGCAATACAAATGCAAAACTGGCATTTCAATATAAAAATCCATTTTTGTCTGAAAACTTTAGAAGAGAATTCTTCCCTGTGAATTTTACAATAAAATTTTCTGATACAGTTGTAGATACGGCTCTTCATCCCAAGGGAGACGATCCATTTCCGGTGAAATTTACAATTGTGACAAATACACCGACGGGAGAGAAGAAAGTAAAATTTTCAATGTATGATTTTAATGGTGATTCAACATTAAGTTATTATGGCAATACAGAAGAAGTGAGGATTCTTACTGGCAGCGACACTCTGTTTCAATTTCAACGTGAGACATGGACGATACAATTAAAGGATGCTACTGCTAACACAATTACTCCGACTAAGGGAGATGTATTTGAATTTAAATTATTGCTTCCGTTTAATTCAAATGATGTCTTTGTGTTCAATACAACCAGCGAATCTATCGTTCCGAATGAGGCGAAAAATCAATTCAAAGAAGGTCCGTATGTTGTTCCAAATCCGTACGTAGGCGGGGCAAGTTTTGAGCCTGCACCATTTGGCGTTCAAGGCAGGGGTGACAGAAGAATGGAGTTCCGAAATCTTCCTAAGGATTGTTCAATTAGAATTTATACAGTTCGCGGTGAGTTGGTACGTACTCTAATACATGACGGTTCAACAACCGGTTATATTCCGTGGGATTTGCGTACAAAAGATAATTTAGATGTTGCTCCGGGTTTATATATCTATCAAGTTGATGCAGGCAGTACGGGGAGCAGTATCGGAAAATTTGCTATCATTAAGTAAACGAGGACAACTATGACAAAGAAATTTTTTACTCTTCTCGTATTCATTGTTCTCGCAATAACTCAACTGGTTTCACAATCAAAAACCGGAACGAGTGTTGGTGCATTTCTTTCAATTGAACCAAGTTCACGCATTGCTGCAATGGGAAACGCAGGGGTTACATTGTATAGTGAACCTCAAGCAGTCTTTTATAATCCTGGAAGTTTGGGATTTATGCAAGGCAGTGCAATCCAGGTTACTCATAGTGAATGGTTGGCGGATATTGCATACGACTACGGAGTTTTTATGTTTAGTATGGAAGGAGTAGGAAATATTTTTGCTTCCATTACCTCACTTAATTCAGGTGAGATTGATGTTCGCACGGTTGACCAACCATTGGGAACAGGTGAACGCTATACTGTATCCGATGTTGCTTTTGGATTAGGAATAGGACGTCAAATCTCAGAGCGTTTTTCTATTGGTGTTCAAGTTAACTATATTCAAGAAACTATTTGGCACAGTGCATTCTCCGCTTTCTCATTTAATGTAGGAACGATCTATAGAATTTCGCCTGATGGAATTCATCTCGGAGCCAGTATCTCTAATTTTGGCACGCGCGGACAATTTGACGGAAGAGATTTGCGAGTATCGTACGATCAAAACAGCACAAAGTACGGAGATAACGGACAACTCCCGGCACAAATATTCACAAATGATTTTCCATTACCTGTGATATTTCGTGTAGGAGTTGGCATGCCTATCCATATTGGAGAAATGAATACAGTAACAGTTGCCGTTAATGCATTTCATCCGAGCGACAACACAGAAAGCGTGAGTTTTGGTGCGGAATATCTTTTTGAACATATGATTGCATTACGTGCGGGATATCAGAACATGTTTCTTCAGGATTCTGAAGTTGGACTTACCCTTGGCGGTGGAATAGAATATGAATTGTCCGGTTATAAATTTAATTTTGATTACGGATGGGCAGATCACGGACGATTGAAAGAAGTACATCGCGTTTCTGTTGGAATTACGTTATAATTTATTTAGTAATGTTTTATTGAAGGAAGCACCTTGAAAAATTTTAAAACGAAGTATGGTCATTTTTCAAAAGATGGAAAGGAATATATAATAACTACACCGCGTACGCCCCGTCCGTGGATTAATGTGATAAGCAATGGTGATTATGGTATCACTGTTTCGCAAACGGGAGGCGGATATAGCTGGAGAAGTCATGCGCAATTGAATCGTCTTACCCGCTGGGATCAAGATCTTATCAAAGATGAATGGGGTAAGTACATTTACCTCCGTGATGAACAGGGCAATGTGTGGTCGGCAGGATGGAAACCAGTTTGCCACAAACCGGATTTTTATGAATGCCGGCATGGAGTAGGGTATTCCGTTATCACATCAAAAAATTTTGGCATTGAAACTGAATTAATGATGTTTCTTCCAAATGCTGATCCGATTGAAATTTGGAAACTAACAATTCGTAATCGTTCAAAGAAATCTCGCACATTAAATATTTATTCTTTTTTTGAATGGGCACTTGGTCAATCTCCCGATTGGCACAGAGAGTTTCACAAATCATTCATCGAAACCGATTACGATCCGAAATCTCATTCCATTCTCGCCACAAAGCGTTTATGGGAAGTGCCAACTGACCGCGGTCATTGGAATACAAACTGGCCGTACGTAGCATTTCACTCATCAAGTTTAAAACCGATTTCTTTTGATACGGATAAGGAAACATTTCTTGGTATGTACGGAAGCCAAGCAATGCCGGCAGGTGTCTCTAAAAGGATATTAAACAAGAAAAAAGGAAATTGGCTCGATCATATTGCGAGTCTTCAAAACGTCATCAAATTAAAACCGAACGAAGAAAAGACTATTGTGTTCAATATTGGATGTGCTGATTCTAAAGAACAGGCAATAGAGCTTGCTAAAAAATATCAATCTTCAAAAAATGTTAACTCTGCATTTGTTCAAATGCAGGAACGATGGAACCAATTGCTAAATACCGTTGAAGTTTCCACACCTGATGATTCGATGAATATCATGGAGAATACATGGTTGAAATATCAGGCTATCTCCGGTCGTATTTGGGGAAGGACAGCATATTATCAAACCGGCGGAGCGTTCGGGTTCCGAGATCAATTACAAGACAGTCAGATTTGGCTGATGATTGATCCGGTAAGGACAAAAAATCAGCTTCATTTGCATGCACGTCATCAGTTCAACGACGGAACCGTATATCATTGGTGGCATCCCATTTCGGAAATCGGTTTGCGAAACCAGATTATGGATAATTTATTGTGGATGCCGTTTGTTATGAATGCGTACCTGCAAGAGACAAATAATTATTCTATTCTTGACGAATCAGAACCGTTTGTTGATGACGCTACACCTGTAAGCATGTATAAGCATTGTATCAAAGCAATTGATAAATCTCTCGAACGATTCAGTTCCCGCGGTTTACCCCTTATCGGCAGCGGCGATTGGAATGACGGTTTAAGTGCGGTCGGTCTCGATATGAAAGGAGAATCGATTTGGCTTGGGCATTTTATCCATCGTATTCTGCTTGATTTTTCTTCGATTGCCAAACAAAGAAATGATTCAATTATTGCAGAACGATATTCTTCAAAAGCCAAAGCATTGAAAGAATTACTCAATACTGTTGGATGGGATGGAGAATATTATTTTGGTGCAACAAAAGATAGCGGCGAAAAAATTGGAAGCAAAGAAAATTCTGAAGGTTCGGTTTGGTTGAATCCCCAAACATGGGCAATTATTGCTCAAGTTTCTGATCCATCACGATCAGAAAAAATTATGGATGTTGTTGAACAAAAATTGGAGAGGGAAATCGGCACATTGTTGCTGTATCCTGCATACAAAACGCCAGACAAGAATGTCGGATATTTAACGAGATACAGTCCTGGTATGCGTGAAAATGGCGGCGTATATACTCATGGTGCAACGTGGTCTGTTATTGCAGCGGCAATGCTTGGGCGCGGTGAAACTGCATATAGATTCTATTCTAAACTCAATCCGGTTAACCGAGGGAAAAATCCTGATAAATATGTTGCAGAGCCGTTCGTTACGTCTGGAAATATTGAAGGACCGGACTCAAAATATTTTGGACGCGGTGGCTGGACGTGGTATACGGGTTCAGCGGCATGGTTGTTCAAAGTCGGTCTTGAGTGGATTCTTGGTGTTCGTGCAACAGAAAATGGTTTGCAGATTGATCCATGTATTCCTTCTGCGTGGAAAGGGTTCAAAGTTAAAAGAACTTTTCACGGGGCGGTGTATAATATTGAAGTGAAAAATCCAAACCACGTTCAATGCGGAATTAAAGAATTATGGGTTGACGGTCAACGGCATTGCATGTCAAAAGGTCCGCGTGAGAAAATCATACCATCGTTTGGACATGGTACTTCGCATCACGTTGTAGTAATCATGGGAAAATAATCAAGTTTGACAAAGTCTTGCTGTTTGTATGAGTTTTTTTACCAAACCTATACATTCAAACCAAATAGAAAAATATTTCTATTGCTATACAATGCGTGGTATCTGATAGAAAAGAACGCTGAGTAGTGATTTAGCGAATCCGAGACGTACTTTTTTCAGGAAGCAATGTAAGATTTTCAATTTTTAACTTTTTGATTTATTTGATGTCTCTATGAGTTACTTAAGAGTTACAAATTTTTATCAAACTTTATAAACAATTACATCCGATACAAGGAACATTTTAAATGAATTTTAATAGATGGATACTGCGCGCGTTATTACTTGTTATTTTTTTAAGCGGATATGTTGCTAATGTAACGGCACAAACAACTTCAATTATCTTTGATGAAGACCCAATGAGTAATGTATTCCGAGATGCATCATGGGGAACATTTTCCGGTGGCGGTGAATATTTACAACTAGCAGGTGGAAGTAAGGATAAAGCACCAATAACAACCACACAGAAATACAGTGGAAACCAATCAATTGTTGTTGAATACAGCCATGCGTCCGGTGGCAGTTGGAATCTATTTATTGCAAGTAATGCTTGGTCAGCAAGAGATTTTTCGCTCTATGATTCCATTGTGTTCTATATTAACACAGCAGATTCAATTCATCCAAATGAACTTCCTCAAATCGGTTTAGAATCGGAAAATGCTGATAGCAAATCTTCAGTTATTAAAATTTCTAGTTATTTAAGTTTAGATTCAAATTTACAAACATGGCAACGGGTTTCAATTCCTTTTACCGCGTTTCAACCGTATGGAAATTTTTTATTATCGAAATTTAAAACAGCACGGTTTTTGGAAAATGGCGTAACCGCGAAGAGAAGAACAATTTTTATAGATTACATATCTGCAGTAAGTAATAAAACATTCTCAAAGGAATTGCCGCCAATTACTGAAGAACGATTGCTTGACACCTTACAATACACCGCCTTCAGATATTTTTGGGAACAGTCGAGCCAAATTAACGGGCTGGTAAAAGACCGAAGTACAAGTGGTTCTGGTGCAAGTATTGCCGCAACCGGATTTGGAATTACGGCAAGTTGTATTGCCATTGATCGGGGATGGGTTAGTTATGCAGCCGGACGGGACAGAATAAATGCAATTATTAATGTTTTTTACGGCGGGGTTCAAGGGACAGGTACCAGTGGAACGGTTGGATACAAAGGATGGTTTTATCACTTTCTTGATTTGAATTCGGCAACCCGTGCAGGTCAGAATGAATTATCTACTATTGATACGGGTTTACTACTCGCAGGTTTAATCTATGCAAGAGAATACTTTTCCAGTACTGATTCTTTGGAAACTCAAATGCGTGCAAAAGTTGATTCAATTTATGCACGCATTGATTGGCAATGGATTCTTAACGGAAACATCATTCGACATGGATGGTTCCCTGAATCTGGAATGCTGCCATGGGGTTGGGGTGGATATACTGAAGCAACAATTCTTTATTTGCTCGGACTTGGAGCACCAAACAATCCAATACCGCAAAGTTCATGGACGACATACACGAGTACTTATCCTTGGATTACGTATGGAGGATATTCTCATGTCGGTTTTGCTGCTTTATTCGGTCATCAATATTCTCATTGCTGGGTAGATTTTAGAAATATTCAAGATCAATATATGGCGAACAAGGGAATAGACTATTTTGAAAATAGCAAGAGAGGAACACTCGCTAACCGAGCTTACTGTATCAACAACCCCAATGGATTCAAAGGATATTCCGATAGTCTCTGGGGATTAACCGCTTGCGATGGTCCGACCGGTTACAAGGCACGCGGCGCACCAAATGGTATAGATGATGGAACTATTGCTCCCACCGCCGCACTCAGTTCAATGCCTTTTAATCCAAACGAATCGAAAACTGTTGCGAGAGTAATGTATAACAAATTTGGGACGGATTTATTTGGTAAATACGGATTTAAGGATGCGTTCAATGAACAGTTTGCGTGGTTTGGAACCGACTATATTGGCATAGATCAAGGTCCAATAATAATTATGATTGAAAATTACCGCACTGGAAAAGTATGGAATACATTCATGAAGAATGCCAATGTGCAAAAAGGTTTAGAGCGGGCTGGCTTTAAACCGACATTAGGGGTAAAAAATATTTCAAATTATGCACCGGAAACATTTTCACTTATGCAAAATTATCCCAATCCATTTAATCCAACGACAACAATTGCGTATTCAATTCCACAAAAAAGCAACGTTGTATTAAAAGTATTTGACGTGCTTGGGAAAGCAGTAGCGATACTTGTGAACGAAACAAAAGATGCCGGATTTTACGAAGTAACATTTAATGGATCAAAATTGTCCAGCGGTGTCTATTTTTATTTGTTGACAACGGGTAATTTTTCTTCGACCAAGAAACTATTGCTAAACAAATAAACAAATGAAGTACTTCCATGTAATTTTGATTCTTATTTTTTTGCATGCTGAAATTTTATTTGCCCAATTGCCAACGGGAAAATGGAGGTTTGATGATGTTGCAAATCCTTTAGATGAATCAACCGGAAACGGACAGCCACTTCAACTTGTTGGTTCTCATCAAATTGTTGATGGTCCGAATCTGTACAATAAAGCAGTACGAATTGGCGTTGGAAGTTATTATAAAATGATGCACGGCGCGTTACCAAACGGCGGCGGAACATTTGTTAATCAATACTCCCTGCAGATTGATTTTAAGGTACAATCAATCGGCGCGTGGCGTTGTTTTTTTCAAACCGATGTGGCTAACAGCACCGATGCTGATTGTGCTATTAATCCAAATGGAACTATTGGAATTGGGGCGACTGGATATTCGATTCATAAAATTGCTGCAAACGAATGGTATCGTTTAGTGGTTTCAGTGGAGAATGGAAATTTCTACAGATATTATGTTGATGGAAATTTATTTTATGAAGGAACAAAACAAGCGATTGATGGACGTTTTGCACTCGATTCCCTTTTATTAATGTTTGCTGATAATGATGGCGAAGATGGAGAATTTGATGTTTCCGAAATTACATTTTGGAACAATGCTTTATCCGGCAGCACTGTAAAAGCATTGGGTGGTTACGGACATATCTTTGGTATTGCACAAACAACATTTGTTGTTCCATACTTACAAGCACCCACACAAACTTCTATTGTGGTTGGATGGCACGATCTTTCATCGCTCGTAACAAAAGTGGAATTTGGAATGACAACCGGCTTGGGACAATCTGTAACAGGAACAAACGAACTTATTACAACAGATTATCGGTGGCATTCTGTAAAACTTTCCGGACTTTCTGCAAATACAAAATATTTTTATCGTTGCCTCAGTGGTTCGGATACTTCAAAAATATATTCGTTCCATACGCAGCCGGATTCTTCTTACGATGGACATTATCGGTTTTTAATTTTTTCGGATACGCAGGAAGATTCGTCGTGGACTGGAAAAGTTGTGCGCGCTGCAAAACAAAAATTATCAGATTTATATGGAGCAAATTATTCCGATTCGGTTCACTTGATAATGCATTGCGGTGATGCGGTGCATAGCGGAAGCACAATCTCGCAATATTCCGATCAAATTTTCCGTCCGTTTTCTGCACTATCCGTAAATTTTCCGATGATGATCGCTCCAGGCAATCACGAATTTGAATATCCGTACTTCTATCAATATATGAAGTACGATGATCTTTCCGCATTTCCTGCGGGGCATCAGTATTTTGAAAAAATTTTCAAGTTTGTTGGTGGCAGAATTTTATTTGTGGGGCTTGATTCATTTATTGAAACCGAAGGACATACAACAAACGGTGTACAAAAAGCATGGTTAGATAGCACATTACAAAAAGCCGAAAACCGATCGGATATTGATTTAGTCTTTACTTTTTTGCATCACCAGCCGCTAAGTGAATTGTGGCCTGCCGGAGAGATTCCATTTACCAAGAATGATGTTGTTGGAACTCTGAAAAAATATTCAAAACCGGTGCAGTTAACGTACGGACATGTGCATGCATACGAACACGGCGCAATCCAAACCAATCGTTCAATTGGTGATCTTCATATTGTTGGAGCGGGCGGCGGCGGCGGAGATAGAGACCGCTGGGGCGAATATGGTTCTGTTGATTATCCGGAAATACATACTTCATATGATCATCATTTTTTTGTGTTGATTGATGTTGATTCGAAAAACAAATCATATACAGGAAGAATGTTCAGTCTTGGGAATCCCAATTATCTATTAAATTCAGTTGAGTTGGATAGATGGAGCAGAAAAACTCAACAGCAAAATCCTGATACGCCAGCGGTAACTCTGCCGACAGTACAACTAACGCAGCTCAAATTTTCTTCATCGCCATACAGCGGGAACGATTCTTTAATGGCAACTGAAATGCAAATAACTTCAAAACCGGGTGATTATACTACAGAACTTTTGTATAACACATCTCGCTTGTGGAGAAATATTTGGGGAACAGATATTTCGTTCAATCCTATTGACAAAAATAAAGGAATACAATTAACAGAATTATCACTTCCAACTTCACTTTTTGATCAAGGGAAAACTTATGGATGGAGAGTTCGTTACCGTGATTTGAATTTGAAATGGAGTGAATGGTCGAACGAAAAAACGTTTTCGGGAGTAACATCAGTCGAAAAAAAAGACGCGGGACATCCATTAACATTTGGTTTGGGTCAAAACTATCCGAATCCGTTTAATCCCAGTACAGTAATCAGATTTCAGATACCAGTAAACAGTATCGTTACCTTACGAGTGTATGATGCGATTGGAAGAGAAGCTGCGACTTTGGTGAATGATGAGAAAGAAGCGGGAAGTTACGAAGTATCATTTGATGGATCAAAATTATCGAGTGGAATATATTTTTATACACTTACGGCTCGTAAAAGCGATGGCGAATTTGGCGAAAATTATTCAGCAACAAAGTCGTTAGCTCTAATAAAATAATATTTCAATCAGAACCTTGTCAAGGTTTTACAATTTTTCTCATAACCTTGACAAGGTTAGTATGTAAAAATTGTCAACACCAATAGTATCTTTTCGCAAAAGGAATACATTGAAAACTTTTATACTACTACTAATTAGCATTACCATTGCTCAATCCCAAATTACCAATAACCACAGTGCGGCAGGTGTGTTGGGTCAATCGGATTTTGAAACAAAGACAACAGGTACTATCAATCTAATTTCTCCAAATGGATTTCAACAATGGGAAGTTGGGAAAGTGAAAAATATTTTGTTCTCAAGCCTTGCTGTTGACAGTGTAAAAATTGAATTCACGACATCAAACGGAACTTCGTGGCAAACAATAATCGCATCAACTTCTGCTGCTTTAGGAAAATATCAATGGAGTGTTCCTTCAACCATTTCAAACCAATATCGAATAAAAATTTCCAATGTTGCCGATGGGTCCGTTATTGATTCAAGCGAGAATATGTTTTCGGTCATTCCAGTAATAACAGGCAACGAACAAGATTTTGTTGTTTTTAACGAGAGCGCAGTTTCAGATTTTCACGATGCAAGTTATGCCGCAGCATTTACTCCGCCAAGCACAATAGAAAATAATAACACAAAGATTCCGGTATCCTCAAAATTTTCATTGAATGGAACGTATTCAATAAAACTCAATTGGGTTTCTGTTCCCGGCGGAGATTGGGGAGCGGCGATTGCAAATCCGGGTTGGGTTGGGCAAGATATAACTCTGCGTGATTCTCTCAGTTTTATAATCTTTACCGAAGATACAACAAAGAGCAATGGTCTTCCGGTTTTTTATGTGGAAGATTTATCAAATAAAAAATCTGCAAAATTAGATCTAACGAATTTTATTAGTTCGGTTCCTGCAAAGCAGTGGTATAGAATTGTTATTCCCGTTTCCATATTAAAGAGCAATGTTGGCACAGCAGATTTAACAAAAATAAAAACAATTTTCTTCGGCCAACGTTTTGCAGATTCATTGCGCCAAATATGGTACATCGGCGATATGCGATGGAAGGGAAAAAAAATAATTTCCGGAGATTCTACTCGTGTTATCGTTGTGTTAGGATCATCAACTTCTGCAGGCACAGGTGCTACTACGGCTGATAGTTCGTGGGTTGGGCGGTTTAAAAATTATGTAAAGAAACAAGACTCATCGGCATTTGTTATAAATCTGGCCGTTGGCGGATATACCACATACGATCTTATGCCTTCAAGTTTTATTCCACCGGCAGGTAGACCAGCACCAAAAGCAAATAATAATGTTACGTATGCACTAACGTACAAACCGGATGCTATTGTTATCAACTTGCCCAGCAATGATGTTGCGTATGGATATTCAATTGCAGAACAACTTTCCAATTATAATACAATACTCGCCGGAGTTCCTAAAAGTATCTACGTATGGGTAACAACAACACAACCGCGCAATCTTGATGCAACAGGAAGAACAAATCTTATGGCGATGCGAGATTCGACGTATGCTCGGTTTAAAACCAACACACTCGATTTTTGGACGACGATTGCTAATAACGATGGAACTATAAATTCACTGTACGGTTCAGGAGATGGCATTCATCTTAATAACGTGGGGCATAGAGTTATCTATGAACGAGCCGTTGCCGCGGGCGTATGGTCAAAGTTGTTGTTATTTGTGAACAATCCATTGCCATTGCCGACAGCGTTTACTCTTGAGCAGAATTATCCAAATCCTTTTAATCCTGAAACGACAATTCAATATTCCATTCCAGTTGCATCAAATGTAGTGTTGAAAGTGTACAACATGCTCGGACAAGAAGTTGCGACATTGGTAAATGGTTCAGTTGCTGTCGGAAATTATAACGTAAAATTTGATGGGAGCCATTTATCATCGGGTGTATATATCTATCGTTTACAATCTGAGTCATATTCTATCGTGAAGAAAATGGTAATTGTTAAATAAGTATCATATTATTGCATACACTTTCCAATTCGTAAAGACTGGAATGTGAGTAGATTCGATTCATAAAATTATGAAAACAAAAGCAATCATTACCTTTTTTTTTCTATGCACTTCCACCGCTTCGGCCCAAATTACCACCGAAGCATTGCTTGATACGATCCAGCATACTGCGTTTAATTTTTTCTGGAATGAAGCCAATCCAGCAAATGGACTCATACGAGACAGAGGTAAAGCCACGGGAATTTCTGACGCGCCATGCAGCATTGCATCCGTTGGATTTGGTTTAACGGCAATTTGCATTGGTGTCGATCATGGATGGGTAAGTCGAACAGCAGCAAAAGATCGGGTGCTCACTACTTTAAAAACATTTTGGTATGCACCGCAAGGAGATGGAAATGCCTACGCTGGCAAGTACGGTTTGTTCTATCACTTCCTCGATATGAATACTGCCAAAAGAACATGGAACAGCGAATTATCAACCATCGATACAGCGCTGCTGCTTGCCGGCATAATTGATATGAAACAATATTTTACTGGTTCGGATTCTGTTGAAACATTGATTCGCAATTTCTCCGATTCAATTTATTATAGGATGAATTGGGATTTAATGCGCAACTTTAATCCTGGAATTCTTATGGGATGGATGCCGGGAACCGGTTTTGGTAATTATGGTCAGTGGGTTGGTTATAATGAAGCATCGTTAATGTATATTTTTGCACTTGGTTCACCCACATATCCGGTTGATTATACAGCTTGGCAAAAATGGACTGACGGGTATAACTCAAATTACGAATTTCAATATGGTTATTTATATGTCAATTTTGCTCCGCTGTTCGGTCATCAATACTCCCATTGCTGGATCGATTTCAGAAATATTGCTGATGATTGGATGAAAGAACATAACCTTGATTATTTTGAGAATTCTCGACGTGCAACACTTGCTCAACGCGCATATAGTATTGCGAATCCCAAAGGGCATAAGGGATATAGCGATTCGTTGTGGGGAATAACTGCAAGTGATGTTCCCGGAGGATACGCGGCACATGGTGCACCGCCCGCAGAAAATGATGACGGAACAATAGTACCAACTGCCCCGATCAGTTCAATTCCATTTGCACCGGAAGTTGTTATTCCTGTAATAAAAAATATGTGGAACAATTACCATTCACAATTATGGACTAAGTATGGCTTTCGAGATGCATTTAATTTGAATGTCAATTGGTGGGGACCGGATGTTATTGGTATCGACCAAGGACCAATTATCATTATGATTGAGAATTATCGAAATCAATCTGTGTGGAATCGTTTCATGAAAAATCCGGATGTGCAGCGGGGGTTAACAGTGGCAAAATTTACCACAATTACATCTGTTGAGCAGGAGAAATCAGTACCAAAATATTTTTCCTTATCTCAGAATTATCCAAATCCATTTAATCCAGCAACAGTGATCAGTTATCAATTGCCCAAAAATTCATTTGTCAATCTTAGCGTGTACGATTTGCTTGGTAAAAAAATAGCAACGCTTATTAATCAAATGCAGTCTGCGGGGAATCATGAATTTCCATTTTCTGCAGAAACATATTCGTTACCAAGCGGAGTATATTTTTATAAGATCACTGCAGGGAGTTTTTCGCAGGCAAAAAAAATGGTGCTTGCAAAATAATATTTGTAAAAATCATAACACAACAATTAAACCACGCCATGAAAATAAATATCTTTATTATTCTTGCCACCGTATCTCTTTCCGTATCATCATTTGGTCAACAACAGAAAATGTGGGATCCATTTCTTGATACGGTACAACAACGCACGATTCAATGGTTTCTTGATGTTACGCCAAAAGAGACCGGACTGACTCTTGATCGCTGGCCGACCGAGCGGCAGCCTTCAAGCATTGCCGCAGTCGGTTTTGCATTGACGACATATCCCGTTGCTGTTGAACGAAAAATAATTTCTCGCGAAGAAGCAGCCGAACGAACAGTGAATACACTTCGGTTCTTCTGGAAACTCCCTCAAAGTTCCAAAAAAATAAAGACATCCGGCTACCGCGGATTGTTCTACCATTTCCTTAAACCAACATCCGGTCTTCGCGAATGGAATTGTGAACTTTCTACCATTGATACGGGATTATTAATGGCTGGAATCTTATTTTGTCAATCCTATTTTGACAATAATTCAATCGTTGAGAAAGAAATTCGTACCCTTGCTGATTCTCTCTATTGTCGTGTCGATTGGAAATGGATGATGAGTGACCGAAAAGGAATCACAATGGGTTGGAAACCTGAGGATGGTTTTCATCAATCAATTTGGAGCGGGTATAATGAAGCGATGATCCTCAACATTCTTGCACTCGGTTCTCCGACGTTTCCTGTTCCTATCACTGTATGGAATGCATGGACAGAGAAGTATATATGGAAAGAATATTATGGACAGGAACACATCAATTTTATGCCTCTCTTCGGTCATCAATATTCGCATGTATGGATCGACTTTCGCGGAATTAAAGACGATTATATGCGAAAGAAAGGGATAGATTATTTTGAGAATTCTCGTCGTGCCACGTACGTTCATTATGAATATGCAAGACAAAATCCAAACAAATGGATCGATTATGCTGATTCCATCTGGGGAATGACCGCATGCGACGGACCGAAAGATACAATCTTTGAAGTAAATGGAATTAAACGAGACTTTCGTTCATATTCCGCGCGCGGAACAGGTGCCGATGAACATTTAGACGATGGAACAATCGCACCAACTGCTGTTGGAGGTTCAATTCCATTTGCACCGGAGATCACCATTCCAGCACTAAAAGCCATGCGCAACAAGTATGGTGATAAGCTATGGACGAAGTATGGATTCTTGGATGCTTTTAATCCTACATACATCACTCCGGATACACCAAACGGGTGGTTTGATCATGATTATCTTGGAATTGATCAAGGACCAATTGCATTAATGATCGAAAATTATCGCAATGGTTTTGTTTGGGAAACGATGAAAAAAAATCCATACATCGTAAAAGGATTGCATCGCGCCGGATTCACCGGCGGTTGGCTTGACAATTCACCAAAGAAAAAATAATTGATTGTGTCCCAAAGTCATTTCACTCTTGATTCTCACAAATCCCGCAACACATTTTCTCTCAATGGAGTTTGGGAAGTAACTGGCGGCGATAAATCTGCCATCCCTCTTACCTTTTTCTCAACAGTAAATGTTCCTGCCGTTGTTGATATGGCCGTTCCCGCATACAATTGGGAAAAATTTGATTTTCATTGGTATCGAACATCATTTGTCATAGAAAAATTATCTCACGTCAACTCTGTTTTTCTAAAGATCGAACAGAGTATGTTCGGCACAGAAGTGTGGCTGAACGGTCATCATCTTGGCGGATCGATCAGTTGTTACACTTCGCATGAATATTTGTTGAATGAATTCCTGAATCCGGAGGGGAAAAATGAATTGATTGTTCGAGTGGGAGCTAAATCCACACTGCCGCCCGAAAGTGCGGTTGGCAGAGATCAGGAAAAAGAAATTTATACACCGGGAATATGGGGGGATGTTTCACTTGTTTGTGTGGGCGGTGCTCGAGTAAAACTTGTTCAGGTGATTCCTCACATTGAAACATCCACTGCAGAAGTGCGAGCTTGGATTGAGAGTCTCGAATGTAAACACGAATCGTTATTAGTTTCCGCAAAAATTGTTGAAAAGCGATCGCGTGAAACTGTTTCAACAATTCAGAATCTGAGTATTTCAATCAACGAACATTCCACAGAGCAAGTTACATTTCATTTTCCGATTCAGAATATGCAATTGTGGTCGCACGATTATCCATTTTTGTACGAAGTGGAAATCAGTATAAAGCGCCCATCCCCAACCCCTTCCCAAAGGGAAGGGGTTTTTGGCTATCAAACTGCTGATCCGATGATCTATCCATTGCTCGAAGAGTTTGCAAAAGACCATCGCAAAAATCCGACTAAAGCGGAATTAGTTTTGTGGGAACACCTTAAATCAAAATCTCTCGAAAATTATAAATTTAGAAGGCAGCATATTATACGCAGGTATATTGCCGATTTTGTCTGTTTGTCAAAAAACCTTGTTGTAGAAATTGACGGTCTCATCCATCAATTGCCTGAGAATAACGAAGCCGACGAGATTAGGACACAATGGTTAGAAGAACACGGGTACAAAGTAATTCGATTTAGAAATGAAGATGTTGTAAATGATCTTGATGCAGTATTAAGTAAAATTCTTCAGACATTAAAAATCCTCCCCATTGGGGAGGATTTAGGTGGGGCTATTTTTGGAATGAGAGAGTTCAAAATTGTCGGTTCGGATTTTTATCTAAATGGAAAAAAGATTCTCCTTCGAGGAAGCAACATCGCATTTCATCGATTTCTTTCTGATACGCAGAGGAAGTTACTGCCGTGGAACGAAGTGTGGATAAAAAAAGCACTTATTGAAATCCCCAAAGAACATCATTTCAATTTCTTTCGCAATCATCTTGGCCAGATGTATAATCGATGGTACGATATAGCAGATGATTATGGAATGTTGATCCAAAACGAATGGCAATTCTGGGGCGCTACCGGTTCAAATGTTCAGATCAGAAAAGAATTTACCGAATGGATGCACGATAACTGGAATCACCCGAGCATCATCATCTGGGATGCGTTGAACGAATCGTCGGATGATACGGTACAGCAGGAGGTTGTTCCTGAGATGAAAAAACTCGATCCGACGCGTCCATGGGAATCGGTCGATTTTCTTGAGGAGCATCCGTACATCTACTCGCTCGGAATGGTGTTGAACAACCGCAAATTAGGATTTGCGCGTTCATTGGATGAGATAGAGAATCTTTCTGTCCCATCGATGGTGAATGAATTTTTGTGGTGGTGGTTCAATGATAAATGGGAGCCGACCGTTCTCACTAAAATGATCGTTGAACGGTGGATGGGGAAGAATTATACAAAAGAGGATGTTATTGCTCATCAGTCATTCCTTGCACAAGAGTTGATTGAACTGTTTCGCCGGCTGCGGATCAAAGCAATTCAGCCATTCGTGTATATCAGCAATAATGACGGACCAACTGCACATTGGTTTCTGGGTGATATTAAAGATTTGCAGCCAAAACCGTTATTGAAAGCGATTAAAAATGCATTTGCACCATTTGGCGTAAGTATTGAATTGTGGGATCGGCATTTTTTTGTGAATGAGAAGCGGGCAATTCGTTTTTTTATCTTTAATGATACGAATGAAACGCGCCGAGGAAATTTGGCAGTTGGTGTCAAATCTCAAGATGGAAAATGGATTTCAAAGAAGGAGATATCTGTTGAAGTTCAAACGATGAGTGATTTGGTAATTACAAAAGAGATTTATTTTCCAGATAAAGTTGGAAATTATAATGTTTATGCCGAATTGATCGAAGATTCTTCTATAGTTGCTACAAGTTCAAAGACAGCATATCTATTTGAGAAACCAGCTCTACCGAGGATAGGTCAAAAAATTATTTTATTTGACTCATCAAAAGAAATTGAAGAATATCTTTCAGATTCGGGAATTGCATTTTTACAATTTACGCATGAAAAATTAGAGAATGTAACAACGCTCATCGTTAATGGGAATGTTCTCGGAAACCAACAGTTCATTCAAAGACGGAATGCAATATCGCAACTTGTAAAGAATGGCGGAACTCTTGTATTGATAGAACCTGAATTTCGTGTTGTTGGAAGTGAAA
Source organism: Bacteroidota bacterium (assembly GCA_030679145.1). Classification (GTDB taxonomy): domain Bacteria; phylum Bacteroidota; class Ignavibacteria; order UBA10030; family UBA8401; genus UBA8401. The sequence continues at coordinate 28,026 of JAUXTU010000109.1, read as the reverse complement.
TGCACACAATAGTTGATGGTATAGATCTAAAAATAAATCAACGTGCTGATCTTGAAAAAGGTGGTTATGATTCGTATGTCTTTGCTGAAGATCAGTCGCATCCGTTGTGGAGGGACATTCAAAAAGAATATTTGAAATTTTTCAATGGTGCGTATGGCGGTGAAATTGTTTCGCAGTATGATGTTGATTTTTCTATTCCCTCGAAACGGCTTGCAAGCTGCGGATTGGATTTGAATGTTGTTGCAGCATCGGAAGTGGAATATGGAAAAGGGAAAATTATTCTTTTTAGGTTGCAATTACGCGGCAGGTTAAATGGAACATCAACTTCAGATTCATTATATGCTCGAAGAGTTGACCCAATTGCACAACAATTATTGTTGAATGTTTTAGAATATGCTCTTCTAAAATAAAGACAAGTTTTATGAAAAATTATATTTCTTTTTTTCTAATTCTTATGACATTGACCGGCTGTACATCATCAAATGAATGGATTGTTACGCAAGGGCAGCATCCCCAACATTTTGAGAAACAGATTATCAAAAATGTCGGTTATGATCTTCTTGTTTATACTCCAAAATCATTTTCACAAGAAAAGAAACTGTGGCCTCTCATCATTTTTCTTCATGGCTCGGGTGAACGGGGAAATGATCCGAATAAATTAAAAGTGCATAGTCTTCCAAAAGTTGTTGATGCCAATGAAGAGTTTCCATTTATCGTCGTTTCTCCGCAATGTCCGGATGGTCAACGATGGAATGCAGAAGCATTGAATGTAATGCTCGACGAGGTTCTGACAAAACTCCCTATTGATATTAATAGAATATATCTTACTGGAATCAGCATGGGTGGTTTGGGAACGTGGAAATTTGCGATTGCGTATCCAGAGCGATTTGCGGCGATCGCGCCGGTTTGCGGCTGGGGACATTTGGAAGATGTTGAAAAGTTGAGGGACAAACCGATATGGATTTTCCATGGTGCAAAAGATGATGTTGTCCCTCCAACGGAAAGCGAAAAGATGGTTCAATTTTTGCAAAAGTTTGGAAGCACAAAAGTGAAATTCACATTATATCCAGATGCCAATCATAACGCATGGGATGCTACATACGCAAATCAGGAATTGTATGATTGGTTTTTACAACACACAAAATAATAGGTCGCTATGAGGAATGTTTTTCGTAACACAGTGTATTTTATTTTTATTTCCTGCGGCGTGCTTGCTGCACAATCTTCTACACAACTGCTATCATCGCAAACTGAAGTCAAGATTGACTCGATCATTAAACTGATGACGTTGGAAGAAAAACTTGGTCAGTTAAACCAGATCGGCGGAACATGGTACGACACAAAAACAGAGCGGTTGAATGAAGAGCAAACCGCAATGTTAAAAGCGGGAGAGATCGGTTCGTTCCTTGGTATCACTGGTGCTGCAGAGACAGGAAGAATTCAACGAATTGCTGTTGAGCAATCGCGAATGAAAATTCCGGTATTGTTCGGTTATGATATTATTCACGGCTATAGTACGATTACACCTATTCCGTTAGCAGAAGCATGTTCTTGGAATCCTGATTTGGTTGAACAATCAGCGCACGTTGCAGCAATTGAAGGTTCAGCGATTGGAGTCCATTGGACGTACGCGCCAATGGTTGATATTGCTCGCGATCCACGGTGGGGAAGAATTGCGGAAGGTTCTGGTGAAGATCCGTATCTCGGTTCGGTGATGGCTGCGGCTCGTGTGCGAGGATTTCAAGGAAAGAATATTTTGGAATATGGATCACTGTTAGCGTGTGTAAAACATTTTGCTGCGTATGGCGGAGCAGAAGCGGGACGAGATTACAATACGGTAGATTTTTCTGAACGAACATTGCGGGAGATTTATCTTCCACCGTACAAAGCGGCGATTGATGCCGGTGCCTGGACGGTGATGAGTGCATTCAATGAAATTGGCGGAGTCCCAAGTTCTGCAAGTTCATGGCTGATGACCGATTTGTTAAGAGATGAATGGAACTTTAAGGGATTAGTGGTGAGTGATTATACAGCAATTATGGAGTTGATGAATCACCGAATTGCAAAAGATAGCACGGAAGCTGGCATCGTTGGTTTGTCATCCGGTGTTGAGATAGATATGGTGAGTAGAATTTATTTGAGGAAATTAAGTGAAGCTGTCCGCTCGAAAAAACTTTCTCAAGAAATCGTGGATGAGGCAGTTCGAAGAGTGTTACGAGTAAAGTTTGTGTATGGATTATTCGATGATCCATATCGCAATGCAAAACCTGAAAAGGAAAAAGAATTACTTCTGAAAAAAGAACATCGTGTTGTTGCCAGAGAAATGGCACAACACTCAATTGTGTTATTAAAAAATGAAAAGGACATTCTTCCTCTTAAAAAATCAACCAAAACAATTGCACTGATCGGTCCACTTGCAGGCAATGAGAATCGTAGTGATCTTGTTGGAGCATGGGCTTGGGCAAGAAATCCGAACGATGTAGTATCTGTGATTCAAGGGATAAAAGCCAAAGTTTCTTCATCGATAAAAATAGTATATGATAAAGGATGTGAGATTGAATCCGATTCCGGTGCTCGAATTAAACAAGCGGTGAAGATCGCAAAACAAGCGGATGTTATTGTTGCTGTTCTTGGCGAATCGCAACACGTGAGCGGAGAAGCGGCAAGCAAATCAAATCTTGATCTTCCTTCAACACAAAAAGAATTGCTGAAAGCTTTAAAGAAAACCGGAAAACCAATTGTGCTTGTATTAATGAACGGCCGTCCTTTAACATTAGAGTGGGAATCTGAAAATATTCCTGCAATTGTTGAAGCGTGGCATCTTGGTGTTGAAGCTGGAAATGCAATTGCCGATGTGCTGTTTGGAGATGTAAATCCGAGCGGAAAATTGACTGTCTCATTCCCGCGAAATGTCGGACAAATTCCTGTCTATTATAATCACAAAAGTACGGGACGTCCCTACAATCCAAAAGATAAATATACTTCACAATTTCTGGATGTGCCCAATTCACCATTATATCCATTTGGTTTCGGATTATCGTATACGACATTTTCCTATTCGAATGTGACTGTATCTTCCGCTGCAATTAAGAAAGGTCAATCAGTAACCATTTTAGTTGATGTGGAGAATTCCGGAAACAGAGCCGGAGAAGAAGTTGTTCAACTGTATCTTCGTGATGATTTTGCAACAGTAACTCGACCGGTAAAGGAATTAAAAGGATTCAAAAAGATTTCTCTGAATCCCGGCGAGAAAAAAACTGTGGAATTTACAATTACGCAGGATCAATTAGCATTCTACAATCTCGAGATGAAGAAAGTCGTTGAACCAGGAACATTTACGGTGTATGTCGGCGGAAATTCCGTTGACTGCAAAGAAGCGGTGTTTGAAGTAGTAGATTAAGAATTGAACACGGATGACGCAGATTAAACAGATATTCACTGAATCAATCTGTGTAAATCAGTAGCATCCGTGTAATCAGTGTTCCCGTCAAATAATGAAAAAAAGTTTCCAAATATTCCTGATTATAGCATCTGCTCTATCGTTGAGCTGCAATCGCTCATTGGATTCTGTTACCGTGATTAGATTCTGGGCAATGGGAAATGAAGGGGAAATGGTGATGCAAATGATACCGGAGTTCGAGAAAAAAAATCCGAATATCCGAGTCGTTGCACAACAAATTCCGTGGACGGCCGCTCATGAAAAAATGCTTACTGCGTTTGCCGGCGGTTCATTGCCCGATGTTTTTCAAATGGGAAATACATGGATACCGGAGTTTACTGTTCTCAATTCTTTAGAACCGTTAGAGTCTTTGGTAAAAACTTCGTTAATCGTTCAGCTTCCTGATTATTTTGAAGGAGTTTTAAAAACAAATATCATTGATTCTGTGTTGTACGGAATTCCATGGTATGTTGATACGAGAGTTATCTATTATAGAAAAGACTTATTGCGTGAAGCGGGATTTAAAGAGCTGCCCAAAACTTGGGATGAAGTTATAAAAGTCTGCGATGTGATTCAGCGTCAGGCAAAGGAAAAAGGAATTACACGCTATCCGTTTTTCCTGCCGACCGGCGAATGGGTTCCGGTGATCGCGTTGGGTATGCAAACCGGCGGACACTTTTTGAAAGATAATATGACGAGGGGAAATTTCAGCGGACCTGAATTTAGAAAAGCGTATGAGCTTCTAGGAAAATTTTACGAAAAAAAATACTCTCCGTCGGGAATGCAGTTGATCACCAATCTGTATAATTCATTCTCCGATGGATTGATCGCAATGTATATTACCGGTCCATGGAATATTGGCGAATTTTCCCGGAGAATTTCACCCGAAATACAGAACGAATGGATGACCGCACCGCTGCCGTCAATGGATTCAACCTATCCCGGAAATTCACTGCCGCTCGGAACAAGTTTAGTTATCTCTCGAACAAGCCGTAATAAAGAAGCAGCATGGAAGTTCATCGAGTTCTTATCATCTCGGGAACAAACAATTTCATTTTATAAAATTACAGGAAACCTTCCTCCGAGAAAATCTGCTTGGACAGATTCATCGCTTGCAAACAATAAATACATTCAAGCTTTTCATACACAATTGGAACGGGTTGAACCATTGCCGCAGGTTGCTGAATGGGAACAGATCGTTATTCGATTGCAGATCTATGTTGAATACATCGCTACACAAACAATGACGGTTGATGAGGCATTGAAAAAATTTGATGCAGAAGTGGATCAAATGCTGGAAAAACGTCGTTGGTTAGTTGAACAGAAAATAAAACAATGAGCAAAATATCCAATAAGCAACAACACGAAAATCGTACGGCTGCAGCTTGGCTATTTCTTTCTCCAGCAATGGCAGCGATCGCAATTTTCTTTGTTGTTCCGGTGTTCAGTGCACTCGTTATGAGTTTCACTGATTTTGATATTTATGCCCTTGGCAATTTGAACAATGTCCGCTTCATGGGTTTCAAAAATTACATCCGTATTTTTGAAACGCCGTTGTTCTGGGTTGCTATGAAAAATACTTTTTATTTTGTCATTGTGGGTGCACCGCTATCAGTGTTTGTTTCGCTCGGAGCGGCGTTGATGGTCAATTCAAAATTGGCAAAATTCAAACCATTTTATAGAACTGTTTATTTTCTTCCGGTTGTGACAAGTCTTGTAGCGGTTGCAATAGTTTGGCGGTATCTCTTTCATCCCGCACATGGATTATTGAATTATGCGCTCGGATATTTATTCGGTATCGCTCCGATTGATTGGCTTGGCAATCCTGATCTTGCAATGCCTGCGATTATTTTAATGGCTGTGTGGAAGGGTTTTGGTTACAACATGCTCATCTTTATCGCCGGTCTGCAAAATATTCCTGAAGAATTATACGAAGCGTCACATATGGATGGTGCGGGTGGGTGGAGACAATTCATGGATATTACGGTTCCAATGTTGGCTCCAACTTCAGTATTTGTTGTGATGATAACGATCATAGGATACTTCCAATTATTTGCCGAGCCGTATGTTATGACGGAAGGCGGTCCGATGAATGCAACAACAAGTATTGTGTTGATGATGTATGAACAAGGATTTCGTTGGTGGAATATGGGCTACGCTGCGGCCATTGCATTTGTATTGTTTGCAGTGATCCTTGTATTCTCAATCATACAAATGCTAATTCAACGGAGAATGCAATCATGAATCATCGAACGTCATCCGTTGTCCTCAATGCAGGTTTAATGATCCTTGCATTCATTTCTCTTGTTCCCGTTTTGTGGATGGTTTCTGCGTCATTCATGATTCCCGGTGAAGCAAGCGCAGTTCCTATGCATTTTATCCCGTCACGACCAACGTTTGAACATTATCTTGCACTGACTGAACGAATGAACATGGGGAAATATTTTCTCAATAGTTTTATCATTGCGTCCGCAGTAACGTTGATCTCATTATTGTTCAACTCAATGGCTGGATTCGCATTTGCAAAATATCGTTTTCCTGGACGCGATAATTTATTTCGATTCCTTCTTGGCGGAATGATTGTTCCGGCGCAGGTAACAATGCTCCCGTTATTTTTAATGTTGAAGAACATGGGATTTGTGAATACATACATTGGCGCAATCATTCCCGGTCTTGCAAGTATTTTTGGAATCTTTTTGATTCGTCAATTTGCAATGTCAATTCCGGATAGTCTTATCGAAGCGGCACGAATGGACGGCGCAAGCGATTTCAAAGTATACGGTTCTGTAATTCTTCCTTTATGTAAACCGATATTATTTACATTGGCGTTGTTTACGTTTATGGGAACATGGAATGATTTTATGTGGCCGTTAATCATTATGTCTGATAATGCTAACTATACGCTTCCTGTTGCCATTGCAAATTTGCGCGGTGAACACCTCCTCGATCTTGAATTGATGATGGCGGGTTCTGTTATCACGATCATTCCTGTGTTGATTCTATTCCTTGTCTTTCAGCGTCATTACGTTCGTGGTATTATGGTCGGCGGCGTGAAAGAGTGATCATAAAATTCTGTTCAATCCTTCCGGAGTTTATAATGAAAATATTTCTCTCGTTGTCACTGCTATTCCTCTCCTTCTCATACTCTCAAACGTCACGGCAATCTGTACTGCTGGATAATTGCGAGAATGTATCAGCGTGGACTCCATTCCAATCAATCGGAGTAACAGTTGCCCAGCAAAGCGATGCAGGTTTTTCAGGTAACGGGCTTCGCTTTGATGTTAATTTTCCCAAAGGATCGGGATATGGAGGAGTGGTAAGGAATTTTCAATCATCGCTGCCGGAAAGTTACGAAATTTCATTTATGATGAAGGCGACAGTTCCGGTCAACAATTTTGAAATTAAAGTAAGCAGTGACAGTGCGGGGGAAAATATTTGGTGGGTAAACAACAAGAATTATACCTATCCAACGGATTGGAAAAAGATCGTCATTAAAAAGCGCCATCTTGGATTTGCGTGGGGAACAAAACCCGCTTCGCATCCGGAAAAATTCAACCGATTAGAAATTATTGTTACAGCTGGAACCGGCGGACGCGGCAGCGTTTGGATCGATGATGTGACATTAACGACAGTTCCTATGCCGCCAAAGCAGATCCCGCAACCGATTGTTTCAGCATCGTCTTCAATTGCAAAAGGAAAACCTGAGAATATTCTTGCAGCAAAGAAAGGTTCATGGATTTCGAAAACCGGGAAAAAAGAATGGATCGAACTTGATCTGAAGTATGAAAAAGAATTTGGTGCAATAGAATTATCATGGGATAAATCCTTAACTGGATTAAACTATGATATTCTTACCTCTTACGACAAAAAGAACTATGAGGTTTTATATTCTGTTAAGGGCGGAATTTCCGGAACTGTTATTCATTTTGTTCCTGAATCCGAAGCTCGATATGTAAAAATCCAACTTAGCGGCAACGATTCGAATATTCCTTATAAACTAGAAGAGATTACATTAGCTTCGAGCGATTCACTTTCCACACCCAATCAATTCTTCGAACGTATTGCAAAAATTAAACCGATTGGATTTTATCCACGATATTTCTTAATGCAGCAGCCGTATTGGACGGTTGTTGGCGTTCCATCGGATACAAGAGAAGCGTTATTTAATGAAGATGGAGTTTTTGAAGTTGACCGGCAGCGATTTTCAATTGAACCATTCATCACTCTGGATAATGGGAAACAATGTTTGACCTGGGCGAATGCAAAAACGGAACAATCGTTGGAAGAGAATTATCTTCCTATTCCGACGGTGAAGCGATTGTATGAAAATATCCAAATGGATGTAACATTGTTGGCAAACGGAGAGGCTGAGCGTTCTGCAATATTTGCACGATATGTTGTCAAAAATATTTCCGCATCAGTTCAAAAAGGTTCGTTCTATCTTGCCATCCGTCCGTTTCAGGTAAATCCAACATCGCAATGGCTGAATTACGATGGCGGGTTTGCAAAAACGGAATCAATTTCATTTGAAAAAAATAAAGCACAGGTTGGAGATAAAACAGTATATGTCTCTGATTCACCAACGGCTTTTGGTGCAACAACAATTGATGAGGGAGATATTACAGAATTTATCAGTCGGGGCGAACTTCCTATAAGTACTTCAGCAACAAATAAAAATGGAATGACATCCGGGGCATTTCAATATGCATTTGAATTGAAATCGGGAGATTCTCTTGTTGTTATCGCTGCCGTCCCGTTTACGCCGGAAGGAAACCATTGGAAAGAGAAAAATCCATCTGTTGAAGAGTTTGCAAAAGCATTTTCAGATGTGAAAACATTTTGGAAGGACAGATTGAATACTGTTCAATTTTCTGTCCCTGCGGAAGCACAAAAATATATTGATATAATGCGTTCAAATCTTGGATATATCCTTATCAATAAAGACAGATTCGGATTTCAGCCCGGCTCTCGTTCGTACGAACGTTCGTGGATTCGTGATGGTTCGATGACTTCCGATGCATTGCTCAAACTAGGAATTATCGAAGAGCCGAAAAAATATTTGGAGTGGTATTCTTCATACCAATATGAAAGTGGTGCTGTTCCGTGCGTTGTTGATACTCGCGGACCCGATCCGGTGCCGGAACATGACAGTCATGGGGAATTGATCTTTGCATGTATGGAATACTTCCGGTTCACGAACGACACAATATTCCTGCGGGCGCGATGGAATAACATCGTTACGGCTGTAAACTTCATTCAATCGCTCCGAGCGCAACGAATGACCCCTGAGTATCGTGACGGCAATGATGAGAAAAGAGCATTTTATGGATTAGTAACAGAATCGATCAGTCACGAAGGATATTCCGACAAGGCGATGCATTCATATTGGGACAATTTCTTTGTGTTAAAAGGACTGAAAGATGCCGCTTCAGCAGCTGCAATACTTGGCAGACAAAAGGAAACGCATGAATATGATAGTCTAGCAAACGCTTTCCGTATTGATCTGTACAAATCAATTGCCCTTGCAATGAAGAATAAAAATATCAGTTACATTCCGGGCTGTGTTGAAAAGGGAGATTTTGACGCAACGTCAACTTCAATTGCACTTTTCCCAAATGGAGAGATGAAATTTGTGCCTCAACCGGCATTTAATAATACATTCGATAAATATTTTGATTGGTTTGTTCAGAGAGCAGAAAATAAAATATCGTGGGATACTTACACACCATACGAAATTCGGAATGTTGGAACATTCATCTATTTAGGACAAAAAGCACGCGCACATTATGCTCTCGAATATTTTATGCTCGATCAACGTCCGCAAGAGTGGAATCACTGGGCAGAAGTTGTTGCAAATGGTTACCGCACACAACGTTTCATTGGCGATATGCCCCACACGTGGGTCGGTTCCGATTATATCAATGCCATTCGTGCAATGTTTGTCTATGAGATAGATGATGAACATTCAATTGTGCTTGGTGCCGGATTGAAAGATGAGTGGGTAGAAGAAGGGCTTTCAGTAAAAAATCTTCCCACGCATTATGGAATATTATCGTATAGTATTTCTGATTTACCAAAAGGAGTAACACAGTTAAATATTGCGGGAACTATTGATGCTAGAAAAAATCCGATCTTGATCCCGGTGTCATTGACCTCTTCGCCGTTGAAAAAAGCAGCTGTCAACGGTATTGAAGTTCAATCCAAGAATGGTTACATCGTTGTTGATACTGTGCCTGCAACAATTGAGATGGTATATTAAAATATAGAGATAGTCTCAAAAATACCCAACCATTGTCATTTCGATCCCGCTTTAGCGGGAGAGAAATCTTATTTTATGCTTAAAATAAAACGGGATTCCTCACTTCGTTCGGAATGACAACAAAATCCATTTTTTGAGACATCTTCTAATATTATTTTCCAAGGACAATTAATTTATATGAAAAACTTTATAGTCAAAATAGTAATATTGGCGGTTGTTTTATGTTCGTTTAGTATTTCTCAACAGCGTACATATTGCAATCCAATGAATCTCGATTATGGGTATGGTGCAATTCCTAATTTTACTGACGAGGGAAAACATCGCGCAACTGCTGATCCTGTGATTGTCTTATTCAAAGGAAAATATTTTCTCTTCTCCACAAATCAATACGGATATTGGTGGAGCGATGACATGAAGCAGTGGAATTTTATTCCACGTGTCTTTCTGAAACCGTATCATAAAGTGTATGATGATTTGTGCGCTCCGGCTGCCGTCGCACTCGGTGATACGCTGCTGTTGATTGGGTCGACCTATACTAAAAATTTTCCACTGTGGATGAGTACAAATCCAACAAAAGATGAATGGAACGAAGCGGTCGATTCTTTTCAAGTGGGAGCATGGGATCCAGCGTTTTTTGTTGATGATGATCAACGGCTGTATATTTATTTTGGCTCGAGCAATGATCTGCCGATCTGGGGGCAGGAGATCGACCGTAAAACATTCCAGCCAATCGGTGAAAAGAGAGTGTTGATCAGTTTGCATTCCGATGAACACGGATGGGAACGATTTGGTGAACATTCCGACAACACTTTTCTCAATCCATTCATCGAAGGGGCGTGGATGAATAAACAGAATGGAAAGTATTATTTGCAATATGCCGCGCCCGGAACTGAATTCAGCGGATACGGCGATGGAGTATATACCGGTGATTCTCCGCTTGGTCCATTCACCTATCAAAGTCATAATCCATTCGCATATAAGCCAGGTGGATTTATTCGTGGTGTTGGTCATGGATCAACATTTCAAGATAAATTTGGTAATTGGTGGCATGTTGGAACTGTACCGATTTCTGTAAAAAATAATTTTGAACGACGACTTGGTTATTGGCCTGCAGGATTTGATCAAGACAGCGTTCTGTTCTGCAACACTGCCTATGGAGACTACCCGTATTATTATCCCGATACCAAAATCGAAAACTCACAATCTCTTTTCACTGGGTGGATGTTGTTGAATTATAATAAACCTGTTACAGTCTCTTCAACTCTTGGGGGCTACGAATCCAACTATGCTGTTGATGAAAATATCAAAACATATTGGAGCGCCGCAACGGGAAATAAAGGTGAATGGTTTCAAAGTGACCTTGGTGCAGAATGTTCGGTTAACGCAATTCAAATAAATTATGCAGATCAAAATGCTGAATTTATGGGAAAACAGTCTAATATTTTTCATCAATACATCGTTTACGGATCACTTGATGGAAAAAAATGGAATATCCTTATTGACAAGCGAGCCAACAGGAAGGACATTCCTCATGATTATGTGGAATTGAAAAATCCGGTTCAAGCGCGTTTTCTAAAAATTGAAAATGTTCATATGCCGACCGGAAAGTTTGCATTAAGTGGCTTTAGAATATTTGGAAAAGAAAAAGGGAATGTTCCAGATTCCGTTAAAAATTTTATTGTTCTGCGTGGTGAGAGTGAACGGAGAAATGCCTGGTTAAAATGGCAGCAATCCGATGACGCAGTTGGCTATACGGTCTATTCCGGTATCAACCCGAAAAAAATGTATACCAATATTATGATCTATGGATCGAATGAATATTATTTTCGCGCAATGGATAAACAGAAGACCTACTATTTTCAAATTGAAGCGTTCAATGAGAAGGGAATTGGTCCGAAGAGCAAAATATTTACGGTAGAATGATTTTTTATTTTGGCTCGGTGAAAAGATTTTGTATATTTGAGCAACACTTGCATCCGTAGCTCAACTGGATAGAGCATCAGACTTCGAATCTGAGGGTTGGGGGTTCGAATCCCTCCGGGTGTACTGAGTTTTCACAAATTATCGCCGAAAGGCGATTTTTTGTAACTGAAATGTAGCCCCAATACAACTACTTACCGCCCCCATACTCAAGTATCGAAAGACAAAAATTGAACTTTTAAATACATCCGCCATTCAGAAATTCTTTAAAATAGGACAATCTCATCTTAAAGCGCATAAAATATAATCCTTATTAGTTTGATGTAAGTATAAAATAATGATACTTTAAAAAAAGTATTCAAGTATAAATTATATTGGCTCAATTGGTATAAAATAATTGGTCGAAAAATGAAACGATTATCTTTAATAATAGTATTACTCATTATTTTAAACCTACTTTCTGAATCACAGCAAAAACATTGGGAGAAAGTAAATAATGGTTTGCCAGATACTAATTATGTGTCATCAATAATTCAATTTAAAAATTACTTATTTGTTGGTTGTAGGCATCCATTTGGAATTTATAGATCTTCAGATTTTGGGCAAACGTGGCAAGATAGAAGTATTAAGTTTGTTGGGTCTAATTTAAGTTTGCCTGTTTTGTCATTATATGTTGTTGGGGATACTATTTTTGCTGGAACAGCTGCAGGTATTTATAAAACAATAAATGATGGAGAAACTTGGAATGAAAGTGACAACGTAATTAATGGTGGTAATATTTATAGTTTTCTGCAACTTGATAGTCTCTTATTTGTTTCAACAGATAAAGGGGTATATCAATCAAAAGACTATGGTCACTATTGGGATCTTAAGAGCAAAGGATTGCCATTAAATTACAATGGGGATCCATTTACTGTAAGAAAAATCTATTCTGTAGGTGAAAAAATCTATGCTGGAGTTGATGCATCATTTCAACTTAAAGGGGGTCTATTTGTATCTACAGATATGGGTGAATCATGGACAAAAGTTCTTCAGAATTGGATTTATACTTATAATGGCTCAACAATATCTACCGATGTATATTCCATAGAATATTTTGATGGGTTCTTGTATATATATTCAAATGGTTTTTGGATTATGAAAAGTTCGGATGAAGGAAAAACTTGGATCGAAGACAACGGAAATCTCTCTGGTTGGGTTTTATATAGTTACAAGAATTATTTATTTTCAACAGGAAATCCCTATTTATGGGTTAAAACAAAAGGTAATCAAATCTGGAAGGATATTTCGTTTAATCTCACAAAACCAGTTACGTCAATTTATTGTATTGACTCTTTAATATTTGTGGGCACAGATTTAAATGGGCTTTGGAAAACAACTTTATCAAATTTAACTATGGATATGAATATTGATACTTTCTATGATATACCATCCAACTATTCCCTTGAACAAAATTATCCCAATCCGTTTAATCCGTCGACAACAATTTCATATTCACTCCCTACGTCATCATTAGCAACTCTTCGAATATTCGATATGCTTGGCAGGGTAGTAAGAATAGTGTTTAATGAACTACAGAATGGAGGCGAGCATTCTGTTTCAGTCAATGTTTTCGATCTACCAAGCGGTATGTATTTTTATCAACTACGTACCGAAAATTTTGTCCAGACAAAGAAAATGATGTTGCTAAAATAAAAAATATTATTTGCATTCAACCATTTACAGATGTGCAATTTATAGTTATTATAATTCTGTAATCAACGTTCTTTAACAAACGGTTCTGTAACTACAGTGTAGCCCATTTGTAGTATGGTTGTGAGCAACCTGTGTAGAATCTTATACAGAGCAGCTTAAATTGTGAAAAATTAAGTACATCAAAGTGAGTCATCAGACTTCGAATCTGAGGGTTGGGGGTTCCCTGCCCGACTGATTTTAAGTAAGCAGGGTCAGTCAGGCGGGGAATCCCTCCGGGTGTACATTAAAAAAGCGTCCATTAGTATGGACGCTTTTTTTTGTTTTATGAGTTGATTACAATGGAACTATCAGTTAAATTCCATACAGAAATTCCCCGCACTCGTAGCTCAATTGGATAGAGCGTCAGCCTCCGAAGCTGAAGGTTTCGGGTTCGACTCCCGACGAGTGTACTAGTTATGACTAACAGCAAAAATATTTATCATGTTTATGTTTTGTTAAGCCATAAAGATGGAGAGCATTACACTGGTCTTTCTTCAAACATCAAATCACGTTTAATTCAACATAATACAGGAAAAGTTAGATCAACAAAACCGAGACAACCTTTTGATCTAATTTATTCTGAAGAAGTTGGAAGTTTAGTTGAAGCAAGAAAACGTGAAATATATTTGAAATCTTCTGCTGGAAGAAAATTCTTAAAAAAAATTCTAAAACAGCCAAAGGTTTCGGGTTCCCCGCCTGCGTGACTGCTTCAGCAGTCGGGCAGGAACTCCCGACGAGTGTACTACCGTCCTCACTGTTTTTCCAATTGTGAAAAAATGTCTTTATTTTCCTATAGTTGGAAAACAATCTTCTCTAAATAGACCAAAAAACTCTTGAATTAGCGGTTTTTAATAGTAATTTGACGGTACAATGTTTGCTGTTGATTTAATGGTCAATTTCGACTGATTATTTATTCAACACTCAAAAAGATCTATATTAGATACCCTTGAAAGGTTTTTCCCGATGAAAGTTTTTGCTTCACTATTCTTTTTACTTATTCTTTCCGTAACAATTTCGGCTCAAACCAAAGAAGAATGTCTTGCTTGTCACAGTGACAATTCATTGACAATGGAAAAAAATGGCAAGACCATTTCTTTATATGTTACAGAAGATGCATTAAACAATTCACCTCACAAAAAATTTACATGCGTTTCTTGTCATACCGGATTTGATCCAAACAATGTTCCCCATAAAGAAAACATCAAGCCTGTTCAATGTGCAACGTGTCACGCAAAGGATGTTTCAAAACATGCGTTTCATAAAACGGTTCTTGCACAAGGTTCCGATGTGAGTAATAATTGTAAATCCTGCCATGGAAAGCATGATGTTGTTTCTCCAAAGGTTCCGGGTTCAAAATTCCATTTTACAAACATTGTTAAAGCCTGCGGTACCTGCCATAATTCTGAAAAGGAAAAATTTCTTAAATCGGCTCACGGTGTTGCGTTTGCATCGAATGTCGAAAATGCACCGAACTGTCTAAAATGCCATTCGGTATTAATGCCGACCAATGGCGCTCAAAAAGATTCTGCTACTGTAAAACTTGTAAAAGTAAAAATGTGCATTTCGTGTCACAGCAAACAAACTTCTTCAACCGGTACAACTTCAAATTTTGTAATGTCGTATGAAGAAAGTGTTCATGGCAAAGCGCTGAAAAAAGGAAATGCGAAAGTAGCTATTTGCAGCGATTGTCATGGAAGCCATGAAATGCAAAAAGGAAACAATCCAACTTCAACAGTGAATAAAGCAAATATTCCTGCTACATGCGGACATTGCCATGCGGATGTTGTTAAATTATACAAGAAGAGTATCCACGGAACATCATTCTTGAAAGGAAATGAATCTGCTCCGGTGTGTACGAATTGTCATGGTGAGCATAAAATTCTTGCACCCAAAGATCCCAATTCTCCCGTATCAAAACTTCATGTCTCTGCAGAGGTTTGTTCTCCTTGTCATAGCTCTGTAAAAATGTCGGAAAAATTTGGTCTTGCTTCCGGACGCAATGAAAGTTTTATGGATAGTTTCCATGGTCTTGCCGTGAAAGCCGGAAAAACTGAAGCGGCAAACTGTGCAAGCTGTCATGGATTTCATGATGTTCTTCCGTCCAAAGATTCTCTTTCCCGAGTAAACAAAGGAAATCTGGCAATCACTTGTGGCAAATGTCATCCCGGTGCAAATCAAAACTTTGCACAAGGGGCTGTTCATATTGTGGTAACCAATCCGACTGACAACGACCTTCTCTATTTTGTTTCAAATCTTTATATCATTTTAATAATAGTGACGATTGGCGGAATGACAGTTCACAATATTTTAGATTTTGCAAAGAAATCTAAACGCAGATTACGGCATCGTCGCCATGGAACGATGTATGATGAAGAGATCGGGTATTCCCTTTACGTTCGAATGACAGTAGGTGAACGTCTGCAGCATGCTTCGCTTGCATTAAGTTTTATCACGCTTGTTCTTACCGGTTTTATGCTGCGCTATCCGGATGCATGGTGGGTTATTCCAATTCGTTCATTAAGTCCAACGGTATTTGAAATTCGTGGAGTTCTTCATCGCACGGCTGCAGTTATTATGACATTGGTAAGTTTATATCACATCTATTATGTCTTATTTGTGCCACGCGGGAAACAATTGATTCGTGACCTCTTTCCAAGAATGCAAGATGCATATGATGCTATCGGAATTGCAAAATTTAACCTTGGAATTTCAAGTGAGAAACCAAAACTTGATCGGTTTAGCTATATAGAAAAAGCTGAATACTGGGCGCTTATTTGGGGAACGGTAGTCATGAGTGTAACGGGGGTTATTTTATGGTTTGATAATACATTTCTAGGCTTGTTCGGAAAATTGTGGTGGGATGTTGCTCGTACGGTTCACTTCTATGAAGCGTGGCTGGCAGCTCTTTCTATAATAGTATGGCATTTTTACTTTGTTATCTTTAATCCCGATGTGTATCCAATGAATTTAGCGTGGTTCAAGGGGACAATATCGGAAGAAGAGATGGCTGATGAACATCCGTTGGAGTTAGAGCGTTTGAAAGAAGAGTTGAAGAAATCTGAAAATGAAAATGAAGAAAAATAAAATCTAAGCTAGTATGAAATTAAAAGTTTTCAAAATATTTTTTATAACATCGCTTTTTTTTTCAGCGTTTAGTATCGCTCAAGATAAATCAGAATGTCTATCCTGCCACGAAGATAAAACGCTAACGGCTGAGAAAAACGGGAAGCAGACTTCTTTATTTATTGATGACAAAAAATTTTCCGGTTCAATCCATGGTGATCTGCAATGTATTAATTGTCACGCGGATCTTGAGGGAAAAGAAATGCCGCATGAAGTTCCAGTAAAGCCGGTGGATTGCGGTACGTGTCACAATAAGGAACAAAAGCTGTACACTCAATGTCGTCACGGTCAACGGGCTGCGAAAGGGGATCCACTTGCTCCGCGATGTTATGACTGTCACGGAAAGCATGATATTCTTAGCGTGAAAGATCAGCGTTCTCCAGTGTCGCCAATGAAAATTCCGTTCACCTGCGGAAAATGTCATAAAGAAGGAACTTCGGTACAACGGCGAGGTGTAATATCGCAAGACCATATCATTGAAAATTATACCGAAAGTATTCATGGAGAAGGTCTCCTTAAAAAAGGCTTGTCTGTTACGGCGACATGCGCATCGTGTCATTCTCCTCACTTAATTCTTCCGCATACGGATCCGAGATCGTCCATTAACAGAAAAAATATCGCTGCGACTTGCCAAAAATGTCATTCACAAATTGAAGCAGTGCATCGAAAAGTGATCAATGGAAAGCTTTGGGAAAAAGAGGCGAATGTTCTTCCTGCATGCGTAGATTGTCATCAACCTCATAAAGCAAGAAAAGTTTTCTATGACCAAGGGATGGCGAATAAAGACTGTATGACATGCCACGAGAAAAAAGATGTTAGGTCGTCAAAAGATGGTCGTTCGTTGTTTGTAGATGTAAGCGAATATGCTGGTTCGAAACATGGACCCAAAGTAGCGTGCAGTCAATGTCATAGTGAAGTGAAGTCTTCACATTCTCGTCCGTGCGACGCAATTACTAAAAAAGTTGATTGTTCACAATGCCATACAGAAGTCGGCGACCAGTATACAATGAGCATTCATGGAAAATTATTTACGAAGAATGATGCCAACGCACCGACATGCAAAGAATGTCATGGGACTCATGGAACTAAAGGAAAAGTTGATCCTGCTTCACCAACATTTGCAACCAATATTCCAGCATTATGTGCTCGCTGCCATCAAGAAGGGAAAAAAGCAGCAGCACGCTATACTGGTACCGAACATGACATTATTAAACATTATGCGGAAAGTATCCATGGAAGAGGATTGGTAAAAAGTGGCTTAACTGTTACTGCAAAATGTACGGATTGCCATAGCACTCATCGCGAACTGCCAAAATCGGATACTTCATCGAGTGTTAATGCAAAAAATCTCCCAGCAACCTGCGGTAAGTGTCATCATGGAATTCAGGAACAATTTGAAAAAAGTATCCACTCATCATTAATCTCAAAATCAGATAAACCTCTTCCGGTCTGCAATGATTGTCACACTGCACATACCATCAACCGAACGGATGCTCAAGGATTTAAGTTAGGAGTGATGAACACGTGTGGAAAATGTCATGAAAAAATTACTGCAACGTATTTTGATACATACCACGGAAAAGTTGCAAAGCTTGGTTACACAAAAACAGCGAAATGTTATGATTGTCATGGCGCCCACGATATTCTTCCGATGGGTGATCCTAAATCTCATTTAAACAGGGTAAACGTAGTTCAAACGTGTCAAAAATGTCATCCGGGAGCAAATAGAAAATTTGCAGGATATTTAACTCACGCTACACACCATGATCCTGAAAAGTATCCGATTCTTTTCTGGGTTTTTTGGTCAATGACTTCTCTTGTGGTTGGAACGTTTGCTATATTTGGGCTGCACACTTTACTTTGGCTGCCTCGAGCTTGGCAGATGAGAAAAGAGCACATGAAAGTTGAACGTGAGCATGCGAATGAACCGCAATATCAAAGATTTAGCAGGTTGAATCGTATTCTGCATATTATTATGGTGGTTAGTTTTATTTCACTTGCTCTTACCGGAATGACTCTGAAATTTTCATATACTGGTTGGGCGGGCATCGTATCGAGATTTTTTGGCGGATTCGAATCAGCCGGATATGTACACCGCGTTGCTGCTGTCTTTTTGGTTGGTATTTTTGTAACGCACATTTATGACTTGATCCGACGAAGAAAGAAAGAGTTTGGAACATGGAAAAATCTTCTCTTAGGAAAAGATTCTTTACTCCCAATGAAAAAAGATCTTCTTGATGCAATTGCTTCAATAAAATGGTTCGTTGGAAAAGGTCCCCGTCCACAGTATGGGCGTTGGACATATTGGGAAAAATTCGATTACATTGCCGTTTTCTGGGGTGTCTTTGTGATCGG
Organism: Bacteroidota bacterium; assembly: GCA_030679145.1. Taxonomy (GTDB): domain Bacteria; phylum Bacteroidota; class Ignavibacteria; order UBA10030; family UBA8401; genus UBA8401. Next base: position 9,196 of record JAUXTU010000109.1, on the reverse strand, counting down.
TTCCACCGGAGCAACTCTGTGGTTCCCGGAATTCTTTACTCAATTTTTACCGGGATGGGCGATCAATGTTGCAACCATCATTCATAGTGATGAAGCGTTGCTGGCAACGGGGTTTATTTTTACGATCCATTTCTTTAACACACATTTGCGCCCCGAAAAATTCCCGATGGATATTGTCGTTTTTTCTGGTCGTATGTCATTGGAAGAATTAAAACGGGACAAACCTGCTGAGTATGAAGAGCACATAAAGAATGGCACACTCGATCAGCATCTTGTAGAACCGTATCAACCGATTGTGATTCGAGCGATCAAAGTATTTGGCTGGACTGCGCTCACCCTTGGGTTTAGTATCGTTATTTGGATCGTCTACGCTATGATTTTTAATTACAATTAGGATAAACCAATTTATTGTTATGAGAAAAAAAATTAAGAAATTAATACCAACATTATTTTTCAATATGGTTAGCTTTACCGGCGCTGCAATTTCTGCGATCAGCGTGGGTTTAATAGTATTTCTTTTTGCGCTTGAGTTTTTTGGTGCCCATCAAAAACCATATATGGGGATTATTACGATAGTAATTCTCCCAACATTTTTTCTTTTGGGCGTAGTGGTTATTATTGTTGGAATGAGAATTGAAAACAAACGGAGATTAAAGACCGGCATTATAAAATCACCGTTTCCAACTTTGGACTTAAATGATTCTCATCAAAGAAGAAAATTTGCATTTATTTCTGTTGTTTTTCTTTCAATTCTACTTACGTCTGCTTTTGCAAGTTTTCAGATTTATGAATACACTGAATCCGTTGAATTTTGCGGGGAAGTTTGTCACGTAGTAATGAAACCCGAATACACCGCTTATATGTTCTCCCCACACGCAAAGGTTACATGTGCGGAATGCCATGTTGGCGCCGGAGCCGATTGGTATGTTAAATCGAAATTAACCGGAGCATATCAGGTCTATTCTGTTCTTTTCAATAAATATGCACGGCCTATTGCAACACCTGTTCGGGATCTTCGTCCAGCTCAAGGAACCTGCGAACAATGTCATTGGCCCAAACATTTTTATAGAGATAAACAAGTAACAAAAACGTATTATATGCCGGACGAAAAAAATACGCCGTGGACGATATCATTGCTCATGAAAATTGGGGGCGGAAGCCCGGAAACCGGAGTGACTTCAGGAATTCATTGGCATATGAATATAAGTAATCATGTAACGTACACTGCCATTGATGAACGGCGTCAGGAGATACCAATAATTCGGGTTCATCATGATGATACAAACGAAGATGATGAATATGTTACGACCGATGTAATAGATAAAACAAAATTGGAAAAAGGTGAAACAAGAAAAATGGACTGCATTGATTGTCACAATCGTCCGACACATATTTATAGAACACCTGAAGAATCAATTAATAATTTAATGAAATTGGAATGGATTTCACCGACTCTGCCGTCCGTTCGATCTATCGCTTCCGCGGCTCTTGTAAAAGATTATAAAACCGAAGAAGATGCAATGAATGGTATTGAAAGCACTGTTAAAGATACCTACAAATTTAAGTATCCTGAGGTTGCAAGAACTCGTCAAATTGAAGTTGATTCTGTTGTAAGCAATTTAAAACGAATGTATTCACGATATATTTTTCCTGAAATGAATGTGAATTGGAAAAATTTCCCAAACAATATTGGACATTATACATACGTCGGTTGTTTCCGTTGTCACGACGGAAAACATGTATCGAAAAAGACCGGAAAAGTATTATCCAAAGATTGCAATACGTGCCATACGATATTAGCTCAAGGGCAGTTTTCTAATGTTACGTCGAACGCACCGACAGGTTTGGAATTTAAACACCCTATTGATATTGGAGACTCTTGGAAAACGATGAATTGCAGTGACTGTCATAAGGGAGAATAACAATTTTTAATTAATCTACAATAATGTCTTACTAGCTGAGCTCCTAATTGTTGGGATCGAATATTTTTACACTGATTTTTTTATTTTTCAGATACTTATTTTATAAAAACAACAGATGAAAGGAATATCGATGCAAGAGAACACTCAACAAAAGAGGCGGGATTTTTTACAGTATATTCTCGGAGGCAGTTTTCTCGCTTGGCTGGGAGCTATTATCTATCCAGTCTTATCATACTTAAAACCACCAAAACAAGCTGAAGTTGAAGTTAATAGTGTGAATGTTGGCAAAAGTTCAAGTATTGCACTAAACTCGGGGCAAATTATAAAGTTTGGGACAAAACCGGTGTTACTTGTTCGCACAGCTCAAGGTAATTTTAAAGCGTTCTCAGCGGTATGCACACATTTAGATTGCACAGTTCAATATAAAAATGATTTAGGATTGATTTGGTGTGCTTGTCATAATGGAAAATATGACTTGAATGGAAGAAATATTTCTGGTCCGCCTCCACGTCCGTTATCTGAATATCGTGTCACACTTCAAGGTGACGATGTGTTAGTCTCTAAAATAGCATAAGGACATTATGAAAAAAATTTTTCAATGGTTAGATGAACGATTTGAGCTTGATGCATTAGTCAAATTCATGGGGAAGAAATATGTGCCAATACACAGCCACTCAGTGTGGTATTATTTTGGCGGTGTATCTCTTTTTCTATTTATCATTCAGGTAATCACAGGAATATTGTTGTTACTCTATTACAAAGGGGGAGAAGACCTGGCGTTTGAAAGTATTCAATTTATCATGTCGAAAGTATCATTTGGTTGGCTCATTCGGTCTATTCATAGTTGGTCGGCAAATCTTTTTGTGCTTTCCGCAATGATACATATGTTTAGCGTGGTGTTTGAAAGAGCATATCGAAAACCGCGAGAGCTTACATGGCTCAGCGGTATGCTTATGTTTTTTCTTATTTTAGGATTTGGATTCAGCGGATATTTACTTCCATGGAACGAACTTGCGTTCTTCGCAACCAAAGTTGGAACAGATATTGTCGGCGTTATCCCAATGATTGGGAAACCGATTATGATGCTGTTACGTGGGGGAGAAGAAGTTACTGGTGCAACACTCACTCGGTTTTATGGAATCCATGTTGCAATTTTACCGGGAATGTTTACGATTTTGCTTGGGCTTCACCTTCTATTTGTTCAGCGCCAAGGAATGAGCGAGCCGATAGAATTTACAAATACACCGGAACACGAACGAGAAACAATGCCGTTCTTTCCAAATTTCTTTTTACGCGATTTACTTCTTTGGCTTATCGTGTTAAATGTTCTTGCAATTCTTGCCGTATTCTTTCCGTGGGAACTTGGTGTGAAAGCTGATCCTTTTGCTTCGGCCCCAGCAGGTATTCAACCGGAATGGTACTTTATGTTTATGTTCCAAACATTGAAAATGATACCATCACACGTATTATTCATTGATGGTGAATTATTAGGAATAGGTCTGTTTGGACTTGCTGGTTTAGTGTGGACGTTAATTCCGTTCTGGGATAGAAAAACTGCTCGAGGAGAGCACAATAGATTTATTAATTATATAGCGTTTTTCGCAATTTGCTACATTATTTTATTGACAACCATTGGGTGGCTATCGTGAAAATACAAAAACTTTTATTTCAATTATTCATCAGTGTGTGCGGAATGGTAATTCTATCGCGTGCAGATGACCAATGTGTTACTTGCCATAACAGCATCGAAGATAAACCTTCTCTGCTTTTTAAGAACGATATCCATCAACAAAATGGAATTTCATGCGCCGATTGTCACGGTGGAGACAGAAAATCTGAAGATGCCGATCAAGCGATGAACAAAAAAATAGGATACAAGGGAATTCCAAAAGGAAATGACATCACTAAAACATGTTCCGAATGTCATAACAATCAAGCAAAAATGAAAAGGTTCGGTTCATCAATAAAAACGAATCAGCTTGAATTTTTTGCAACAAGTGTTCACTCCGGTGGTTCTATTGATGGTGGTGAATGGATCGCTCAGTGTATAACGTGCCACGGAGCGCATGGAGTTTCTTCTGTGAAAAGTATGCAGTCACCTGTGCATCCTGCAAATGTTGTTAAGACATGCACGAAGTGCCATTCAGATCCGTCGTACATGAAAAAATATAATCCATCATTGCCGGTTGACCAGCTCAGCAAATATCATACAAGCATTCATGGTTCTTTGAACAAGAAAGGAAATATTGACGCTGCGGAATGTGCAAGTTGTCACGGAAGTCATAATATTTATAGACCGGCAGATACAAGGTCAACGGTGAATGCAGTAAATCTTCCTTCGACATGTGCAAAATGTCATAGTGATGTTCAGAAAATGAAAAAATATAATATTCCAACAGACCAATACAAAAAATTTGCCAAGAGTGTTCATGGTAAAGCTCTTCTTGAAAAACATGATCTTGGAGCACCCGCGTGTAATGATTGTCATGGAAATCATGGAGCAATCCCACCGGGCGTTGAATCAATATCAAATGTATGCGGAACATGTCATGCATTAAATGCGGATCTCTTTGCATCGAGTCCGCATAAAAAAGCGTTCGATCAGCGAAAATATCCTGAATGTGAAACATGTCATGGTAATCATGAAATTGTTGCTACAACAGATGCATTGCTTGGTGTTGGTGTAGGAAGTGTTTGTTCAAAATGTCATAAATCGAATGAGAATCAAAAAGGATTTGTTGCTGCTCAATTCATGAGAGGTTTAATTGATAGTTTGGAATTGTCGGAGAAAAATGCCAAAGGTCTGATAGAAGAGGCGCAACAAAAAGGAATGGAAGTTGGTGAGGCAAAGTTCAAACTTCGAGATGTACGTCAATCTCGACTCGAATCTCGCACTATGGTTCATGCTTTTAACCCCGAAAAATTTAAGGATGTAGTCAACAAAGGACTTGAGGCTGCTCAATTTGTAAAATCAGAAGGACAGAGTGCTCTTGATGAATATCAATTTCGACGTTTTGGGCTTGGTGTTGCGTCATTCATTATTACACTTTTAGCTGTTTCTTTGTTTCTGTATATTCGGCGAATTGAACGGTAAAAATATTTATTGGGTGCGAGATTTCTTTCATTCTCAAAGGTGAAAAAATCTACGGGTGAAATTTTCAACAGTGAGAAGTAGACAGCTTTTCTTGTTGAAAATTTGAAAAAAATGAGTATTTTCAATCGGCATACATTTTGCCGCATTTATAGCCAATTAGTTAACTGTTTTTAATAACAAAATACAAAAGGGAACTTCCATGAAACGAATCGTTTGTACAATAGTAGTGTTCTCATTTTTAATCTCTGCATTAGGAGTTGCTCAAAATAAGAATAAGTTTGTCGGAGTTAATACATGTGCATGTCACAATCTTGCAAAACAAGGGAAACAGGTTGATGTTTGGAAAAAAACAAAACATGCCGAAGCGTTCACTGTCTTGAAAACTGAAAAAGCAACTGAGTACGCAAAAGCAAAAAATATCACTGGTGCTCCAAGTGAAGCAAAAGAATGTTTAGAATGCCATTCAACCGGTTTTGGTCAAGAAGTTGATAAGTCTTTCAAAGTTGAAATGGGTGTTCAATGCGAAGCATGCCATGGCGCAGCTTCAGCGTATAAAGCAATTCACAACAAACCGGAGAATAAAGAGAAGGCGATCGCAGCCGGTATGTTAAAAGCCGATGAAAAAACATGCAGCCAATGTCATGGCGAAAACAAAATGCACGACATAAAAGAATTTAATTTCAAAAAAATGTGGGAAGAAATTAAACATCCAATGCCGAAAGGTTAACAATGTTCCGAAAAATTTTCGTCGGCCTTGTTCTGCTTTCAGCGGGAGCTTCTGCTCAACTGATGACGGGACGATTGACAACATTGTTCTATGGATTTGAGGGAAGAGACACTGCGCTTGCTAAAGTATTGTATTTTCGTGCATATGAGAATCTCTACTTCAATGCAGCGTCTGGGGATTATTCCTTTAATATGAATGCAATGGTGTCAAATGATTTTGGTTCAACAATAGAAACTGATCCCGAACTACGAGTTAATTCCTTTCTGATGAAGGTGAAAAACATTGGCGGTCTTGCTGATATTACTGCAGGCCGCCAATTTGTTTTTGCCGGTGTTGGCAGCGGATTGATCGACGGTGTTTCCGGTTTGGCAAAATTTTTGGACAACACCCTTATGATTCAAGGATACGGGGGAAGTAATGTCATACAATCCCGTTCGATCCGAAAGAATTATATCGGCACCAATGGTTTGTTCGGAGGTCAAATTTCCTACGCACCGATAGAAGATGGCGTTGTTGGAATAAGTTATATGAACAAACGCTGGGAGCGAAAGCCGTATACAGCTCTGAGAATGGATTCGTTGTTCAATCCGTATTCAATAGTTATCAACAGCAGACCGAATGAAGAAGAGCTTGCATCGATTGATGTTGAATATCAGCATGAACAAGTTTATTCTATTCAAGCGAAAACAGATTTTGATATTTTGACTGAAGAGATCTCAAAAGTTCAGGGATTCACTCGCGTTGGTGTAATAAAAGAACTGAATGTTACTGCGGAGTATATTTTCCGTAAACCCCGCGTTGCATACAATTCCGTTTTCTCGGTGTTTAATATCAACAGCACCAATGAAATTGAAGGGGGTATTGAATATCGTCCAATATCCAAAACATTTCTTTTTGCACGATTTGCGAACGTGGATTATGTTGACGAGACCAGTCAGCGATTGGTGGTAGGTGGAACGTATGATTTTATATCAGCAACCTACACACAGAATTTTGGGTATGCCGGAGAGTTGAATGGCATTTCAGTTCAAGCCGCATATCCAATGATGGATAGAACACTCACCGCAATGTGTGCAGCCGGTTTTGCAACATATAAACAAGCAGCAACAGATCCTGCAAGCGATGTATTTAACGGAACCCTTGGTGTTGTCTATCGCCCTATGCAAACACTCTCAACGGATTTTCAAATGCAATGGATGAGTAATCCGCAGTATAACAGTGACATGCGTTTATTCCTTAAAATTAACTATTGGTTCAACGAAAAGTTGAATTGGTTATGATGAAAAAAAACCTTTACATAGTAACAATAATTTCTGTGGTGGTTGCTTTAGTGATCTTCGGTCGTGCAAGTGCAGTGGCGAGTGAGGATGATTTAGCAAATAATTCACAAACTATAAAATTTCCACACAATAAACATATTGATGCCGGTGTTGAATGTGAAACCTGTCATACAACAGCACAAGCGAGCACGAAATCATCGGACAAGATGCTTCCGACTCATACTGAGTGTCAATCCTGTCATGATCAAGAAGTGAATGAAAAGTGCGGATTCTGCCATACGGATGAGAATAATCCTGTTGCATCGCCAAATCCTATTCGTGAAATATCATTCAGCCATCAGAAACATGTTGTTGATCAAAAAGTGGAATGTCTGACCTGTCATGCAGGGATTGAAAAAGCTGATGGCAATTTCTCACAACACACCCCATCAATGGCAACGTGCAATACGTGTCATAATAATGTAAAAGCAACTAATGAATGTGAAATGTGCCATACAAACTTGACGACGCTCCGTCCGGCTTCGCACGTTGCGGCTAATTTTAAACGTGAACATGGTCGAGTAATGAATGGCAGAACATTTGATGCAAATTGTCAAAGCTGTCATACGGAATCATCATGTATGGAATGTCATGACGGAACGAATCTGACAACACTTTCTAAATTTGAAAAGACCGGAATGGTATCTCCCAGAAAATTCGGCAATGATAAACCTGCCGCTCTTTCGGGACAAAATGTTCACGACATTAATTATAAATTCACGCACGGTATTGATGCAAAAGGGCGTTCAGCTGATTGTCAAACGTGTCATCGTCAGCAAACATTCTGCAGTGACTGTCATATGAACGGCAGTGTTGCGCTTGGGGGTGTAGTGCCGACAAGTCATGAAAAAGTAGGATTTACAATAATTGGAGTTGGAACTGGTGGAGGAACTCACGCTCAGTTGGCGAAACGCGATATCCAACGTTGTGCCGCTTGTCATGATGCTGAAGGTGGAGATCCAACATGTATTACATGCCACGTTGACAACGATGGAATTAAAGGAACAAATCCGCGAACACACGCAAATGGGTTTATGAAGAGTGTAAAAGGCGATTGGCATGATGATCTGGCAGCAAATTGTTTTGTCTGCCATACTGATGTTAATGCAAAGCCAACCGGAAAAGCAGGTCAAAACTTTTGTGGATATTGTCATGGAGCGAATGTACAATGAAAAAAATAACGCTATTCTCCATTTTTGCAATTATTCTCAGCGGTTTGTTTGGTTGCAGTGAACGAAAAGATGAAAAATTGCCGACCCAAGCTGCCGTTTCTGTTCATGGAAAAGGATTTGCAGATACTAATTCAGCAAATTTTCATGGCGTATATCTAAAGTCCATCAACAATGATGTAACGAAATGTCAATCATGTCATGGTAAAACGTTTACCGGCGGAACGGTGAACGCCTCCTGTGTAGATTGCCATAAAGCAGTTCATGATAAAGATTTTGGAAATCTTGCATCGCCAAATTTTCACGCAAAATATCTGCAAGCAAATCAGTATGATGTAGCATCGTGTCAATCTTGTCACGGAGTGAATTTTGACGGTAAGGGAACAGCATCAAAGTCGTGTTATCAATGTCATACCGTTATGCATGACAAAAGTTTTGGTGTAATTTCCTCCCCGAATTTCCATGCTAAATATTTAAAAACCAATAATTATAACTTACAATCGTGTCAATCGTGTCACGGAACAGCATATGACGGTGGTGGAGTAGCTGTAAAATCGTGTAACACATGCCATAATAAACCGAGCGGACCGGAAAACTGCACAACCTGTCATGGAAGTACGAACGCCGCTCCTCCAAAAGATCTTGCGGATAATGTCTTGCCGACATTCCGCGGTGTTGGCGCTCATCAGAAACATTTATTGGGAGGTGTTCTTAATTTGGGAATTGCATGTAATGAATGTCATAAAGTTCCTACAGTATTTTCTTCTCAGGGTCATATTGATGCAACCAGTTATGCTGAAGTGAAATTTGATTCTGCATCTGTTTTCTTTACAGCAAACGCATCGTATAATGCTACGAACATTTCTTGCACAAATACATACTGTCATGGTAATTTTAATGGCGGAAATAATTTGTCCGTTACGTGGAATGATACAAGCAGTACTGTTGCGGCTTGTGGAACATGC
>JAUXTU010000012.1 GCA_030679145.1 Bacteroidota bacterium | reverse complement strand
CCATTCATTAAAAATCCGCCATCTTTTTGGCGGACTGTTAAGGAGTCGATATGTCTCGAATAGTCAGAGGTGGTCTCATCCAATGTTCAATCGCAATTTCCAACGACCAGCCAATTCCAAAAATTAAGAAAGCAATGATTGATAAACACATTCCATTGATCGAAAAAGCGGGAAAAGATGGTGTGCAGATTCTTTGTCTTCAGGAAGTGTTCAATGGTCCGTATTTCTGTGCCGAACAAAAAACGAAATGGTATGAGATGACGGAAAAAATTCCCGACGGTCCGACAGTGAAGTTAATGCAAAAGTATGCGAAGAAATATAAGATGGTAATGGTTATTCCAATTTATGAAGAGGAAATGGCTGGCGTTTTTTACAATACTGCGGCGGTTATCGATGCTGATGGAACATATCTAGGAAAATATCGAAAGCATCATATACCTCAAGTTGCACCTGGTTTTTGGGAAAAATTCTATTTTAAGCCGGGCAATCTTGGATTTCCAGTCTTCAAAACTAAATACGCTGACATTGGAGTCTATATTTGTTATGATAGACATTTTCCGGAAGGGGCGCGAATTCTGGGATTGAACGGGGCGGAAATTGTATTCAATCCATCGGCAACTGTTGCCGGACTTTCAGAATATCTTTGGGAATTAGAACAGCCGGCACACGCTGCGGCAAATGGATATTTTGTCGGTGCGATCAACCGCGTTGGGACAGAAGCTCCATGGAACATCGGTGAGTTTTACGGAAAAAGTTATTTTTGTTCACCACGCGGGAAAATATTGAAACAAGCCAGCCGAGACAAAGACGAACTTGTTGTGTGTGATCTTGATATGAAAATGATACAAGAAGTTCGTGAGACATGGCAATTCTATAGAGACAGAAGACCTGAAACGTACGGAAAGATAACGGAGTTGAAAGATTGAATGAGTTTTCCGCCAAAGGCGGATAAATGAGTTTCGTGTTTCGAGTTTTGATTTCATAAGCGTAGGTATGTAATGGAGAAAGGACATAAAAAACTAGAAATATATCAAATGTCCCATCAGTTGGCAGTACGAGTTCACGAAATGTCTTTAAAACTTCCCGCCTTTGAACGATTTGAAGAAGGAAGTCAGATTCGGAGATCATCAAAATCAATTCCCTCTAATATCGTTGAAGGATTTGCTTTACGTAGATATAAAAATGAATTTCTTCATTATTTGTTTCGTTCATACGGTTCCGCAGAAGAAACGATAGAGCATCTTGAATTATTATTTGAGACTAAATCGATGACAAACAAAGCAATATTTGAAGAACTCTTTCAGGAGTATAATTTTCTTTGCGGGAAAATAATGCGTTTTATCCAGTATGTTGACAAAGAATTTGATACTCCAAACTTTATCAAAGAACCTGAAGTAAAATATGAGTCAAAGCAAACATACTCAAAACCCAAAACTCGAATCACGAAACAAAAAAAGTAAATTATAAACTCTAATACTAACAAAAAACTCATGTCTGAAAAACTATCTTCCCAAGAAATCGTCGAACTCACTGCAAAATATACGTACGGCACCTGGCGCAAACAAAAAGGATGGAAACCGCTTCACATTGTTGATGCGGAAGGATGTTATTTCACGGATGGTTCGGGAAAGCGATATCTGGATTTTTCATCGCAATTAATGTGCAGCACGCTTGGTCATAAGAATCAAGCTGTGATCAAATCTATTGGAGAGCAGGCACAGAAACTTGCTTATGTCGCACCGGGATTTGCAACTGATGTGCGTGTTGAACTGAGTAAACTTCTTCTTGAAGTCCTTCCTGCAGGATTAGAAAAATTCTTTTTTACAACATCAGGAACAGAAGCCAACGAGGCTGCATTTAAAATTGCACGAATGTATACCGGCAAGACGAAAATCATTTCACGATATCGTTCATATCATGGTTCAACGATGGGTGCAATCGCAGCCACCGGCGATCCGCGCCGTTGGGCAATGGAACCGGCAGGAAAAATTCCCGGAGTTATTTTTGCGCCGGAAGTGAACTGTTATAAATGCCCATTGCTTCACACATATCCGGGATGCGGAATTGCTTGCGTTGAGTATATAAACCATATGATTGAGAACGAAGGAGATGTTGCTGCGGTAATTATTGAACCAATCGTTGGCACTAATGGTATTCTTATTCCACCTGACGAATATTTGCCGCGATTGCGAGAGATCTGCGACAAACATAATGTTTTAATGATCGCTGACGAAGTAATGACCGGATGGGGACGAACCGGAACTTGGTTTGCCGTAGATCATTGGAATGTGAAACCGGATATTTTAGTAACTGCAAAAGGAATTACAGCAGCGTATGTTCCGCTTGGTCTTTGCGCAACGACTATGAAGATTGCTTCCTTCTTTGATGAAAATTTTTTCTCTCACGGTCATACTTACGAAGCACATCCAATCACACTTGCTCCGGCAATTGCGGCAATCGGCGAGCTAAAACGAATGAATCTCGTTGAGCGTGCAAAAGAAATGGAAGGATATCTAAAAGAAAAATTAAATGCTCTAAAACCAAAACATCCGTCCATCGGTGATGTTCGCGGGAAAGGATTGTTCTGGGCTGTGGATCTTGTCAAGAATCAAACGACTCGTGAACCATTCAATACGAAAAATGATAAAGTGAATGGTGTTCAAACTCTTGTTGAAAAAGTTGCTGCCGAAATGATGAAGAACGGCGTCTATTTGCAGGCTTGGATCAGTCATTTTGTAATTGCTCCACCGCTGATCATTTCAAAAGAAGAAATTGATATCGGTATTGCCGCATTGGATTCTGCATTGGTAATTGCTGATGCCCAAGTTGTTGCTTAATATTATCACTTAGGAAGATAATCTATGAACAACATTGCACCAAAACTTTCTGCAAAAGAGTACGAAAAGAATTTTGCTGAATTAAAACCTGCATTGACTCCTATTGCGGCTAACGCCGAAGCAAATCGTTGTCTTTATTGCTTTGACTCACCCTGCATGACTGCCTGTCCTACACATATTGATATTTCTACGTTTATCAGAAAAATATCAACTGGAAATATGAAAGGTTCTGCGAAAACCATTTTATCTTCAAACTGGGTCGCGCTCACTTGTGCAAAAGCATGCCCTGTTGACGTTTTGTGTGAAGGTGCCTGTGTCTATAACGACAAAGGTGAAAAACCAATCCAGATCGGTAAATTACAACGTCATGTTATGGATTGGTATGTTGAACATGGAATGCCGACACTATTTACTCCTGCACCCAAAAATGGAAAATCTGTTGGAATTATTGGTGCCGGTCCTTCGGGGCTTGCATGTGGAGCAGAATTGGCGTTGATGGGATACGATGTAACGATCTACGATGCGAATAAAAAACCGGGCGGACTTGATACTCACGGAATTGCACCGTATAAAATGAAGCAACAAGATAGTCTGAATGAAGTGAAGATGGTCCAAAAACTTGGTGTAACAATAAAATCGAATGTTTTAGTCGGAAAGAATGTCTCAATTGAAGAATTGGAAGAAATGCATGATGCGATCTTTATCGGCACGGGGCTTCCAAATCCGACGAACTTGAAGATCGATGGTGAAAGGATCAATGGAGTGTATGATGCTTTGGACTTTGTTGAACAAGTAACGACAAGGAAATGGAAAAATGTAAGCGTTGGCAAACGTGTTGCTGTTATCGGTGCGGGGAATACCGCCATCGATGCTGCGACCGAAGCAAAACGCTTGGGCGCAAAAGAAGTGTTTATGGTCTATCGACGCGGGCGTGAACAGATGTCTGCATATGATTTTGAATACGAACTTGCAAAAAGTGATGGAATCAAATTTTATTTTCATGCGCAACCCAAACGAATTATTGGAAAGAAAAAAG
>JAUXTU010000085.1 GCA_030679145.1 Bacteroidota bacterium | reverse complement strand
AAAAGAAAGAATCCTTTTCTGTCTATGCGGACACTCATAATGATATAGCGTTAACCGACCGTAAAAACCAACGAGCGGCGTTTGTCATGCCAATTATTGTGGCTGCAAATTACGTCCGAGCTGAATCTCCGAATAACAATTCAAAAGATTTTGATATAGGAAGTCTTGGAATAGGGACAGGATTAAAATTTAAACATTTTGAACGAAGCTTTGGTGTGCAAGCATTTGTTATCGGAACACTCTATTACGCTTCAGAGGGATTTAGTACGGAATATGGATCGCAGAACTCTGTTGCGGCTGAAATACAATGTATCCTTCCGGAATTGATCTATGAAGGGATCATCGTCGGTTATCGTTTTGAATCTCAGCGCTGGAATATGAATAATATCTCGTTCAATTATCAGCGGCAATACCACGGTCTGTTTGTTGGATTTATATTTTAGTTCCGTTAACGATTAATTTTTTTTTTTACGATTGTTTGAATCTGTTTGATATATTTGTTTACATCAAATTTTGATTACTCAAACTTCGATGCCATAATTAAAATACTACAGCACAAACTGCACACTGTAAGCAACATTGCTTGTACTTTTTAGTTTAATATTCACAGAATTGCTACAATTCTTTTTTTTTTATATATTACTTCAAACGCTGGCGTAGCTCAGTTGGTAGAGCAGCTGATTCGTAATCAGCAGGTCACGAGTTCAAGTCTCGTTGCCAGCTCAAAATTAAGTACTTTTAAAGAAAATAGGACGGACTTCAAGCTAAAGTGCAAGCTATGAAGTCAGGTTTTATTATTTTCAAGCCGTCACGGTCACCATTTTGGTATCTTCAATGGGTTGATGAAGACGGTCGCAAGCGTCAGAAAAGTTCCGGCTGCAAAAAATAAAAAAGAAGCCCTTCTCGTTCTATCTGATTTCAAAAACTTCACTAAAGAAAAACAAAAACCTGTTTTCTTCACAAGATATTCCGAACAATATTTTACTGTACATTCTAATACTCTAAGACCACAAACACTCCGGTCATACAAACAATCATTAAGTAATTTTGTAAGACTTGTCGGAGATATTATACTCAATCGATTAACCCCAAAACATTGGGATCAATTTAAATCAAGACGGTCAAAAGAATGTTCTCCAATTACTGCCAATATTGAATTACGTTCGCTCAAAGCTATTATGTCAACCGCGGTAAGATGGAAACTTGATCGAAACACGGCAGACAAAGAAGCTTCGTTCTATAATTAAATGAATATTATGAGTTCGCACGACAGAAAGGATACCTCTACAAGTATAAACTTGATACAGAAGGTGCGCGATATGTAAGAGTCGATAAAAATGATGTGCTCACTCTCAATATTGAAATGCTTTCTGAGATGCAGTCTACCATCAAAAGTAGCAAAGTCTATCAATTAAAGTCGCAAGGTCTACCAGAAATTGTAGCAGACACAACAATTTCAACCAATGTATAAACGGAGAATATGAAGATTTTTGATCTCTATATATCTCTAGATATATCTAAGTCCTCCCTCCGCATTGATGGGGGAAGAATTATTTTTCAAAATTGAACTTTTTACCGTCTTAAAGAGTCTAAATGATACATAGAGGGTAGAAATGTCTTAAATGAATATAATTTAACCAAAGTTGATTCGTCTATAGAGAAATACTTCACTATATTGATTGTTATTACTTGTAACCAAAGCAAATACGATCATATCATTGAATCCTCGGTAGTTTCAAACTCGAAGAAAATAACTCGTTTATGCAATTAATGATAAATAAAAGGGAGCAGAATGGCTAAAATTACAAAACAGTTTACGAGCAGAGAAAGTAAATCACTTGATAATTATTTGCACGAGATTGGCAAAGTTGATCTATTGACTCCCCAAGAAGAGATCGAACTTGCAAAGCGTATCAAAAAAGGCGATCAAGCTGCGTTGGAGAAATTGACGAAAGCAAATTTGCGTTTTGTAGTGAGTGTAGCGAAACAATTTCAGAACCAGGGATTATCGCTGGGTGATCTGATCAACGAGGGAAATCTTGGATTGATCAAAGGGGCAAAACGGTTTGATGAGACACGTGGATTCAAGTTCATTTCTTACGCGGTATGGTGGATCCGTCAATCAATTCTTCAAGCCCTTGCGGAACAGTCGCGCATTGTTCGCCTTCCGTTGAACCGTGTCGGTGATTTAAATAAAATCACCAAAGCATTCGGCCAGCTTGAACAAGAATATGAACGAATACCGAGCGCACATGAACTTGCAGAAGAACTTAATATGTCTGTTCATCAAGTTTCAGACACTATGAGTATCGCAGGAAGGCATATTTCTGTTGATGCACCCTTGACTCAAGGAGAAGAAAATAGTTTACTCGACGTTATTAAGGATGATCGTCAACTTGCTCCGGATTCAATGTTAATGGATGAATCCTTGAAGGTAGAAGTGAAGCGTGCTCTTGCAACATTAACTGCGCGTGAATCCGAAGTGATCCTAATGTATTATGGTTTGCACAAGGAACACTCACTAACGCTGGAAGAGATCGGGGAGAAGTTCAATCTCACACGAGAACGCGTCCGCCAGATCAAAGAAAAAGCAATTCGTCGGCTACGTCATGAATCACGAAGCAGAAATTTACGAACGTATCTTGGGTAAGTAATATAATATGAAAGAGTGCGGTGTGTGTTGACATCGGAAGTATCATTTTGTTAATTAAAAATACTATAAGAAGACAGAAAACTTCCGCAATAAATATTTTTGTTATAACACTTTTGCACGTCACGGTATCGCAAGAGCGTGTCCGTTTTATTTACTTCAAAAAGTGCAAGCTAATTTATGCATTTTAGCATAATTCGTCGAAAATGAATTGGTCAAATCCGCTGAAAATCGAAGAATAGTAAAAGTTTTTTTTGCGTTTCGTAATCAGCAGGTCACGAGTTCAAGTCTCGTTGCCAGTTCAAAATTTGAAGGTTTTTCCCCGCAATACGATCATGTGCCAGAAGAAGTGTCAGGTCTACTGCCAACAGTTTTAACAGTGTATTCTCATCTTCTAGTTGTTTCAACCGACGAATCTCTTGACATAATGCAAATGAAATCTGTTGTTCGGTAAACGGTTTTTCATTTTGCTCTCATTCCAAGTTGATGAATCAATCTAACGGATTATTTTTCCCATCCAAATTGGAGCAATATCCTTGTAGCAGTACACTATTATATATTCCTATTCCATCTTGGGATTCAATTTCAATAAGGATAAATATATCTGTTATTTTAAAATACAATTAAAAGGCAACGATATTGTATTGAAGTTGTGTTCATCTATTCTTACCTTCTCACGAGAACATTAGCTCAACAATAAATTAGTTTTTGGTGATCGCAAGAAACAGTTGATATGTATACCACGGTAAGTATGAATTCTACTTCAACCCGTATCATCTCAAAATCTACATCTCATCTTCAACAAAAAATTAAATGGTCTCTATGAAATCGATGCACCTCGATCAGTCGCATATCAAAATACTTACCGCGCAAGGTTGTGTATCTCATAATTGGAATAATGTTGTTTTTTTAGACATCACAGACATTTCGCGATTTCGAAACGTTACATTTATTGGTGAAGTAAAAGTAGGAGACAACCGCGGAACTATTTCGGTTGATGGCGTAGAATGTAATTGCGGAATATATAATGCGACTATTGCACAGTGTACAATCGGTGACAATGTTCGTATTGCAAACATCGGTTCGGCGATTTCCAATTATACAATCAAGGACAATGTTGTTATTGAACATGTTGCTTCCATGACTGCCGATTTGAATGCTCTCTGCGGCAACGGCGTGGAACTTGATGTGGTAAACGAAGCTGGTGGACGCGGAACAATACTGTTCAACGAACTGAGCGCGCAGACCGCATACCTTCAAGCACTGCTAAAACATAATTCGGCGTTCACAACAAAACTTACTTCACTCATCAAAAAAAAGATTACAGATACATCAACCCATGCTTCCATTGGCACACACGCCCGGATTGTACATTGCGGAGCAATAAAGAATGTCACTATCGGAGCGTATGCAAACATCCATGGTGCTCAATTTCTCGATAATGGAACCATCCTCAGTTGCAAGGAACATCCAACGGAAGTTGGAGAAGCAGTGCAGGCGCGATCGTTCATTATTACAGAAGGAGCAAAGATCGATAGCGGTGCGATAATGGATAAAGTATTTGTTGGGCAGGCTGTGAAAATGGGGAAACAGTTTTCCGCTGAGGACTCGATGTTCTTTGCCAATTGTGAAGGATTCCACGGCGAAGCAGTTTCACTATTTGCCGGTCCATACACAGTAACACATCATAAGTCAACATTATTGATCGCCGGACTTTTTTCTTTTTATAATGCAGGAAGCGGAACGAATCAAAGCAATCATATGTATAAACTCGGTCCGGTGCATCAAGGAATATTTGAACGGGGATGTAAAACCGGTTCATTCTCGTACGTTCTGCTCGAAAGTCATATCGGCGCATTCAGTGTTGTCATCGGAAAGCATTACACCAATATCAATACACCCAATCTTCCGTTTTCGTATCTTCACGAAGGGGAGGGAACGTCAAAATGCATTCCCGGGATGAATCTCTTTTCTGTCGGAACTGTTCGTGATGGGGAGAAATGGCCGAAACGTGATAATCGAAAAGCGCCTGTGAAGCGGGATTTGATCATCTTCGATGTATTCTCTCCATATACGGTTGAAAAAATGCGCCGCGGGCGGGATGGACTTTTGTCGTTGAGTGAATCCACTCCAAAAGAAAAAGCATTTGTAATATACGGCGGCGTAGAGATCAATCGGCTGCTTTTAAAAAAAGGGGCGAAATATTATTCCATGGCAATCGCTCGATATTTAAATGATAAGGTATGTGAACGTATTGCAGAAGTCTTGAAGTCGTCTGGCGAATGGACAAATGCAATGTCATCTCTCAAACCGGTCAGTCAATTAAAAGCATCGAATGAGTGGACAGACATCAGCGGACTGATCACGCCCCGTGAACGCCTCGCTGTTTTGGAAGAAAAAATTGCATCAGATGTTATCAAATCTGTCGATGAAATCATCCATGAGTTTCAACAGATGTTCGATATGTATTGTGCTGATGAGTGGCAATATATTTACGATACGTACAAAAAAGAATACAACATTGACCTTGCATCAATCACAAAAGCTCAAGCACGAACAGCAATCGACGCATGGCAAACCTCTGCAACATCGCTGCATTCCATGATTCTCGAAGATTCCAAACGGGAATTCGGGGCATTTGCGAAGATCGGATATGGTCTTGATCGTTCGACCGATGAGACAGAAAAGGATTTTATTGCTGTACGCGGTACCAGCGAAACGAACAGTGTCGTGCAGAAACTTGTGAAAGAGGTGAACGAGATTAAACAACGATATGAACAATTCAAGAATCTTATCCAATAAATATCCAAGGAGAAACAGAATGAAACGAGAAGAAATTGCCGAAAGGGTGATAAAAACAACAGCACGGGAATTGAAATTACAACCTTCAGAGATCAAAGAGAGCGATCAGTTTGCAATGGAACTCGGTGCAGACTCGTTGAAATCGATTGAGTTGGTTGCAGCGTTCGAAGAAGAATTTGATCTTACGGTTGTAGAAGAAGAAGCGCTGAAGGTACAGTCAGTAGGCAGCGCTATTGATTTCTTTGATTCGATTATCAATAAAAAATAGAAAGGAATTCTCATCATGAAAAAATATGAACTTCAGGATGTAACACAGCCGAATCTGGTAGAAGATATTTTTCCGTATTCGCTGCCGCCGCTCATTAAGTTTGAAGGCAAGATTAACGAAACGATCGATGGGAAAGTGGTTGAGTTCGATCCGAATGAAGTGAAGACTCGCGACATCCATATTACTGATACGACATTCAGGGATGGACAACAGGCACGTCCTCCTTACAAAAAAGAACAGATGGTAAAAATATTTGAGATGTTGTCACGACTTGGGGGTTCTAACGGTGTAATACGTCAGTCAGAATTTTTTCTGTACACAAAGAACGACCGCGACACAATTGATGCTTGTCGCAATTTGAATGTACGGTTTCCTGAAATCACTGGTTGGATCCGCGCGAACAAGGGTGATTTCCGGCTCGTCAAAGAGATGGGATTGAAAGAGACGGGAATGCTTACATCATCTTCGGACTATCACATCTTTCACAAACAAAACCAGACTCGAAAACAAGCAATGGATCAATACGTTGAAGTTGTCGAAGCAGCACTTGAAGCGGGTATACGACCACGCTGTCATCTAGAAGATATTACCCGCGCCGATCTTCCCGGTTTTGTTTTTCCATTCGTGCAGCGGTTAGAACGATTAACAGAAAATCAGCCCGCCAACATGAAAGTGAAAATCCGTTTGTGCGATACGATGGGATTCGGTCTTTCTTATCCCAATGCTGCCGAACCGCGTTCAATTCCGAAATTGATCTGGAGACTCCGCAATGAATGTGGTATTTCTCCCGATCGATTGGAATGGCATGGTCATAACGATTTTCATAAAGTGCACATCAATGGAGCTAGTGCTTGGATCTATGGTCTCAATGCGTTGAACGGAACGCTTTTTGGTTTGGGTGAGCGCTGCGGTAATCCGCCGCTGGAAGGTGCGATCATTGAATACATCGCGCTCAAAGGAAGTTTATCTGGGATCGATCTATCCGTCATCACCGAACTGGCACAGTATTATGAAAAAGAAGTTGGTACACATCTCGCATCGAACTATCCGTTTGTTGGGAAGGATTTCAATACAACGCGAGCTGGTATTCATGCAGGCGGTTTAAGAAAGTTTGAACAGATCTATAATATCTTCGATACGACAGCGCTGCTCAATCGACCCCCGAGAGTTTCAATTACAGATAAATCGGGAACCGATGGTATTGCGCTGTGGGTAAACGATTTTCTGGGATTGAAAGGGGATGAGAGATTAAGCGTGATGAAAGTAGCGAAGATTCAGCGGTGGGTGATGGACCAATACGAGATCGAAGGACGCTTGTCGTCGATCACCGATGAGGAATTGGAAGAACAAGTAAAATTACAATTACCGGATTTTTACCAAAAATATCATAAGAACTAAAAGAGACACCTGAAAAACCTCCAATCAATGTCATTCCGAGGACCGAAGAGATGAGGAATCTTGCTCTTCAATTCAAAATTAAATACGAGATTCCTCACTTCGTTCGGAATGACAATAGACAACTATTTTTTTTGATGTCTCGAATGATTATTCATTTCGGAAAGGAATACTATGCGAGTTATCATTCAACCAAATTATGCGTTGGTCAGTAAATGGACAGCGTCATATGTCGTTAAAAAAATTAATGATTTTAAACCGTCTTCAAAAAAACCGTTCGTATTAGGTCTTCCAACCGGTTCATCTCCGATGGGAACATATCGTGAACTTGTTGCCATGCACAAAGCGGGGAAAGTTTCATTCAAAAATGTCGTGACGTTTAATATGGATGAATATATCAATCTTCCCAAAGAACATCCGGAAAGTTATTATTCGTTCATGTGGAACAATTTTTTTAGTCATGTCGACATTAGCAAAGATAATGTGAACATTCTGAATGGCAATGCAAAAGATCTAGAAAAAGAATGTATCCAGTACGAAGAGAAAATAAAAAAAATTGGGGGCATTCATCTATTCCTTGGCGGCATCGGTCCTGACGGACATATTGCATTCAACGAACCTGGCTCATCGCTCTCATCCAGAACCAGAATTAAAACACTTACGCACGATACTATTATTGCCAATTCGAGATTCTTCAATAATGATATTACCAAAGTTCCGAAGACCGCATTGACAGTGGGAGTTGCAACGGTGCTCGATGCAAAAGAAGTGCTTATTATCATTAGCGGACACAACAAATCGCGGGCATTGGCAAATGTTGTAGAAACAGGGGTTAACCACATGTGGACGGTGAGCGCTCTACAGCTTCATCCACACGGCATTATCGTTTGCGATGATGAATCGACCGATGAGTTGAAGGTCGGCACGGTACGGTATTTTAGAGATATTGAAGCACCGAACCTTGATCCAAAATCATTACTGAAGTAGTACTATTTCGGTGTTTAATGAGATTGTATGATGACAAAGGCTGCCACGTGCATTTCAGACATGGAAAGAGAGAGAATTGTGTTGTACGATTTTAATCGTTCGGCAATTAAGTTATAGATTTGCAATGCCGGTTTTCCGTTGGATAGATAAAGTACTTCAACATCTTTCCAACCAAAGATTCCGGTGTTGCCTGTTGCAAGTGCTTTACTCAATGCCTCTTTTGCAGCAAAGAAGGAAGCAAAATACATGGCGGGGTTCATTTGTGAATAACAATAATGGATCTCGTTATGAGTGAAAAGTTTAGTTATTAGTCGATCGCCGAATCGAGTAATTGATCGTTGAAATCGTTCAACCTCTATTATGTCGACACCGATTCCTTGAATCATGTAACAGCTCCTTGTTGAGTACGAAGTAAACATAATTTAATATCGATTAGAATCAAATAAAATTCTTCAAATAATATTCTTATTGATCAGTGATTTTAATTAGAATAGGAAGCAGGTTTCTATTGGAGAAATATTTTGAGTTAGCACAAGGATTACATAAAAAATGCTGTAAGCGAATTTACTATAAATAATATACTTCATCACGGTCACTTATTATTTTAGAAAACATCAATTCACAGCATTTCAAAAAACAATTCACGACATTTCTCCAATGCAATAGACTGTCATTTAAACTGTCAGAAGATTGTTAAAAAATTCAACAAAAATATAAAACAGACCGGCGAAAATTTCAAAAAAATTCAAAACAAATTTCGCGTCGCCGTGTTTCGTAATCAGCAGGTCACGAGTTCAAGTCTCGTTGCCAGCTCAATAAAATTCCATCAATATTGCGGGATTTTTTATTTTAAATGTTTCTCATAAAAGGTATTATATTGATAGAAATAGTCCTTAACCATAAGAGTATTACACCCGATGTCAAAACAATCTGAAAAACCACTCGAAGTAAAATGTCCGAACTGCAAACAAACGCGTGAGCCGGGCTTCAACGAAACAATACGACGATATGTCTGCTCTGTCTGTAATGAACCGGTGGATATGCAGGTGATCATCGAAAAGAAAAAGCGCGGGATAAAATAATCTAATGATGATCGATTACTCTGTTCGTACAAGTTCCCGCTCCCGTCATGTTCGTTTGTCTGTAACGGCACGAGACGGCGTTGTTATTGTTGTTCCGCAATATTTTGATCTTTCCAAAATTCCGAAGATTGTAGTGGGTAAAGAGAAATGGATAAAACGTGCAGTTCAAAAAGTACAGAGTAGCTCCATTCATCAGTTATCACCGCTGGTTTTGCCTGAGAAAATTTATTTCCGGTCTATTAACACGGAATATTCTGTTGTTGTGGATTATCACACTCACCAAAAAAATAAATTATCCGTTTATGATAACATTATTACACTTTCTCTGAATAGCAGAAATAAAAATGCAGGATTTATTCTATTGAAGAAATGGTTGCAGGAAAAGGGGAAAGAGATTTTATTTCCTTGGTTGCGACAGGTGAGTATAGCGCATGAACTTTCGTATAATTCCGCAACGGTTCGTTTTCAACGGACCAGATGGGGAAGTTGTTCTGTAAAGAAAAATATCAATCTCAATCGTCTATTAGTTTTTCTTCCGTCGCATCTGGTTGAATATTTGTTCATTCACGAATTATGCCACACGGTTGAAATGAACCACTCAAAACGATATTGGGAACTGGTTGAAATGCATTGTCCGGAATATAAATTGTTTGATAAAGAATTAAAGAATGTTTCTCGTTCTTTAGAGAGATGGGTCCAGTAAAACAAAAAAGCCGTCCCAACAATTCAGGGCGGCTTTTGTATTCAATAATAAATATTTTTTAGAATGTACCAGACGCGGTAACAGTTCCGGCTTCGTTATAAACCGTATACGTACCGGTACCATCTGCGATCCACGAAATGTCAATACTCAGATACAGATCAGTCGTTGCAGTTTTTTTGTCATATAATTTCATACTTCCTGTACCATTAACATTATTTACAATATCCAACTTTTCTTGTAAGACTCCATTAGTATATGTTTTTAAAATTCCGGTCTCGTTTCCTTGAGCATCTGTTGACCATGAAATTTCTGCCTCTAAAACTGTTGTATTTTCTCCATAGAATTTCCAGCTGCCGCTTTTGCCATCTGCACTGGATGTACCTTCAAATGCGATCCAGTTAACGTACGTGATCGATCCGCCAGGCTCCGTTCCATTAAAAATAATTTTCCATTTATAACTTCCATCACCAAGTAATTCAACAGTAATTGTTTCAGTAAAACCTTGAACCGTATAAGTATATGTCCAAACATTTCCATTTTGTGTGCCGCCCGGCATTTCTGCCAACGTGCTAAATTGTAACGCAAAACCATTGAACATTTGTGAAAATACTTTTGCCTGTTGTGCATACGTATTGGTAGACTGTGTGTTTGGTCCATCAAAAGAAACTTTTGGTGAAGAAGGTTTTTGCGTTGAAGAACTTGCCGGACTTTCCTCTTTATCACAACCAACGATCAATAATCCGAATGCAAAAATTAACGATAGAATAAAATGTCTTTGAAATTGTTTCATGATGTCTCCTTCATATATTGTGGTTGCTGTGTTTGTGAATATAGCATTTAATAAGTATCAATTTCCATAAAAAAAATAATACCTTGTTGTGAAACACATAACAGAAGGCTTATTTAAGGTGTGATAAATAAATGTGATTTTAAAACTAAGATAATTTCAGATCAGTATGACCGTTACCTTTTGCAGACCTTTATCACAGAATTTATCACCTATTTTTTGTATCTTATAAAAAAATATCTTCTTAAGTGAGTAATAATGAATCAGCGATCGTTATATAAAACAATTGAGAATTTTGACAGCAAAGAGTTTGCTACCAACGAAGAATTGCTTTCCCACGTCATCCACCAGATCGTAACAAATGATCGTATCGAGATCAAAGGGGGCAGAGTTTGGAAACTCGACACGAATAAATACGCGTACGAGCTTGTTGCGCAGTCTGGTGCCGTTGAAAAGATAAAACCGAAGTTTACCGTAAAGATCGATGAATACAGAATGTTCAAACAACTTGCAGCGCATAGAACGATTGTAGCGCGCGAAACGAACGTGTATTTGCAAAGTAAGGGTATCAAAAAATTCTCTGCTACCGGTGTGGGAGAAATAATTAATATTAAAGGGAATGATTTTTACAAATACGTGCTTTCGTTTAATACCGATCTTGATCACGATGTAATTGCTCCAACACTGAATATTATTAGTGTGGCTGTTTCATCAATGCTGAAAAATAGAAACATTGAATACCGTTCTTCACAATTACAAAAAGATCTTGATAAAGCACGCGATATTCAACGGAGTATTCTTCCGGCGCATGAATTGTTCTTTCATAATTATGAAATGTTCGGCATTTCGATGGCAGACAGGATCGTTGGCGGCGATTTTTTTGATTACATTGTCAGTGAAGAAAAAGACAGAGTCGGTATTGTAATCGGCGATGCAGCAAGCAAAGGAATTTCTGCCGCTGTTCAAGCATTGTATGTTTCCGGTGCATTGAGAATGGGAGCAAGCTACCAAACGAAGATCAGTAATCTTATCCGTAACATTAATACGTTGGTTCATCATGCTTTTTCTGATGATAGATTCCTGACACTGTTCTACGCAGAATTGTCCAATGATAAACAAGGTCTTTGTGTTTATGTGAATGCGGGACACAGCAGCCCCATTGTTTACCGTGCAAGCACACGAACAACAGAAACACTTGAAGCAACCGGTAATATTGTCGGTCCATTTCCGGATCAACATTACCGTAGTGAAGGGATGATGCTTGCGAAAGGAGATATTCTCTTATTGTATACAGACGGTGTTTCGGAAGCGATGGATAATCTTGGGATCCAATATTCCGAAAAACGGCTGGGAGAAAAATTGATTCAATACCGTAATGAAAAACCGCAGCAAATTGCGAGGATGATTATCGGTGATGTGCAGGTGCATAGTGCAAAGAATAAATATTCCGATGATAAAACAATTGTTGTCGTGAAAAGAGTAAAGTAATTAATACCATTGTATGACGAAGGAACAACCGAATAATCCGCTTCACGGACTTACTCTTGAAATGATCCTAAATCATCTTGTTGCAAAATTCGGATGGGAAGAATTAGGATTAATGATTCGTGTCCGTTGCTTCAATGAAAACCCAAGCATCAAATCCAGCCTCAAATTCCTTCGAACAACCCCATGGGCACGAAAGAAAGTAGAAGAATTGTATCTTGAAAGCCTCAAAGACTTCTAGTATAAGTGTCTCAATTCTGATAAGTAATTCACTCAAAATGTTTTCATTTTAACAATCGTTAATGAAATATTGAATACCAGATAATCTTGTCTATTGTAATAAACCGAATGACACTTTTCACGTAAAAAATCTCTTAGATATCACTAATCCCATCACCGATCATAGGAGATCGTATGCAACGAAACAGGTTTGGAATTCTAATTGTTCTGCTTCTTGTTATCGCATTGTTTGTTTCCGCTTCAAATATCACTGCTGTAAAAACAAAAGAACAGATTAAAGTAGACGGAAATCTCACTGAAGCAATCTGGCAACGTGCCGGTTTCATTGAATTTAAACAACGAGAACCTAATCAAGGCGAACCCGGAACTGAAAAAAGTGAAGCGTGGGTTGCCTATGATGATGAAGCATTGTATATCGCCGGAAAATTATATGATAACAGTGCAGATTCAATCGTTGCTCGTTTAGTGAGGAGAGATTTTGTATACGGTGACCCATCGGATGGATTTCTAGTTTACCTCGATCCGTATCACGATAAGATGACAGGAAATTTGTTTTACGTTTCTGCTGCCGGAACGAAAGCGGATGGTCTGGTTGAAAATGACGGACGATTTGAACTTTCGTGGGATGCCGTTTGGGAAGGAATTGCAAAGATACATGAGGATGGATATGTAGTTGAAATGAAAATTCCATTTTCGCAGCTTCGGTTCAAAGAAGGAGAAGAACAGGTATGGGGAATAAATTTTGAACGATATATCGGCAGGAAAAACGAAACAGCCATGGTAGTGTATACACCTCGAAATGAAAATGGATTCGTTTCACGTTTTCCCGATCTTGTTGGATTAGAAGGAATTGCACCTTCATCTCGTTTAGAAGTGCTTCCGTATGTAACCGGAAAAGCAGAATATATCGGAAACAATCCGAGTGATCCGTTCAATCCCGGAGAAAAATATCTTCCCGGTGCAGGGCTTGATCTGAAAGTTGGACTTGGGACAAGCCTTACACTTGATGGAACAATTAATCCTGATTTTGGTCAAGTGGAAGTCGATCCTGCTGTAGTGAATTTATCCGATGTCGAAACTTCGTTCCAGGAAAAACGACCTTTCTTTACGGAAGGTGTCAGCATTTTCCGTTTTGGAAGAGGGGGAGCGAACAACAATTGGTCTTTCAATTGGAGTGATCCGACAATATTCTATAGTAGAAGGATTGGAAGAAACCCTCAACGTCCTCAATTTAGTCTTCCATATTATGATTATGCTGATCTTCCAAATGGAACAAAAATTCTCGGCGCCGGAAAAATATCGGGACGCATTGGCGATGATTGGAAAATTGGGATGATCCATTCTCTCACGAATAAAGAAATGACGCAAATTGATTCTGCAGGACATCGATCGAAACAAGAAATGGAACCACAATCGTATTACGGAGTATTTAGAGCGCAGCGTGATTTTGATAAAGGACAACAAGGAATCGGTTTGCTTGCAACATACACGAATAGAATGTTTGATAATCCAATTCTTGAAGATTACATCAACAGCAATGCTCTTGTTACTGCGGTTGACGGTTGGACCTTCTTTGATGAAGAACGTACCTATGTTTTGACGGGCTGGGCTGGGCTTTCCAATGTTCAAGGAAATCAAAATAAAATGATCGCTTTGCAACGAAATTCCGGACATTACTTTCAACGACCTGATGTTTCACATATCAAAGTTGACAGTTCGCTGACATCGCTAACAGGATATGCGGGACGGTTGATGTTGAATAAAAATAGAGGGAAATGGACATTGAATGCAGCTGTTGGTGTGATCGATCCAAAATTTGAATCGAACGATCTTGGATTTATGTCCTTCGCTGATGTGATTAATGCACACATTGCCACAGGATATCGTTGGAGTGATCCGACAGAATATTATCGTTCAATGGGCTTTGACATTGCGACATTTTTAAATTATGATTTTGGCGGGAACAAGACTGGACAAGGTTTTTTTATTTTCGGATATGGAAACCTTCTGAATTATTATGGTGCAAATTTCCGCGCCTCTTATAATCCTGAAACTTTTAGCGCGCGCAGAACACGCGGCGGTCCGTTAATGGTGAATCCCTCATCTCAATCAATCGGGATTGACCTTTATAGTGATTCACGAAATTGGTGGGTGATATTTACAGGTGGAGGTGTAACAACCGGCGGAACAGATCAAAATACCAACGCTTATATCCAAGCAGAATTAAAACTGACCCCGACATTTACACTAACGCTCGGTCCCGATATTTCGTTCGATAATAGCAAAGCACAATATATTCGTTCAGTGGTTGATGCAAATGCTAACGCAACATACGGACGACGATATGTATTTGCCGATTTGAAACAAACATCGGTTGGTGCAACGATACGAATGAATTGGATCTTGAACCCGGAATTGAGTTTTCAGATCTATGCGCAGCCATATTTTAATTCGGGAGCGTACAGCAATTACAAGGAACTTTTACAAACAAAATCATTTGACTTCAATACTTACGGAACAAATGGTTCAACAAGTAATCCAATTTTATCGTCTTCAGGAGAAGTGCAAGGATATACGATTGATCCCGACGGTTCTGGATCTAGCGCCGCATTTACAATTGGTAAACCGGATTTTAATTATCGTTCGCTGCGTGGTAATGCTGTATTACGTTGGGAATACTCACCCGGATCAGCTCTCTTTTTGGTTTGGACACAAA
Organism: Bacteroidota bacterium; assembly: GCA_030679145.1. Lineage (GTDB taxonomy): Bacteria > Bacteroidota > Ignavibacteria > UBA10030 > UBA8401 > UBA8401. The sequence goes on along the minus strand of JAUXTU010000085.1, from coordinate 11,177 downwards.
GCAGAGAGGATATTGAATCAGCGGGAGATTTTCAGTTTGGTCGCTCCGTTGATAGAATTGTAAATATAAAACCGGACAATATCTTTATGCTGAAATTAAGTTACTGGCTGGGGATGTGATTTAATAAACCTTGTCAAGGTTAAATCGAAAGGGATCAAAACCTTGACAAGGTTATTTTACTTAACCATTTTTCAATGCTTCCAATTCATTCCACCTAGCATACAACCGCTCCACTTTCTCTTTTCCAGCGTTCATCTCTTTTGTGTATTGTTCCAATTTCTCACCATGCTTCTGATAAAAATCATCGGCAGCAAGAAGTGCTTCAATACGATGTACTTCTTCTTCAGCTTTTAAAATATCAGCTTCGATGGTTTCAAGTTCTTTTGCTTCTTTCCATTTCAATTTCTTTGGTTCATTCTTTGTCGTTGATTCAAGTTTTTTTTGTTTTTCAATTTCTACTTCAGCGGCTAAACGAGCTTTTCGCTTTTCTAAGTAATAATCATAATTCCCTTCGCTGAAATGGACTTTTCCGTCACCTTCGAATGCGAGAATTCCATTGCATACGCGATTCAAAAAATATCTGTCATGGCTTACAGCGATAACGCATCCATCAAAATCAACAAGCGCCTCTTCAAGTACGCGAAGTGTAGGCAAGTCGAGATCGTTGGTGGGTTCATCGAGAATGAGAAAATTCCCGCCATTTTTTAGAATTTTTGCAAGCAGTAATCTGCTTCTTTCGCCGCCGGAAAGCTTTCCCACTTTGGTGTTGATGCGATCATCGGCAAATAAAAATCGTCGTAAATAATTCCAAACAGTCGTTTTATTCTCGCCGAACATGATCCAATCGTTCCCTTCGCCGATCTCTTTCAGCACGGTATTCTCATCATTCAGCGCGATGCGTGATTGGTCGATGTAATTTATATCTGTCCTGTCGCCAAGTTCAATAATGCCTTCTGTCGGCTGAAGTTCGTTCAGGATTAATTTCAACAGGGTTGTCTTGCCAAGTCCATTGCGCCCGATGATTCCTAATTTTCTCTTTTTATCAAAGAGCAGATCAACATGGGAGAATAATTTTCTTCCGCCAAGTTCCATTCCAACATGTTTCAAGTTTAAGATTTTGTTTCCTAATCCTTGCGGCGGTGGAATAAGGAGATCGACTTCTTTCTCTAATTCAAATCCTTCCTTATCAGCAACCTCAAAATAATTCTTCAATCTGCTTTTGGATTTTGTTGTCCGCGCTTTTGCACCGCGGCGAACCCATTCCAATTCACGGCGGAGGAAATTATTCCGTTTTTTATCTTCGCTTGTTAACTGCGCCTGTCGTTCCGCTTTGTCGATAAGAAAGTCGGTATAATTTCCTTCGTGTGGATAACAAAGTCCATTTGAAAGTTCAACGATTCTATTTGCAATTGAATCAAGAAAATATCGATCGTGAGTTACAAATAAACATGCACCGGAATAATCTTCCAGAAATTCTTCCATCCATTCAATGGATTGAGTATCAAGATGGTTTGTCGGTTCATCAAGAATGAGCAAGTCAGGACGGGAAATGATAGATTTACACAATGCAACACGTCGTTTTTCACCGCCTGAAAGGGTGGTGATGTCACGATTTTTATCCGGAACATTCAACGAATGCATTGCTGCTTCAACTCTATTCTCAAGATTCCATCCATCCAATAAATGAATATGCTCTTCTAAAATATGCCGTCGTTCAGAATCGTACGGGAGTGATTCATATTCACGAAGAATATCGATAACGTCGTGAGCACCATCCATAATATTTTCAAAGACTGATTTTGATTCATCAAGCGTAAAATCCTGAGAAAGATATCCCGTTATAAGTTCACGTTTACGAGAGATATTTCCGGAATCGGGAGGAGTGATTCCGGCAATGATTTTGATAAGTGTTGATTTTCCTGAACCATTCGTACCGATAAGCCCAATACGGTCCGTTTGATGAATATTGAGCGTTGCATCATTTAGTACGACCTGTTCACCAAAACGGATTGAAATATCTTTAGCAGCAATAAGAACAGGACTGATTGGTTTAGCCATTAATACTTTCGGGTTTCATTCAAAAAAATCCCCCTTGATCAACAGGAGCATGAAAGGGGGATGTTGTATAACAAAATACAAAATATTTGGACAGCATCAGAGTACAAAAGTGTGTGTATGTAATATGGTATTGAAAAAGAGAAAGAAGAGTTTACCTGATTTCTTTCTCAGATTTTTGTATTTTTAGAAAGTATGTTATCAAAATTTCTTCCAACACCAACAGATTATCCCAAAGAACAAATCGCTTCTCTTCGTCAGAATCTTCGATTCCATTTATACGATGGTGCCGTGTATGTTTTGGGTATGAGTTTAGTCTCAATTCAAACCATCATTCCGGTTTTTATCAAAGAATTGGGAGGGAGTCCGCTCTCGATTAGTTCAGTTCAGGTATTGTGGACTCTCGGTGCGAACATTCCGTCAGCATTTGTTGCATTCTATCTTCAACGGCAAATGTTCTTCAAACCGGCAATGGTCGGATGGGGTTTTATTCATCGTGCAATGCTTCTGGTGTGCGGAGTTGCGGCCTTTTTTATCGTTGGAAAAGTTTCTTCTAACGTCGCAGTCCCTTTTTTTCTTTTGCTGATTTTCTTAGTTGCCGCATTTGGAAGTCTATCAGGTTTGCCATGGTTCCAAGTCTATACTAAAACAGTTCCGGTAAAACTACGAGGTCGTTTAATGGGCATGCGTCAATTGCTCGGATCGGCCGCCGGAATTATCGGAGGATCGATCGTTAGTATCATATTGGCAACAATATATTTTCCATTGAATTTCTCTCTTCTGTTTGCCGGGGCATTTGCTATTACGATGGTATCATTTTATTTTTTAACACAAATTTCCGAGCAGCCATCGGTCAATAATCGTGAACGTGAGAAATCAGTCAGTATATTTTCAGAAGCAAAGCGGATTATAAGAAACAATTTCAATTTTCGGTATTTTCTTCTTGCAGATGCATTTGCAATCATGTCTATTTCAGTTGCATCATTCTATTCCGTGTATGCAATCGAAAAATTTGATTTGCCGGCATCCTACGCAGGAACATTTACTGCAATTGTGATGATCACTAATGTTATTGCAAACATTGGTTTTGGAATTGTTGCTGATACGTATGGACATAAAGTGAATTTATTGATATTTGTTTTTTGCTCCGGTGCGGCGGCATTGCTGGCAGTTCTTTCCACCAATATCTTAATGTATGGATTTGTGTTTTTCTTTTTGGCTTGTTCACTACAGGTTCAGGTGATTTCTAGATTGCCGTTTATTGCAGAAATGTGCAAAGAAAATGAACGTCCGCTTTATGTCGGAATTACCAATACCCTTACCGCACCAACAATGCTGATTGGATTATTGTTCGGATGGTTTGTACCAAAGATCGGATATAATGCAGTGTTTGTGATGACCTCCCTTCTTGCAATATGTTCATTTTTCATTCTATATAAATTTGTCGAAGAACCTCGTCATAGAAAAAATTAATAAAAAGTATAAGGGCATCTCTAAAAACTAAAAATATTTGCCATTGCGAGCCGTTCTTTGGCGAAGCAATCTTGTTTTTACAGCTTTAATTGAAAGATTGCTTCGGTTGCTTCGCTCCCTCGCAATGACGACGATGTTTTTAGAGATGCTCATAAGTTGTTTGGAGATTAATTCTCTTTTCGTACATTCACTGTCAGATTTTTTTCACCATGAGTATAAGATTGGATTGTTTTAATGATGAAACCGATATCAATTAAACAAACAGACAATGAAACGATTACATTTGCTTGGGATGATGGTCTTTCAACTCCGTTAAAGATCCAGCTGCTCCGTGATGAATGCCCGTGTGCAGAATGTAAAGGGGAAACAATCTTGATGCAGCAAATTCTTCCGGTATTGAAACCCAAACTTCCAGGACATTATGATGTGAAAGCAATTGTTCCGGTAGGAAGCTATGCAATCCAGATTACGTGGGGAGACAGTCATGCAACGGGGTTGTATTCGTGGGAGTATTTGCGTAATCTTCATTTCAGAAAATGATAAAGGAATGGCAATGAATAAAAAATTTCGGGAAGAATTGGTACAGCGCGCAATAGGTGCTAAATTGAACTCATACTCACCATACTCGAAATTCAGAGTTGGTGCTGCAGTGCTTACTGATGATAACATTATATTCTCCGGTTGCAATGTGGAAAATGCGTCTTACGGACTTGCCATTTGTGCAGAACGTAATGCAATTTTTCAAGCTGCTCATGCCGGAAAACGAAAAATTGTTGCAGTTGCAGTTTCATCGGACGAAAAAGGATTTATCACTCCCTGCGGTGCGTGCAGACAAGTGATCTCGGAATTTGCGGATGGAAAAACAGAAATCATCCTTATCACTTCCGAAGGAAAAACGAAGTCCGTGCAATTTGAAAAATTATTCCCTACTCCTCCAAAACTTGAAAAACTTAAAAAATAATTCACCGCAGTGTTATCGCAAACTCAGATTTCATGAATATTATTATCGCCAGCAGGCGGCTTCCAAAGATCAACGGCGTAAAAAAAGCCGTTGAAAAAATCTCTTCTCATTTTGGTATCGATCATTCATTAATCACATTTACATCCACTGAAGTGCCTAGCGGCGTTGCCGATACACCAAAATCAACAGAAGAATCAATGCTTGGAGCGAAGCAGCGCGCACGATCAGTTTTTGTGATTGATGGAAAGAATACTATTCTTAGTGTCGGTGTAGAAGGAGGGTTATTTCGAGCAGAGGGAAAGACATTCTTACAAAGCTGGGTATGTGTGTTTGACGGCGAACAGTTTCATTTCGGTTGTTCTGGGAGTATTGAATTGCCTGCTCATCTTGGTGAGGCAGTGATGGATCGCGGTGAAGATCTTTCTGTGGCAATCGATGATCTTACTAAAGAAGTCAACATTCGCAGCAGGCAGGGAACATTTGGTGTTTTAACAAATGATCTTTTGACACGGGAAGATTCGTTCGAACAGGCAGCGACCTTAGCACTGATGCCATATTTTAACAGAAAGTTATATGTTAAATCTGAATAACAAATACTTAACATACGCTTAACATTCCGTACATTGAACACCGTGACAATCTTCTCTATATTGCTATCGCATTGAAAGGGAGATATGAAACAAAAAATACTTATTGCTGACGACGAACGTGATATCATTGATTTTCTGAAATACAACCTCGAAAAAGAGGGCTTCGATGTGCTTACCGCGAAAAATGGAGTTGAAGCTGTTGCTCAAGCAAAAAAAAATCCGAACCTGATACTGCTTGATGTAATGATGCCTGAAATGGATGGTCTGGAAGCAGTTCGTACACTAAAGAAAAATTCTACTACCGCAAAAATTCCTGTAATTTTTTTAACCGCTCGTGGTTCTGAAGTTGATGAAGTGGTTGGCTTAGAACTCGGCGCAGATGATTATATTATAAAACCGGTCAGCATTCCAAAATTAATGGCACGAATAAAACTTACACTGCGAAAAAAGTTATCGGCAAAAGAAGAAAATGGAAAGGATACCGATATCCTGAAGCATGGAATTATCGAGATCAATCGTTCTCATTATAAAGTCTATGTCAGTAAGAAAGAGATTTTTTTCCCAAAAAAAGAATTTGAAGTTCTCACATTTCTAGTCCGAAATGCAGGGAAGGTTGTTACCAGGGAAACTTTACTTTCTCAAATTTGGGGGAGTGATGTGTATGTAATAGATAGAACTGTTGATGTTCATATTCGTAAAATTCGCGAAAAGTTGGGGAATAATGCTGATTACATTGACACAATCAAAGGTGTCGGTTATCGGTTAAAAGAATTATAACGCCGTTGATGATCATGAAATTTCACCCTTCACTTTACTGCAATATTAAGTTGAAGGGTTTTTTATTTATAGTGTTGTTCTGTTTGTAGTTGTTAATGCAATGGTTCGACGCGGCGCAGAAACGGTGTTCATCCTGAGCAAATCCGCCAAAGGCGAATGCGTCGAAGGATGACTTTACCATATAAATCTGCGCCTTGCTCACCATGACTTTTTTATCTTGTCTAAAAAACAAATTGTAAACAAAATTGTGTGCACTTTCTTCTGAAACTCGTATCTTTAATCATATGTATTCATTTAGAATTCAACTTTTTACTGCAGTCTTGTTTGCCGTTCTGAGCGGAATCATTTCGTATTATTTCTATCCGATCTCTCTTTTTCTTTCTCTAATATGCGGCGCGGGAGGATTAATTATTTCGTATGGGATACTTTATTTTTTTGTGCACAGACCATTACGTTTAATTCAGCGGGTAATTGATGCGCAAAAAGACAAATCTTCAGTCCATCGTGTAAATCTTTATACTTCGGATGAATTACGGAATATGTCCGATTCATTCAACACAATGCTCGATTCATTTCGTGCGGATATTGTCCAATTGGAAAAATTAGAACATGTACGAAGTGAATTTCTCGGAAATGTTTCGCACGAACTTCGGACACCGTTGTTCACAACTCAAGGGTTGATTGAAACGCTTCTGCATGGTGCTGTTGATGATAAAAAAGTGAATCGTGACTTCCTTCAAAAGGCATTGAACAACATTGAGCGTTTGAATTTGCTTCTTGAAGAACTGATAGATATTTCCCGCATCGAATCAGGAGAGATGAAACTGCGGCTCCGTTTTTTTGATATCGTTCCGCTTCTGGTTGATACGGTGAACGATGAACAAGTCCATGCGGGACAAAAAAATATTACACTGAAACTTTCGGGCGAGACGGGTTTACCGATCGAAGTATTCGGCGACCGAGAGCGGATTCGCCAAGTGTTGGTGAACCTGATCGAAAATGCAATCAAATATTCCGAACTGGAAGGTACGATCACGGTAAAATTTGTTGAATTGCGCGACAGCGTTGAACTTTCCGTAGAAGATACCGGAATAGGAATCGCGCCGCAGCACCTGCCGAGAATATTTGAAAGATTTTATAGAGTTGATAAAGATCGTTCGCGCGATGTCGGCGGTTCGGGACTTGGTCTGGCAATTGTTAAGCATATTGTTGAAGCACATGATTCTACGATCAGTGTTGAAAGCAACGTTGGTGTTGGAACGAAATTTACATTTACAGTGAAAAAATCGGGTGTATCCTGATCGATGAAGCAACAACCAAAACATAATGGTCGCGGTGCCGGATTCAATCCGACAAATCGTTTTGAAACAACCTCGTACGAAATCATCGAAGAGGAGATCGATCCTTCCCGAAAGATCGTTACACAATTCTTCCGCGATACGACTAAAAGTGCGCTCGCCAAAAATGATTCACCTGATATTGGATTTACATTCGATCTCAACCCATACAGAGGATGTGAACATGGCTGCATCTATTGTTATGCACGACCAAGTCATGAATATCTTGGCTTTTCCGCTGGATTAGATTTTGAAACAAAAATAATGGTGAAGGAGAATATCCATCATCTTCTTGAAAAAGAATTTCAGAAAAAAAGTTGGAAGCCATCCACCATTTCGTTTTCAGGAAATACCGATTGCTATCAACCGATTGAACGGAAAATGCAACTTACTCGTAAATGCCTTGAAGTCTTTTTGAAGTATCGAAATCCCGTTGGAATGATCACGAAGAATGCACTTATCACCAGAGACATTGATATTCTTTCTGAACTTGCAAAACTTCAACTTTTCAATACAACTGTTACCATCACTACACTGGATAAAGAATTACATCGCAAAATGGAGCCGCGTACGTCTGCGCCGGAATCACGATTAGATACAATTGAGCAACTAGCAAAAGCGGGAATTCCGGTTGGTGTAAGTCTATCCCCAATTATTCCGGGATTAAATGATATTGAAATTCCCGCAATCTTAAAGCGCGCAAGCGAGCATGGAGCGTCATTTGCCTTCTATACCATGCTCAGACTTCCGCATGCAGTGAAAGATCTTTTTATTGAATGGCTACAGCGCGAATATCCTGAAAAATCTGAAAAAGTGATCAATCGAATTAAAGATGTGAGGGAAGGGAAGTTAAGCAATGCTGAATTCGGAAAACGAATGACTGGCAGCGGTGAAATTGCAGAATCAATCAGTCAATTATTCGATGTAACGTGCAAAAAATATGGCGTGAACGAACAAACGCACCGATTACGGAAGGATTTGTTTGTTGGTAAACAAACAAATCAGATGGATTTATTTTAAACTACATTCATCAATATTTATCGTTCCTTCCTTTACTTTCCCAAATAAAAATTCTACTTTTGTCCACGTAATAATTTTCAACTATCTATAGGAGTTGCAATGCGGAAAATCTCTTTTCTTCTGCTCGTAGTTTCGGCAATGATATTTGCACAAAGCGTGCGTATCAATGTTCCGTATGAGCGTTTCATTCTGAAGAACGGTCTTAATGTCATTCTTCACGTTGACCGAACAACACCGACAATTACAGTTAATACTTGGTATCACGTTGGTTCAGGATATGAAAAACCGGGACGTACTGGATTTGCACATTTGTTCGAGCATCTGATGTTCGAAGGTTCAAAGAATGTTCCCGAAGGAAAATTTGACGAATGGCTTGAAGCTGCCGGCGGAGATAATAACGGGTCAACGAACAACGATCGAACAAATTATTATGAGAATATTCCAAGCAATGCTCTTGAACTAGCATTGTTCCTCGATTCAGATCGTCTCGGTTATCTTCTTGATCCAATGACGGAATCAACAGTGAACGGTCAACGCGATGTTGTGAAGAATGAACGCCGTCAATCGTATGAGAATCGTCCGTATGGAATGGCAGATATCATGATCGATGATGCATTATTTCCTCAGGGACATCCATACAGATGGCCGACGATTGGAAGCATGGCTGATCTTTCTGCAGCTTCGCTCGATGATGTGAAAGAATTTTTCAGGACATATTATGTTCCCAATAATTCAAGTCTTTCAATTGCAGGAGACATTGATGTTGCAAAAACCAAAGCGTTAGTTGAAAAATGGTTTAACGAAATTCCGCCAGGGAAACCTGTTCAGCCGCAAGAGCGAACAGTTCCTGTTTTAAACGAAGAAAAACGAATGACGATTGAAGATCGAGTTCAGTTGCCGAGACTGTTCATGGCATGGATCAGTCCGGCTTCGCTCACACCCGGAGATGCAGAGTTGGATCTGTTATCGAGCGTTCTTGCCGGCGGAAAAAATTCCCGTTTGTATAAAAAATTAGTTTACGATTTACAGATTGCGCAGGATGTTACTGCATATCAGCAATCGCAGAGAATCATTTCGGAATTTGTTGTTGTTGCCACTGCTCGTTCAGGTCACACACTTGCAGAATTGGAAACTGCGATACAGGAAGAGATCGCAAAAGTAAAGAGCGAGCCGCCGACCACGCGGGAATTGGATCGCGCACGGAATCAGTACGAAGCGAGTTTCTTAAACCGTTTGGAGAGCATCAACGGCAAAGCTGATCTGCTGAATAATTATTTCTATTCTACTGGAAACCCGGATTATTTCAATGAAGATCTGGCAAGATATTATGCTGTCGATCCACTGGATGTTTCCACGATTGCAAATACTTATTTAAAAGATAATGGCCGGGTTGTGTTGAGTGTTATTCCAAAAGGAAAACTTGAACTTGCAGCACAGAATTCACCGGTTGTAAGCACGGAGGGAAAATGAAAACAATGAACAATGAACAATTAACAGTTAACAATTATCAGTTAACAGCAAAAAAAATGTTGTCATTGCTCCGAAGGAGTCCCTTTGGGACGAGTGTTTTTTGCCGAAGCAATCTTCTTTTTGCGTTGATGTTTGTTTTTGCAACAATGGTGTTTGCTCAAACACCGGACAGAACAAAACCGCCCGCGCTTGGACCTACACCATCGGTGAAGATCAATGCAGTGCAGCGATTTAATTTGAAGAACGGTCTTCTTGTTGTTGTGTATGAAAAACATGAAGTTCCGATTGTGCAAATGAATCTGGTCGTGAAAGCGGGAAGTGTCAATGAGAGCGCCGATAAACTTGGACTTGCAGGATTGACGGCAAACATGATGGATGAAGGAGCAGCTGGAAAATCATCACTCGAACTTTCTGATGCAATTGATTTTCTTGGAACATCGATTGGTGTCAGTGGCGGATTGCATACGTCAGGCGTTTCAATGCGATCTACTGTCTCGAAATTTGACGAATCGTTGAAATTGTTTTCTGATGTTCTGCTCCGACCGGATTTTCCACAAGCAGAATTAGACCGATTGCAAAAACAATATCTTACGTCGCTGCTTCAAGCCTACGATCAACCACGGGCAATTGCAGGAGCAGCTACAGGACAAATCGTCTTTGGAAAAGAACATCCATATGGAAGAAGCAGTGTCGGTTCTGAACAATCAATAAAATCATTTACCACTGATGATTTGAGAAACTTCTATTCAACATACTATCGTCCGAACAATTCATTTCTGATTGTTGTCGGCGATGTAAAAGCAAATGAGATCATTGCAAAGTTAGAGTCAGCAATTGGGAACTGGGAAAAGAAGGATGTTTCCTCGGTTACCGTTTCAAAAGTAAAACAGGTAAGTGACAGAAAAATCTATCTTATTGATAAAGTGGAAGCGGCACAGTCTGTTATTCGAATCTGCCGTGTCGGAACGGATAGAATGACGGAAGATTATTTTCCGTTGATGGTAATGAACACAATTCTGGGTGGTTCCTTTACTTCACGCCTTAATAATAATCTTCGGGAAGTTCATGGCTACTCGTACGGTGCAGGTTCCGGATTTTCATTTCGCCCAAGCGCGGGACCGTTTACCGCATCTTCCGACGTTCAAACAGATGCGACTGATAAAGCATTGAATGAATTTATAAAGGAACTGAATGGCATTTCAAAGCCGATCACTGATGAAGAATTGGACAAAGCGAAAAATTATATTGCGCTTGGTTATCCTGACAATTTCAGCAGTGTGGCCTCAATTGCTGGTCAGCTTGCAGAAATGATTCAATATAATCTTCCCGAAAGTTATTTCAATGACTTTATTGGAAAAGTTCTTGCAGTAAAGAAGGAAGATGTCCGGCGTGTTGCAAAAAAATATGTTGATACGGATGATCTTGCGATTATTATAGTAGGCGACAAAGCGAAGATTGAAAATGGGATTAAAGATACAAAAGTCGGAAAGATCA